>JABFQW010000142.1 GCA_013141455.1 Bacteroidales bacterium
GTTCAATTGCTTCATTTGGGTATAACTATGACTGATCTGCCATTGCCAGCTATTCCAGGTAAGCGGGTTAAGCCGGGGGAAATGCTTATCAATAAATAATTGTACCTTTTCAGAAATTAAAAATTCTGCCGGTTCATCAATCTGAGTCACGTCATCAGATAAATTGATACAAGTATGTGCGGTGCTACTTGGAGGTTCTTCAGCTTCAAGGATGTCTCCCGGTTTATCAGGCAAACCTTCCTTTAAAAAATCTTTCATTTTCAATGAAATATTAAATATAATTGATTGATATAATGTTATTTATACATTTTACTCACTTCATGTAAAAGTCTGCAATAATACTCTAAAAAGTACACTGATTTTACAATAAAAAGTAATTTTTTTTTACCAAATTTATCCCCGTCCAATATATTGATTACCTGTAATTTACGCATTTTTTTCATTAGTCAGTTTATAAAAACCGTGGAAGCCGCCCGCAATTGCGTAGTTTTGGCAACTGATTTACGCCATTTATGCTTCGATTCCTATTTTTGCTGATTGTTGTTTTTTGTTCGAAAGGATTGGTAGCACAGGAGAAATTGGGATGTGATTACCCGAAAGCAGACTTTGGCAACCATGAGTACCTTAAATATAAAGTTTCGTACAATTTCGGATTCATTTGGATTGATGCGGGAAATGTCGATTTTAAAGCTGACCGGGTAACGTATAAAGGGAAGGATGTTTATCATTTCCTGAGTACCGGGATTTCCGAAAAAAAATGGGAATGGATTTACAAGGTTCGCGATACTTTTCAGGTTTATTCAAAAGTAGGTAGCCTCGAACCCATTGATTTTGAAAGAACTACCCTCGAAGGAAGTGTTTATAACAAGGACCGGTACCATTTCGACTTTGAAAGAAATATCGTTCATGCCAATCTGAATGACTTTAACCGCGACTTTAAAACCCTCAGCCTCCCGATTTCTGAATGCACCTTCGATATTCTTACGGCCACTTACGTTACACGAGCTATGGATTTTTCGAAATCGTGGGTTGGCGATACAATTCCGCTCAAACTGATTCATGATGGAAGATTATTCACTATGCCAATTGTTTTCAGGGGAAACGAAACAATACAAATTAATGATAATGAATCTGTTAAATGCATTAAATTTTCAGCTATCATCGACAAGGGAACCATGTTCAGAAGCGGAGAAAAAATTACAGTCTGGGTAACCGATGATCAATTCAAGGTTCCGGTTCTGATTGAAGCAAAAATAGTTGTAGGATCAATAAAAGTTTACCTGACCGGCAGGTGAGTTGTAGTTGAATCTGTTCGGATTGTAATCATTTGAGCAAAAAAAATATATTTAGTCAAAATCATTCAACTACTTACGGACTATATGTTTCTGACGAATCTGAACTATTTGTACAAGCCGTATTTTGACTACATTTGCACCTCAAAAAATACTTATTATGGCATTGATTCATTCTTTTGAGAAAAGTGGAAACTGGCTGTTTAAACATCGCGGAGAATTGCCGGTACTCCTGTTTGTATCGGCCATTCCGGTCGTTTATTTTTCAAATACCGATTATTTATCCGATGAACATGAAATAATCCTGACATTGATTGCTGTTTTATTGAGTCTCTTTGGATTTGCCATCAGGTCCTATGCAATCGGCACAACACCAAAAGGCACTTCAGGACGAAATACGAAGGAAGGCCAGGTTGCCGAATCGCTCAATTCAACAGGTATCTATTCGGTATTAAGGCATCCATTGTACGTCGGTAACTACTTCATGTGGATCGGAATCGTACTTTTCACGTTCAACTTCAGTTTTGTTTTGATTATTTCACTTGCATTCTGGTTGTATTACGAACGGATCATGTTTGCCGAAGAAAGGTTTTTAGAGAAGAAATTCGGGGACGCTTATTTGGATTGGTCGTTGAAAACACCTGCCTTTATACCTTCACTTAAAAAGTTTAAGAAAAGTGAAATACCGTTTAGCGTCAAAAGTGTGCTCCGCCGCGAATATTCAGGAGCCTTAGCTACGGTGCTTGGTTTTGTTTTCGTTGATCAGATAAGGTATTATGCCTATCACGGTATTTACAATCTATCCAGGTTATCGACTGCCATTTTTATTCTGGCGGCTCTGATTGCCTTGCTGTTAAGAAGTTTAAAACACTATACGAATCTGCTAAAGGAAGACGGAAGATCTTAACTTACCTGATTGCGTTTTTTTCATCAAATAGTTGGTTTACCATCGCCTTTCATATTTACTAATTACTGAATTTTGAAAACAAACAATGCCTCCATTCATGTGTTAGCGCTGCTTTCCATGATTTTCTGGGGCATGTCGTATATTTGGTCAAAGGTGGTATTTACCTATCTCGATCCAATAGTCACGGTTTTCATACGCTTAATTATTTCGGCCATTACCTTATTGCTGATTCTCACAATTACACGTAAATGGCAACCTATTAAAAAGGTACATCTACCTCTTTTTTTATTGTCCTCACTTTTCAATCCATTTTTATATTTCATTTGTGAAAGCCTTGGACTTCAACTTGTTACACCAACATTAAGCGCTGTAATTATTGCAACAATCCCCGTTTTCACCCCGATGGTCGCATATTTGCTTTTAAAAGAGAAATTAAAATTATTGAATCTATTCGGCTTAGTTGTGTCAATTGTTGGTGTACTCATCATCGTCTTCGACAAATCGATCAACGAACAGGCTGTTTCATGGCCGGGAATCCTTTTACTTTTTGGTGCGGTTATCGCCGCTGTTGGTCATGGAATCCTGCTCAAAAAACTAACCTATCACTATAATCCGGTGATGATAATCAGCACCCAAAATATTACCGGTATTTTGTATTTTCTTCCATTGGTGATTTTTTTCAGGGGTGATGACACAATGCTGTTACCACCCGATGCAGTATTAATTACCAATTTGTTGCTGTTGGGAATTTTTGCAAGCTCGCTCGCTTACGTCTTCTACACCGCGTCGGTAAAGAAATTTGGGATTGCCCGTTCAAGCCTGTATGCCAATTTGATTCCTGTTTTCACCGCTATTTTCAGTTATTTTCTTTTAAAAGAGATAATAAGTCTTCAAAAATTAAGCGGCATATTAATCGTTATTATTGGTGTAATTTTATCCGAATATAACGCGAAACCAATAAAGGTTTAATTTAGTTAAACGATTCAAATACTGTATTTTATGTCGAAAAAAAGTGTAATCATTCTCGGAGCAGGATTGGTTGGCCGGCCAATGGCTCTCGATTTGTTAGTCGATGATGAATACGAAGTTGGTATTGCCGACTTTTCCGAAACAGCCCTCGCAAAGTTCAACAATACAAAGGCAAAAACCCATCCGTGCGATTTATCCAATCCTGCAAAAGTGAAAGAGATAGTACGTAATTATGATTTGGTTATCAATGCCTTACCCGGATCAATTGGATTCAGTTCGTTGCGATCGGTCATCGAATCAGGAAAAAATGTAGTTGACATCGCTTTTTATGCCGAAAATCCTTTTGATCTGGACGAATTAGCCAAACAAAACGGCGTATGTGCCATTTGCGATATGGGCGTTGCCCCTGGAATGAGCCATTTGTTGAGCGGATATGCTGCCTCCAGCCTCATGTCGGTTGATAAAATTTTGATATATGTTGGCGGATTACCGAAAGTTCGCACCCAACCGTGGGAATACAAGGCTGTTTTTTCGCCATCGGATGTGATTGAAGAATACACCCGCCCGGCCCGATTGATCGAAAACGGGAAAATCGTATCAAAAGAAGCACTATCAGAAGCTGAATTGATTGATTTTGAGAATATTGGAACCCTTGAAGCTTTCAACAGTGATGGCCTTCGATCGCTTATTTTTACAATAAAAGCCAACTATATGGCCGAAAAGACCTTACGTTTCCAGGGGCATATCAATAAAATTAATATCTTGAAAAAAAGTGGTTTCTTCGATACAGAACCAGTTCTGATTCAAAATACCCAGGTAATTCCTCTGGAATTCACAAAGAAAATGCTTTTCCCTTCATGGAAACTTGGCGAAAATGAAGAAGATTTTACCGTGATGCGCATCATTGTTGAAGGGATCGATGCGGCTTCGAAAAAAAAACGTTTCACCTATAATCTGTACGACACCTTCGACAAAGCAACAGGTATTCATTCCATGGCACGCACAACCGGGTATTCGGCGACCGCAGCTTTACGTTTGCTCGATGCCGGCATCTATCATACAACAGGCATCAATGTTCCTGAATTTGTTGGGAAAGATAAAAAAAGCGTTCATTTTATACTCGACCGACTTCGTGAAAGAGGAATTCATTATTTTGAACAAATAATTGATTTATAAGCAAATAAAAAATCATAATTCGTGCAGCATGATTACAAGTAAATCAAATCCAAAAATAAAAAACATCATCAAACTTCAGAAAGCCTCCGAAAGAATATCGCAAGGACTTTTTGTAGTTGAAGGTTTCAGAGAAATACACCGTGCCATCAGGTCCGGTTTCCAGGTAATGGAATTGTATCAATACGAAGGGTTGACCAATGCGGGCCAATTGGATGCTATTTTCGGGAGCCTGCCATCATTTAATGGATTGCAAACTGTAACGAAAGATGTTTTTGAGAAAGTGGCTTACCGCGAAGGCTCTGACGGATTAATTGCTGTTTTCAGTTCAAAAAATACCAGCTTACCGGAATTGAAACTTTCGAAGAATCCCCTTGTGATTGTACTTGAAGCAGTTGAAAAACCTGGTAACCTTGGCGCCGTCCTGCGTACTGCCGATGCCGCTGGTGTTGATGCCGTGATACTTTGTAATTCACTGACCGATTTGTATAATCCCAATACGATACGTGCAAGTTTAGGCTGCATTTTTTCGGTTCAAATAACGACAACCACAACCGAAAAGGCGATCGAATGGCTGCATGAGCACGACATTTCAATTTTTTGCACCTATCTTGAAGCCTCAGTCGATTACAGAACAATCGATTACACCAAACCAACGGCCATTGTGATGGGCGCCGAATCGACCGGTTTAACAATTCCATGGGTTAAAAACGCCAATCAAAATATTCTTATAAGCATGCGTGGTATCGCCGATTCATTGAATGTTTCCGTTTCATCAGCCATCGTGGTTTTCGAGGCACTTCGTCAAAGAAATTGCTGATCTGTTTAATCTGTTAACTGATTTTCTGTGTCTGGTAAAATATCATTTATATAAATGTATATATA
>JABFQW010000083.1 GCA_013141455.1 Bacteroidales bacterium
CAGCGATTGATCTGATATTGATGGATGTAAAAATGCCGGTAATGGATGGTTACGAGGCTACCAAACTGATCAGAGTTTTTAATAAGGAATTACCCATCATTGCTTTGACAGCCTATAGTACCGAAGTGATAAAAAAAATGCAATGGAATGTGGCTGTAATAATCATTTAGGTAAACCTTTCAAAAGGGCAGCATTACTTTCAAAATTGAACGAATACCTTACTATGGACGGTTTATAATTTTCAATATCAGGAAAACCGATTGCATAATTCTTTTCTGTAAGAGTCAGATTAACCTATGATCTGGCTATTATTCGTGTTAGTCAGGCGAAATTCAAAAATTAATGTTACACGTAATTAATGAAACAAAAGGATTCATACGGCTTAGTTAGGCAAGCTCACTGCATCGCTCTGCGCCTTTTAAGCGATTCTCTGTGTTAAAAAATTAACCGCAGAGCAACGCGGAGTTTAACGCAGAGGGCCGCAGCGTATTTAATACTATTCATTGTGTGCTTTTCACTTGCTTTTCTCAGCGGCTCTTTGCGCCTTCTTTACGGTTCTCCTCTGCGGTTATTTTTTTTACCGGTAGAGTTATGCAAAGAAGACGTAATGAACCGCAGAGTAATTTAATACCAGGTACGCGAGTGGACAGTCATAAAAAATAATTTGCTATTTATCGTTAACACTTTGTATTTTTAGTTTCGAAATTACTAACATTTATTCCTTTTCCAATGAAATTAACCAATAATGATTTTGTTAAAAATTCAGTGTAACTTTCTAACATACAATTACATTAGATTTTTTTTGCACCAATCAAATCCTGTATTGAGAAATAAAAATGAAATATATAAAGAGTACCATATTGCCAGTTACCGGTTTAACCTGCACCAATTGCGCAAATACGATTGGTAACAATGTGCAAAAACTTGAAGGTGTATCCAAAACAAGCGTTGATTTTGCAAGTGAAAAGCTTCATATTGAATTTGACCCGGCTATTTTAGATGAAAACGATATTATTGCCTGTGTCAGAAAGATTGGTTGTGGTGTTGCAACCGGCAAAATAGAAATACCACTCACCGATCTGCACGACCCCTCCGATGCTTCCATGCTCGAAAAATTACTAATCAAACATAACGGAATACTCTCGGTCAGTGTAGCTTACGGTAACAATCGCGTTTTTTTGGAATACATACCGGGCATTACAAGTATCAGCGAAATAAGCAGTATCATCCGCAATGCGGGTATCAACATTATAGCGACAACTGCAGAAACAACTATTGAAGATGTTGAATCGACGGTTCGTGCCAATGAACTTAAAAAGCAAAAAAAACTTCTCACCATTGGCTTATGCTTCACCATACCATTGGTTATTTTCAGTATGTTGCGTGATTTTAAACTTGCCGGATTTGAAAACGATCAGTTTGCCATGCTTTTTGCAGCAACCATCGTACAATTTATTGTTGGATGGCAGTTTTATACCGGCGCCTATAAAAGTCTCCGGTTTGGCAGCGCCAATATGGATGTGTTGATTATGCTGGGTTCATCCGCAGCATATTTTTCAAGTTTGTTTGTCACCCTGAATATCATCCATAGCCCCCATGTTTACTACGAAACCGGGGCTGCCATCATAACACTCATCAGGCTTGGAAAATATCTTGAATCGCGGGCTAAGGGAAAAACCTCGGAAGCGTTGAAAGCATTGATGCAATTGCAAGCCAAAACCGCTTTTGTTGTGCGAAACGGATTAGAGATGGAAATAAGCATCGAACAGGTTTTGGTTGGTGATATCGTGTTGATTCGCCCCGGAGGTAAAGTGCCGGTTGACGGAATTATAATTGAAGGACATTCAGCTTTTGAGGAATCGATGATCACCGGTGAGTCGATGCCGGTGAGCAAGGGCATTGGTAATGAGGTAATTGGTGCAACGATAAACCGGGAAGGATTTATAAAATTTGAAGCGACGAAAATTGGCAAAAACACAACCCTTGCCCGCATTGTAAAATTGGTGCAGGAGGCTCAGGGAAGTAAGGCTCCAATACAGAAACTCACCGATGAAATAGGAAAATATTTCGTTCCGATTATCATCGGCATTGCCTTATTCACTTTCTTTGGATGGCTGTTCGTGGCCCAGATAGATTGGACCGGCGCAATGATCAATGCGATAGCAGTGCTCGTTATTGCTTGTCCGTGCGCTATTGGATTAGCCACACCTACAGCCGTGATGGTAGGAACATCGAAAGGCGCCGAAAATGGAATACTGTTCAAAAACAGTGAAACCCTTGAACTTGCCGGTCGGGTAAATGTTGTTGTTTTCGATAAAACCGGAACAATCACCCGTGGGATACCAGAGGTAACCGATATCGTTGAATTGGGTGATAAAACCAAAGATGAGATTCTTCAATTAGCCGCCAGCGCTGAACACGGATCGGAACATCCACTCGGTCATGCGATCGTGAAAGCAGCAATTGACAAAGGCTTAACACTTACCCAACCTGATCAGTTCCGTTCTTATGGAGGTTTTGGTATTCGCGCCCGGGTGAATGGTCAGATGATTATCATCGGCAATCCCAGGATGATAATGAATGAAGGAATCAATTCTGAAGCATTCGACCAGACGATTATCAACTTGCAAACTCAGGGGAAAACTGTGATGGTAGTTGCAATCACACAATCGCAACAGAAAATGCCTGCCATACCGGTTGGATTAATTGCCGTTGCCGACACGGTGAAAACAGGTGCTAAGGAAGCCATTGCCGACTTACAGCGATTAGGCCTCGATATCATTATGATTACCGGTGACAATCTATCGACAGCCCATGCAATAGCCCATCAGGTTGGTATCAGCCGTGTTATTGCAGAAGTTTTACCTGGTGAAAAAGCCGAAGAGATAAAGAAATTACAGACCTCAGGTAGTTTAGGCAACTTTGCGCATCCTGTTGTGGCTATGGTTGGCGATGGCATAAATGATGCCCCGGCATTGGCACAAGCCGATGTTGGGATTGCCATTGGCACGGGAACCGACATTGCCATGGCAGCGGCGGGAATCACCCTCATAAGTGGCGATCTGGCAGGCGTTGGCCGTGCCATCTCTTTGTCGCGTGGTACTTCACAGACTATTGTTCAAAACCTGATCTGGGCTTTATTTTATAATGTTGGTTTAATCCCTATGGCAGCGTATGGCCTGTTAAGTCCGATGATTGCATCAGGGGCAATGGCTTTCAGCTCCATTTTTGTGGTAACAAACAGTCTTCGGTTAAGGGCGTTTAAGGTAAAAACCCTGATTGCAAAGAAATCAATAGCACGACAGACCCTCAACCTGCTTCCGCATATCATTTTGCCAGCAGTTTCATTGGCAATATTGATCATCGTACCCATGCTGATCATGCCCGGAACCATGGAAATAGAAGGAACCGATACCGGTACAATGACTCCCTTGCTCATGATGGTTATGGCGCTATCGAATGCGATCATCGCTATTTCATACGCATCCATTCCATTTTTTCTGATCGTCTTTGTCCGAAAACGCAAAGATTTACCCTTTACCTGGATCGTATTCCTTTTCGGACTTTTCATACTTGCCTGTGGCACAACGCATATCGTGCATATTATCGGTTTATGGTGGCCGGTGGATTGGTGGCAGGCTACTGTGGATGCAATATGTGCACTAATATCATTGGCAACGGCTATTGTAGTCTGGCCTTCTCTTCCAAAGTTGTTGTCAATCCCAAGTCCGGCCCAGTTGAAAATGGTGAATGATGAGCTCCTTGAAGAAAAAGACAAACTCATTTACACGCAGCGGGAACTTCAGAAAGCCTATGATGAGGTGGAACACCGGGTAATCGAACGAACCGCTGAGTTAGTTCAGGCGAATAAATTGTTGCAGTTAGAAATTAATGAAAGGAAGCGTATTGAGGAAGCGCTTATTCAAAGCGAAAAGAAATTCAGGAATATGATCGAAACAATTCCACTCGCCATCCATCTGTCCACAGGTTTTGAACAGAAAACGCAATACATTAATCCAACTATGATTAATCTTTTTGGTTATACCATTGAAGATATACCTGATGTAGCAGCCTGGTGGCCGTTGGTATATCCTGATGAAAAATATAGAAAAGAAATATCTGAAGTCTGGAATACAAAAGTAAAACAAGCCATTGAATCCAGGTCCCTTATTGAACCAATGGAAGTTATTGTACGTTGTAAAGATGGAACCAATAAAAACATATTATGGGGTTTTATTACGCTTGGCGACAAAAACTATAGTTATGGACTCGATCTCACGGAACGAAAGCTGGCTGAAAACGAAATAATAAAACTAAATGAAACGCTTGAACAGCGCGTGTTGCAACGCACCCGTGAGCTGGAATCGGCCAATAACGAACTGGAGTCTTTCTCCTATTCCGTTTCGCATGATTTACGCGCGCCATTGAGGCATATAAGTGGATTTGCCGATATCCTGGTAAATGATTTTCACGATAAGCTGCCCGAAAAAGCACAACACTATTTAGAGGTGATCAACGATTCAGCACGAAAAATGGGTGTCCTGATCGATGACCTTTTAAGTTTTTCGAGAACGGGCCGTGCCGAGATACGAAAAACAACGTTTAATATGCAAATGGTAATTGAAGAAGCAATGTCGCAGTTAAAAAATCTAACCGAAAACAGAAAAATCGTTTGGAATATAACTACCTTTCCAGATGTTTTTGGTGATTATAACTTATTGCGTATTGCATGGATAAACCTTATCAACAATGCAATTAAATACTCCCGTACGCGTGAAACAGCGGTCATTGATATTGAATGGAAAGAAGATAAGGACGAATTTATTTTCAGCATACGCGATAACGGAGTTGGTTTTGACATGCAGTATGCACAAAAATTATTCGGCGTATTTCAACGATTGCATGCATCAGACGAATTTGAAGGAACAGGCATCGGACTTGCAAACGTACAACGAATCATTTCACGCCATGGCGGTCGCGTTTGGGCCGATGCAGCTTTAGAAAAAGGGGCAACATTTTATTTCACTTTACCTAAAATAAACGATAACCAATGAACCATTTAAGAACAATATTACTTGTAGAAGACAATCGCAATGATGTTGAACTAACATTGAACGCCCTGGCGGCGAACAATCTGGCCAATCAGGTTGTTGTTGTCAGAGATGGTATTGAGGCATTGGAATACCTGCGTTGCGAAGGTAAATTTAAGATGAACAGCCCCCTCCTGCCAGCAGTAATTTTGTTAGACATTAAAATGCCGCGCTTAGATGGTATTGGTGTGTTGGAAGTAATCAGAAAGGACGCTAATCTAAAGATGGTTCCCGTGGTGATGCTTACTTCCTCACGTGAAGAACCTGATCTAAAAAAATGTTATGAACTTGGGGTAAATGCGTATGTAGTGAAACCGGTCGGGTTTAATGATTTTTTTGAAGCAGTAAAACAATTGGGGGTTTTCTGGGGCATTATCAACGAACTACCCTTGTCAGGAGGATCAACAGATGAATGAAATGATCAATATCGACAGTCCTTTGAAGGTTTTGTCGCTTGAAGATGATGTTTTCGATTTCGAACTTATCAGTAAACTATTACTTAAGTCGGGATATAACCTAAGCATAAGCCGGGTTGAATCGAAAAAAGAATATGAAACCTTGTTACGGACTAATGACTATGATGTCATATTATCCGATTTCAAATTACCTGGTTTTAATGCATTCGGATCGCTTCAACTTTGCAAAGTAATATGTCCGGATGTACCATTTATCTGCGTCTCAGGCACTATCGGTGAAGAAACAGCCATCGAACTACTCAAACAAGGCGCCATTGATTATGTGTTGAAAGATAAATTAGAAAGACTTCCTTTCGCCATAAAACGTGCATTGGACGAGACGAATGAAAAACAAATACGCCGTTTGGCTGAGGAAGAATTAAAAAAAAGTGAGGAAAGATTCAGGCACATTTCTTCAACGATTTCCGACATCTCTTATTCCTGTCTCAAAAAAGGAAATGAAATTGAACTTGACTGGATGACCGGCGCTGCTGAGCAGATCACCGGATATTCAATCAATGAATTACTCACGAAACGCTGCTGGGGGCAGTTGATCATAGATGAAGATTTCGACATTTTTACAACGAATATTTCGAACCTCGTCCCAGGTAATTCAAGTAGTTGTGAGTTACGCATGAAGCACAAAAATGGTAAAATCGTATGGATCGAATCTTTTGCCGAATGTGTCATCGAAGCCGGACAAACAGGTAATCAAATAATTTATGGAGGATTGGTTGATATCACCGTGCGTAAACATGTTGAGACTGAACTTATTAAAGCAAAAGAAAAAGCCGAAGAAAGCGATCGTCTTAAAACTGCTTTCCTTCACAATATCACTCACGAAATACGCACGCCAATGAATGCAATTGTTGGTTTTTCGGGCTTAATAAACGACCCTGAAATGTTGCCTGACGAAAGAAAACAATTTACTGAAATAATCATCCAGAGCAGCAACCAATTACTTTCGATCATTACCGATATTGTAAGCATTGCAACCATTGAAGCCGGTCAGGAAAAGATCAGAAAAAATGAAATTAATATCAATACTTTATGCGAACAGGTTTTCAAACAATGTTCACCAGTTGCATCAGAGAAAAAAATAGATTTAAGTTTTTCAACAATCCTACCCGATGATGAAGCATTGTTAGTAACCGATGAAACTAAATTAATTCAAATCTTAAATAATCTTGTCTTTAATGCACTGAAATTCACAAAAGAGGGTTTTGTCAAATTCGGATATCGGTTGAAATCGAACGATAAATCAGAAGAACTTGAATTTTTTGTTGAAGATTCGGGAATTGGTATCGCTAAAAAAATGCAAGAAGAAATTTTTAAACGGTTCCGGCAGGTTGAAGATACAACTTCGCGAAAATATGGCGGTTCCGGATTAGGGCTGTCCATTTCAAAAGCTTATATAGAACTCCTTGGCGGAAAGGTTTGGTTGAAATCAGCCTTGGGTAAGGGTTCAATATTTTATTTTTCAATCCCTTATCACAGAACTGAACCAAAAGAATTAACCGATAAAATAAGTACAACATCGAATCCGGTAGGTTTACGCAAATCTAAATCACTGTTAATCGCCGAAGACGAAGATTCCAATTTCCGACTTCTCGAACTGATGCTTTCAGGATTGAACTTCAAAATCCTGAGGGCAATTGACGGTAAAAAAGCCGTTGACATCTGCACATCAACACCGGTTGACCTTGTTCTGATGGATATTAAGATGCCGGTTATGGATGGCTATGAAGCTACCAAACAGATTATTCGTATCAAGCCGAACCTGCCAATCATTGCCCAAACGGCCTATTCAACCGAATCGGATAAGCACAAAGCACTGAACTGTGGCTGTTGTGGTTTTATCAGTAAACCGATCATGAAAGATATTTTGCTGACAAAAATTAATGAGTGTTTGTTGGCTGGCTGATCCTGTTGTTGGTTATAAGAACTGCACTGTATGACGATTTGTTTGCTAATGACCGGATTTTACTGTTCCGGCATTAGTTGACAACCACCATTTTGCAAACATCCATCTTCTCCATATTCGATAACATTGTAATCATATAAATACCTTCAGGAAGTTGTTCAACCGGTATTTGTATTGTATATGAACCCAATGGATACCCTATTGGAGATATTTCCATTACTTTGTTTCCAAAAACATTTTCTACTACAAACGTAACCGAAGCAGACGTACCAACCTGAAACATGAGATTAAACACATTGTTGGCAGGGTTGGGATATGATTTTATGTAACGGGTAAGCTGATCATCCTGAACTTCCTGAACACCAACCGGAGAACATATTGCAGGAATTCCACCATGACCCTCAATAATACCTGCCAGATATTCACCATCTGCAATTGGCCAAATATCACGCTCTACAATGTTTTTATCAGGGGCAATCAAAATCACAGTAGGATAAGCATTAATACCATACGTATTGCAAACGGCAGTTCCTCCACCTTCATCACCACTAATACTTGGGAATTTATTACCTGGTAAGTTTTGATAATTCTCTTCGAAAAGGCGACATTCGGCATTATTATCACCCGTATCCATACCGATAAATATGACATTACTTGTATTACATCCAAAATATTGAAAAGCAAACTGAACTTTCGGGGTGTTGAGTTGACAGGGGACACACGTACAATAAAAGAAATCGATTACGACAAACTTATTACTGTTCAACGTGTTAAACAAGTTAAACTCGTTTCCATCGAGGTCGGTTACCGTAAAATCTTCGGCAATGGTCAATGGGGTTTGGGCATTAACCGGAATAACCAACCAGGTAATTAGTAATAAAATAAAAATATTTTTCATAATATATTAATATTAAGTCATTTATACTTTACAAAGATAGTATATCCCCTTTCGAAAAGCGAATTAAATTTTGTTTAAATTACTGATCTAAAAGTGAAAATAAGTTTAATAAAACGACACATCCTGAAAATCGTTTACAGTTTATTTGATTAATCCTATGAATAGTTTATTGTATTCTTTTTGCTATCAAATAATTTTTTCGAAAAAGTAAAGACACGAATCCAATAATTGTAGATACCTTTATCCTGAAAGACAGTTCCCTTAGTATAAAAACATATATTCTGGCATAAATAATATTTTATGGATTTGATTAAGAAAAATCAATATTGGATTTCGTTTGGTCTTGGATTGGTATTATCGCTTGGTTCCTTTTTATTGAATCCGTTTGGATTAAGTCCCGAAGCCAATAAAGCCGTTGCAGTTGCTATCCTTATGGTTAGCTGGTGGTTGACCGAAGCCCTTCCCCTACCGGCTGTTGCACTGATTCCATTGGTTTTGAATCCATTACTGAAAATTGGAACGATGGAAGAAACAGCCAAAGCATACAGTAATCCGGTTGTTTTTTTGTTTATGGGTGGATTTATGATTGGGCTGGCAATCGAAAAGTGGCACCTCCACAAACGTATTGCCATGCACATTGTGAAAAGGACGGGAACAAGCGGTAACAGGATTATATTAGGCTTCATTCTCGCAACCGGTTTCATCAGTATGTGGCTTAGCAACACAGCCACCACGATGATGATGTTTCCGATCGCGTTAAGTGTAATTGCCGTCATGAAAGAACATGAACAGGCCGGAACGAATATGCGTAATTTTTCGCTGGCATTGATGCTCGTCATCGCGTATGCAAGCAATATTGGGGGAATGGGAACCATTATCGGGACACCACCGAACGTGGCTTTTGTCGGTATCATCGAAAAGAAATATAATTATACCATCCAGTTCATCGACTGGATGATCTTTTGTATCCCCTTGGTAATCATATTACTCGCTGCACTTTATTTTGTTTTGGTTAAATGGTTGTTTCCAAATGGTATCAAAAGCAGTCACGAGGCAAACACCTTTATCAATTCCGAAATTCATGGGTTAGGTAAGCTTTCAATACCTGAAAAAAGAGTATTATTTATTTTCCTGATTACCGCCTTACTTTGGATTACCAAAGACTTCATCAATCAACTCAACCTTATTAAATTAGATGATAATATGATTGCGTTGGTGGGTGCTTTGGCGCTGTTTGCAACACCAAGTGGTATAAGAAAAAGCGGAAAAAAAGTAATGGTATTGGAATGGGACGATACAAAAAAAATGGCCTGGGGTATTTTGTTACTTTTTGGTGGTGGACTCGCCATGGCAGGCTCACTCGAAAAAGCCGGTGTAATGAATCAGGTAGGCATTTGGCTTTCCGGATTTAGCGGAAATTCGGGATTTATTTTGGTGTTAATGGTAGTCATCGTATCTATTTTCCTTAGCGAACTTATGAGTAATGTGGCCCAGGTGATCGTATTGGCTCCAGTATTGGCTTCACTTTCTGACGCACTTCATCTCGACCCACTGTTATTAGGCATTCCAATGACATTGGCCGCGAGTGCGGCTGCCATGATGCCCATGGGAACACCGCCGAATGCCATTGTTTTCAGCAGCGGACTGATCAGATTGAAAGATATGATAAAAGCAGGTTTCGTAATGAACATCATCAGTATTGTCATCATTACGCTTTTCTCATGGTTTGTTTTACCCCTGGTAATGCATTTTGTTTCAAATTAAAATGTAATTAAAATCCATATTTTAGTTTAAATACTTAAATGATGAATATATAACAAACTGTTTATAAAGAAGTAAACTTTCAGATAATATGTTTTTATGTGCATCAATAAAATTGGATTAGCCTATTTAAAACCCTGTAAACTTATCAGGTAAATTAAACCCAAATTAATCAGTAGGAGGCTAATAAAAGCCGAACTATCTGATTTAGTTGGGTTAATCCCGACTAAGAGTTTGTTTGAAGCATGAATAATCATGCTGAATCACAAACTCTTAGTCGATTTCGCATTTTTAATGCGAAATTTGGGTTAAATAGTTTTGTTTGTTAGTTTGCTATATTTGTATGGTTTTATGGCAGGCAGAAACGATGATTTGCCCTTTAATGTACTGTAATGTTACGCAAGCACCAATAGATTCAGATAATTTCGTGAAATTGTGAATACTTTCTATTTCTCCCGTTATAAGACTATCATTTTTTTTCAACGTAATAAACATTGATTTATGAAAACAGAAAAGCCAACCTATGATGAGTTGAAAAAAAAAGTGAAGGAGCTTGAATGGATCATCAATAAAAAAATGACTGATCAGGGTGAAAGGATAAACAGGAAGGTTAAAATCGAAGCACCATCTTTTATTCATAAATCAGAACAGGATACCGGCGTTCTTGAAAAAACCTGTCAGGATCTGTTGTATCGTCTTGAAACAGGAATTATTGTTCACGCACCGGATACAACAATCTTGTTAAACAACAAAAAAGCAACGGAACTGCTTGGTATAAAGGAAGTTCAACTGACAGGAAAAACGGCCTGTGAACTTTTTCATGGTCTCATCGATGAAAATAATTTACCTGTTCCGGTTGAATCGCTACCCGTTAATCAAATTGCAAGGACTAAGGCACCGGTTAAAGATTTATTATTTGGTTTAAAAAGCGCTAAAACCAACGACATTATTTGGTTCTCGTTAAATGGTTATCCCATTTTGGATGAGACAGGTGAAATTACAGTCATCGTAATCAGTTTTATCGACAATACCGAAAAAAAGAAAACAAAAGATGCCTTACTTGAAAGTGAATTAAGGTATCGTGAGTTAGTCACAAATTCGCCCGATGCCATTGTTATTTATGTTGATGGGCAGATAGTATTTGTTAATCAGGCATGTTTGCAGGTTATGGCGGCTACTGATGCTAATGAACTTATCGGCAAAACTGTTCTTGAATTCGTTGTTCCCGAATATCGGCCATTGGTTATCGAACGCATGAAAAAATCAGGTACAGGGAGGTTAATTTTACCAATTGCTGAAGAGAAATTTATCCGCCTCGATGGGATAGAAATTGATGTTGAGGTAATAGCGATGCCGATTATCATCGGTAATAAACCAGCCGTTCAGCTTATAATCAGGGACATTAGCCAAAAGAAATTAGTTGAAAAAACACTTCAGGAGAGTGAGGAAAAATATCGTCTGATTTTTGAATATTCACCCCTTGGCATCATTTCTTTCGACGAAACCGGTGTAATAACCGCTTGCAACAATAATTTCGTGAAGATAATCGGGTCATCAGCAAAAAGTTTGATTGGCTTAAACATGATGATGCTCCCTGATAAAAAGTTGGTTACGTGTGTTCAAAGCGCACTAAATGGAAGTCCGGGACTATATGAAGACATGTACCATTCTGTTACAGCCAACAAGATTACACCTGTAAGAGCAATCTTTACGCCTATGTATAATAGTATTGGCAAGGTGCGCGGCGGAGTTGGTATAATTGAAGATATTACCAAACGTAAAGAGGCCGAAATGGCCATGGACGAAAGTCGCGCACGTTTTCACGATTTAATCGAACTGGCAGTGGATGGTATAGTAACCGGCTCGCATGAAGGCTTTATCACTGATGCTAACTCCTGTTTTTGTGAAATGGTCGGTCGAAAAAAAGAAGATATCATCGGTTTACATATTGGTGAATCTTTTTTTACACCGGAAAGTTTGAAAACCACCCCTTTGAATTTCGAGTCTCTCAAAAAAGGTAAGGTTGTTGTAAATGAAAGGAAAATCCTGCGACCCGATGGTAAGGAGATCACTATTGAAATGCGCAGCAAAATGATGCCCGATGGAAGTTACCAATCAATTTACCGCGACATTACCCAACGTAAAAATATGGAGGAAGCAATTAAAGAAAGTGAAAAGTTTTTGATTGAAACCCAGACAATCGCAAACCTTGGCACCTATACTTACGATATTAAGGCTGATACATGGACGAGTTCCGAGATACTTGATTTGATTCTCGGGATTGATAAATCATTTGTCAGGAATTACAATTCCTGGATCGAATTAATATATCCGGAGATGCAACAGTCATTGGTCGAACATTTTACAAAAGAAGTGATCGGTCAACACAAGCAATTTGACAGAGAATATAAAATAATCCGAAAAAATGATAATTCAATTCGTTGGCTACACGGTTTGGGACATCTAAAATATGATGATAAAAACAGACCAGCCTTTATGGTTGGTACGATTCGCGATATCACCCAAAGCAAAGAGGCGGAAGAAGCGCTAAGACAAAGCAATAAACTGCTTAACCTTTTTATGGAATATTCTCCGATCTACGCTTTCATAAAAGAAGTTTCACCCAACGAAAGTCGTGTATTAAAAGCAAGTGAAAATTTTCGGGATATGATCGGAATCGCCGGCTCCCAGATGACAGGTAAAAGCATGTATGAACTTTTTCCGACTGATTTTGCCGCAAAAATGACTGCGGATGACTGGTCAGTTGTTTCAACCGGACAGGAAATAAAACTTGAGGAAGAATTAAATGGTCGTTTCTATATTTCGATTAAATTTCCAATTGTATCAGATGACAAAAAGATGCTTGCCGGTTATTCGATCGATATAACTGATAATAAGCTGTTTGAAATGGAAATCAAACAAAAAAATAAAGATTTGATTGCTTTGAACGCCGAAAAAGATAAGTTTTTCTCAATAATCGCACACGACTTACGAAGTCCGTTCAATGTATTTCTGGGTTTCACCCAACTGATGGTCGAAGATTTACCCAAATTACGACCCGATGAAATCCAAAAGATCGCTGTGATGTTGCAAAATTCGGCCAATAACCTTTATTCATTGCTCGAGAATCTTCTGGAATGGTCGCGTATTCAAAGGGGATTAACCAATCCTGAACCAATAACACTGTTATTAAATCCATTTATTGAGCGATGTATGCGGCTGATCATGGAATCAGCAAACAAAAAAGAGATTACGGTCGATCTGGATATCCCAATCGAACTGGTAGTTTCAAGTGATGTAAATATGCTTGAATCAATCATCAGGAACCTAACTTCCAATGCCGTGAAATTCACTCCTCATGGTGGTAAAATTAAAGTCGAAGCCAGGTTAATACCAAAAAACAAGGTCGAAATTTCAATCACTGATACAGGAATCGGTATGAAAAAAGAAATCCTCGAAAAACTCTTCATCCTCGATGAGAATACTTCACGAAAAGGCACGGATGAAGAACCAAGTACCGGCCTTGGACTTATTATATGCAAAGATTTTGTTGAAAAAAACGGTGGAAAAATCTGGGTCGAAAGTGAAGAAGGAAAAGGAAGCATTTTTCATTTCACCCTTATTGCAGAATCAATGAAGTAAGCATTTTTAAATAGTGTATACCGAAAAACATTTTACTCATTGATATTGAATAGTATAGATATTGGTTTGTAAGAAAGAAATGCGGGCAATTTCGAAGGGTAACTACAAAAATGTCTGCACTTAAAATTTCGGACTGTCGAAAAATTTTCCCGGAGGGACAAAATGTTTATAGAAAATAAATCAAATATATAACTATGCGACCCTGGTTAGGGTCGAACTGCTTTCTCATTTTCTATAAACAAGTGACCTCCACGAGGCAAACAAAATCTTCACTGTTTTTCTGCAGATCCTTCTATACGTATTGAATTTGATGATATAATTCCACAATAAATTGCAATTGCTTGCAACATACAGTTTTCTTTACTATTTTTAGGCTGGGATTGCACTGTTAAGAATTATTATTTCTATGAAAAATAAAGCTAATATTCAATTTGCTCCTGTATCAGCAATACTTTTTCATTCTAACGGTATTTTGAATTCTTATGGAACAATCTCATTCACAAGCATTCAGCAATAGCAAATCAAAAAAATAGATTTGTTTATTGCCTTGCCCGTCACAGCATTGTTCATGTTTTTATTTGAGTACTTAATATAATTTTAAAAATGAACAGACTCAGTAGTTATATTCTTTTCTTATTCTTTACGATTTCAGCCTGTGGTCGGGTATCTGAGAGCAATGGACCAAAATATAGCGCCACACCTGCAAATGATACTATTCAAATATTTCATTTTGCTGTGCATCCGCTCCATAATCCCACCATGCTGTTACAGACCTATCAACCACTTATCGATTATCTGAACAAAAATCTGACCGGTGCCAAAATCATACTCGAAGCATCGAAAGATTATGCAACTTTTGAACAGAAATTCTATAACCGTAAACCTGGATTTATTTTACCTAACCCCTGGCAAACAATGCAGGCGATTAAAGCCGGGTACCATGTTATTGCAATGGCTGGCGATCCTGCCGATTTTAAGGGAATTTTTATTGTACGTAAGGATGGCGGTATCCATGAACCGGTTGATCTGAAAGGTAAAACGGTAAGCTACCCATCTCCTACTGCTTTGGCAGCCTGTATTATGCCGCAGGATTTTCTTTACCGACATGGAATAGATGTGAATAACGACATCATAAACGCTTATGTCGGCTCACAGGAATCGTCCATTATGAACGTTTATTTGAAAAAATCATCCTGCGGAGTCACCTGGCCCACACCCTGGAGGGCATTCCAGCGAAATCACCCGCAGGAAGCATCTGAACTGAAGGTTATTTGGGAGACCGAACCGATGATCAATAATTCGGTAATGGTTCGGGATGATGTGCCACTCAACATTCGTGAGTTTGTTATTGAAAAACTGGTTGTCATGCATAATACTGAACAGGGAATGAAGATACTAAATGAGATTGAAACCAAACGTTTTTACAATGCGAATAATGCTGATTACGAAATAGTACAACACTTTATTGATCGTTTTGAAAAGGAAATAAGAAAAGTTAAAACGGATAATTAATGAAAAAACTTCGGATATTTTTACTTGGGACGCTTCGTGGACGGCTGATATTAAGTGTTGCTATTGTTCATGCGGTTATTATGTTGTTCTTTATCCTTGACTTAACAATCAGGCAAAGGGCGATGCTCTTCGAACGACAGGAAGAGGAAGCTATTGCTCTTACCCAAACGCTTTCAACAACAGCAGCAGAATGGCTCGCTACCAATAATATTTCAGGCTTACAGGAATTAATTGATGCCCAAACCAGGTATCCCGAACTCATTTTTGCCATACTCGCAGATAACGAAGGAAATATCCTTGCACATACCGACAAATCAAGAAAAGGCCAGTTTCTGACTGACCTTCCATCCGAAAAAAAAATAAATTTCATTGGCAAAACTCCTGATCTGGTTGATATTGCCGCACCTGTTATGCTTGGTGATATTCACGTTGGATGGGTTCGTATAGGTATCGGTCAAAAAAATGCAGCAGGCGAATTAACCAAAGTAATAAACCACGGCCTTTTATATTCTCTGGCAGCCATTATCATAGGATCGATTATTGCCTGGTTCATGGGACGTAACATAACCAGCCGGCTCTATGTTGTTCAGGACACAATTAATCAGATAAGTTCAGGTAATTACAATGCCCGTACTCAAATCACAGGAACCGATGAAGCCGCACTGCTGGCCGGTGAATTCAATGCCATGCTCGATACATTGGCCGAACGAAAGGCTGAACTTGATGAAAGTGAATTACGGTTCAGGAAATTATTCAATCTGGCTCCATTACCTATGGCCATGTCTGACAATACGGGTAAACTCAACGATTTTAACGAAAATTTTATTGAAACCTTTGGTTATCATAGCAATGAATTACCTGACATTGAAACCTGGTGGCAACTTGCCTACCCTGACCCGGAATACCGTAAAGCGGTTATAAATTCCTGGGAAAATGACAAAAAATTGGCGAAAGATAGAAATTCAATAATCAAGGCAAGAGAATATCAGGTATGCGATAAAAAAGGTGAAATGCATACCATGTTGATTTCGGGAACCATTATCAACAACGAAATCCTCGCCACTTTTTACGATATTACCGAACGAAAAAGAGCAGAAGAAGATCTGCGGGAATCTCAATTAGTAATCGAAGGGATACTTAATGCGGTACCCGTCAGGGTTTTCTGGAAGGATCGTAACCTGAATTTCTTAGGATGTAACACAGCATTCGCACAAGATGCCGGTTTTGAAAAACCACTGGATATCATTGGTAAAAATGATTACCAGATGGGCTGGCACGAACAGGCTGATTTGTACCGTAACGATGATAATCAGGTAATTGAAACCGGCACATCGAAACTGAATATTGAAGAACCCCAAACGACACCAAACGGCGATATAATCACGCTTCTTACATGTAAAACACCGCTCCGTAATGCAAACGGAGAAATAAACGGATTGATAGGTTCTTATTTTGATATTACCTCAATCAAAAAAGCGGAAGCCAAAATTAAAGAACAGTCGTTGCTCCTGGAGAAAATATTTGACAACACCCCCGATTGTATTGTCCTGCTTGATAAGGATTACAATTTTATTAGTGTTAGCGAATCCTATGCAAGAGTATGTAACAAGCCGGCTTCCGAATTCAGGGGGCTTAACCACTTCGAACTCTATCCTTCGACCCTCAAAGAGGAGTTTGATGAAGCAATCAGTAATAATATCCTATATACTAAAAATGCCCGGCCATTCACTTTCCCCGATTATCCTGAAAAAGGGGTAACTTACTGGGATTTGGGTATGGTTCCAATAAAGGGAACCGATAATCAGGTCGAGATTATATTATTTACCTTGAAAGATGTTACCTGGTCGAAAAAAGCAGCTGATGAACTGAATGAAAGCAACGAATTTAAAAAATCGTTGCTGCAGACCATTCCATTCGGCATGCATATCATTGACGAAAATGGTAATTTACTCTTCCAGAGCGAAAGTCTTCAACAAATTTTTGAAGAAAAAATGTCGGACCATCCATGTTGGGAATTATATCACGATGATAAAGAACAATGTATTCAATGCCCGTTGCGAAATGAGATTGAAATCGGGAAAACGTCATCCATCGAAAGCACAAAAAGTTTGGGTGGAAAAGTTTTTGAAATTTACTATACCGGCATGATGTTCATGGGCAAAAAAGCACTGCTCGAAATTTTTATTGATATTACTGACCGAAAGCAAATTGAGAATAAATTGGTTGAAACATACGAGCGGCTCACCACGCTCATTGAAGCTATTCCTGATGCAATATTTTTCAAAGACGGTGAAGGCAGATGGCTGATTACCAACGAACCAGCAAAAGAACTCTTTAAACTTCATCACTTCGACTGGTTCGAAAAAACCGATGCACAACTTGGTTACGAACGACCCGAACTAAAAGAAGCCCATGATGCCTGCATCATTGGTGATGAATTAGCCTGGAATGCAGCAGAACTGATAAAAGTTCCGGAAGTAATTGAAGATGAACAAGGAAAAATTCATTATTACGAGGTGACTAAAAAACCATTGTTCGATGATGCTGGTCAACGGCGTGGACTGGTCATCATAGGCGCCGACATTTCACAACGGAAAATAGCCGAACAGGAACTGATTGTAGCCAAAGATAAAGCAGAAGAAAGCGATCGCCTGAAATCGGCCTTTCTGGCAAATATAAGTCACGAGATTCGTACCCCCATGAATGGCATCCTCGGATTTGCCGAATTATTAAAAGAACCCGGCCTCAGCGGTGAAGAACAACAGGCTTACATCAGGGTGATCGAAAAAAGCGGGAGCCGAATGTTGAATACCATCAACCAGATCGTTGATATTTCGAAAATAGTCGCAGGCCAGGTGGAGGTAGTTGTTTCAAATCTAAATGTAAATCAACGGATTAAAGAAATTTGTGCCGGTTTCGAAACTGATGCCATCGAAAAGGGACTCAAAATCAAGTTAGATTCATCCTTAGAAAAAGAAACTATCATTTTAAAGACTGATCCCGAAAAATTAACCGCCATCTTCACCAACATCCTGCAAAATGCCATTAAATATACTTATTCAGGATACATTGAAGTCGGTTATCAGAAAAATGAAAATGATCTGGAATTTTTTGTGAAAGACACTGGCATTGGTATCTCCAAAGAAAGGCAAACTGCCATCTTTGAACGTTTTGTTCAGGCCGATATTGAAGATAGAAAAGCGCTTCAGGGTGCTGGGCTTGGTTTGGCCATATCAAAAGCCTATGTTGAAATGTTGGGTGGTAAAATATGGGTAGTAAGCGATCCGGAAAGTGGATCGGAGACAACAGGTTCAACCTTTCATATTAACCTGCCGCTCAACAACGAATCTAAACGCGTTACCGAAAATCAGTACACGAGTATAAAGGATGGCAATGAAATTATGATAAAACCCCTGAAAATCCTGATTGCCGAAGATGAAGAATCATCAGGAATACTGATAGAGATGATGGTAAAGAATTTCAGCAACGAAATTATAAAAGTCACTACGGGTGCTGAAGCTGTTACGGTCTGTCGCGAAAATCCGGATATCGACCTGGTATTGATGGATATTAAACTTCCAAATCTGAATGGCTATGAGGCTACACGACGAATCAGGCAGTTCAACACAAAAGTCATTATCATTGCACAAACTGCCTTTGCACTGTTAGGCGACAGAGAGAAAGCCATCACTGCCGGTTGCAACAATTATATCACAAAACCTATCAAAAAAGCTAATTTGATTCAACTGCTTCAGATATACTTTAAATTATAAGGGTATTAAAATATCGGTAGTATTATTGGAAAATTGAAGAATTTAATGCTTGCAAATACCAAAGTTTTATGAAACTTGTGAACCTGATAAAGCGCATAAAATTTCTGAAGTTTAATATATTAACCAACTGGAAAGCAATTACAATCCTTATTTTGGGAATAGCAATAACAATTGCGCTTACGATTCATACTTATTATGCCGTTGAGAAAAGAGAAAGGGAAGAATTTGTTACGATTTGTAATGAAATCAAATTCAAAATAAGTACACAGCTTCACAACAATGCCGTGATATTACATGCCGCTTCAGCCCTGATTTCAGCCTCTGAAACCATAAGCCGTGACAAATGGAAGGAGTTTACGCAAAACATAGAAATAAAAAAAAATCTGTCTGGCATACAGGGAGTGGGTTTCTCATTGATTATCCCTAAAAATCTCCTTTCAAGGCACATATCGGATATAAACAAAGAAGGATTTCCGAATTACAGGGTTTATCCTGAAGGGAAGAGGGATTTTTACACGTCCATTATATATATAGAGCCGTTTTCGGACAGAAATCTTAAGGCATTTGGCTACGACATGTTTTCGGAACCAGTCCGAAGGAAGGCAATGGAACAATCACGCGATCAGAATGTTGCCACGATTTCTGGCAAAGTTGAATTGGTTCAGGAAACCGATCAAAACATACAATTCGGAACATTGATGTACGATCCGGTTTATCGACCTAATTATCAGATAAATACAATTGAACAACGACGATCAGCAATCCGGGGTTGGGTATATTGCACTTTTCGTATGACCGATTTTATGCAGGGTATATTAAATGGATGGGTAAATCTGAAGCACGACAAAATTCGAGTGAAGGTATTTGATGAACGTCAAAACTTCAAATCGCTGCTATATGATAGTCAGATGGGAGATTCGAAACAGCAAGATGAATCAAAGCAGACTACTATTTTGGAGTCAATCGAATTTAATGACAAAATTTGGCTGCTTTACTTTACAAAGATCCCGCCTCAATTTACAAGCTTTAACACTATGATTATCATTGTATTTGTGAGTGGAATAATTATAAGCATCCTGGTATTTATGTTGATGGTTTCGATTTTTAATAAAGCAAAAAGGTCACAGAAAATAGCCGAGCTGAATCTACGTCATGCAAACTGGCGTCTGGAAAGCCTTATCGAAGGCACCCATATCGGTACCTGGGAGTGGAATGTCCAATCCGGTGAAATAATCATAAATGATGATTGGGCGGGTATGATCGGCTACCCGGTAAACGAATTAATGCCAATAACCTACAAAACAAGGTTGTCGCTCATACATACTGATGATGTAAATCAAATGAACGAATTACTTTCAAAGCATCTCGCGGGTGAACTACAATATTATGACAGTGAATACAGAATGAAACACAAGGATGGCCATTGGGTTTGGATCCATGACCGGGGCAGGGTAAATAGTCGTACTGATAATGGTAAACCGATGATAATGTTCGGCATACATACTGATATTACCAAACGACGACTTACCGAATCTGAAATTAAAAAAAGCGAACTCAAATTTAAAACACTGTTTGAATCAGCTAACGATGCCATATTTTTAATGGATGATGAAATTTTTATTGATTGCAATTTCAAAACGGGGCAGATATTTGGCTGTTCAAGGCAAGACATCATTGAACATTCACCCGTAAGTTTTTCACCTGATTATCAACCGGATGGTCAGTTATCTTCGACAAGGGCGAAAGAAAAAATCAATGCTGCCTTGCGGGGTGAGGCACAGTTTTTCGAATGGATGCATTGCCGGAAAGATGGATCACTTTTTGAGACAGAGGTAAGCCTAAACCGCATCGAACTCGATGGCAAACTTTTCCTTCAGGCTATCGTTAGGGATATCAGCGAACGAAAAAAAGCCGAAGAAAAAATCAATCTGCTTGCCCATGCCATAAAAAATTCTGCCGATTGCATCTGTATTACTGACAAGAATTTCAAAATCACTTTTGTCAACGATTCCTTCTGTAAAGTTTATGATTACATGGAAGAAGAAATTATTGGCCAACAGATTGCAGTTATAATTTCGAAGAATAATTTGCCCGAAATTGGCAAAGATTTATATTCTACCATTACTAAAAAGGAAGTATGGACTGGTGAAGTTCTCAATAAACGAAAAAGCGGAAATGAGTTTCCCATTCAGCTTTCGCTCGCGCCCTTACTAAATAATTCGGGTGATTTAATTGCTGTTGTGGGTGTAGTGAGAGACATCACTGATCGTAAACAAGCAGAAGCCGAAATAAAAAAAGCCAACGAGGAATTGGTAAAACTGAATACTGAAAAGGATAAGTTTTTTTCGATCATTGCACACGATCTGCGAAGTCCATTTAGTTCATTTCTTGGATTTACCGAAATGTTGGTTGATGAACTGCCAAATATGTCATTGCAAGAAATACATAAGATTGCGAAACTATTAAAAGGTTCGGCAAACAACCTTTATAATTTACTTGAAAACCTGCTGCAATGGTCGCGTATTCAGCGCGGATTAATCGAACCCAACATGATCGAATTGAAGCTAAATGAAACTGTTACAGAAATTAACAAGGCGATTACTGAAATAATAGATAGGAAAGGCATCAGGATTATCAATACTATCCCTGAAAATATCGTTGTTATTGGTGATCAGAATATGTTCGAGTCCATCGTCCGTAACCTGTTTTCAAATGCTGTTAAATTCACACCCAAAGGAGGGATTATCACGGTCTCGGCTAAAATGGAAAACAATGATCTGGTCAAATTCACAATACAGGATTCCGGTATTGGTATGAACATGGAAATGCTTGCAAGCTTATTCCTGATCGATAAAAACACCTGTCGCAAGGGAATTGACGGCGAACCAAGTACCGGTTTGGGATTGATCATCTGCAAAGATTTCGTTGAGAAACATGGTGGAAAAATCTGGGCAGAAAGTTACGAAGGGTTAGGGAGCACTTTTTCATTCTTATTACCAGGTAAAGTTACAGAAATAGAGAGATAACAACGCGCTTAGCTTTAACACAACCTACACATTTTCGATGCATAATCCGTTTAGTATTGCTAATCCGGCCTGATAAGCCATGTTTCAAACAAACAATAGACCGGGTTTACCCCGGCTAAACCAAATAGTTCGGCTTTTATAATCATCCTGTTAAGTTGTCGAAACATAAAAAGTCAGTCACTGAATTTTAAAAAAAATGCAACTGATCCGAAAATATCCTATCTTTAACTAAAATTCATCAATATGGGTAATGGTTCAATGGAGATTTTCTGCTTTACAATGAATGATTTACGTCTTGCTATACCTTTACGCAATGTCAATAAAGTGATCATGGCCGTTGCGGTTACAACAGTTCCAAATGTACCGCCTATTTTTTATGGGATAATAAACAATCAGGGGAAAGCAATACCGGTAATTAACCTTTATCACAGGTTTAATCTCACAAAAAAGGATATTTCACCTGAACAGGTTTTTATTATAGCCGACACCTCTGAACGCCAGATTGCACTTGTGGCAGACAAAACAGAAGGTGTGATGAAACCGGAAAACGAGGATGTATTTTCGGTAGATTATCTGAATCAATCTATCGAAGCCAATGGGGTTTTATGTACCAACAAAGGAATTATCTTCATTTATGACATCGAAAAATTTCTTCAGGCTGATGAAATCATTCAGTTTGATAAATCATTTGATAATAAAATGACTTGATATTATGCTTTCCGACAATACGTTACATAATATTAGCCAACAAATAGGTAAATTGCTTGGATTAGATTTCCCAAAAAACCGATGGGACGATCTGGAGCGTGGGTTGATTTCAGCGGCCAAAGAACTCGGACTACGCGAAAATGTAGAAACTTTGAATGGTTGGCTCGAAGGCAATGCATTTAGTCCGAAAGAGTTGGAAACCCTTTCGAACCACTTAACCGTTGGCGAAACCTATTTCTTCAGGGATAAAGCAATTCTCGATGTCTTTCAAATGAAAATCATCCCGGGAATACTTGCCGAAAGATTTGGCAAAAACCAAAGCATAAATATCTGGAGCGCAGGTTGTTGCACTGGTGAAGAGCCTTATACTTTAGCCATGTTGTTACACGAAACAATTCCCGACCTTCAAAATTGGCATGTCAGCATATTGGCCACTGATATCAATCGTGTCTTTCTTCATAAAGCCAAAGAAGGGATTTACAGTAATTGGTCGTTCCGCGAAACGCCTGCACAAGTGCGCGAAAAATATTTTATCAAATCGAAAGCAAACTGGCAAATCAAACCGGAAATAAAAAAAATGGTTCATTTTTCGCATCTTAACTTAGCCGATGATCATTATCCTTCACCCGAAACCCAAACAAATAAAATTGATATTATCTTCTGTCGTAATGTGTTAATGTATTTTTCAAACGAATTAATACAATCGGTTGGGAAAAAGTTTTACGAAGCGCTAAATCCGGGAGGTTGGTTTATAACCACAGCCGTTGAACTCAATGACGAAAATTTTCCATTGTTTACACGCATTCAAATCGATAAAAGCATCTTCTATTCCAGGACGGAGAAAAAATATCATTTTGTAATTAAAGGACATGAAAAGGCTGTTGAAAAAATTCAACCAGTCAAAAAAAATGTGCCGGCAAAGCCAAAACCCGTCAAAACCCAGGTACGCTTATCACCTGTTAATGAAATCAGTACAGAAAAGCCTTCGTCTAATCCTATTAATAAGGCAATTGAACTCTTTAAAAATAAACAATACCGGCTTTGCGCCGATTTATGCAGCCATGAAGTTACAAAAACGAATAATAAAACGGAGTGGCTCATGCTTTTGGTCAAATCATTCGCCAACCTTGGTCATTACGACAAGGCACTTGATTGGGGTGCTCAACTAATCAAACTCGATGGGTTAAATTCAGAATCTTACTACATATTAGCGACAATCTTTTTCGAAAAAAAAATGTTTACCGAATCGGAAATGATGTTAAAACGTGCCTTATATCTCGATCAAACACATGTACTTTCGCATCTGCTGATCGGAAATGTTTATCTGAGTCTTGCCAATCATGAGGCTGCAACACGGCATTTCGACAACGTAAATAAGTTACTGGCATCGGTTGACGAAAACAAGATACTTGAAGGGTCTGAAGGTCTGACCGCTGGTGGAATTATGGAAATGGTCAAATTGATTAGTATGAAAAAAACATGAAAACCAATATCGAAATTTTAGCGGAAAGGGCCAGACGGCTTGCTGTTAATGCAAATGATACTGATGATCAATCGGGTAAAACGTACAATGTAGTTGAGTTCCTGCTTACACCCGAACGTTATAGTATCGATTGTCAATATATTAAAGAAGTACTCTTGTTGAAAGAACTCACACCAATACCCGGTGCCCCGGCATTTGTAGCGGGGCTAACCAATGTCAGGGGTAAAATTATTTCAATTGTTGACCTTAAAATATTTCTCGGCTTAGTTACCAAAGGGATCACCGACCTTAACAAAACGATTATCCTGAGTTATGAAGGAATGGAATTTGGAATAATTACGGATGCCATTTTAGGAACTAAAATAATTCGTGAAACATCAATAAGTGCAGCGCCTGATACCTTACAGGGCAAAGGGGCTACCTATGTAAGGGGAATAACTCCCGACGGTATGATTATGCTCGATGGCGAACGCTTGTTATCGGAAAAATCACTCATCGTAAATCAAAAACAGAAAATATAAATAACTAATTAACAGGAGGATAAATAATGAATATCTTATCAAATATTAACACGCGAAACAGATTGCTTTTGGGTAATGGCGTGATCATCATCGCCATCATTGCCATTGTGGTTGTAACCTATTCCAATATAAAAAGTTTGAACAGTACCCAGGACAAAATCATTAATTCGTACGAAATTACCAAAAGGCTGATACAGATCAGATCGGATGAAAACAGGATGAGGACATTGCTCGTTGAGATGGTGCTGTTTAAAGATGCGGCAAAACAAATTGAATTGGAAAAGCTGATCATGGAAAAGGTAAACGCAGTTTCAAAGATGAAGGAAGAAATAAAGAAAGATATAGATTTTTTACAACAGGATATCGATAAATATAAAGATTTTGAGGAAGATATGAACGAATACAGCAAAATACGTATGCAACAACTCGAGATGACCAAATCGGGCAAAACAGAAGAAGTAATTGCATTTATCGAAAAGATTGTCGATCCGGCCTGGGTGCGTACACGTGATCATATCTATGAATTGCAAAATGCTCAGGATAAACACAGGGCTGATAATCTGGCTATTGCTTCATCGGTTTCAAACAACGAAATCATTACTTTGATCACGATGGGTATTGGCGTTATTCTGCTTTCACTCCTCATCATCGGATGGATGTTCAGAATGCTTCGGATTATTTTCTCCGAAATAAAAAATGGCGTTGCTGTGCTTGGTTCCTCGGCTTCAGAGATACTAACTACGGTAACTGAGGTTT
>JABFQW010000077.1 GCA_013141455.1 Bacteroidales bacterium
ATATATTGTTTTATAAATATTACCATATAAGACTTTAATTATGAGTAGTATGCGTAAATTGAAGATTAGAGACCTAAGCCTACGGGATGGTCAGCAATCGTTGTTCGCAACACGAATGACCCAGCAACAAGTGGAACGGGTATTTCCCTTTTACAGAGAAGCCGGATTTTATGCGATGGAGGTTTGGGGTGGCGCAGTTCCTGATTCGATCATGCGTTATCTGAATGAGGATCCATGGTACCGATTGGAAAGTATTTATAAGGAATTGGGTGGCGTTTCGTTGCTTACTGCACTTTCGAGAGGAAGAAATCTTTTTGGATATAATCCATATCCCGATGATGTAATTGAAGGATTTAACCGTCTGGCTATCAAGTCGGGTATTGGGATTATGCGGGTTTTTGATGCGTTGAATGATTTGGATAATATGCGTTCGACAATAAAATTTATCAAGGAAAACGGTGGATTGGCCGATTGTGCCTTGTGTTATACCGTTGACCCGCATTTTTCGACTTATACCAAATTAAAATCATTGCTTCATGCGAAGATGTTGAATTATAATATTTTCACGAATGATTATTTTCTTGAGAAAGCAGTGAAAATGGTCGAAATGGGCGCTGATATCATTACCATCAAAGATATGGCCGGTTTAATCAATCCAACCCGTACCGGTGAGCTTATCAGGTTACTGAAAGAAAATGTCACAGTTCCTGTCGATTTTCATACGCACTGCACGCCGGGTTATGGACTTGCCTCGGTTTTGATGGCTATCATGAATGGTGTGGATATTGTTGATACGAATATGATGAATTTCTCGGGTGGAACAGCGGCGCCGGCATTCGAGTTGATTCAGTTGTTTTGTGATAAACTCAAAATCGACACAGGGGTCAATCTTGAGGCAGTGGTTAAAATAAATAAGGAATTGAAAGTAATACGTGAGGAGCTTTCTGATTTTGATGATACCAAACAATTTCCTCGTCAATTCGACATCACAACGGATAAATTAAATCCTGATATTGACCTGTTGTTTGTGCTTGCCATTGAGTATGCAAAATATGATAAGGAAACAGAGTTGTTGGAGGTTTGTCATGAAATTGAAACCTGGTTTAATTTCCCTGAACCCGAAGAGAAGATAAAGAAGGCGGAAATGCCGGGAGGCATGTATTCGAATATGCTCGCCCAGCTTAAACAATTGAAACTCGAAAAATTACTTCCAAAGGCGCTTGAGTTAATACCGATGGTTCGGTTGGCAAGCGGATGTCCGCCGCTGGTGACACCAACAAGTCAGATTGTGGGCGTACAGGCAGTCAATTGTGCGATGGATCAGGAGAAAGGGCTGCCCTTATATACAACCAAATCCATTCAATATGTGAACCTTGTGAAAGGTGTATATGGAAAAACTCCTGTTGAAATAGATCCCTCATTCCGATATAAAATTGCTGGAGTACATGAGGAAACGCCTTATAATACAAAGTTTTACAAGAAGCAGGAAAACCCGATTTTTGATGAATATGGTGGCGTCCCCTTAGCTAAGAATGAGAAGGAGGCTTTGTTGCTGGAGTTGTTTCCTCAGATAGCCCATAATTTTTTGAAAGAGAATATTGAAAAAAAGTACCTGGATGAAATTCATAAAGTGGAGGAGGAGAAACAACGCAAGTTTGATGAAGTGAAACATCAATATGAAGCATTATCACCAGAAGAAAAGGAGCAAAGATTATATCAGGGATTATATACTTATCCGTGGACAACTTTTGATGAAGAAATGGAGATAGGGCATTCCTGAATAGTTCGCATATCAATTCGACTATAATTCAATTTATTGGTTGTTAGGTTAATACGAATTGCACGTCTTTCATTTTCGCCAATCATTGATCTCTGTTTACAGGCCATATTTTCATCACCTTGTTTTTTTTAAGATAACTCCGGATTATTTGACGTACTTCACGATTATCGGTGTATCGTTTGAGATGGTCATCGGCGATTGAGGGATCATTATTTAAATATTCTTTTGGCAGGTAACCGAAGCCACAGTAAACACCATTTTCAATTTTCACGACACTCAATTCAGAATCATCGCGACCTGAATCAAAAATATAGAAATTTTCATAATCAAAATGATATCGTTCCAAAGCCTGAAGCACCCTTTCGTTATAAACCGAAGCTTGTTCTTCACCCACACATGCCCCGTTACACTGTTTGATATGGTAATGAAAACAAGCGCCCTGACCGGGATATAATCCATTGAGCCGCTGGCAAAGTGTGAATTGTTCTGTCAGCAAAATCAGGTGTTCCCTTGCCTCCACCTGAGAACTGTAAGCGTATAATGGTATGAGTTCGCTGATTATTTTTGAGGTCTTCAGATGCATATAGCCCTGATCGTCGATGAAATTATAGAGTCCATAGCTGAATAAACTACGTTGTTGTGACCGGTTATAAACCGGTTTGTGTTTTTTTATCTCATCCGACTCAAGTAACAAGGCAAGCAGTTCATTACCTGTTAATGTAAATTCAATTTCTGCAATAGCGTTTCGCATATCAACTGCCTTTTTAGTCGTATTGTTGGTCAGGTGTTGCATCACGCGGGCTTTAATATTTATCGATTTACCAACATAGATGATTTTTCCTCTGTTGTCGAAAAAATAATAAACACCGGATGTTTCGGGAAGACCTTCGATGATAGATTGATGAATATTGCTGTTCATCCCTTTTAACGACAATGATTCGGGTTTACCATCAATCGAAAGGAGTAGTTCGAATAATTTGGTTGTTGCCATAGCATCGCCGGCAGCCCGATGTCGGCTTGTGTTGGGGATATTTAATGCTGAACAAAGTTTTCCCAGACCATAGGAAGGTAATCCCGGAATAAGTTTCCGGCTGAGTTTTATGGTGTCTAAGGTTTTTCGCTGAAAGTCATAACCTAAGCTTTTAAACTCCGATCTCAGGAAGCTATAATCAAAATTCACGTTGTGACCTACGATGGTGGCATTATCGGTTAGCTCAATAATGTTACGGGCCAGTTCATAAAACTTAGGCGCATCGTTCACCATCTTATCGTTTATTCCCGTGAGTTGCGTAATGAAATAGGGAATCTTACATTCGGGATTGATCAAACTGGAAAACTCCTCAATAATCTGCATCCCATTATGTAGAATAATGGCTATTTCAGTGATTTTTTCGTGACCTGCACGCAGACCGGTCGTCTCAATATCGATAATAGCAAAAAGTTTGTCGTTCTCAGATTGTTCAGATGGCATTGGGTGTTTAGGTAAAACAGGTTTTTATTAGTAAGTTAAACATTTAGTGATCATTGGATTATCAAAGCCATTTTCCATGTTTTTTCTTCATTTCCTCATGGTCAATTACGTTGTAAGATTGCTCACTTTCTTCAAGTGTCAACAACAAACTTTCCTGATCTTCCTTAGTTAACCTACTCCATAATTTGCCATCTTCTGAAGTTGCTCTTTTCTTCATAAGGTCATAAAAGCACATCAAAATGGACTCATTATCAATATGATCAATCAGGTTGTGAAAGTTTTTTTTGAGTTCTGGTGTGTTCATGGGTTTAGTAATCTGTATGCAAAATTAGATATAAAATGATGTGTTTAATACGAAATAGAATGTCCATTTCTTTTATTTACCTCTTACAAATTTAATCGCATCTGTATGGCCTGAACTTCTTTTTTAAGGCTTTTTACCGTTTCGATAAGGCTCTCCTTTTCGAGGTTGGCTTCGGGCATTTCGGAGCTGATATAATTCACAAACTTCCATACTTCCTGAATTTCATTCACCGGCAGATCGTAAGGATCGTAGAGGGTGTTGAGCGAGTGCAGGGTGAGTTTGCCTTCGTTTTCAATCTTATTCTCTGCTATTTTGAACACGATACCTTCTTCGCGTGTGAGGATGATGTAGGGTTGGTGACTGCGGACCGAGCTCCAGTCGAGGACGTATTCACCCGTCACATACGACTTATCGGGGATGGGCAGCATCGAATCGCCACTGATCTGAAAGCTCCGGTATTTCTTGCTTTCCGAGAGGAATGGCAAACGGAATGCAGGCAACACACGTATGTATTCGGGATCGGAGAATCCGGTGGTGTAGCCTGCTTTGGCTTTCTCGCCAACCAGTTCAATGTTTTCGGTGTTGTTGTTGTCAACAGTGGTGGCTAATACCCGCATATTCCCTCCTTTGATATAGACATCGTAGCCGTTTTCGAGTTGGCGGAGCTGACTTTCGGCCTGTGCCGACAAGTCAATTTTTAACAGGGTATCAATGGAGACATTGAAATATTTCGAAAAAGCGATCAGCACCTCGATGCTGGGTTGCGCCACCTGATTTTCGTAGCCGCTAAGCGTGGAGCGTTTCATTTCCATCGTGAAAGCTACATCATCCTGCGTGCGGCCACTACGTTTGCGTAATAATTTGATGTTTGTGTTAAAGTACATTTGGATTAGATATTAGAAGTGAGAAATGAGAAGTGAGAAGTGAGAAATGAGAAGTGAGAGGTGAGTAGTGACCTGTCTCGGCGGAACGATGAGGGAAGACAGAAGAAAAAAAACAGCAAAATGAAAATTGTAAAAGCCAGTTGTCAGGCAACCTGAATTGAAAAATTCGAAATATATTTTTTTCTTCACTTGATTTCCGATTTACAAAATGATTATATTGTCGTCGTAAAAATGATTAAATATTAATCAAAAGTAATATAAATAATTAAAATGTCAAGTATATGAGCAAAAAAAGTGCGGAGTTCGGAGTGAACTAAAGTACGGAGTTAAATAACTATAGTTCAGATTAACTTTAGTTCACTTTAGCTCACTCCGAACTCCGCACTTTAGCACACTTCTATCATGGAAAAGACCATCGTACATTTTGATCTGGATACTTTTTTTGTGTCGGTTGAGCGGCTGATTAATCCATCGCTCGAACGTCTGCCGGTGATTATCGGTGGCACTTCCGACCGCGGCGTGGTGGCGAGTTGCAGCTACGAGGCGCGACGTTTTGGGGTGCATTCGGCCATGCCCATGCGTATAGCGAAGCAGTTGTGCAGTCAGGCGGTATATATACGCGGCGATATGGAATTGTACAGCCGCTACTCGCGATTGGTGACAGATGTGATTGCCGACAGCGCACCGCTTTACGAAAAGGCTTCGGTGGATGAGCATTACCTCGATATCACCGGTATGGACAGGTTTTTTGGTTCGTATAAATGGACGCACGAACTGCGTCAACGCATTATCAAACATACCGGTCTGCCAATTTCATTCGGGCTGTCGGGCAACAAAACCGTTTCGAAGATTGCTACCGGTCAGGCCAAACCCAATGGGGAGTTACAGGTACTGCCCACACAGGTGAATACTTTTCTCGATCCGTTACCGATCAATAAGATACCGATGGTTGGAGAAGTTGGAACGCGCTTGCTGCGATCGATGGGTGTTTTTAATATCGGCACGCTGCGGCAGGTTCCTCCGGTGATGATTGAACAGGTGCTTGGTAAAAACGGTATCGTCATCTGGCGCAAGGCCAACGGCATCGATCCTACACCGGTGAAGCCTTATTCGGAGCAAAAATCGATCAGCAGTGAACACACCTATGAGCAGGATACCACCGACATCATTATGCTGAAGCAACGCATGTCGGCCATGGTCGAGAAGATTGCTTTCGAGATGCGAACCAAAGAGCAGCTTACCGGTTGCGTGACGGTGAAGATCCGCTATGCCAATTTTGATACACACAATCTGCAAAAGCATATTTCTTACACTTCTTTCGATCATATTCTGCTTGGCGTGGCGCACGATCTTTTCGACCGGCTCTACAACCGGCGTATGCTCATCCGTTTGATCGGCGTACGTTTCAGTAACCTTGTAGGAGGCTCACAGCAACTCAATATGTTTGAAGATACGCCTGAGATGGCAAGTCTGTATCAGGCCATGGACCGTATCCGGAAACGATTTGGTAAAGAAGCCGTGCGCAGGGCGGCGGGATTGGAAATGGGTAAAGTGAGCTAAAGTTAGTAAACATGAAACCTATAAACCCATCAACATATCAACCCGTCACCCTGGGCATCAACCCACTATGTATCTGAATAACCATAGTTACTACAGCCTTCGTTACGGCACGCTTCCGGTAGAAACCCTCGTGGAGCAGGCCTGTAGTATGGGTATCAGGGCGCTGGCGCTTACCGACATCAACAATACCATGGGGATGATTGATTTTGTGAGGGAGTGCCGCAAACAAGGCATCAGGCCCATCGCGGGGGTGGAGTTCCGTAATGGCGATCAACTGATGTATGTTGGTATTGCCCGTGACAACAAAGGTTTTCGCGAACTCAACGAGATGCTTACCCTTCACAATATGGAAGCCACGGAGTATCCTGTTGATGCACCGGTTTTTGATCATGTTTTTATCATTTATCCGGTAGGAACAAGGCTTGTAGCACGTTTGCGTGATAATGAGTTTTTGGGCATGCGGCTGTCGCAGGTGCCGCGCCTGCTTCATTCCGACCTACGTAACCATCAGGAGAAATTGGTTTTGATGCAACCGGTTACTTTCAGTGATGAGGCAACATACTATGTGCATAAAAACCTGCGGGCAGTCGATCACAACGAATTGCTGTCGAAACTGTCGGAGACACAATTTGCTGCCGGCGATGAAATAATGCTGCCTCCTGAGCGTCTCAGGGCGGCTTTCGTGCTTTATCCTGGCTTACTTAAGACGACAGAAATGATTGAAAATGAATGTGGTATCGACTTCGATTTCAATTCCATCAAAAACCGAAAGGCATTTACGGGCAGTGTGGGTGATGACGAGATTTTACTTTCGAAACTGGCATTCGAAGGGCTGGTTTACCGCTATGGTAAAGGCAACAAAGAGGCAGCGAAACGGGTACGCGATGAGCTTGCCATCATTAGTAAACTTGGATTTTCGGCATATTTCCTTATCACCTGGGATGTGATCCGTTATTCGATGTCACGTGGTTTTTATCATGTGGGACGCGGGAGTGGCGCCAACAGCGTGGTGGCTTACTGTTTGCGCATCACCGATGTCGATCCTATTGAACTCGATTTGTATTTTGAACGCTTCCTGAATCCGAAACGCACCAGTCCGCCCGATTTCGATATCGATTACTCATGGAAGGATCGTGATGATGTAACGGATTATATCTTCAAACGCTACGGACATAAACATACTGCACTACTTGGAACCATTTCAACCTTTCGCGGTAAGTCGATTTACCGTGAGCTGGGTAAGGTGCATGGCTTGCCGAAGGCGGAGATTGATGAGCTTTCGTCCGACCCGAACAGGTATTATACCCTGAACAGCATCACCCGTCATATCCATGAACTGGCCGCTATGATTGTTGATTTTCCGAACAAGCGTAGTATACATGCCTCTGGCATCCTCGTTTCGGAGGAACCGATCACGAACTATTGCGCGCTCGATATGCCTCCCAAAGGTTTCCCGACAACCCAATGGGATATGTACGTGGCCGAAGAGATTGGCTATGAGAAACTTGATATTCTCAGTCAGCGCGGCATCGGTCACATTAAAGAAGCCGCTGATATTATCAAGCTGAACCGGGGATTGACGATCGATGTGCATCAGGTGGAATTGTTTAAAAATGATCGAAAGGTGAAAGACCAGTTGAAGCGTGCCGAGACGAACGGGTGTTTTTATATCGAGAGTCCGGCCATGCGCGGGTTACTGCGTAAGTTACGCTGTGATAATTATTTAAGTCTTGTTGCAGCCAGTTCTATCATTCGTCCCGGCGTGGCCAAATCGGGTATGATGCGTGAATATATCCAGCGTTTTCACAATCCCAATGGCTTTAGTTATATTCATCCTGTGATGGAACAGCAGCTCAATGAAACGTATGGTGTGATGGTATATCAGGAAGATGTGCTCAAGGTATGTCATCATTTTGCTGGTCTCGATCTGGCCGATGCCGATGTGTTGCGGCGGTATATGACTTCAAAAAAGCGCAGGAAGAATGAGTTTGAGGAGATTGTGACGAAGTTCTTTGGTAACTGCCGTGAGCGCGGTTATCAAGATGAAGTGGTAAAAGAAGTGTGGCGGCAGATTGAGTCATTTGCCGGTTATTCGTTTTCGAAAGCCCATTCGGCATCTTATGCCGTGGAGAGTTTCCAGAGTTTGTATCTCAAAGCCCATTACCCTAGAGAGTTTCAGGTGGCGGTGATCAACAATTTTGGAGGTTTTTACCATACCTGGGTGTATTTCAACGAGGCACGACGGCAGGGCGCTACGATTCATCTGCCTTGTGTAAACCAGAGTCAGTATAATACTTCCATCACAGGCAAAGTGATTTACATTGGATTTGTGCATCTGTCGGGTCTCGAATCGGCTTTCGCAAAGAAAATTGTTGAAGAACGTGAAAAGTTTGGCGGCTATGCTGATCTGCACGATTTTATCGATCGCTTGCAACCTGGTATGGAACAACTTATTTTGCTCATTCGTGCAGGAGCTTTCACTTTCACCGGGCAGCCCAAGACGGGATTGCTTTGGGAAGCACATCTCTACCGTAAGAAAAGCCGAACTGTTGACTTGCCGTCGCTGCTCTTTCGCGAGGCATCGCAGTCGTACAGCTTGCCCAAATTAGAATACAGGCCTATTGAAGATGCTTACGATGAGATAGAGTTGATCGGTTTTCCGGTGACGATGACGCAGTTTGATTTATTGGTGACAAATTTTCGCGGAGAAGCTCTGGCCGATGAAATGATGACGAAAGTAGGTCAGAAAATACGTATGCTCGGACAATTGGTGACGATAAAGTACGTGAAAACGGTGAAAGACGAGTTGATGTATTTTGGTACTTTCATTGATCATACGGGTGAATTTTTCGATTCTGTACATTTCCCACAATCGCTACAGCAATATCGGTTTCAGGGAGCAGGCGTGTATCTGTTGTTAGGTAAAATGGTCGAAGAATTCGGCTATCCGATGCTCGAGGTGGAGAAGATGGCAAAGATGCCGTTGAAACCTGATCCGAGACAGGGGTGAGTAGTAAGGGCAAAATGCAAGGTTCAAGATTTCAGGTTTCAGGTTTGAAAAGTTTAAAGTTCAAGGCGTTGCACTGAGTAAAGTCGAAGTGTAGCACACTTCTATCATGGAAAAGACCATCGTACATTTTGATCTGGACACTTTTTTTGTGTCGGTTGAGCGGCTGATCAACCCGGCGCTGGAGCGTCTGCCGGTGATTATCGGCGGCACTTCCGACCGCGGCGTGGTGGCGAGTTGCAGCTACGAGGCGCGGCGATTCGGGGTGCATTCGGCCATGCCCATGCGTATGGCGAAGCAGTTATGCAGTCAGGCGGTGTATATACGCGGCGATATGGAATTGTACAGCCGCTACTCGCGATTGGTAACAGATGTGATTGCCGACAGCGCGCCGCTTTACGAAAAGGCTTCGGTGGATGAGCATTACCTCGATATCACCGGTATGGACAGGTTTTTTGGTTCGTATAAATGGACGCACGAACTGCGTCAACGTATTATCAAACATACCGGTCTGCCAATTTCATTCGGGCTGTCGGGCAACAAAACCGTTTCGAAGATTGCTACCGGTCAGGCCAAACCCAATGGGGAGTTACAGGTACTGCCCACACAGGTGAATACTTTTCTCGATCCGTTACCGATCAATAAGATACCGATGGTTGGAGAAGTTGGAACGCGCTTGCTGCGATCGATGGGTGTTTTTAATATCGGCACGCTGCGGCAGGTTCCTCCGGTGATGATTGAACAGGTGCTTGGTAAAAACGGTATCGTCATCTGGCGCAAGGCCAACGGCATCGATCCTACACCGGTGAAGCCTTATTCGGAGCAAAAATCGATCAGCAGTGAACACACCTATGAGCAGGATACCACCGACATCATTATGCTGAAGCAACGCATGTCGGCCATGGTCGAGAAGATTGCTTTCGAGATGCGAACCAAAGAGCAGCTTACCGGTTGCGTGACGGTGAAGATCCGCTATGCCAATTTTGATACACACAATCTGCAAAAGCATATTTCTTACACTTCTTTCGATCATATTCTGCTTGGCGTGGCGCACGATCTTTTCGACCGGCTCTACAACCGGCGTATGCTCATCCGTTTGATCGGCGTACGTTTCAGTAACCTTGTAGGAGGCTCACAGCAACTCAATATGTTTGAAGATACGCCTGAGATGGCAAGTCTGTATCAGGCCATGGATCGTATCCGGAAACGATTCGGGAAAGAAGCTGTGCGCAGGGCGGCGGGATTGGAAGTTACTAAAGTTTCAGTATAAAAAGCCGAAGAGCCAAAGCGGTAGTTCTTTATCATAACCGATGCCTTATTTGGCTAAGCAGTTATTTATCAGGTTCGGGAAATAATATGCCTTGAAATAAAAAAACCATCAATTGCTTGATGGTTTTGTCACCCGTAGGGGATTCGAACCCCTGATTTCAAGGATGAAAACCTTGCGTCCTGGGCCAGCTAGACGAACGGGCGGTTTTCGTTTATTTGAGAGTGCAAAAGTAGAAACTTTTTTTAAACTGACAATAGTTTTGAAATAAAAATTATTCAACCTCTTCTTTGAGTATATCTTGTTGAAAATGAAATCCCAACCTTTTTCCTGTTTTCATTGAAATGGCATCGAGGGTATTTTTCATTTCATTTACGGTAACCATTTTAACCGTTTCATAAGGAGGTGTCAGCAGGTCGAAATTGATGGTGTATTTTATCGCAGCTTCTATAATCTGTTTGGCAGCATCAGGATTCATCTCGTTTTTACCAAAATCGTTATAGATGAAACCTAATTCACGTTTGCCTTCTATAAAATAATGATTGTCTTTGTTAATGAAAATTCTCCCAATGAGGTAACCTATATCATTGAATCTGTTGTATTTAAATGAATCTGAAAGAAAATTATACACATTGATGATACCACAATACGACCGATCCTTGTTTTCACGGATGTAGGGTGTACGCATCACTTCATGATCGCGTGAAAACTCGAAAATATTGGTGTGCATTAGAAAAAGGAGGATATCAGCGCCAAATTTCAGTTCTATTTCAAAATCGCCACGGTAACGGTTTTCGAAGGCAACATTCCGATGACTATTTACTTCTTCCGCTTTTAGGGTATAATCCTTTGTGAGATCTTCAATCACTCTCTTAAACATCCGAAGCGATTTAAGCGTGTTTGAATAAACGTCCTGTTTCAAAGTCGATTTTGCGATCAGCGCTTGAAAAAGTTGATCGCGGTCAATATTCTGTTCCATGCTATTCAAAGGTAAATGACAATTGAAATATTTTATTTCTAAGTTGATCAGTGCCAATATTATCACTGCCGCTTTTCAGGATATTGAAGATTCCGTAACCCATTTTTACTTCGGTTCCAAACTTAAAGTAGTTGGTGTAGAAATCAAAACCAACCCCAACTTCAAATCCGAGGTCAGAACGGTGAGTGGTAAAGCCACCCAGATTTTTTTTCTTTGTTGAAGCGATGTCCATGCTGTATTTTGGTCCGGCCAACAGGTAAGCGGCGATATTATTTAACCTTTTAGACCTGTATTTTATGTTAAACGGAAAATCGATAAATGTAGATGGGATATCGTAATAAAAATCCGGATTAGAAAGTTGGGCAACTTCACGCCCTCCAAACGAAAGCGTTGGTATAAACCGAAAATCGAAATATTCACCTAATCGTAGGTTACCAAGGATACCTATTGCAAAACCTGGCGTTGACCTGGTGTTAATCAATGGTTTTGATGTATAATACATTTGATTCAATGCCAGAATGAAGCCGAAGTGGTAGGCTTCTTTGTCGTATTTTGGCAGATTCATCACTTTCCTTCTTTGGGCAAAGCTTGCCTGTGAAATAAACAAGCCGATCAATAATATCACCAGAAAATTTAATAATCTATTTCTCAATGGATTTTAGTTTGAATATGTAAGGAGCAAACGCTATTAATAACTTTTTATTTTTTATGCTTTGAATCCTGTATAAATGGTTGCTATCCCGAAACTTAGTCGCTTTTCGGTTGTCCGGATGAATCCTGTTTCGATCAGATGTTGCAGAAAATCACTACCATCCGGAAACTGTTTTACTGAATCGGGCAGGTAGGTGTAGGCACTTTTATCACCCGAAATCATTCGACCTAAGGAGGGTAGAATATATCTGAAATAAAACATATACAAATTTCTTACCGGAAAATGGCGTGGACGCGAGAACTCAAGTACTGCAATCATTCCACCACTTTTCAAAACACGGTTCATTTCGGATAAGCCTTTGTTCAATGTTTCAAAATTTCGTACCCCAAATGCAACAATGGCAGCATCAAATGCATTGTCTGAGAATGGGATATTTTCAGAATCGGCAACCTTTAATTCTATCTGTTGGTTCAAATTGAGTGAAGCGATCTTCATTCTGCCAATGTTGACCATTTCTTCAGCGATATCTATTCCCGTTATTTTAGCTTTACTGTATTTTGTAACTGCGATAGCCAGGTCGGCAGTACCTGTTGCTACGTCAAGCACCGTCTCCGGATTGTGTTCGACAAGCATTTTCACAAGTCTTTTACGCCACAACCGATCAATACCCATCGAAAGTAAATGGTTTAAGAAATCGTACCTTTTTGCTATGCTGTTAAACATAGATCGTACATTCTCTTTTTTTGATGTAACTTTTGCCATGTTGTTTTCTTTGGAGATATTTTCGATTCAATCTGTTAATTGAGCAAAATGATAAATTTTAAAATGTAATCTTCTGACATTCTGCTATCAATCTATTTTTATCGATTGGTATAACACCTACTTCTTCACAAACAATGCCGCCCGCCAGGTTCGAAATACCGGCAATTACCGAGGCAGGTTGTTTGAGTGCAAGACACAAAGTGGCAACTCCAATCACAGTGTCACCAGCGCCTGAAACGTCAGCAATATTTCGAATATGTGCCTGGAAATGAATTTCTTTGGTCTCTTCTTCTTCATTAAACTGTTTAATCAAAACGCCTTTTTCCGAAAGTGTTACCATTATATAATCACATTGCAGTTTTTGCTGAAGTAATTTAATAGCCGCTGAAATCTGGTCGTTTGTTATCAAACCACCGTCAATATTCAATCCTTCTTTGAGCTCTTTTAAATTCGGTTTAAAAAGGGTTACATTTTTATATGTCAGGAAATTCTTCTTTTTTGGGTCAACAACTATCGGAATGTTCTTTTCAATGGCCAATTGCGTCGTAAAACTGATCAGTTTTTCGGTAAGCACGCCTTTGTTATAATCCTGAAAGATGATGGCATCGACTTGTTCATTTCTGATGATTGCTGTAATAAGGTTCCGAAGGCCTGACTGCTCTGTGTCATCCAGATCATTCATTTGTTCTTCGTCCACACGCAGCATCTGCATCCTGTTTCCGATAATTCTGTATTTTGTGGTCGTGATTCTGTTTTCACTCTGTAGGATACCATTTACAGGCATTTCATTTTGTCCGAGTAATTGTAGAAATTCATTCGCTTTTTGGTCTTTTCCAATTACTGAGCATAAGATGGGTGTTGCCCCTAATGAACGTACATTCAGTGCGACATTTGCTGCACCTCCCAGTCTGTTTATTCGTTTTTCGACTGCAACAACCGGTACAGGGGCTTCAGGTGATATCCTGTCCACTTTCCCGAAAATATAAGCATCGATCATGACATCACCAATGATCATGATCTTCAATCTGTTAAAATCGTCAAATAGCTGTTTAATATCAGGCTTATTCAGCATGTTCTTTTTTTTGTAAAAGTAATACGTTTAGTATCCCGGGATTCAATGTCGTTTATTATAAGTGATTAATCATCAATAAAAGTATTATTTACTATCCTTCGACTTCGCTCAGGATGACTGTCAGTCTGAGCGAAGTCGAAGACTTTTTTTCTTCACTAAACGACATTGTCCCTGGATGGTAAATTCCTGCCGTAATCCTAAAACACAAAATTATCAGTGGAGGTTGCCAAGCGCCTTTTCAATTCGGTCAACAGCCTCATTTATCATATCGGTGGAGGTAGCGTATGAAAACCTGATACAGTTATCGCAACCAAATGCGTCACCGCTTACAAGGGCAACATGTGCATTTGAAAGCAGGTAGATACAAAGATCGTAACTGTTTTTAATGATGGTTGTGCCATCTGTTTTGCCAAAAAAGTAACTAATGTCCGGGAAAAGGTAAAATGCACCGGTTGGCAGGTTCGGAACAACACCTTTAATCATTTTAAGCCTTTTATAAAGCAGGTTGCGCCTTTCAAGAAATTGGGACAGCATATCCTTCAACTCAGCCGAATCTTCGGGATTGGTATTTACTGCTTTAAGTGCGGCAGCTTGTGAAATTGTACAGGTTCCGGAAGTATATTGTCCCTGAAATGTATTACAGGCATCGGCGATATATTGTGGGGCAGCCATATAACCAATACGCCAGCCAGTCATGGCAAATCCCTTCGATAATCCGTTTATTAGTACAATATTTTCAAATACATCAGGGAATTGTGCTATACTTTCGTGCTTGCCTTCAAAATGGATGTATTCATATATTTCATCCGAAAAAATAAATACATGTTTGTTTTTTGCAAGAACCCTGGCTAAGGCTTCCAACTCATCCTTTGAATAAACAGAGCCGCTTGGGTTGCAGGGTGAACTAAAAATAAAAACTTTTGTCTTAGGTGTAATGGCTTGTTCGAGTTGTGCCGCTGAAATCTTAAAGTCTTGTTCTACTGTCGATTGTATGATTACTGGTACACCACCAGCCATTTTTACCATTTCGGGATACGACACCCAGAAAGGGGCAGGAATAAGCACTTCATCTCCATCATTTAGCAGGCAGAAAAACGCGTTCATGATGGATTGTTTTGCGCCCGCTGAAACAATAATCTGTGATGGTTTATAACTGAGGTTATTGTCACGGAACAATTTGTCAGCAATAGCCTTACGTAGTTCCGGAATACCAGGTACAGGAGGATAATGCGTTTGATTGTCGTTAATCGCTTGTATAGCAGCTTGTTTCACATCTTCAGGTGTGTCGAAATCAGGCTCACCAATACTCAGGGTGATCACATCAATGCCTTTGTCGCGAAGTTCACGACTCTTACGTGTCATTTCAAGGGTGGCCGACTCACAAACCGACTGTACCCTCTTCGATAAAATTTGTTTACTGTCCACTTTCCTTATTTTTTCGTCCGCAAATGTATAGATTTTGAAATAATCCCGAACAGGAAAATAGCAATTAATTGATATCCGCTTACTGTAGAACCTTTGCGCGGGTAATTTTTTATACAATTGGATTACCTTTGTAGCAAAAAAAGAGTAAATGGAAACACTCACGTTGATATTGCAAATCGGGACTTTGCTTTATATTCTGGTTGTAACTTTCTTCCTGATCAGGGCTTTATACCTCTTTATCGAAATTCTGAAAGAAAAGACCAGGTTGGCGAAAAAATCATCCGAATCGAAAAATGAATCATTGAAAATTGAGGTTTTACTTCCGCTCCGGTTGCAGGCATACGAACGCCTGATTTTATTTCTCGAAAGAGTGAAACCCATGGCGCTGATAGCTCGTCATTTGGATGCATTTGCCTCACCGAAACAATTTCAAATGAATATGATTCAAAATATCAGGGATGAATTTGATCATAATTTATCCCAGCAATTGTTTGTTTCAGAAATTATTTGGCAGACTTTAAAAGCAGCGAGGGAAGAGCTAACACAACAAATCAATATACAAGCCGCCTCACTTGGTGATCTCGATACTGCGGCAGACCTCGCCGGTAAACTTGTTCAGGTTGACCATAAACTGATTGATCAGGCAATAAAAATGATAAAAGAGGAAATGAAAGCGATGGCTTAACATTTCCTCTTTACTATTGTTTTTGAATCGACTCTACATGTTAATGCTGTTCGTCAGCGTTTTAAGCCGGTTGATATTCACGAAGATTTTCCATCAGTTTCTTACGACTATAAAATATACGGCTTTTTACAGTTCCGATAGTAAGATCAAGATCATCAGCTATTTCCTTATATTTATAACCTTCATTATACATGTCAAACGCTCGACGAAATTCAACATCAAGCTTGTTTATCCCACCCTGTATTTCCTGCGTTGCCAAAATTGATTCAGGGTTTGTTTCTTTGCTTTGTTTGTTGTAGTTCATGAAGTATAAATTATCGGTTTGATCGATAATTGTTTTGGCCTTTTTGTTTCGCCTGTAATTATTAATGAAAATGTTTTTCATGATGGTGTAAACCCAGGCCTTAAAATTGTTCTGAACCACATATTTATCACGATACGTCAATGCCTTCAGAAAAGTTTCCTGCAATAAATCAAGTGCATCATCTTCATTACGAGTAAGTTGCTTCGCGAAAATGATAAGGTATTTTTGTAATCCCGTGAGTTGATAATTGAATTCTATAGCGGTCATGTTATATCTTGTTTAAGATTCTTTGAGCAAAGTTAAACAAAAAACTACCCTTGTCAAGAATGATTCTAAATAAATAATGTTAAAATTATTTAAATAATTAATAAACAGATATTTACAGCTATGTTAACGTTTTGTTAATTCTTATCAGCACTTTTTTATCTCAGTAAGAATTTAGGGAATTTAATTCATAAGGTGTTAATATACCCGACCCGATTGGACGAGGTAAGACAAACTAAATCAGTTAGTTTTGCTAAATATGTTTAAGATAAATCCGGAGCAGATTTAAGTCCGGGAACGGAAATTATGAAGGAAAAGTACTATGGATACACCCACTTATTGCGATAATTCGACCTGAATTCAGATCGTTCGAAGACTAATTATTAATTTGCTTTAGAAGACTTTTAAATTCGCAGGTTCCGCGGACAAAATGAACATTTTTTGGTAATCTGTCAGCTATTTCAGCGGCTTGCATCCCACTCACAATTATTTGCTCTGTTTTGAAATGGGCACATAGGCTTTGCAGATAATTTTGGATATTGATTTCTGAAATTCCTGTTACAAAAAAGGTTACCAAGAGATCAGCTTTAATTTTCTCTGCCAACACGAAAAGGTCGGGCATGGGGACTTTCTGTCCCAGATAAATCACTTTAAATCCTTGTTTGCGAGCCATATAGTAATAAGTGAGCAAACCCATCTCGTGTAACTCCCATTCAGGTAAAAAGAGAAAAATATGTTTGGCGTCCGTATTTGTTACGATAGGCAAATTGTCGATGGCTACACTTAACTTCAGTCTGATAAGGTTAGTAATGAAATGTTCCTGTGCCGGACAAATAGTGCCTGTTTGCCACAGCAGACCTACTTTTTCGAAAAACGGATACACAACATAAAATAGGGTGTCTTCAAAACCAATCCTGGTGATCGATTGATTCAGTATGCGTTCAAACCTTTCTTCATTCAATTCAATCATCGAAACTACCAATCCTTCGATCTGACTTTGGTAATCATTTTCAGGATCGAGAACTTCAAATACCTTTTCATTTATTTGTTGGGTCGATAATTTGCAGATGGTTGAGATTTTCAACCCGTTACGGTTAAGGATGGAGATGCTTAATAGTTTCTTCAAATCTCCATCACAATACGAACGTATATTGGAGTCGGAACGGTTAGGATCGACAATATTGTATCTTTTTTCCCAGATACGTATTGTATGCGCTTTAATACCGGTAAGTCTTTCGAGATCCTTTATTGAATAGTACGACATATAGTCAGGTTAAGTGGGATTTAAACAATCAAATGTTAAATTTGTTTTAAGCTTTGGTAAATGGAATGCTTTTCATGCCGAATTTCGTATTTTCGTGCAAAATTAGGCATTGAATACAAATAATTTTCGCCGGATTGTTATTGTTGGTACTGGCCAGCTTGCAGGACACCTGGCATCTTCTTTCAAAATTGCAGGTTATAGTTCTGTCCAGATAATCGGGCGTGATCCGAAAAAAACAAAACTTTTTGCACAACGGTTCAATTTCGATTTTGCTGTTTCTTTCGACGATATTGACTCTGATGCAGATTTAATTGTGCTTGCTGTTTCGGATGACTCCATCGATGAGGTTATAGCAAAATTACCCTATCATAAAGGTATATGTGTGCATACATCCGGTTCAAAAAGTCTGGATGTATTCGGTAGCAAATTCGAACATTTTGGTGTTTTTTATCCATTGCAAACGTTTACCGAAGGCAGGATAATTAACTTTCGTGAGATTCCGGTTCTTGTTGAGGCGAATAATAAATATAGTCATGATATGCTTATTTCAATAGCGAAGAGCATGTCGGATTATGTTTACGAATTAAACTCCGATGAAAGACGAAAACTTCATTTATCGGCTGTTTTCGTTTCGAATTTTGTAAATGCTTTGTTTACAATGGGAAACGATATTTTGAATGATACAAAATTGCCATTTAAGATTTTAAAACCGCTTATCATTGAAACAATGGATAAGGCGTTTGAGTCGGGACCAGATAACGCACAAACCGGGCCTGCCAAGCGTGGTGATATGGGCACCATTCAATCACATCTGGCATTGTTGTCGAACAAACCGGAAATTGCTACGCTGTATTCACTTTTTTCGACCTATATAAATAATAAATATAACGATAAGACTAATGAGCAATTATAAAGCCCTTTTATCAGAAATTTCAACTTTTATTTTTGATTACGATGGAGTAATGACCGATGGAGTAATTATTATTACAAACGAAGGTGAACCTTTGCGAACAGCCAATGTGAAAGATGGTTATGCCCTTCAATTGATCCATAAACTTGGTTACAATGTTGCCATCATTTCAGGTGGGTACTCTCATTCGATGGAAAAGCGTTTCGAGTCTCTTGGTATAAAAGACCTCTTTCTTGGGGTTTCCGATAAGTTACAAGTGTATGAACAATATCGGAAAGACAAGCAGTTAAAGAACGAGAATATTCTTTATATGGGGGATGATGTACCTGATTTATTACCCATGAAAGCGTGTGGAGTGCCGGTTTGTCCGGCAGATGCCTCCAACGAAATAAAAAATATTAGTCTGTATATCAGTCATTTGAATGGCGGTAGAGGCTGTGTGCGTGATATTATAGAGCAAGTTTTGAAAGTGCAGGGAAGATGGATGATGGATGCAGATGCACATACCTGGTAAAAGTTTGTTTATGGGTTATTTAAGGATCATTCGATGGCCAAATTTGCTCATCATGGCAATGGTGATGGGGTGCTTGCGTTTTTTCTTGGTTCTTCCCCAGTTTCATCATGCCGGGATCATAGAAGGATCGTCTATCATGCTATTTATTTTATTGGTCGCTGGTGTGATAAGCATTGCTGCTGGTGGATATGTGATTAATGATGTTTTCGACATAGAGATTGATGCAGTAAACCATCGTGATTCGCAAATAGTTGGAAATGAAATCAGTATCGAAGCGGCAAGAAAATTTTATCTGATAGTAAGTAGTATAGGAATTTTAATCGGTTTTTACCTGGCATATCTTGTGTCAAATTTTAATTTTGGATTGATTTTCCCGGTCATGGCTGCCTTACTCTATTATTATTCGAAGCGATACAAACGACAAGTCATTTCAGGAAATATCGTAGTCGCGTTTGCATCGGCCATGGTATTGGTTGTTGCCTGGAATTTTGAAATTTTAATGTTGAATGCAGATAATGAACAACTTGCAAACGATCATGGCCTTATACCCTTTATTTCAAGGTTTGTTTATGCCTATACATTTTTTGCTTTTTTTTCAACCCTGATCCGTGAGATTGTGAAAGATGTTGAAGATATTGAAGGTGATTCGGCTTCCGGTTGTTTAACACTACCTGTTTTGGCAGGTGTTTCGGCTTCAAAAAAAATACTGTCTGTTTTGGTACTATTATTGATGACCTTTGTGGCTTACTGGCAGTATTGGTTATGGGTGAAGGGGTATATATATGGTTCCGGTTTCTTATTTCTCACACAATTCGTGGGTATAGTAACATTGGTTAAACTGTTTTCCCGGAAACGGCCAATCAATTGGCATCTAATGTCAAATTTAATGAAGGTGTTGATGGTCAGTGGAATAGCATCAATTGTTTTGCTTAATTTTTAACTATGGTATCTACTCAGTTCGAAAAATATAATATTATACTTGCTTCAAAATCACCCCGGAGACAGCAGTTACTCGCAGGGATGAATATACCATTTACGACGCTTATAAAAGATGTTGATGAATCATTCGACAAATCGATGCCGGTTGGCGAAGTGGCAGGTTATTTAAGCCTGAAGAAAGCCATGGCATTTAAAACTGAAGAATTATCAACTGATTTTTTATTGATCACTGCCGATACCATTGTTGTAATTGATAATGAGGTGCTTAATAAGCCAATTGATCGTGACGATGCCATTGCAATGCTTATCAGATTGTCGGGTCATAACCATAAAGTAATCACAGGTGTAAGTTTACGTGATGCTAAGGAAATTGTCACCTTTACTGAAGAAAGTGAAGTTCATTTTGTTTCGTTGACGACAGCGGAGATTGAATATTATGTTGATGAATATAAACCGTATGATAAGGCAGGGTCATATGGAATTCAGGAGTGGATCGGTTATGTTGCCATCGAATCGGTCAGGGGATCTTTTTTTAATGTGATGGGATTGCCAACACATCGTTTATATCGTGAAATAATGAATTTTGTCGAAAGAAATAGTGTTTTATAAGTTTGTAAAGTAGTTATAACCAATTATAAAAATCGAAACAAGCAATAGCTATGAAAACTACAATTACACTTTTGACATTTTTACTTTTAAGAGTGAATTCAATATTTGCCCAGACGTCTGATGAAGATACAAATGACCTTTATCCAGATAAATACACATTTGAAAAAGCAGATGAATTTCAAAAGAAAGGTGAATATGAAAAAGCTATTTGGTTTTATATTAATTTATTTCCTGAAAACAAAACCAAAGTCGTTGATATTGTCAAAGAACTTGCAATAAAGCTCAATACAATTGAAATGGACAAATACATAAAATCATCTTTTACTCTTTATGGAACCCTTGATCCTTCAATATCATCGTTTGTTAATGGTGAACTCAAAATGGATGTGAATAGACTTAACCATAAAGGTTCATGGGGTGATCAACTTATTTTAGAAATTTCCAACTCAAATAAAGCATTGAATTCTGCAGGGGAATATAGTTTACGTGGACTTGAAAAATTTAAAAACGGTGATTTTAAAGGAGCAATAGAAGATTTAAATAATTCAATTAATATTGAACCAACTGGACAAAATTATTTTAATAGAGCATATACCAAAAGTTTGAATGAAGATTTTAATGGTTCAATTCAAGATTATAATAAAGCAATTGAACTAAAGTATAATCTTGAAGAAGCTCATTTTGAAAGAGGATATTGTAAACAGCAAATTAGTTTAATTGATGAGGCAATTTTGGATTACACAAAAGCAATTCAAATAAACAATGAATTTGCAAATGCTTTGAATAATAGAGCAACACTACTTGCTGAAAAGAAAGACTATAAAAATGCAATAAAAGACTTTGACAAAGTAATAAACCTAATGCCAGAGATAGCTCAATCATATGTTAGTCGAGGTATTGTAAAAAAAGAACTTGGAGATATATCTGGTGCATGTGCCGATTGGGAAAAAGCTTATGAGCTTGGATTTAAACAAGTAAGAGAATTAATAGGTGAAAACTGTAAATAGGAATAACTGGCTATAATAACGCATATAAAGCAATTGCGGGGAAGTGCGCACTTGAAACTATGAATAAGAAATTAACTAAGTTGGTAATTGAAAAAGAAGCGCCAGAAATCGCAACCGCTTCATATGCAAACTGTTATATACAATAGTATAAATGTCAATAAGATAAGCAATATGAATTTGAGACTGCTTTTAAAAAGAGCGATAAATTATTTTTTTCAGGGGCTTTTGTTTATTTCTCCGATTACCTTGACAATCTGGGCCTTATATGCGACTTTTCAGTTTATTGATGGGCTGTTAATCAGTTATTTAGATAAATTGCTCAATCGGCATATTCCCGGTTCGGGATTGATCGTGCTTATTTTTTCGATAACCCTTATTGGTGTTTTAGGTTCAACAATATTTTTTCGGCCATTACTTAACTATTTTGATAGTTTATTGGTGAAAGCACCCTTGATAAAAATTGTTTATTCATCCATCAAAGATTTGGTCTCAGCTTTTGTGGGACAAAAAAAACGGTTTAACGAACCAGTATTGGTCAAAATTGGCTCCGGAATTGAAATGGAGAAATTGGGATTCGTGACAAACCGTGATTTGAAATTTTTAGGCATATCCGACAAAATGGTTGCCGTATATTTACCACATTCTTACGCCTGGTCAGGGAATCTTTTTATTGTACCTGCATCCAATGTCAGACCTGTCGATTCATCGGCAACCGATGTGATGAAGTTCATCATATCAGCCGGAGTTATTAATTTAGATCAACCCAATGAAAAATAATACAGAAGATAGAAAACCTTTGATACTCGTAACGAACGATGATGGTTTTTCGGCTGGCGGTCTGCGAAAACTGATTGAAGTAGCCCGAAAAATCGGGAAGGTAGTCGTTGTTGCCGGCGAAAAATCAATGTCGGGCCAGGGACACGCCATCACGATTACGACACCATTACGGATTAAAACAATTTGTAAAGAACCTGATTACGAGGAGTATGTGTGTAATGGTACGCCGGTTGATTGTGTTAAACTTGGTGAACAGGTAATTCTTAATGGTAAACCCGATTTGCTTGTCTCGGGAATCAATCATGGTTCAAATGCATCCATCAATGTCATTTACTCTGGTACGATGGCGGCTGTGCTTGAGGCATGTATCGATTTTATTCCGGCTATTGGTTTCAGTTTACTCGACTATGGCCATGATGCTGATTTCAGTCATGTTGATTCAATTTTAGAATCGGTTATAAAAAAAGTGCTTGGCGAAGGATTACCAACCGGTGTTTGTTTAAATGTAAATATTCCGGCTAAGAGCGAAACTCCGATAAAAGGTGTTCGTGTTTGCCGGCAGGCACAGGCCCGTTGGGTAGAGGAGTTCGATACGCGAATTGATCCCCGTGGAGGTGATTATCATTGGCTTACCGGAAAGTTTGAAAATGATGATCATGACGAAGAAACAGATCAATGGGCGCTCGAAAATAACTATGTCAGCATAGTTCCGGTTCAATATGATATGACTGCATATCAGGCCATCGATCTTGTTGAAAAATGGAAGTTGGAATTAAATCATCGATAGTAGTTGTCAATAATCTGATTACGAATGTTTAATGCAATGAATTAACTATGAAGAATTTACTTAAAACTGATTCTTATTTTTCAGGCATCACCTATGCTATCATAATTCCGGTATTACTATTCGGTTTGATTTATTTTTTCAGGGATACTAACCTGGTTATGAAGATGTTTGATAATCCCAGGGTGCCATATCTAATTGCATTGGTTCCAAATTTGATTGTTATGCGATTTCTATTCGTTAATTACCAACTGTTTAAAACCGGAAAAGGTATGTTGGCAATCACTTTTATCGAATTCGTTGTTGTATTTATATATTTCAGATAATAAATAGCTTACGTTGTGAAGTATTATATTATTGCTGGTGAGGCATCGGGAGATTTACATGCTTCGAATCTGATCAGGGAGTTAAAATTACTTGATAAGAATTCTGTTTTTCGTGCCTGGGGTGGCGACCTTATGCAACAACAAGGTGCCGAAATTGTTAAACATTACCGTGATCTTGCATTTATGGGTTTTGCCGAGGTGCTGATGAATCTGCCGGCGATACTTCGTAATATTTCCTATTGTAAAAAGGATATTCTTGCATTCGCTCCCGATGTCCTTATTTTAGTGGATTATCCTGGTTTCAATCTTCGGATTGCTGAGTTTGCTAAAGCTCAGCAAATCAAAGTGATATATTATATTTCTCCCCAAATATGGGCCTGGAAAAAGGGAAGGGTACATACCATAAAACGTGTTGTAGATAAAATGATGGTGATTCTTCCGTTTGAGAAGGATTTTTACAATAATTATCAGTTTGAGGTCGATTTTGTCGGCCACCCGCTTTTGGATGCCATAGCCTCTGAACCGAAGGAAGACAAGACGTTCATTGATGCCAATCATTTATCTGATAAGCCTGTCATTGCCTTATTACCTGGAAGCAGGAAACAGGAAATATCAAAGATGCTGGAGATCATGCTCCAGATGGTAAACGAATTTCCCTACTATCAATTTGTAATAGGAGGTGCACCATCCATCGAATTAACCTATTATGAAACAATAATTGGTTCGCGAAAAGTTAAAATCATTCATGGAGCCACCCATCAGTTATTGCGACATGCAAGAGCTGCACTTATAACATCGGGCACTGCCACACTTGAAGCAGCCTTGCTCAAGGTTCCTGAAGTAGTATGTTACAAAGGGAATCCAATTTCGTATGCCATTGCCAGACGATTAGTTCATATTAAATATATCTCGTTGGTAAACCTGATTATGGATCGTCAGGTTGTTACCGAGTTGATTCAGGATAAGCTAACCAAAGAGAATCTAAAATACGAGCTGGATCAGTTGTTAACAAATTCCATTCAATCGGCCAAACTTCAATCGGATTACGATGATTTGATTACGAAGCTTGGTGGTCCTGGTGCATCATCGAAAGCTGCAAAAATAATTTACAACTTATTGGATCAATAGTTTTGTAACTTTACTCTGCATTCAACGATCCTCTTTTTATGCCTAACCAATTTAAATACCCTTTTCTAAGGTTATTGGTACCCTTTATTTTAGGTATTATTCTTGGTTTTTATCCAATCCTGTCCTATAGTAACTATCTGAACGTCATAGTAATAGTTTTATTTCTGTTCGTCTGCTGGTTGGTATTTCGTTGGACGAAATCGTATAAGTTTCGTTGGGTTTTTGGCATGGTGATGAGTTTATTTATGATTTTTTTTGGGATTGCCAGGGTTAACATTTTAAATGAAAACATCCAAAAATCGGTTGCTTTCTCCGAAATATCAAACAATGGCGTCATTGAGGCAAGGTTGATTGAACCTCCCAATCAAAAAAAAATGACGACCGGTTTTGTGGCCGAGATAACCGGTATTCAAGGAATTAAGCAAACAAGCCGGGAAAAAGTGTTGGTTTATTTGCAGAATTATCCTGATATGCCAAATCTTGAGTATGGTAGTTTTATCCTGTTTAGTAAACAGCCTGAAGAAATCGCCGGGCCGTTAAACCCTGAACAGTTTAATTATAAAGCGTATCTTTCCTTGAAAGCGATTTCTTATCAGGTTTTCCTGAAAAAGGGGGAATGGGAACACCTGCCGGGACGTAAAACGAATATCATTTTCAAAA
>JABFQW010000067.1 GCA_013141455.1 Bacteroidales bacterium
GTCTATTTTGTTTTGTTCATTCATTTTTTAACCTCCTGAACTTTACAAAATTCTTTCATCTTTTTTCTCAATCGTGATCTTGCTTTCGAGAGCTGTGATTTGGAAGTACTTTCACTGATATTCAATGCGATAGATATTTCTTTGTGTGTATGTTTTTCAAAAACAAAAAGGTTTAAAACGGTACGGTAACCCACCGGCAAGGTCTGGATCATCGCAATAACGATTTCAGGGTCGGCTGCCATGAATTGTAAATCAATGTCATCTTCCTCCTCCGATTCCTGAAAAATAATTTCATTTCCGTTTAACCGGACCGTTTCTGTCTTTTTGCGCAGGGCACCCAGACAATTATTCACCGCAATCTTTTTCATCCATGCCTCAAAAGAGCCCTGAAATGTTTCCTGGAAATTTTGAATTCCGCGTAAAATTTTGATCAGTGATTCATGCAGCATATCTTCGGCTTCTTCGCGACTGTCGCAGTAACGCATCGATACGCCCAATAAAACTGATGAATATGTATCATATAACTCTTCCATTGCTTTTCTTTCGCCTTTTTTGAGTCGTGTAACCAAAGTTTCGTTCTTTCGCTGCATATTATAACTGCTAAACACCGATTTGTAAAAAGGTTGCCTGATCTGCGATTTTTTTTCTGATCAGATGCGATATCATCAATTTATCAGCAAATCTTGCAATGCAATTCAGTAAATTACTGAGCGGATTTTACCCCACAAAAGTACTTAATAATCAAAGAAATGGGGGATGTATCTGCGTGAAATTACTGTTTATACAAGGCTTTCAGCATCTTAGCCATTCATTCTATTTAGATTTAAAATAAATTGCCCGAAGTCGGCGATTCGCACCTGTTATCTCGGTCTAAATTTCTACTTTAGTTCGCTTGAAGGGGCTTCCCGAAAAACTAAAAAGAACATGCGTATCCATAGAACCCAGGTTGAAAAAGTAAAGCAGGAGCAATCGCCGGTCGATTTGAGTCCGCTTGAGCATTTATTTGAAAAGTACCGTAATAAAAGCGGGAGTTTGATTCCGTTGTTGCAAGGCACACAGCATTTGTACGGATTTATTCCTGCGCCTGCTTTCGGTTTGATTTCGAAAGAGACCGGTATCGAAACGGCCGATATCTATGGTGTTGCAACTTTTTATGCACAGTTCAGGTTGAATCCTGTCGGAAAAGTTATCATTAAAGTTTGTCACGGTACGGCCTGTCATGTGCAGAACGCCAATGCCATAACTGATGCCGTGCAGGATGAACTGGAGGTAAAGGATGGCGAAACAACACCCGATGGTTTGTTTACCCTCGAATCGGTTGCCTGTCTGGGTTGTTGTTCATTAGCCCCGGTGCTTATGATTGGCGACAACAGTTATGGTAAACTCACCGGCAAATCGGCAGTGAAGGTGATTCGTGAGGTGAAGGAAACAATGAAAAATGAAATTTAACCAATAATCATGGTAACGAACATAAAACCCAAAATAATCGTCGGACTGGGAAGCTGCGGAATCGCTGCCGGAGCCACCAAAACCTACAACAAACTGCTGGCACTCTCGCAAAGTGGGAAATACGATTTTGAGCTTGCCAAAACGAGTTGTATCGGCATGTGTTATAAAGAACCTTTGGTTGAGGTGCAGGATAAATCCGGTTCGGTGATCTATGGCGATATGACTGAGGATAAAGTTATTGCTGTGATTGAAGAGCATTTTGCTACTGATAAGATTGTTGCCAATATGGCGGTTCATTCGTCTTACAGTGAGGCTTCCGAAGACACCTATTTCAACGGTCAGGTGAAAATTGCCCTTCGCAATTGCGGTTATATCGACCCTGAATTTATCGAAGAAGCCGAAAAACGTGATGCCTACAAGGCCATCCGTCATATTCTGGAAAGCGATATGAAACAGATGGATGTGATTCAGACCATGCTCGATTCGGGCTTGCGTGGTCGTGGAGGCGGCGGATTTCCAACGGGTATGAAATGGAAGTTCGCTTTTCAGAACGAAAATAAACAGAAATACATTATTTGTAATGCCGATGAAGGCGATCCGGGTGCATTTATGGACCGGTCGCTGCTCGAAGGCGATCCACACGCCGTTCTTGAGGGAATGATCATCGGTGGTTATGCCATCGGCGCCTCGGAAGGTATCATTTATTGCAGGGCCGAATATCCACTTGCTATCAAACGATTGAATATTGCCATCAAACAGGCTCATGACAAAGGCTATCTCGGGTCGAACATCATGGGTAAGGAGAATTTTAATTTCAATATTTCAGTGAAAGAAGGCGCCGGAGCTTTCGTCTGTGGCGAAGAAACGGCGCTGATTGCCTCCATCGAAGGGCAACGCGGTATGCCACGCAAACGTCCGCCTTTTCCTGCTGTTTCTGGTTTATGGAAGAAGCCAACCAACATCAACAATGTCGAAACCTGGGGAAATGTACCCTGGATTATCAACCACGGCGCTGCTGCCTACGCTGCCTACGGAACCGCCAAAAGCAAGGGAACCAAGGTGTTTGCACTTACCGGAAAAATCAAACATGGCGGATTGGTTGAGGTCCCGATGGGAATCACCATCAACGACATTATTTACAAATTGGGTGGTGGAATCCAAAATGATAAAAAGTTTAAAGCGGTGCAGTTGGGTGGGCCATCGGGTGGATGTATTCCTGCCGAACTCGGCCATACCATTGTCGATTACGATTCGGTGAATGCTACCGGCGCCATCATGGGATCGGGCGGCATGGTGGTGATGGACGAAACCACCTGCATGATTGACCTGGCGAAGTTTTTCCTGCATTTCACCCAGGACGAATCCTGCGGAAAATGCACCTTCTGCCGCATCGGGACCAAACGGATGCTCGAGATATTAGTCCGCATCACCGAGGGTAAAGGCGAGCCGGCCGACATTGAAAAACTCGAAACATTGGCTGATCAGATTAAAAATAATTCACTCTGCGGATTAGGTCAGACAGCACCCAATCCGGTGCTCACCACCCTGCGATATTTCCGTCATGAATACGAAGCCCATATTTTCGATAAAAAATGTCCGGCTAAAGTTTGCAAACCGCTTTTAACTTACACGATTGATCCTGAGAAATGTACCGGATGTACGGTCTGCGCAAAAAAATGCCCGTCATCAGCCATCGAAGGGGATCGTAAAACAGTTCATGCCATCCATCAGGATATATGTATCAAATGCGGCGAATGTTTTAATGTATGTAAGTTCGATGCGGTATTGGTGGAGTGAAGACCGGAGTCAGAAGACCGAAGTCCGGAGACCGGAGAGGCGTAGGAATTTTGAGTTTTCTCCCCCGTTTTCGGGGGTAGGGGGGCAAGAGAAATTCAAAAAAGTAATCAAAGAAGTAATCAGAATATGACAGTTACTTAAGTTCAGAATACAGAAATTTGATAGAATGAAATAATCTTTGGTTGGAAGTTGATCAAGTTGACTGGAAGAACGAAACTTCGGTCTCCGGACTTCGGTCTTCTGACCTATGAAAAAGCAGTTGTATAGAAAAAGTGAGAACACATGATCGAAAAAATTAAGATACAGTTAAACGGAAAAACAGTCGATGGATATGTCGGCGAAACGATATATGATTGTGCCACCCGTCATGGTTACGACATCCCGACACTTTGCCATGATCCGAGGATTGAGCCGTTTTCGTCGTGTTATGTCTGCGTGGTTGAAGTAGCCGGAATGCGGGGTCATCAGCCATCATGCTCTACGAAAATTACACCCGGCATGGAGATCATCACCGAGAGTGATGAGCTGCGGAAATCGCGCAAAACCGCGCTGGATCTGCTGTTGAGCAACCATTATGCCGATTGTATGGCACCCTGCAAACAAACCTGTCCGGCTGGTGTTGATGTTCAGGGTTATATCTCGCTCATCGACAAAGGACGCTATTTCGATGCCGTTGCCCTGATCAAAGAAACAAATCCGCTACCGGCAATCTGTGGCCGTGTTTGTGTTCGTCCATGCGAAGCCGCCTGCCGTCGCAACCTGATGGAAGAAGGCGCCGCCGTTGGGATTGATTATCTGAAGCGATTTGCTGCCGATGCCGATTTGGCTTCTGAAGAGCAATTTGTTCCTGTGATTAAACCGGAAACAGGCAAAAAAATTGCTGTGATCGGTGCCGGTCCCGGCGGATTATCCACTGCATGGTTCCTTCGCCTGGAAGGGCATCAGGTTGAGATTTTCGAAAATGCGCCCAAGCCCGGCGGATGGCTGCGATATGGTATTCCTGAATATCGTCTGCCAAACGATTTACTCGATAAGGAAGTAAAAAACATTACCGATTTGGGAGTGAAAATTCATTACAACCAAAAACTTGGTGGTAACCTGAGTTATGATACGGTGCAACAGCAATTTGACGCCACCATTCTCACAATTGGCTCACAAAAAGGAACTTCTGTTGGCTGTCCGGGCGATGATGCCGAAAATGTTTTTTCGGGAATCGATTTCCTGAAAAACATGGAAATGACCGGCCAGCGTTACGATTTCAGCGGTAAAACTGTGGTGGTTGTTGGTGGTGGAAATACGGCCATGGACTGCTGCCGCACCGCGGTTCGTTGCAAAGCCGAAAAGGTATATGTGGTATATCGCCGCACCGAAAAAGAAATGCCGGCAAACCCGATTGAGATTCACGAATCGAAGTTGGAAGGTGTTGAATATTTGTTTCTTACCAATCCAAACCAGGTTAACAAAGATAAAAAGGGCAGGCTGAAATCACTTACACTCAGCCGTATGACCTTGGGAGAACCGGATGCTTCGGGCAGAAGACGCCCCATGCCGCTGCCAGATTCCGATTTTGATTTGAGGGCCGATTTCGTACTTGCCGCTATCGGACAGAAAACCGATGTGAATTTCATCGATAACATCAATGCTTTTGCTTCAAATGGCAAGCTGGCAGTCACCCGCTGGGGCGATATCGAAACCAATAAAATTACATTGCAAACCGGCATTCCGTCGGTATTTGCTGCCGGCGATGGTGTAACGGGTCCGGCCACCATCATTGAGGCCATCGCCCAGGCAAAAATTGCCGCCCGTTCGTGTGACCAGTTCCTGAAAGGCATGGAATTAACTTCTCCCGCAAAGGAGTTTCTGAGCAAACGCGACAATTTCAAAACGCAGGTAGCAGCCGATTATAAACACAAATACATGCACCAGTCGCGGCACGAAATGCCGGTGCTTGAACCGGAGAAACGAAATAATTTCACCGAAGTGGAATTGGGTTATGCCGATGCACACATCGCACACGACGAAACCCAACGCTGTCTCGAATGCGGCTGCACCGAATATTATACCTGCGACCTGAAGAAACATTCGACAGCCTATCAGGCTGAACAAAAAACTTTTGCCGGTGAGTTTGGTGAGTTTGACATCGACTTCAGGCATCCTTTTATCGAGATCGACAACAACAAATGTATCCTGTGTTCGCGCTGTATCCGTATCTGCAGCGAGGTGGTGGGCGCCGGTGCGCTTGGATTAGTAAACCGCGGTTTCAAAAGTTACGTTTCGCCTGCCATGGGATTGCCGCTGCACGAAACGAGTTGCGAAAGTTGCGGGATGTGTATCACGGCCTGTCCAACGGCCGCCATCACCGAGAATTTTAGTTTCAAACCCGGACCACTAAAGCTGGAGACCATTGAAACCATTGACCCTTTTGGTTCTGAAGGTTTCGAAATCGATCTGATGCATCACAAAGGATTGTTTTATAAGGCCGGATCGCGCAAGGGAAGCGTCAATACGTTTGATTATATCAACCGTAGCGCGATGTTTGGCTACAAATGGCTGAATGTTGCCGGCAGGATAAAAACGCCTTTGCTAAAAGAAAATGATGTTTTCAAACCTATCTCTTTTGAAGAAGCTTATGCTTTGATTGCGAATAAGATACGCTCGGTAGAAGCCGATCAAAACGCTTTCTTTGGCGGTGCGCGACTGACCAACGAAGAACTGTACCTGATTCAGAAATTGGCCCGTGCCGGAGCCAAAACCAACAATGTGAGCAGTTTCCATTATATGGGACGCGGCGATGGGTATTTTCACAATTCCAACGCAAATGCCTCTTTTGAGGATTTGCCATTCGCGTCAAAGATTTATGTGATGGGAGGGGAGTTTCATTACGATCATCCTGTGTTGAATCATTTGATATTCAATACAAAACACAAGAGGAATATTGAAATAGTTCACCTGACAACCCAAGATGACACTGCATTTAGTGCAAAGGCCGACCGTGTGATCCGGTTCACAAATTATTTTTACTTCGTGAAGGCAGTGAACCATTATCTGCTAAAGAACTCCATGCATAATGCGTTGTTTATCAACGACCGCACCGAAGGATTTGACAAATATTTGCAGGAAATACTGAAACTCGATTTTGCTCAGTTATTGCAATGGGCAGGCACCGATGAAGCCACGGTTGCTGCATTTGCCATGGAATACAACGATGAGATGAACGCCATCTTGTTGTTCAGTGAGAAGGAAGTCTCGGCCAACGCGAGTGTCGCCTTGCATCAGCTAGCGATGATCACCGGCAAATTGGGCAAAACAGCCAATGGCATCATTGCCCTGAAAGAGAAGAACAACGCACATGGCATTTTCGATATGGGCGTTTGTCATAAGATTGGTGTCGGCGCTTCACCTGTTTTGGATGAAGCGATGCAGGAAAACATGATGAAAAAGTGGGGCGTTAATGACCTGCCTTTCACCATCAACAGCGTGTATAAGCATATCACCAGTAACAGGATTCGCAACGCGTTTATCTTTGGTGAAGACCCGGTAGGTTGTGCCATCGATCAGGCTGATGTAAAGAAATGGTTTGAAAGAATTGATTTTGTGGTGGTTCAGGATTTCACCATGACCGAAACGGCCATGAAAGCCGACCTTGTTCTGCCTTCCACGATGCCCTGGGAAGTTGGCGGAAGTTATACAAATACGTTACGAAATATCCAGCAGATAGAAAAGCAGATGGAAAGTCCGGTCCAACATACCGGCTTCGATCAATTGGTACACCTTCTGAAAGCCCTCGGTGTAAATGGCTCCGAAACGCCTGAACAAGCCTTGCTTGAAGCCTTTTCACTTTTACCGGAAAACGATCCGAACGAATTATATCATTTCAACTACAAGGAGAAAGACAATTTCAACCGGCAGTTTAAGCATGGTTGTGATGTGCTGAATAAAATGGTGGAGGAGGAGTTTGTTAATTCAGTAATTCGGCGATTTAGGAATTCGACAATTCGGCAATGAGATAAATTGAGAATTTGATCCCACACATGCAGGGTTTTTTCTTCGTTCGGCGTAGTTTGTAACTACGTCGCTGCAATATAGCGGTCTCCTGACCATACATAAATCAACGAATTGTTAGTTTTCCGTGGCATTGTAAGTAAAACTATAAACACGACAGAACCAGGGAGAGAAAGCTCCATTGTCAAAACTGCCAATAGAATCCGTAATACTTTACAAATCGTATGGGTTTACTATTCCGAGGTCCTGAATACTTTTAAAATCAGTAATATTTCGGGAAATAATTGAAAGATTGTTTACCAGAGCTGTAGCGGCGATAATTGCATCAGGCGTTTTGATTTTATGCTCCTTTCGCAATGCAATGGTCTGTTCAACAATTTCATCAGATAAGCCAAAGACAATGGAATCGTCAATGAAATTCGAAAGAAGGGTGGAAGCCTCCCGGGTAGTTTTAAAGCCTAAAACTTCAATTTTTGTAATTACTGATATATTGGGAATATCATTAATCACCTGATTCAAAAATGAAACGGCATCCGCAGGCAGTTTACCTGACAGATAGTCGATGAGTGCATTGCTATCAATTAAATACTGCTGTCCCATTCGCTGCGACTTTGATCAATATGTTTTTGAATATCATCAGCAATATGTTTTGGAAGCATTCCGGCATATTTATCGGAAAGTTTTTGTTTTGTCGAAATGTTCTTTTTTAAAATACGTAATAAATTCAGTTCTTCGAGTTCCTGCAACAACTTCATCGTTTTTGGCGTTGTGAGTTGAATAATTACACTATCCATGCTACTATTTTTTTACAAAGATAATTCAAATCTGTTTCTGGAGACCGGGAAATGCAACAGTTAAACCTTGTCCGGCATAATTTGCAAAACATCGTTACTTTTTAGCGGCCTCCTTACCGTATAAATCAACTAAATGTTTGTTTTTCATGGCATTGTAAGTAAAAAAAACTGCCCTCGTTCCTCACGCCGAAGGATCAACAAACTCCCGAAAATTATCCCGCGTAATACATTGATTCCGGGCTACCGGGGCGAGTATATATACCAACTGCACATACTGTTTCATTAGGACCAATGGCCTTACCAAACAGCGAAAACTCCCATTGACATTTTTACTTTTTGATAAATAATCGTAGTTTTGACTTATGAAAACACTTCAGGAAATAGAACTGACATTAGAAAAACATAAGCAACACCTGTTTTCTGAGTATCCTATTAAATCATTGGCAATTTTCGGTTCTTATGCCAGAAAAGAACAGAATGCGGAAAGCGACCTTGATATTTTGGTTGAGTTTAACGATAAGATAGGTATGCGGTTTATCGACCTGGCCGAAGAGCTTGAAAAACTAATTGGATTCAAAGTCGATCTGGTTTCACGAAAAGGAATTAAAGACAAGTATTACCAAAGAATTCAATCAGAATTAACTTATGTCTGATCGCGACCTGATATTACTTCTTGAAGACATGCTTGATTCCGCATTGAAAATCAAGCGATACGCAACAAGTTTGAATTATAACTCCATCTGTGAAGATGATAAAACAATCGATGCTGTCGTAAGGAATTTTGAAATTATCGGTGAAGCCGCCAACAGAATAAGCCCTGATTTTAGGATAGAGTATCCGGAAATTGAATGGAACAAAATCCGGGGATTTTGAAACAGAATTGTTCATGACTATTTTGGAATAGACTATGAAATTGTTTGGACAATTATCGAAAACGATTTGGGAAATCTTATTAAACAACTTGAATCCGTAATATCGAATTCATAGGCAAACAACAAAGTGAAATAGTCACAGACCTGTTTCGGCACCACGCAAGTACAGATTTTCCTTTCGGTGACCCCCGTTCAACGGAGTTCTGAAACTACGATGAACCTATGAATTCTACCTTGCAATAGCCAATCTACCTGATAATCTGGTTTGTTTTGTCATCAGGATGACCTGATAAATTCCCGGATGCAATTGGCTTGTGTTAATACCTACGGAAAGACAAATCTGATCATTCGATTGATATACCAGTCTGCCTGAAATATCTCGGATTTCAAGTTGTATGAAATCGTTAAGATTTTGTTTTTCAATTTCTATTTTGAATGATTCGTTCGCAGGGTTTGGAAGTAGTTTTAATGGAAGTGGGTTCTCGTTTTCGTTGATAGCCCCAATCATGGCAACGCATCCTTCCTGCTGAAGCAATGGGAGATCGACTATTTCGGGAACATAATTGCTTACATTTCCGGCAGTTTCCGCTGTGAAATTTCCTTCGGTAAAATCAAGGCTGATAAATAGATTCATAACCTCCATTTGATATTGACATTCTCCTCCATTACCTAACAAATCTGTACGGATCAATCCGATCTGAGGCCAGTCGATATACTCTTTTTTTACACCGATCAAGGGGCCATTCCCAACAGCCAGATAACCGTTACTGCCAACTTGTTCAATATCAGCAGCATCTAGAAACAAGTTACTGGCCCAGGATAATGAACCATTTTCTTCAATTTTTAACATGGCCCCTGAACCGAATTCTGAATCAATTAACACAATCCCTCCATCTATGGCTGAAATAATTTGAGGATTCAGATCGATATACATATCACTATGACCCAAATTTAACTTTTTAAGCCATTGCAGGTTTCCTGCAAAATTCATTTTGGCTATTCCCATCCCATATTCATAGGCAAATGCTGCATAAATACCTTCATCTTTTAGTATCAAATCATAGGCTTCGGTATAAGTCGAGGCCAGTTCTTTGGTCCAGTTAACCGAACCATCCGTTAAAAGATTCAATAAAAAAAAGCTGTCGGTTCCTGCACTGCCTGATACGAGCAAAGTATGGTCGGGAAGCTGAACCAGTGCTCCGGCTTTGTCATTTGATATATCCGAATGATAATAATTCGCCCAGACCTGATTGCCTTCCTCATCAATACTGGCGACGAAAACCTTGTTATCAGGTTCCGAAATGCTGTTTGAATAACCGGCAATTGCAAATCCACCTCCGTTCAGAGGACAGATAGATTTCATGGTGAGATTTGCGTCCCAGACGGTGTTTCTTGCCCATTCAACCACACCGTTCTTATCGATTTTCAACAGGATGAGCATGCCATCATCGCTTCCACAAACAATGCTTCCCGAATCTGCTGTCGGTAAAATATCTGTAAACTGCTGGTAAGATGTATTTTCGACCATTTTTGACCAGATGAAATTCCCTTGTTTATCAAATTTAACGATAAGTCCTGTCACATATTCCCAGTTGGAGCCTGTCTCAAAACCAACCATAACATAATTGCTGTCAGCGGATTGTGATAATGCTGTAACCTGAATTCCATCTGTCTGATGATAAAAAACTTTGCTGTAAGTTTCCTGTGCAAAGGAGTGCATCGAAATGAACATCGCAATAATCAGGAGGAGAGTTGTTTTTGCTTTCATTTTTGCTGTTTTTGGTGTTAAGTTTAACAATGGAGAATCAATTTCAAAGATAAGTAAAACAGAGGTAAAAATTTACGTTTCATTCCCGTTCAATTGGATTCTGAAACTACGACGAACATGTGAACTCTACCTTGCAATAGCCAATTTGCCTGATAATCTGGCTTGTTTTGTCATCAGGATGACCTGATAAATTCCCGGATGCAATTGGCTTAGATTGATACTTTCAGTTAGACAAGACTGATCGTTGGTTTGGTAAATAACTCTTCCTGAAATATCCCGGATTTCGAGTTGTATGAAGTCGTTAATGTTTAGCTTATCGATTTCCACTTTGAATGATTCGTTCGCCGGGTTGGGGACAAATTGAAGTGTTCCCTGCGGTTCGTTTTCATCGATGAAATCATACACACAGCCCACCTGTTCAGTCAGTTGGAAATCAGTAATGACGGGAGTAAAATCGACAAATGAATCATACTGATGAAAGGCTGAAATATTATCAGGAACCATTGTATTGCTTAAAAACTGACTTGTAATATTAATATCAATAGTACAATCTGAACCGTTGCCATTCATATCGGTACGTGTTAATGCAACCGGCCAGGTAATCCCGTCGCCGGCAATTATATAGGCTGAATCTCCGATTGTTTCTAAATCAGCAACCATAAAAGGAAGTTCTTTTGCCCACGAAATTGTACCATCTTTCGTTATTTTAATCAGATTGCCACTTTCGTTATTTTGATTAACGATGATAATACCTGAATCAGGAGTCGAAATCATTTTTGGATGAAGGTTAGTGTTAAAGAAACTACCTGATTCAAGATCAATTTGTAAAATCCATTCCTGATTAAACTCAAAATCCTGCTTGTGCAAACCGAGTGAAGTATTTCCTATTTTAAAAAGTGAGTAAATACCTTCGTTGGTGACATGTAGTGAAAAAGCATGATAAGAATCAGGATTTATAGATTTGAACCACTTGACTGATCCGTCGTTCTGCAGGTTCATCAAATATGACCAGGAGCCATCTCCTGTTACAAGTAATGAACTGTCAGGGAGTTGCACAATGCTTTTGGCATCAAATAATCCAAAATTGTCGGTCCAGATATGATTACCTGATTCATCAAAAGTGCTGACAAATGTAAAATGAGGGGAATCAACAGGAGTTTCGGTATATTTACCAACAATAGCAAAACCATGCTGGAGCGTCGGACAAATAGCTCTTGTGTAGATTGCTCCTATTTCCCAATCGGATTTTTTTGCCCAGACGATATTTCCCTGTTGATTCATTTTCACCAATAGGATGTCGCTCTCGCTATGACCAAGGATAATTACACCGGAATCGGAAGTCGGAATAATGTCGGTAAACTGTGTAAAACTGAAAGGGGATACCAGGATTTTCGACCAGATTATATTCCCTTGTTCATCGAATCTCACAACAAGACCATTATCAGGTAATGTAGGCCAATCCTCCCAATAACCTGCGAAAACATACTGATTGTCAGTTGTTTTTGTAAGAGAAATTGCCTGAATTTGATAGGTATTTCCATTGTACAACACTTTGCTGAAAAAATCCTGAGCATGGGAATTCATTGAAACAAGAATTACAAGAATAAGGAGGAGAGTTGTTTTTGTTTTCATTTTGGCTGTTTTTGGTGTTAAGTTTAAAATGGAGAACCGATTTCAAAGATAAAAAAAACAAAGATCAAAATTTAAGTTTCATTATTAATTTTCTACGCATCTCTATCGGGTTGAGTTTCTCCTTTGGTGATAGCCCAGCTTGCGGCACGTTAGGTTTCATTCCGTTCCTTGTAATTTGCAAAACATCGTTGCTTTTTAGCTGTCTTCCAACCTTACATAAATCAACTAATTGTTTGTTTTCCATGGCATTTTAATTAAGATTAAAGCCACCCTCGTTCCTTACACCGAAGGATCAATAAACTCCCGAAAATTATCCTGCATTATACACTGATTTATAATTTTATATGGTTGTGCAAAGTATGAAGAATACAGGCTATATCCCGTAAAATCATTACTTTTTAGGAATAGCCCATATAGTTGGATTCCTATGATTGCTGATGAAGCTGGATACGCAACGCTGCATACTTTCTTTTACTTGTTGCACGGTAAAAAAATACGTTGCAGTTATGCATTAAAAAAGCTTGTAATTTTGACTGAAATTGAAAATTCAGATGACCAGGTGAAATACCGCATCCTATTATTTTTTTTATTGCCGGTGATTTGCAGTCCACTTATGGCCCAGACGATTGATGATTGCGACAGTCTCATCAAATCGGGTGTCGTTTTTATGTACAGCAAAGATCATGTGAAATCGCTCGAGCTACTTACCAGGGCGAAAACAATGGCTGATGTGAAACACTGGTACCGGCAGTCTTTTCTGGCCATGAACAACATCGGGGCCAACTATTATTCCATGCTCGATTACGGCGAAGCGCTGAATCATTATCTTGATGCTTATACCATCGCCATCCGTGAGCTGGACGAAGATCATGAAATGATTGTCCTCAACAATATTGCAATCTTATATTCGAAAGAGAAACAGTTCGATAAGGCTGAGGAATATTTTAAAAAGGCTTACAATATCGCAAAGAAAAAACAGGCGAAGGTGCAGTTGGGTATGTATGCCGTGAACCTTGGAATAGTGGCTAACGAACGCGAACAGGCTGCTGTTGCAAAAGAATATCTCGATGAGGCGATGGTACTTTTGCAGGATCAGCCCGCCATACTGATAAATGCCGAGATCGGTCTTGCAGCCAACTACCTGCTTCGCCGCGACTACAGTCAGGCTAAGGAAATCGCCTTGCAGGTGTTGCCCAAACTCGGTAAGGAAGAAACTTCGGAAAATAGTATTTCGGTTTTGTTCATCTTGTCGAAAATATATCAGGCTGAAAACGACCTCGAATCAGCCATCAATTTTGCACAACAGGCACTGACAAATTCGTTATTGCCGGAGGATAAAATCTCACTCTACGAAAGACTTGCGGCCTTGTATATCGAAAAAAACGATTTGAAAGCTGCCTTACAAGCGAAAGATTCGGTAATCTCGGCGCAGGAGGAGTTCAATCAGATTAAAAACGGAAGGCTCTTCGAAACCAACCGGGTGAAGTTCGAAATACAGAATTATCAGCGCGAGTTGCAGGATAATCAACTGAAATTAGTTTCCGAACGAAGAACTTTCTACATCATTCTGGCTGTTGCTTTTTTGATTATTGTATTGATCGCCTGGTCGTTAAGGAATAGTTTTATCAAAAATAAACAGCGCAAAATCATCCACAAACGGAGCAATGAAATACTTGGTCTGGAGTTGGAGAAGAAAAACACGGATAATATATTGTTAGAGAAACAATTAAAGGAAAAGGAAACGCTCGCGCTGCTCGAACAGGAGCGTCTGAAAAATGAAATTGAAAACCGGAACCGTAAGTTGGCAACCAAGGCATTACTGATGTCGAACCGGAATGAATTGATAGAAGAGATTATCAATTCAATTTCCAATCAACCAGGTATATCTGGCAATCTGAACCTGAAAACACATGTGCAACAGCTTAGGAACCATCTGAAAAACGATACGGAGTGGGAGAGTTTTCTAACCCATTTCGAAGAAGTCAACCATGGGTTTCTGAAAGCGCTGAAAGAGAATCATCCCGATCTCAGTTCAAACGACATACGGTTCCTTTCTTATGTTTACATCAACCTGAGTACGAAAGAGATATCCCTGCTGTTAAATATCACCCCTGAGGCATGCCGTAAACGAAAAGAACGGATCAGCTACAAAATGAAGCTGCCCGATGAAACCGATTTATATGCTTATCTATCCGGTATTTAACGCCTGATGTCACACTTTTTCCGATAGTCGTCGCGCTATTTCCCTGTAATTTTGTTCCCTCACGATGGATTAATGCTGAACATTGCGGCAATTAATCATTAAATATAAATAGCCATGAGAAAATTACTTTTGTTGATTGTTTTTACCATAGCCTGTCTCGGACAGTCGCTTCTCGCCCAGTTGGAAGTCATCGGATCGGATGAATACGGGAGGATCTTTAATATCAATTATGATCGGAATATTGAAAACCGTGTGTATGGACTCACAATGAATAATCATATCGTCGTATCCAGCGACAACGGACTCAGCTGGGAGGTGATGTATTCGCATCCCGAGCAGGGAACCGGACTAAAAGCACTGAGAATCCTCGAAGATAACACATTGAGTTTTTATACAAACTATGGTGCCGAAGATGCGTTGTATATTCTGGATCCGGAAACGTTGAACATCCTGAAAAAGTTCACTTTGCCTGTCCCCCAGGATTCAGAGAAGGAGTGGATTGCAGCGTATAGTATCTATGAAAGCAACACCAATACAGCCTTGATCTATCAGGGTTATTCAATTGGGTTCGGCAATTATGCGAAGGTTTATTATACCACGAATGGCGGTAATAGCTGGAAGGAAGTGTATTATAATGTTAACTATGATGAGGTTTTTCCGAACAATGTTGCCATCAGCCCCAATGATCCTCGAAAGCTATTCATCGCAAGGGGCAATGGCCCTACCGAGGTCGATGGAGGTTTATTCATTTCAATAAATGCAGGTGATAGCTGGGAGGAAAAGTTTACTGGAAACACCTTCGATCCTATCACGTTTAACCCGATAAATCCAAATGAAATACTGGTTGGGACAAGCATCGGTTATGATGAACAAGAACAGAATCTTTACCGTTCAACTGACGGTGGGATAACCTGGAATAGTATCCCGATCGAATGGACGAACCAGACACTCGACAATATTACTGCGATTATTTACAATCCAACCGACACAAACAATATCATCGTTTTAGACGAAAATGAAATTGTTATCACTTACGATAATTTTGCCACCCATGAAATTATCGTTTATCCTGAAGTTGATACGCATAGTTATTATTATGGTTTATCCGCATCATACAATCCGTTTCAGGGAAACGAGGTTTTTATTAATGCTGATTATCATGCACTGTTTTCAACCGATGGTGGCGAAACACTTACCTGGTCGAAAAATCCTTATTTCGCTACCACCGGAACCGTTTGTCTGGCATCGGGTACCGGGGATCATTTGTATTATGGCGTACAGTTCGGTTTTGTGCACCGCGATCTGGCAACCGGCATCGATACGCCGCACGACATCAAACCCCTCGATTATATGTCGAACTCGCCCGGAATGACGGTTTTTGCTGATCCAACGCTGGTTGGAAGGGTTTATTCATTTACGACATCGTTTATGGGTTCTGACCTTTTTGTGAGTAACGACCACGGTACCACCACACTTCCCATTCTGAACCTGTTCGCAAACAATATCCATTGTGTGACTACAGATCCGGTTAATCCAGATATTGCATGGGCTGCCTTCTCAAGTTTCGGAGAGAATGTCGAGTTATATAAAATTGATTTTTCGAATCCGGAGGCAATTACAAGCAACCTGATTACCTTGCCTGATTATGACATTGTAACAGGAATATTGATTGATGAAACGAATCCTGATAACATTTTACTAAGTCTTGGAACGAGTATTTACGAGTCGGATAACGGCGGTGCCAGCTGGAAATCGATGAGTTTGGGACTTGAAGAATTAGTTCCGTATGAGGATATCATCCTGCAGTTGAACCGCAATCCACTGAATGATAACCAATTTACGATTGCAACGAATAAAGGAATTTTCACTTCAACCGATCATGCTATGCACTGGTCAAAGATTTATGATTCGATCGTGTTTAACCTGAGTCATTCCAAGGTGAATGACCAGCATATCGTTGCCGTAATACATAATTCAAACATATCTACCTTCAAAATTATTGTCTCGGATAACGGTGGTACAAGTTGGCACGAAATCGCCGGTCAGGATCTGTTGTATGTGGCTGCATCGACCAGCGCCATAGGTTTCAACGAATCGGTCGCAGAAGTATTTATCGGGACTTACGATCTTGGTCTGGTGAGGTATTCAATTGATTTGAATACGGTAGGTATTGATGAAAAGCCAGAGAAAGCAGGTGAAATTACGGTATATCCCAACCCGACATCCGGTGAGTTAAATATCAGCACAAATCAGGAGGTTCTGTCTGTGGAAATTTTTAATCTGGCCGGACAGAAAGTATTCAGTACGGTGAATACAAGAGGATTGAATATTTCTCAGCTTGATGATGGTGCTTATTTTTGCAGAATTCGCACATCTGACGATAAGATTATGGTCGTGAAAATCATGAAATACCTAAGATAATTTAAGTGAGTTTTAAAACAAAAAAGGTGAGAATTTCCCACCTTTTTTGTTCTGATAAATTATTAAATTCAGTGACCGTGACCATTACCATGGCCGTGACCATGCTCGCAATGATGGTCCTTGCGCAGATTTTGCATGATTAATGCGTATAGTTCGGTGTTTGAATCCTCCGAAATGACAATCATTCCGTCGGTTAACGTGGCATCATCAAGCGCTGAAGGTTGTACATCAGCCATTAACTGATCGAGGTACAACTCAATGGTGCTTGAGAAAATGGAAATGTCAGAAGCTGTAATCTCAACACTATCTCTTTCGGTTTTAAACATTACACTTTCATTAACAATAACCATAACAGGTAGCGTTGTGCTATCAATACCAGTATAAAAACCATGGAGATAGAAAACCGAACTGTTGCCGGCATCTTCTTTTGAACCTACCACCTTAATTTCTATTTCGTCGTAAAAACCTGGTTGTAACAGTAAGTTTCCCAGTGCAATAGTGCTATCGAACAGATCTACTTCCAGCGGGCCATTCCATTTATATTCAATCTCAATCGAGTCGTGATGGGTGAGTACACTCTTCAATTCAGCCTCAAATTTTACGCTTGAAACAATCATCCGGGCTGTATCCCAAAGCAAGGATGCTGTTACAGCGGATGTGGATTTATCTCTACTATTGTTCACCGGAAGTGGGAAGCTTTTATGAAGTGCCTGTAATTTTATACCGGCAGTGGTATTGTCAGTCGCAGAGATGCTGGCATTATCTTTCTGACAAGATGAGAACCCCAGGGCCAATGCTATCAGCACAATGGGTAATTTGATATTCAATCTTTTCATGATAATAAGTTTAATATAGTTTGACAATGATGTCAGGTTTATAACGGGATGGTTCGGTTAGTATTGTATTGAAATTCAATCAGTTTTATTTCACTAGGGTTAATTTTTGATCAGTTTCATAGCTATGTATCTGATAATGCATGTTTACTGAGTGCTGCACTAAGAAAAAATATATGCTTCAAAATCCATCGGGGGTGCAGGTTTTATAAAAAATCGATACTGTTGAATTTCCTGCTTATAGCCTTTGAATTTTTTTTGGCGTATTGAATTATGTTGTGGATAACATTTGGTTTCATCATGTTTAACGGTCAGATTGATAGTGATATAGCGATGTCATGATTTTATCCACTAAAGACTTAAATCATCGTATATTTGTAATGATACTTATGGATTTGGTTTTCTTATATTGAACAATTAAATTCACGGTTTATTAAATGAAAGAGGCGCATCATTTCAATAAGGGCCAGATTATTGTTTTTAGCGTGATGTTCGAAAAATCCGGCGATCCATTCAGGTTAATTACCGGGAACAGCATAGTAAACCCAGTGTCAATGTATCCACAACTGACAAAACATGGTTCGTTTTCGGATCATCCCGTATTCTCTTCGTTTACAAACAAATTAGGGAAATATAACTATTGGGATTATCTGTTGGTGAAGTTGCAAAGGGAAAGATCCTGTTTTCAAAATGATATTTTATTTAAAGTAAATCAGATACTTTGTATTCCAAAGAAAATAAAGTACCTGGATGAAAAATATTATCATCTTGCAATGAAAATGTAATTAAAGCATCCTGAATCATGAAAAAGGGCTGGTTTTATTTATTGTTGTATGTCCTGACAAATGTCGGCTGTACGAATAGAAATGAAAATTCCGGGCCGCGTTATAGTACCTCACCCGGTGTTCCGGGAGTGCCGGTTTATTGCTTTGCCGTGCACCCGCTACACAATCCAAATAAACTATTGCAGGTTTACCAACCACTAATCGATTATTTAAACGTCAATGTGACTGGCGCAAGGTTTACAATCGAAGCCTCACGCGATTATGCCAGTTATGAAAAAAAATACCTCGACCGTAAACCCGGATTCCTGTTGCCTAACCCCTGGCAAACAATTCAGGCCATGAAGGTGGGTTATCATGTGCTGGCTATGGCGGGCGAGCCCGGTGATTTTAAGGGTATTTTTGTCGTCCGCAAAGATGGTGGCATACGATCGCCATCCGATCTGAAAGGGAAAGTGATAAGTTACCCCGCGTCAACTGCTTTGGCTGCCTGCATCATGCCTCAATATTTCCTGCATAGTGCAGGCATCAATGTTTCAACCGGCATCATAAACAAGTATGTGGGTTCACAGGAATCGTCAATCATGAATGTATTCCTTGGACAATCTGTCGCCGGAGCCACATGGCCGCCTCCCTGGAGGGCATTTCAAAAGGATCATCCCAAAGAAGCTGCTGCACTGATGGTTATTTGGGAAACAGAACCACTCATCAATAATTCGGTTATGGTACGCGATGATGTACCTGATGAAATCAGGTTACAAGTTCAAAAACTGCTCACTACCCTCAACGAAAAAGTTGAGGGCAAACCAATACTCTCCGATATGGAAACATCACGTTTTATATTGGCTACTGACAAGGATTATGATATTGTTGGCAGTTATATAAAACGTTTCGAAAATGAGGTACGAAAAATAGAAACAAAATGAAACTGTCCGGCTTTAAAAATTTCCTGTTCGGAACATTACGCGGAAGGCTAATACTCGGGGTGGCAATCGTTCATGCGGTGATGATGACGGTTTTCATCGTTGATCTTACTTTCCGGCAACGTAAGATTCTGCTCGACAGGCAGATTGAGGAAGTGACAGCGCTGGCAAAATCGCTTTCCACCTCATCGGCTGTCTGGATTGCCTCGGATGATGTTGCCGGGTTGCAGGAACTTGTAAGTTCTGTTGAGCAATATCCTGAACTTGAGTTTGCCATGCTGACAGATGAACGTGGATATGTGCTTGCACATACGGATCGTGATAAGCTTGGTCAATATTTGCTCGACCTGCCTGCTCAAACAAGCAATACAGTATTGATAAAAACATCTGCATTAATAGAAGTGCTTGTACCGGCATATCTTGGTGGTCAGTATATTGGATGGGTTCGGGTTGGCATCAACCGCAGTGTTACCAGCGATAAACTTACGAATATGATAAGTATGGGGGCGCTGTATGCGATTGTTGCCATTGTAATCGGTTCAGTTATTGCATGGTGGATGGGGATTTGGTTTACCCGAAGGTTGTACGCGGTCCAAAACACCATCACCGAAGTTCGAAAAGGAAATTCACGGGCTCGCTCAAAAATTGAGGGAACTGATGAAGCGGCATCTATTGCTAATGAATTCAATGTTTTACTCGACACACTAGACACCCAGCATTCGTTGCTATTAGCTTTAATCAACAGCTCAACCGACACGATAATTTTCTCATTGGATACCAATTATTGCTACACCGCATTTAACAAAATGCATCAGAAAGAAATGAAAAAGGTATGGAACGTAGAGATAGAAGTTGGAATGAACCTGCTGGAATGTATGAACATACCATTACTAAAGGAACAAGCAAAACACAGCATGGACAGGGTGCTTAAAGGAGAGAATTTTATTGAAGTTAAACATCAACCAGAGCAGGATGTTTACTATGAATTGAGCTGGAACCCTATTATTCAATATAACGAAGTTGTTGGGATAACCGCTTTCATTCGCGATATCACCGATCAAAAACTCGCCGAACAAAAGCTCAAACTTCTGAATTTCGCATTGAATAGTGTAACGGATGAAGCATTTCTTATCGACAAGAGTGCATGCTTCAAATATGTCAATGACAAGAGTTGTCGGGCCCTGGGTTATAGTGAGGAAGAATTGCTTAAAATGAATGTCTCAGAAATCGACCCTGATTTTCCATATGAGAGGTGGCAGCAACATTGGAATATGATCATGGAAAATGGGTTTATGGTATTCGAAACCCGACATAAAACAAAACAAGGAAACTGCTATCCTGTTGAGATCAGCGCGAATTATTTTGAATACGACGGACAGGGTTTTAATCTTGCTTTGGCACGTAACATTTCCGAGCGCAAGCTTGCTGAAAAAGAGCTTCAGGAAAGCGAAGAAAAGTATAGGACATTAATCCAAAAAATTCAGACAGCAGTTGTTGTTCACGGGGCTGATACCCAAATAATAACCTGTAATCCTAAAGCACAGGAACTGCTTGGTTTAACGGAGGATCAACTATTGGAAAAAACTGTAATTGATTCAGCCTGGCATTTCTTTCTCGATGATGGAACAACGGCAACCCTCGAAAATTATCCGGTATCCCAGGTTTTTGCTACGCGCAAATCAGTTAGAAATTTAATTCTGGGTATTCACCGAACTGACAAAGAGTATGATGTGTGGGTATTAGTTAATGCAGATCCGGTGTTTGGGAACGAAGGAGAAATAGCACAAGTAATAGTATCTTTTATTGATATAACCGACCGTAAACAGGCGGAAGCAGCATTACGCCAAAGCGAATGGAGGTATCGCGAAATTTTCGATAGTGTTCTTGACTGCTTGTTCCTGCTTGAAGTAACATCAGATAAGCGCTTCCGCAATCTGGAAGTGAATCCTGCTTTTGAAAAATCAACGGGTATACCTCGGGCACAATTGATTGGTAAATTCATTGAAGAGACTGTTCCCGAGGAAGTTGCTTCCATCGTCAATGCCAAGTATCGGCATTGTTTGGAAGCAGATCATCCTGTCGAAGAGGAAGTGGAATTGAACCTACCCATCGGACGACGTTATTTTCATTCAACACTTATCCCTGCGCGAGATGAAGCCGGACATATATATCGCATCATCGGCATTTCGCGCGATATAACAGAACACAAACATACAGAAGATGTATTAAGGGTAAACGAAGCGCGCTACCGAATGGCCCAAACCTTAGGCCATACTGGCAACTGGGAATACAATCTTAAAACAAACTGCTTCTGGGGATCCGATGAAGCCAAACGGATATATGGATTTGATCCTGGAGATGACTCTTTCTCAGTTGAATACGTTGAGAATTGTATATTGGACAGAGAACGGGTTCATCAGGCATTAGTTGACCTGATTCAGGAGAATAAGCCCTATAATCTGGAATTTGAAATACACCCTAAAAATTCCTCTGAACCAAAAATAATATCATCCATTGCCGAATTACAGTGGGATGATCAAGGCAATCCTTTGCGTGTAGTTGGCGTAATTCAGGATATTACTGAACGAAAGAAAGCCGAAGAAGCGTTAGAAACCTCAGCCTTATTTTTAAATGAAGCCCAACAACTTGCGCATATTGGCAGTTGGGAATTGGATATTATTAACAATATACTCCATTGGTCGGATGAAATATACCGGATTTTTGAAATTGATCCTAAAAATTTCAACGCGACCTACGAAGCTTTTTTGGATGCGATCCATCCTGACGACCGTGAGCTGGTAAACTTTTCTTACACCAGTTCGCTCAAAAGTGAAATGCCCTACAACATAGATCACCGGCTTCTTTTTGCAGACGGAAGGATAAAATACGTTCACGAACAGTGTGAAACTGTGTATGACACCGATGGTAAACCTCTCCGATCTTTAGGGATAGTACAGGACATTACCGATAGTAAGCTCGTGGAAGACACCTTGTTTTTTCTTGCACAGCGGGGCTGGCAGACAAGCAAAGAAAATTTTTTCGATGCACTTGCGCAGTTTCTCGGCGAAAAACTCGATATGGATTACGTTCTCATCGACAAGATTGATGAGAATCCTGAAATAGCTGAGACGGTGGCATTGTATGCCAAAGGTGCAATCACACCAAACATGCGTTACACCCTCAAGGGCACGCCTTGTGAAAACGTTATGGGGCGGAAACTCTGTGTTTATCAACATAGTATTCAGCAACTGTTTCCTGAAGATACCCTATTGCCCGGAATGGGTGCTGAAAGTTATATTGGTATCCCGCTGTGGGATTCTACAGGCCATCCAATCGGACTAATCGCTGTCATGGGTATCAAACCGCTTACTAACGCTGCACCGGTCACCCAATTGCTGCAACTGGTAGCAATACGTGCTGCCGCCGAACTTGAGCGCATGCAGGACGAAGGAGAAATCCTAAAACTTAATCAACAACTTGAACAACGCGTGAATGAACGTACAGCCCAATTGGAGATTATTAACAAGGAACTCGAAGCTTTTTCATACTCTGTTTCGCACGATCTGCGCGCACCCTTGCGCAGCATCGATGGATTTAGTCATGCCCTGATTGAAGATTATGAGGATAAAGTTGATGAACAGGGAAAGAACTACCTTCAACGAATACGTATTGCAGCACAACGTATGGCTCAACTTATTGATGATATGTTGGGTCTGTCGCGGGTCAACCGCAGTGAGATGAATATTCAATCGGTTGAACTGAGCAGGTTGGTACGCGATATCGTTAATGAGTTGCGCGAAACACAACCTGATCGTGAGGTAGAGTTTATTATAAAACAGGGAATAATTGCACAGGGAGATGGCCGGTTACTGCGGATTGTGTTGGAGAATCTAATCGGGAATGCCTGGAAGTTTACCTCAAAACATCCAACAGCCCGCATAGAGTTTGGCGAACTTCACGAAAATGATCGACAGGTTTATTTTATCCGTGACGATGGTGCCGGTTTCGATATGCATTACGCTCAGAAACTTTTTGGGGCATTTCAACGCTTGCACACGAACACCGAATTTTCGGGAACGGGCATTGGCCTGGCAACGGTGCAGCGCATTATTCACCGGCATGGTGGAAATGTTTGGGCCGAAGGGGAGGTTGAGAAAGGGGCAACTTTTTATTTCACAATACCAATAATGGAAGGGAGGTCATAGATATGAAAACAGCATTGAGAATATTGATTGTGGAAGATTCGGAAGATGATGCCCTTTTGATGTTACGTCAAATTAAAAATGGAGGTTACAATATTGAATATGAGCGGGTTGAAACTGAAGAAAATTTGAAAATTGCGCTCAACGAAAAAAAATGGGACATCATCCTTGCTGATTATAAGATGCCGCATTTAAATGGTATAGAAGCATTAACGATTCTAAATGAGTCATGCATTGACATACCGTTTATTATGGTTTCAGGAACTATCGGTGAAGACGTTGCTGTGGAAGCAATGAAGGCTGGTGCCCACGATTACATCATGAAGAATAATCTACTGCGTCTGTTGCCGGCTGTTGAGCGTGAATTGCATGAATCGGAGCAAAGGGCTGAAAAAAGACTGCTTGAACAAAAACAAAAACTTGCAGAGAATGCACTGCTCGAAAGCGAAGAACGATATCGTATTGTGGCAGATTTCACTTATGACTGGGAGTACTGGAGATCTCCTGATGGTTCTTTTTTATATATTTCGCCTTCATGCGAGCGAATTACAGGATATAGTCCCGCCGAATTTAATGTAAACCCCGAATTGTTGTCAAACATAATACATCCCGATGACCGACAAATGATGATAGATCACCTGAAAATACCAATGGATTCTGAAAAGATATGTGAATATGAATTTCGTATAATATCACGAAATAACCAGAAGTATTGGATTGAACACATTTGTCAACCTGTATTTGGTGCAAACGGACACTTTCAAGGTCGTCGTGCTAGTAACCGCGACATTACCGATCGCAAGCAGGCAGAAGATAAAATTCGGTTACTCAATATGGAACTCGAAAAACGGGTAATCATGCGTACAACCCAATTAGAGGCTGCGAACAAGGAACTCGAATCTTTCTCCTATTCAGTTTCGCATGACCTTAGGGCTCCACTGCGTGGTATCAATGGGTTCAGTCAGATGCTACTTGAAGACTATCAGGACAAAGTTGATGAACAAGGGAAAAACTATATACAACGTGTACGCACTGCAACACAACGTATGGCACAACTCATAGATGATATGCTGAATCTTTCACATGTTAGCAGCGGTGAGATGAATATCATTCGGGTAAACCTTAGTGAAATAGCGCGGGAAATTGCTGACGAACTTCGTAAAACTCAACCCGACCGTCAATTTGAGTTCATTAATCAGGAAGGGATTAAAGCGAATGGAGACAGTCGTCTAATGCGAATTGTGTTGGAAAACCTTATTGGAAACGCATGGAAGTTTACCTCAAAACATCCAACAGCCCGCATAGAGTTTGGCGAACTTCACGAAAATGATCAACAGGTTTTTTTTATCCGTGACGATGGTGCCGGTTTCGATATGAATTATGCTCAGAAACTTTTTGGAGCTTTTCAACGCCTACATACTGAGCGCGAGTTTCCCGGAACCGGAATCGGTTTGGCAACCGTACAGCGTGTTATTCGCCGGCATGGTGGAAAAGTTTGGGCTGAATCAGAAATTGAAAAGGGTGCAACATTTTATTTTACTTTACCGGGT
>JABFQW010000002.1 GCA_013141455.1 Bacteroidales bacterium
CGGATGTGATGGAAGACTCGGCCGGCGAGGTGGTCGGACTTACAAGTTGTGAGCAACTTATTGCCCGAACCGGTAGTATCGTAGTCACTGATACAAATAGCGGTTCACGCAGTGCTTATGCCTATCTTGATGTACATCTGGTACTTGCCTACACCTCACAGGTTGTGCCCTCAATTAAAGCGGCATTTCAGGAATTAAAAACAAAATACACAGATGGTTTGCCCTCACAAATCACAATTATTACGGGAGCAAGCCGTACAGCTGATATCGAAAAAACCCTCGTGATGGGGGCTCACGGACCAAAGGAATTATTCGTTTTTTTGATCGACGATTTGTAGATTCTTAGTAAAATGCAAGCCGCAATTTAAACAACACTACCATGAAAGCATCCAAGTTGTTGTTGATTTTTGTTCTGATCCTATCATCCTGTTCGAAGGAATCTGGCAATGAAGCGGTTAAAACCGGCCCTGTTCTATTAAAACTAACACATACGATCGAAGGAAAAGCATTTTCCAGGGATTCGCTTATCTATCTCAATACTGCTGGTAACCAATATCTTGTGAGTAATATTCAATGGTTTATCTCTGAAATTGAATTTATAAAATCAGATGGAACGATCTTAAAACCAGTAATGGATGATGGCATTTTTTATGTAGATACCGATTTGCCGCAAACTTGTTCGATACATTTAGACGAAATTCCTTCTGGTAATTATTCTGCAATTAAATATACATTTGGACTTGATGAAGCTTCTAATTCGTCATACCGTTTTGTCAATCCGCCCGAATCATTCATGTTTTGGCCCGAATATCTTGGCGGAGGATATCATTATATGAAACTAAACGGAAAATGGATCAACAAGGATGGATTGATTGCTCCTTTTAATTTTCATCTGGGTATAGGACAAATTAATAACGAAAAAGAATCAGGATTAAATATCAATTATCAGTTCGGATATAAAAGTATGTATGATCATTGTGAAGGTTTCAACCCACCCTTTCTATTGCCAGAAGTAAGCAGTTTTGTTCAGAATTATTTTGAAGTATCACAGGATTTAGATTTTATCGTCGATAATGAAACTGAAAGCTTTATCAAAATTGAGATGCAAATTGATAAATGGTTTGATGGCAGCCATGTTTATAACCATGATGATTGGGGAGGAAGCATCATGCAACAGCAAAATGCACAGGAAATTGCCCGTGAAAACGGATTGAATGTGTTTCGTTTAAGTATAGATAACAACTAGTTTATGTTACGCCAGGCCTGGATATTCTATGTGCTTTTCATCCCGGTGCTTGCCATATTTGGTTGTTCTGATAAAGCTGAAATTGAACAATTTAAAACAACGCCTTACCTGATCGATATTCCTTTTCCTTTTCCTACAGCCTTGAACATCCCTGCTGATAATCCAATGACGGTGGAAGGGGTGAAATTGGGGAGATATCTGTTTTATGATGGCCGTTTGAGTGGCCGCACGCATCCTGATTCATTAATGAGCTGCGGAACCTGTCATATACAGGCAAATAGCTTCGAAGCCGGAATTAATCACCCCGTGTTTTCCGGTGGATTCGTTCATGGTATAAATGGGGATCGAACTTCGCATGTCATGCTTCCGCTGATTAATCTCGTTTGGAATTTTTCCGGTTATGGATGGAACGGATTTGTTTACCCAGAAAATACTAATAATGATTTCAGAAATATTGAAGATATCGTTAGGGTAGCTGTTCTTGCTGAAAACGAATTGATGGGTGATACCAACCATGTTAAACCACTGTTTCAAAACATAGAGGGTTACCCCGAATTATTTCAAAAGGCATTTGGTTCTCAGGTAATTACATTTGATCATATCGAAAAAGCTATCGCCCAGTTTGTGAGGACTTTTGTTTCGACTAATGCCCGTTTCGATAAATATATCCGGGGTGAATTACAGCTCACGCAAAGTGAACTCAATGGTTATGTGTTGTTTACGACTGAAGATGGCGCCGATTGTTTTCATTGTCATGGAGGTTCGGCAAATCCAATGTTTACTACACATTTATTTTATAACAACGGTAAGGACTTGTCGCCCGATGATCCATTCGATCGTTATTCGATCACCGGCAATGTGAATGACATAGGTAAATATAAAGTTCCTACCTTGCGAAATGTGGCATTAACTGCCCCTTATATGCACGATGGCAGGTATAAAACCCTTGATGAAGTAATTGAATTTTATTCGTCCGGTGTTCAACTTACGCCTTTGATCGATCCTTTGATGCATCATGCAGTGAGGGGAGGCGTTCAACTTACAACTCAGGAAAAAGCCGATTTAATGGCGTTTATACTAAGTCTTCAGGACGATAGTTTTCTGACGAACCCTGACTTTTCAGCTCCAGTGAAGTTTCCTGATGAAAACTGAAAGCAATGGCATTTTCGTTCACAAATCTGCTAAGATTATTGATCTTTAAAACGTTGATCTTATTCAATATATAATAAAATGATTCGAAATATATTGGCTATTTTAAGTGGAATTGTATTTGGGATGTTAGCAATAGGTATATTCGAATCAATCGGCCATACCTTGTTTCCGGTACCACAAGATATTATGCAAACAGCTGAAAATCAGGATACAGAAGCATTGTTTGCACTTATTTCACCTCAGATGCTGCTTTTTGTATTGTTGGCATATCTCCTGGGCTCTTTCTTCGGTGGATTAATCACTTCGCTTATCAGTAAACGCATCATGTCTTCGATCATCACCGGTGGTGTGATCATGTTGGGTGGAGTCATTAACCTTTTTATGATTCCACATCCTATGTGGTTTATCTTGGTCAGTTTTGTTGTCTTTATACCGTTTGCATTTATTGCCGGCTACTGGCTATGAAAATACTGAATCGTATTAAAACCTAATATTAAAAAAATGAAAAAGTTCTTTGTCGCATCATTATTTGTAATGATCTGTTTAACAATGAATTCGATGGTCACAGAAAAAACAGACAACCCATTTGTCTCTGATGAAACAATTATGTCGGTTGTTAAGAAGTTAAAATCAACTGCTGAGGCAGGTCAATCCGACCGTATTGAGCGTGGTGTAAGGCAGGCAGCATATTTCTGGACAGCGGAAGATGGTTCCGAATCCGATTTTGCATTGCTTTGTGAAACTTATTCGGCGGTGACAGCAATCGCCCGCGAAGAAATGTTTCTCAGGATGCAGGACAACCTCGAACTGATTCTGGGTAGTTTCAATAAAATAAGTGTGGGTTTCAAGATTCCACTGCATGTAGATAAGGGTGAGATTTTGCCAATCGATCGAATTTTTGGCGGATTCAGTCCTGAATCACATTTTAATGATGATATGTTTACCAATCAGATTGCATTCATTACTGTACTCAATTTTCCTTTTTATTCACTTCAGGAGAAAACAGCCAATGCAAACACCTGGTCGCGTCTTGATTGGGCCTACGCACGGATGGGAGATTTATTCAAATCGAGAATACCGGCTGATGTGCTGCAGCAATATGCACAGGTTGTTTCGGATGCCGAGGCTTATATTGCAGATTACAATGTTTATATGGGAAATTTGATCGGCAAAAAAGGGGATAAAGCTTTTCCGGAAGACATGAAACTTATCACGCATTGGGGTTTGCGTGATGAATTAAAATCGAATTATGCGCAAAAAGATGGATTGGATAAACAGGCCACCATTTATGAAGTGATGTTACGTATTGTTAATCAGGAGATACCACTTGAAGTTATCAACAAAAATGACTATACTTGGAATCCTTTCACGAACAAAATATTTTCGGGGGAGAAGGAAGTGCTATTTGAAATGGAAACAAACCGGCGTTACCAGCAACTACTGAACCTGTTTCATGCAACACAGGGAATCGATCGTTTCTCGCCACATTTCCCCGATTATATTCAACGGAAGTTTAACGATGAAATGGAGATTCCTGTTGCTGATATCGAGAAAATATTTATTGAGGTGCTACAAAGCAATGAATTTAAGGAAGTTGGGAAAGTCATTGCAAACCGGCTTGGACGCAAGCTTCAGCCATGGGATATCTGGTACGATGGTTTTAAGACTCGTTCAACATTAGATATTAATTTGATAAACAGTACGTTAAAATCAAAATACCCGAATAAGGAGGCGTTCGAAAGTGACTTGCCAAACATTCTTGGTAAATTTGGGTTCAACGCTGACTCGACATATTCCATTGCTTCGAAAATAATTGTTGATCCTTCGCGAGGAGCCGGTCATGCCTGGGGCGCTATGATGAAATCGGATAAAGCCCGGTTACGCACACGGATAGGCGCTGATGGTATGGATTATAAGGGGTATAATATTGCTGTTCATGAGTTTGGACACAATGTGGAACAAACCATTTCGCTTCACGATGTTGATTATTATATGCTGAATGGTGTTCCGAATACATCGTTTACAGAAGCGCTTGCCTTCGTTTTTCAGGCCCGTGATCTTGAATTGTTAGGGATGGAACAAAAAAATGAAATGAAGCAACATTTGGATGCACTTGATAATCTTTGGTCGAATGCCGAAATTATGGGTGTTTCGTTGGTCGATATCAATGTCTGGCGCTGGATGTATGCCCATCCCGATGCAACGGCTGATGAGTTGAAACAGGCTGTGGTTCAAATTGCAACCGAAACATGGAATACCTATTTTGCACCGGTTTTTGGAATAAAAGACAGTCCGATATTGGCAATTTATTCACACATGATCGATAGTCCGCTGTATTTGTCGGCATATCCGATCGGACAACTTATTGAATTTCAGTTTGGTAATTATATTTCAGATAAGGATTTTGCTACTGAAATATACCGTGCTTTCCGTCAGGGACGTATTATTCCCCAATTATGGATGAAAGGTGCTGTTGGCTCTGAGATATCAGCAAAACCTGCTATTAAAGCTGCAGCAGAAGCAATTATCGTTGTGAATAAAAGTAAATAACCATGGTTTTAGTTAAGGCCTGACTCCAGGTCTGGCCTTAACTAAATAAAAGTTTATTCTCTTTCTCTCGATTTACCGTAGCCTTTCATAATACCCCGCGTTGAATCGGAAATAAAATTCAGAATTTCGTCGCGATCGGGCGAGGCAGGTACATTTGCTTCGATATAACTTATTGATTGTGATACGTTTTTTCCTCTTAAATACAGGGTCCGGTAGATGTCCTGAATGGCGTTGATCCGTTCTTCGCTAAATCCGCGACGACGCAAACCAATTGAATTAACTCCAACATAAGAAAGTGGCTCACGACCAGCTTTTGTGTAAGGTGGTACATCTTTTCGAACCAGACTACCCCCGGAGATCATGGTGTGCGACCCAATCTGAACAAACTGATGAACGGCAGCAAGTCCGCCAACAATTGCCCAGTCATCGATCGTTATATGACCAGCTAAGGTGCAGGCATTGGCAAGAATCACATTGTTACCAATGATACAATCATGGGCAACATGTACGTATGCCATCAGCAAACAATTGTTGCCAACAACAGTTTCCCAGTTTGCTTTTGTTCCACGATTTATTGTGACAAATTCACGGATCGTGGTATTGTCGCCGATGCGTACAATGGTGTCTTCGCCGGCATATTTTAAATCCTGCGGAATAGCTGCAATAACAGCCCCCGGGAATATCCGGCAATTTTTTCCTATCCTGGCACCTTCCATGATGGTAACATTCGAACCAATCCAGGTACCTTCTTCGATGATGACGTTTTTCTCAATATTAACGAATGGTTCAATAACCACATTACTGGCTAATTTAGCCTGGGGATGAACATATGCTAAGGGCTGATTCATATTTCCTGGTTTTTCCCTGTTAATGTTTCTTTGCTATTTGTGCCATGAGCGTTCCTTCGGTCACGATTTTGTTGCCAACATAAGCAACACCGCGCATATTACAGATACCACGCCGAACAGGCGAAGTTAATTCAAGTGCAAAAACAATCGTGTCACCCGGAACAACTTTATGACGGAATTTAACATCATCAATCTTCAGAAAATATGTAATATAGTTTTCGGGATCGGGCACAGGGTGAAGAACGAAAATTCCACCTGTTTGTGCCATAGCCTCAATAATTAAAACACCTGGCATCACTGGTTCCTGAGGAAAATGCCCTACAAAAAACGGCTCGTTCATCGTCACATTCTTCACTCCCACGATATGCTCATCCGAAATCTCCATGATTTTATCGATTAATAAAAACGGCGGGCGATGTGGAAGAATCTTCTGAATTTTAATAATGTCATAAACCGGATCTTTATAAAGATCAAATGGAGGTAATTTAATCATAATACAGGTTTTTTTATTTGTTGTTTTATCAGTTTTGCGAATTCAGTGTTTGCATAATGACCTGGTCTTAATGCTGTTATATGCCCTCTGATGGGTTTGCCTATCAGCGTAAGATCACCCATCACATCGAGTAATTTATGTCGGGCAGGTTCATTCTCAAAATGAAGATCAAGGTTGTTTAATATTCCTTCATCTTTCACTTTTACTTTGGGTTTATGAAACAATTCAGCGAGGCGGTCGAGTTCCTCCTGGCTCACTTTCCGATTAACAAAAACAATGGCATTACTTAAATCGCCACCTTTAATAAGGTTGTTTTTTAACAAAAACTCGAGTTCATGTAAAAATACAAAAGTGCGGCAAGGTGATATTTCTTTTTCGAAATCGGCAAGTTGATGTAAATGAGCAAATTGAATATTCAGAACCTCGGTCCCGTAATCTATTTTTACATCTAATTTATAGGTATCGCATGGCGAAATTATCATTTCACTGCCTTTATCCTCATCAATAAAACGAATTTCATCTTCAATAATCAGGTACTCCCTGATGGTATCCTGGCAAACGATTCCGGCATGTTTAAAAGCTTCTACAAAAAATTTCGAACTTCCATCGAGTATCGGGATTTCTTCAACATCAAGTTCAATAAGCACATTATCAATACCTAAACCTGTGAGCGCGGCTAAGGCGTGTTCCATAGTGTAAATTGTTGCTCCATTTTTACCAAGTGTGGTACCTCTTGCTGTATCGATCACATTTTCGACAAGGGCTTCAACAATCGGTTGTCCGGGTAAATCAATTCTTTTGAATTTGATTCCGTAACCAGGTGGTGCAGGTATAAAAGTGATCGTGCCATACTTACCTGTGTGTAAGCCTGTGCCACAAACACTCACAGAAGATTTCAAAGTGTGTTGGTATTCAATCATATTGATGTGTTGAATGAAACAATTTTTCCGATAATTCAGCCGACAAAAGTAAAACAATTACTTATCACCGCTCCAAAATTTCATTGGGATAGCTTAGTAAGTTTATTTTCAAGCTCTTGCACCCTCTTCGAAAGCTGATCTAAGCGCCTCATGTGGATAAAAGTACGTTTTGCTTCGGCGATTGGAACGACAGGAGAACCCATCCAAATCTGGTTTTCTTCTTTCAGACTTGAAGCTACACCTGATTGTGCGGCAAGTTTTACACCATCGGCTATTGTGAGATGACCGGCAAGCCCAACCTGCCCGCCAATCATACAATTTTTACCAATCTTTGTTGAGCCGCTTACTCCGGTTAATGCGGCAATTACTGTATTGTTACCTATCTCAACATTGTGAGCAACCTGAATCAAATTGTCGAGTTTTACTCCTTTGCGTATGATCGTTGAACCCAAGGTGGCCCGGTCAATCGTTGTGTTTGCCCCGATTTCAACATAATCTTCAAGAATCACATTTCCTGTTTGAGGTACTTTTTTGTATTGGTTATCAGCCTGTGGAGCGAAGCCAAATCCATCGCTGCCGATAACAACACCGGCATGGATGGTACATGATTTCCCAACAATAGTACCTGCATATAATTTTGCTCCAGGAAATACGATCGTATCATCACCCACAACGCAATCATCACCAATATAAACCTGTGGATATACTTTTACATTGTTTCCAATGCTGACTCTATCTCCGATAGATGCAAATTCACCGGCATAAAAATCTTCGCCATAGGATGCGGTTGATGAGATGAAGGCTAAAGAACTAACGCCACTTTTATTATGTTTGAATTTTTGATAGATCTCAAGTAGCTGAGCGAAAGCCGAATAGGCATCCGGTACACGAATTAGTGTTGACTTCACCGGTTTCTCAGCCACAAACCCGTCACTTACAATAACGATAGTTGCTTCGGTAGTATATATATAAGGTGTATATTTTGGATTGGCTAAGAAACTAAGTGTGCCGTTTGTTCCTTCTTCAATCTTCGACAGGTTCGATACCAGCACGTTAGGATCTCCTTCAATGGTGCCGCCTAACAGACCGGCTATTTGTTCTGCACTAAACTCCATGTTGATATAAATTAAATCATAAGCAATAATACGACAATTCTCCTTTTGGGTGATTCATAAGTTGAAAACTACCGATGAATAATTTGCATCTCGCTCTCATTCAGGTTATTGTGGTTTTATGATTGAGTCCCCTCCGAAAAGCAAAATATTGCCACAAAAGCACGAAAACACTAAATTTCACCAATGGTAAAACACTGATTGTGAGTGTTTGGAGTATTTTGGAGATTTGGTCTCGTCATAGCATGCATGACGAGAAGATCGTGGCATTTCTTTTTTTATCAGTTTCGGAGTAGGCTCATGATTTAGTATTCGTGTTAATATAACCGGAAGACATAGTGAGAAGTATGAAAGAAAGGTTTATTTTATTATAGATGAGAAGTTTAACCTTATACTGGATAGGTGGTGTTTGATACTCATTTATCCTATAAAATCAAACTTTCAGGTATCGCAATCACCTGTGAAAATATACTTTCGGTCATTAACCTTCTTTAATTTCCTTTAACTTTTTTTAACTCCGCCCATTTTTCAGGTTCTTTACCTTTGCTCACCAATAAAAAGCTAATCCTTTACCTATGATTACAACAGATATTAGAGAATTGAACGAGCGTATCCAACGCGAAAGTCAGTTTATCGACCTCGTGAATATGGAAATGAACAAGGTAATCGTTGGTCAGAAATCGATGACCGAACGCTTACTGATCGGGTTGCTTGCCAACGGACATATCCTGCTCGAAGGTGTGCCCGGACTGGCAAAAACACTGGCGATAAAATCACTCGCCAACGTGATTAAAGCCGATTTCAGCCGGATTCAGTTTACACCCGATTTGTTGCCTGCCGACTTAATCGGTACGTTGATTTATAGTCAGAAGAAAGAAGAGTTTGTGGTTCGCAAAGGGCCAATCTTCGCAAATTTCGTGCTTGCTGACGAAATCAACCGCTCACCCGCCAAGGTTCAGAGCGCTTTGCTCGAAGCGATGCAGGAGCGTCAGGTTACCATTGGAGACCACACTTTCAAATTACCCGATCCATTTTTGGTTATGGCAACCCAAAACCCGATTGAGCAGGAAGGGACCTATCCATTGCCCGAAGCACAGGTTGATCGTTTCATGCTGAAAGTGGTAATCACCTATCCAAAAAGGGATGAGGAGAAACTGATCATGCGGCAGAATATCACCAATGAAATTGCTGCAACAATGAGCGTGATCTCTATCGAAGATATTAAAAAAGCCCGTGCCGTTGCCCGTGAAGTATATCTTGATGAAAAGATTGAAAACTATATCACCGATATTGTTTTTGCATCGCGTTTTCCCGGACAGTACCGGTTAAAACGATTCGAAAACTTGATTTCATTCGGTGGATCGCCGCGTGCAAGCATTAACCTGGCCCTCGCTTCCAAAGCCTATGCCTTTATCAAACGACGTGGTTATGTTATACCTGAAGATGTGCGCGCTGTGGCACATGATGTTTTACGCCACAGGATTGGCCTGACTTATGAAGCTGAAGCTGAGAATATCACAACGGAAGAGATTATCAATGAAATACTCAATACGATTGAGGTGCCTTAAGGTTGTGTAAAAAGTATAAAGTTCAAAGGCTAAAGTATAAAGGCTAAAGTATAAAGTTCAAAGTTGGTCATACTTTAGTTGAAAAAAGTACTATGGTGCTTTGATTTAATTGGATTCCCCGGTAACAGCATATCTCGAAAATGTGAATGGGGTGGTAATGAAAATAATTAATAAACGGAGATGTTGAATACAGTTGATTCGGCAGATATTTTTAAGAAAGTTCGAAAGATCGAGATAAAAACCCGTGGATTATCGAACCAGATATTCTCGGGCCACTATCATAGCGCCTTTAAAGGTCGTGGTATGGCTTTCAGCGAAGTACGTGAATACCAATATGGCGACGATATCCGTAATATCGACTGGAATGTTACAGCAAGGTTCAATCACCCGTATATCAAAATATTTGAAGAGGAACGTGAGTTAACTGTCATGCTTTTGATCGATGTTTCGGGTTCGAATGATTTTGGGACCGTGAAGCAGCTTAAAAGGATGTTGGTTGCTGAACTGGCTGCTGTTTTAGCTTTCTCGGCTATCCAAAACAACGATAAGGTAGGTGTAATATTTTTTAGCGATCAGGTTGAGAAATTTATTCCTCCCAAAAAGGGCACCAGTCATATATTACGGATTATCCGTGAAGTCATAGGATTTTCGCCGACACACAGGCAAACAAATGTTGGTGAAGGGCTTAAGTTTTTGACGAGTGCGATAAAAAAGCGATCAACAGCCTTTGTTATCTCCGATTTTATCAGCGAGGGCTTCGAACAAACAATTCGAATAGCTTCGCGAAAGCATGATTTGATTGCGCTACGTATAACCGACCGTCGTGAAAATGAATTACCTGATATCGGGCTGGTAAAATTTCAGGATGCCGAAACGGGTAAACAACATTGGGTTGATACATCAAGCAGTAATGCGAGGGCGTTTTACAAGTATTGGATATCGAAAAAGACCGAAGAACTTGATTCGGTTTTTAAAAAAAGTGGTGTTGATAACGCATTGATTTATACCGATGACGATTATGTGAAACCACTGATGAAACTATTTAAGAAAAGGGAGGCACGTCAATAATGAAACGGACATTCTTTTATCTATTATTACTCGTTATTTCGGCTATTTCAATGCCATATTCAGTTCAATCTCAGTCAGTAGAAGCCATAAGTACTTTGAGCAACGACTCCATGGCGATAGGTCAGCAACTTATTTACGAGTTGAATTTAAAAGCGCCTGAAGGGTTCGAGGTTGAATGGCCAATATGGCCCGACACGCTGCCCGGACAAATTGAAGTATTGTCGCAGAGCAAGGTCGAAAAAATACCGGTTGACAAAAGCGGAAATATACAGTTGAAACAAAAGGTTGTAATAACCTCCTTTGATGCAGGGCGTAAATCAATTTCTGCGATCAAACTACGGTTTAAACCCAAGGGTGATACATCGCATTTTACAGCAGAATCGAACCTTGTAAGTTTCGCAGTGATAACCATGGCTGTTGATACAGCCCAGGCTTTCAAACCAATCATCGGACCAGTGCGTGAACCCATTACTTTTATGGAGGTATTACCCTGGATTTTGAGTGCAATAGTTCTGGGATTAATAATCTTTGGAATAGTGTGGTTTATCAAACGCCGCAGAAAGTCGCTGCCAATGATTAAAGCCTTCGCAAAACCACAAACTCCGCCTCATGTGATTGCCCTGGAAAAGTTGGAGGAACTTCGCTATCAGAAACTTTGGCAGACAGGACAGGTGAAGGAATATTATACGGCAATGACCGATATTGTGAGATGGTATATTGAGGAGCAGTTTAAGGTGAATGCGGTTGAAATGACAACTGAAGAAATATTGGATGGCATCAGGCCATTGAAAATCAATATTGATGCTGTCAATAAATTGAGTGAGGTGCTGCAACTTGCCGATTTTGTGAAATTTGCCAAAGCAAATCCTGGTCCGCTTGAAAACGATCTGGGGTTGAATCATCTTGTCGATTTTGTGAAAGAAAGCCATCTTGTGCTGAAATCGGTTCATGAACCTGAATTGCAGCAGGAAGAAATAAAACAGGAGGAGGCTTTATGATGGACGGTGTAGTATTTGCAAATCCTGTGGCTTTGTACCTTCTTATAGCAATAATTCCTTTAACAGTATGGTATTTCTTCCGGCATGCTAAACAGCAGGCCTATCTTCAGTCATCTGATGCCAGCATGTTTCACCTTGGTCCCCGCAGCATGAAAGTATATCTACGTCATAGCCTATTTGTATTTCGTGTGTTTGCTTTCATCGCATTGATTGTTGCGCTTGCCCGTCCGCAAAGTAGCTCAACCGGTCAAAATGTAACAATCGAGGGTATCGATATCATTATTTCACTTGATGTTTCGGGGAGCATGTTGGCCCGCGATTTGCATCCCGACAGGCTTGAAGCATCAAAAGAGGTTGCGGCTGATTTCATTAAGGGAAGACCAGATGACCGAATGGGGCTTGTGATTTTTAGTGGCGAAACTTTTACCCAGGTGCCTCTGACAACTGATCATGCCATTTTGCTAAATATGTTCGGTAGCATAAAAAGCGGGATGATTGATGATGGTACGGCCATCGGTGATGGTCTGGCAACGGCTGTGACACGGCTAAAAGATAGCAAGGCTATTTCGAAAGTGGTGATTTTACTCACCGATGGAGTGAACAATGCAGGTGCTGTTGACCCGATCACCGCGGCTGAAATTGCAAAGGTTTTTGGGATCAGGGTTTATACAATTGGGGTTGGAACCTATGGTACAGCGCCTTATCCTGTGCAGACTCCCTTCGGGATTCAGTTGCGCGATATGCAGGTTGATATTGATGAACCCTTGTTACAAGACATAGCACAGAAAACCGAAGGCCGCTATTTCAGAGCGACATCGAACGAAAAACTTGTTGAGATATACCAGGAGATTGACAAGTTAGAGCGATCGAAGATTGATGTAACCGAATTCAAACGCAAACACGAAGAATATCTGCCATGGGCCATAGTTGCATTGGCAATGTTATTACTCGAATTTGTTTTACGTAATACCTGGTTCAGGTCGATAACTTAATAACCGGAGTGATGGAGAACGAAATTTTAAGATTTGAAAGGCCGGGGTATTTGTATATGTTGTTGCTTATCCCCGTGATGATTTTGGCCTCGTTTTTTGTTATATACCTTCAAAAAAAATCATTGTGGCGGTTCACCGATCCGGAGTTTGTAAAGGTGTTGATGCCATTGAAATCGGTCAGCAGGTCATGGATCAAATTGATTTTGTTATTATTGGCAGTCAGCGCTTTGGTGCTTGGTTTGGCCAATCTGCAATCCGGCGCAAGGATGGAAGAAGTAAAGCGTGAAGGCATTGATTTATTTATAGCTATTGATGTTTCCAATTCGATGATGGCCGAAGATATTGCACCCAACAGGCTCGAACGATCGAAGCAGGCCATTTCACGCCTGATTGATAAATTGGAAGGTGACCGTATCGGTATCATCGTTTTTGCAGGAAAAGCTTACATCCAGTTGCCAATTACAACGGATTATGCCGCTGCCCGGTTGTTTTTATCAACAATAAATACCGAAATTGTTTCATCACAAGGTACCGCAATTGGCGAAGCCATTGAGATCGCTATGAAGTCATTCGATCAGAATGAAAGGAACAAAGCCATTGTCATTATTTCGGATGGTGAAGATCATGAGGAAAATGCAGCAGACCTTGCAGCCGATGCAGCGAAGGCAGGAATTAATGTTTTCACTATTGGTATGGGGCTCGCTGAAGGCGCACCTATTCCTGTCTATAACGAGTATGGAAAGAAAACAGGATTTAGAAAAGACCGGCAAGGGAATACGGTTGTTACCAAACTGAATGAGACTATATTGCAAAGCATTGCGCAATCCGGTAATGGATCTTACGTTCGCGCCAACAACACCCGTTCGGGTCTGGAAACTATTTTCAATGAAATCAATAAATTGGAGAAATCTGAGATTGATTCGAAGATATTCACTGACTACGAAGACAGGTTTCAATGGTTTATTGCAATAGCTATCTTTTTTTTGGTGGTAGAATTATTTACTACAGCCCGAAAGAGAAATTGGGAATCGAAAATTAACCTTTGGAAAAAATAATAGTATGATGAAAGTTAATTTGTTCGCCTTTCTGTTTATCATGTTAAGCCTTGGTTTATTCGCTCAGAATGACAAAAAACTGATCCGCGAAGGCAATAAACTCTATGATAAAGGTGTTTTTGATGAGGCAGCCGTGAATTATCAAAAAGTAATGGATAAAAATCCGGTCAATGAAAAAGCAGTTTTCAATCATGGAAGCGCTATTTACCAGCAAAAAAATTATGAACAGGCAACAAAAGATTTTTCAAAAGTTGTCGAGATGAGCAAAAAACCTGAAATAGAGTCGGATGCGCAATATAATCTGGGAAATAGTTTGATGAGTCAAAAGAAATATCAGGAAAGTATTGATGCGTATAAGAAAGCACTTCGCACCAATCCTGAAAATGAAGATGCGCGCTATAACCTTGAATATGCCCGTAAGAAACTGATACAGCAACAGCAACAGGAACAACAAAAAAATAAAGACAAAGATAATAAGCAGGATCAAAAAAGAGACGATCAAAAGCAGCAGGAAAATCAAAATAAGGAAGATCAGAAAAAAGAAGAGCAGCAAAAAGATCAGCAACAAAATCAGGATAAACAAGATCAGAAACAGCAACAGCAACAACAAAAACAACAACCGCAACAACTTTCAAAAGAAGATGCTGAACGTATGTTGCAGGCTTTACAAAATGAAGAGAAAAAAACCCTTGAAAAGTTGAATGAGCAAAAGGTTAAATCCTCTTCAAAATCGACAAGCGAAAAAGACTGGTAAAATAAAAAGGAAAGATGGCATATCTTTGTAACATGTTAATACCCGGAAAAAAATTGTATAGGTTTATATTTCAGATCATTACGTTCTTTTTTTTGGTTAGTCCAGTACTTGCATCTGCTCAGGATGTTTCCTTAAAAGCTTCCTCCAAGAGTCAGGTAGAAGTGGGAGAACAGTTTCAGGTTGTGTATGAACTTAATGCCGAAGGTAGTGGTTTTAAAGGACCTGCCTTCACTGGATTGCGTGTACTCAACGGCCCGATGAGTTCGACAAGTTCAAGTATTCAGATTATTAATGGCCAGATGAGCCGTTCATTTAATCAATCCTATACCTATATCGTTGTAGCATCTCAGGAAGGATCGGTTACAGTACCTGCAGCCACGGTGAATGTGAAGGGTAAACAATATTCATCGGGGAAACTAACAATAGAAGTAGTGAAATCGGGCCGGACTAATGGCTCAACAGCGCAAAATTCATCTGCTGAAAGGGCTTCTGTAAGTAATAAGGATGTTTTTTTGCGTGCCATTTCCGATAAACGAAAAGTTGTGCTTGGCGAACAAATCATTGTCACCTATCGAATCTATACAAGGGTTCCGGTATCATCGGTAAATGTTAATAAGTTATCCTCGTTTTCAGGTTTTTGGATGAAAAATCTTTTGGATGAAAATGCTGCACTTCAACAAACCACCGAAAAAATAAATGGTGAAGAATACGTGATAGCTGATATTCGGAAAGTTGCATTATTTCCTCAAAAATCAGGAAAATTGGTGATCGATCCCATGGAGTTGGAATGTATTGCCCAGGTTCAGGGGCAAACCGACAAAAAGCGTTCGCGTGATCCATTCGAGAGTTTTTTTAATGATCCTTTCTTTAACCGTAATATTCAAAACGTTCAAAAGAAATTATTATCCGAATCTTTGCAAATCGATGTTGAACCTTTGCCGGTTAACAGACAATCGGCCAGTTTTAACGGAGCAGTCGGACAATTTGACTTGCAAGCCTCTATCGATAAAACCCGTATGAAATCGAATGACGCGGTCAACATAACTTACACAGTTACCGGTAGTGGTAATCTGGAGTTGTTCGAATTTCCACATCCTGTTTTCCCACCTGATTTTGAATTATACGAGCCTAAAACTTCTTCACAGATACGTACTACTTCGGCTGGTATTTCAGGTTCAAGGAAATTCGAGTTTCTATTTATCCCGCGAGTTCATGGGAATTTCAAAATACCGGCTGTCGATTTCGTGTATTTCGACCCAAAGAAGAACGAATTTGTCACATTGCAATCAAAGGATTTTGAATTGTTCGTTGAGAAAGGCTCAAACGAGGAAGCCAAGGAATCGGTTTATACTTCTTCACAAGAGGGAATCAGATATCTGGGTACGGATATCAACCATATAAAATCAGGTGATTTGTTTATTGCCAAAAAGGGGACTTTCTTTTTTGGATCAGTCACATATATGATATTGGTGTTCATGGCGTTGGCTTTGTTTGCTGCTGCAATAGTATTTTCGAGAAAACAGGATAAGTATAAAGCAAATCAATCGCTTGTGCGATATCGTAAAGCGACGAAGATTGCCCGTAACCGCCTGAAATCGGCTTTCAATCTGATGAAACAGAAATCGCAGAATGAATTTTAACGAAATGTCGCAGGCGCTTTGGGGATATATTGCAGATAAATTCATGATTTCACGGGCCGATTTATCCATTGAAAGTGTTAGAATTGCCCTTGTCGAAAAAGAAACACCCGATGAATTGGTCGATCAGTTTGTTGAAACACTGAATAAATGCGAATACGCCCGATTTGCACCTGGCGATGCAGGAAAAAAAATGGAAGACTTGTATCATCTTGGTATTGAGGTGATCACCAAAGCAGAGCGATTGATTAAATAATACAACTATGAACCTTAAGCATTTGAAATTCATTGTGGTTTTTGTAGCAGCTTATTCGCTGACTTCGTCACTTTGTGCTTCGATACCCGAAAATAAAATTGCTCAGGGAAACACCTATTATAATGCTGCCAGATACGATTCGGCTATGATACAGTACCAGGCTGTTGTTGATGTCGGATACGAATCATCAGGATTATTTTATAACCTTGGAAATGCGTATTTCAAACTCAAGGACATTCCTTCAGCTATTTTATATTATGAGAAGGCGAAGAAACTCGATCCGACAGATGAGGATATACTTCGAAATATTGACGTTGCAAACAATTTGATCGTTGATAAGATTGATCAGTTACCACGCATTTTCTTCAAGGCATGGTGGGATAGCATTTATAATTTATTTAATGCTGATTCATGGGCATGGATTTCATTAAGTTTTTTAATGCTTTCGCTCATCTCAATCTTTTTTTATCTCACCACCATCACGTTGTGGATTAAAAAGACAGGTTTTTTTAGTGGATTAATCCTGATACTGTTTACAATAATAAGTTTTGGTTTGGCTTCGCAACGATATTATTACACAAAGCAAGCCAATGAGGCGATCATTTTTGCTCCAACAATCACGGTTAAAAGCTCGCCGGGTGGTTCGAGTGTTGATCTTTTTGTTTTGCATGAAGGCACGAAGGTTGCACTGCTCGATGAAGTTATCGGATGGTCAAAAATCAAAATCAGTAATGGAAGTGTTGGCTGGCTTCCAAATGATTCTTTCAAAGGAATCTGATGGCCTGCATAACTGCCTATTACTATTCGTTGTCTTATTCCATAATATTATTGGCCTGATTTTTATGTTGCACAACTGGCCAACTGCATTTCTCATCGTAACTATCAAGCTTCGGACAAGTAATTGTTACGACTAATCCAAACAAAATCAGATAGTTCAACTTATCTTAGCCTTCATTAGATTAATTTGGGTCGATCCAGACATTTTGTTTTGGTATTTGTAACTGATTTCGCTTTACATTTGCGTGAGTTTTTACAATAATACCGTGTTATAAACTGTTTAAATAAATTCGTGGCTTACTTGTTGTATATTAAATAATAAATGTAACTTGTGCCTCTATTTTAAAAAGATAAAACTGGAATAAAATCTAAATTATCCGATATGAAAAAAAGATCTTTACTTTTTTGCACACTTTTAATTATCACAGCGTTAACAGGCAAATTTCTTATGGCTGGCAACGTAAAAGACCGAATCAAAAATGTTGCAGATAATAACAATTCTCCAACTTATGAAAGCTATTTGCAGGGATTAAGGGCTAATCAGAGCACAAATATTGTAAATCCTGCTGATGTTGTGAATGCTGCTGATGGTGCGAAAGCTCTAAGTGCAGGTAGAAGTGTTGATCCATTGAATTGGACTTCGCTGGGGCCGGATAATTTCGGAGGTAAAACAACCGCTATACTTTATGATAACCGAGATGCAACAGGTAAAACAATCTTTGCAGGTTCAGTAGGTGGTGGAGTTTGGAAATCAGTTAATGATGGCATCACCTGGAAAAGTGTTTCTGATTTAAGTTTGATGGTGAGCTGTATGGTTCAGGCTTCAAACGGTGATTTGTATGTTGGTACCGGCGACGGTTTCAATGCACATACCTATACCGGACTTAATGACCTGGGTTATACAAGTGGTTTTGTCGGAACTGGAATGTTCAAATCTACTGATGGAGAGAACTTTGTCTCAATTGCAACCACTGCACCGGTTGCTAACAGTAACACCGTGGATTGGGCCTTTATTTCAAAAATTGCTTTGAAAGATAATGCAATTTATGCGGCTACAAACACAGGCCTAAAATATTCGGCTGACGGTGGAAATACCTGGAGCACAGCCAAAGATATTGATAATAATGAGTTGTCGTTTAATGCAACCGATGTTGAGATGGGAACAAGTGGAATCGTTGTTGCCTCTGTTAACAATAATTGCTATATTTCAAAAACAGGAAGTTTAGATGGATTTGTTAACCGCTCAACCGGAGACTCTATTTCGTTACCAATAGCAGATGTATTGCGCACTGAAATTGCCATAGCGCCTTCCGATAATAATGTTTTGTATGCAAGTTGTACCAACAGTACTGGTACGCATATTGGTATTTACCGCTCAACAGACCAGGGTGATAACTGGTCAGTAATTCTTCCCAGTACTTTTTGGGTGTATATTTATGGAACAAGAGGAAACTACAATAACACCATTACTGTTTTTCCAAATGATGCTGACAGGATTTTAGTCGGTGGCAATAATCTCTGGCAGGGTAAAAAAATCGTTGAAGGAGGACTTTTTTCCTGGGACCTTAAATCAAGGAACTTTATCCTTAATGAAGAAATAGAGAAATACCTGCATCTCGGACAACAAACGATATGCTTTAAACCAGGTAACAGCAATGTTTTCTTTGCAGGAACAGATGGCGGTATCTTTAAAGGAACGATATCGGGCGATGATTTTACTTTTGAATCGAGTAACCGCAATTATATTACAACGCAATTTTATACTGTGGCTCCTACCGGACAGGAAAACCGGGTATTGGGAGGTGCACAAGATCAGGGCACAATCTATATTTCAGGTACTGGAAACACGACAAAACAGGGTAATGAACTATGGTTTGGAGGTGTTGGTTTCGAGTATTCAGGACATGGAGGATCATGTGTGGTTTCAACCATCCAACCTCAGGCCATTGTTTTGAGTGCTACTGCTGGTGAAATGGAAAGATCAGAAGATCTTGCATTCACTTTTTCAACACAGTTTTTAGGAGGATCAATGGGCAATGCCCAGGCCTTCAAAACCCCTATCACACTTTGGGAAAGTTATGAAGATCAAAATAGCCGGGATTCAGTTACTTATTATGCGAAAAAGGCATATACTCCGGGTTCAGTGCTGAAAGTAAAGAGTAATAACAATAGGCATCCTTTTTATTATACGTTGCCATCTGATGTAAATCTTGCATTAGGTGATTCTATCAGGGTAAAAGATATTGTAGCAACTAAACTGTTTATTGCCGTTGCTAACAGACTCTGGATGACGAAAGAGTTTTTGAATTTTGGTAAAACACCAGAGTGGTTCGAACTGGCAAATACAAGTGTTGGTTATTCGGGGATACCACAATCAATAGCATATTCTTCTGATGCAAACCATGTATTTGTTGGTATGCGTAACGGTAAACTTTACAGGGTGTCGAACATTGGCCTTGCGTATGACTACAACCATGCTGATGTTAGTAGCCCACAATGCATTGTTGCTACCAAAGAAATTCCGTTAGTAATACCCGGAACCTCAACACCGGTTACCCAGGCAATAACTTCAATCGCTGTCGATCCGCAAAACCCAAATAATGTGTTACTCACATTAGGTAATTATGGTAATGACCATTATGTATTGATGAGCACAAACGCACTTGCCGAAATACCTACTTTTGTTTCTAAACAAGGAAACTTACCCAAGATGCCGGTATATGCCTCCATCATCGAAATGAATCATTCAAACGTTGTAGTATTAGGTACCGAACAGGGAGTTTTTGTTACAGATAATATTTCTGGTGATCCAACCTGGGAAAGTAACCAGACTGAAATCGGTAATGTACCGGTTTTCGAACTGAAACAACAATTGATTAACCGTGCCCCTGACTCGGTTCAGACAATTAATCACGTGGTTTTACCAAATGGTGATATAGTTACCGATACAACGGAATCATTTTATCCTGGCACAAACAATTTTGGGATCATTTATGGTGCAACCTATGGTAAAGGTTTATTCCGCTGTAATCAATACAGAAAACCAGTTGGTATAAATGAAAATCCGGTAGTAACTCCCAATAAACAACTTAGTATAAGTGTGTATCCAAACCCAGTAAACTCAACAGCACATGTCAATTATGAATTGACCAAAACATCTGATGTTCGCTATAGCATTTATGATCTGACAGGAAAAATGATATTGCAAACAAATGTTGGGTTACGAAGTACCGGCAAAAATCAAATGGATATTTCTGTTGATGAACTTAAGCAAGGATATTATATCTTGAGGATTGAGAGTTCGGATAATTCGGGTGTTGTTAAATTCCTGGTATATTAATTTAGTAATCAAAAAAAATCGGAATACAATGAAAAATATTTTACAAATTATTTGTATCGTTTTACTCTTTAACCCGGCTGTATTTTCACAATCACGTATCTATACCCCAACGCTTAAAGCGCCTGCGAATGAGGCAGTCAATCAAATGCCAGACGCATTACTTGATTGGGATGCTGTTACGGGTGATGGTACCGAAATTTCATATGATGTACAATTGGCGCAATCAGCCGATTTTAGCGATGCAGTCGATTTTCCGAATCTGACAGTTACTGCATTTAATATGAGTAAACTGAAATTCAAAGAGTTGTATTATTGGAGAGTTCGGGCACACGATGGTATTGCGACATCCGATTGGAGTGCACCTTGGTCTTTCAGTGTTATTTCTACAGTAACTATTAATTTCCCTGCTAATCAGGCAATCGTAAATCCTGACGCATTGGTAAAATGGAATGCCTTAAGCGGTATAAACCATTATGATATACAATTAGATACGTCATATAGCTGGAGGACAGAAAATTCAGGTATTACCACAAAACTGAACGATGTATTCGAAATTGATGCCACCGACTCGTGGGCTGTAGGCGATGGTGGTAAAATATTACATCGTACGAATGGCATTTGGAGTTTGATCGAAAGTGGTGTAACAAACAATCTGACTGATGTGTTTTTTACTGATGCAACCCATGGTTGGGCATCTGGCGAAAATGGTACAATCCTATATTATGATGGAGCTTCCTGGATCTCGATGACCTCTGGAGTAACGTCCACACTAAATGGATTATTTTTTACCAGCCCGACAAATGGATACGCGATCGGAGCAGCAGGCGTTGCTTTGCATTTCGATGGTATATTGTGGTCAGCTATTACAACAACAGGTGTAAGCCTTGACCTGTATGCCATTCATGGCGTGGATGAACAGCATATATGGATTGTCGGTAAAACAGGTAAATACTCGTTTTTCAACGGCGATTCATGGACAGCAGGTTCGGTTGGAAGTCGGGATTTATTAGGTGTATGGGCTCTTAGTGCTGATAAGGTATGGGTTTCAACCAAAGGTGGAAGGATACAATATTGGGATGGCATTTCATGGTCAGAACAAACTTCTGGTGTTACAAAAGACTTAAACGATATCTGTTTTTTAGATGAAAATAATGGCTATATTGTTGGGAAATCAGGGACATTGTTATTTTATAACGGGATACAATGGAAATCAAATGCTAGTGGTACTTCAGAAGATTTGTATAGTATTTCTCTTAAAAATGATGCCACAGGATTTGTTGTTGGAAATGCCGGTGTTATCGTTTCTTTCCAGGGTGAAGGATTCAATAGTGCATATTTGAAACAATATGTTGTCGATGATACAATAAGTGAATTCAGATTTAGTAATCTTTTGTTTGGAAAGAACCATTATCTCAGAATTCGGGCCGGACATGAGGAATCAACTTCCGATTGGTCACCAGCCAATTCCTTCTTTGTGGTTTCAAGCCCTACATTAAATGAGCCAGATAGTGCTTCTGCTGAAATAGCCTTGGATACACTGGTAACATGGATAAAATTAACCGGCGTTGTTAAGTATAGTATTCAAATGTCAACGGATGCTGCGTTTACCGATCCTCTTTATTCTGAAACAAATATCAATGAATACCGTTTTAAGGACATGATTTTTGGTCAGGATTATTTTTGGAGAGTGAATGCTCATCATGCCGATGATATTTCTGCATGGTCACCTGCCTTTAAATTTACCACAATTAATACTGTCTCCCTGTTGGAGCCTGCCGAGAACGAAGAATTTGTTTCCTTGTTACCGAAATATACTTGGTCTGAAATAAGAGGTGCTGAGAAATTTATGATTCAAATTGCACAAAATAGTGCTTTCACTGATGCTAAAACCGAAGTGGTTACAACCAACTTTTATCAGACACAATTTACCTTAGATAGAGAAACTGATTATTATTGGAGAGTGAAGGCAATTCAGGCATTTGATACAACTGACTGGAGTCCAATCCGTAAGTTTACAACTGTTGATGGTGCCTCAATCAATGAGTCGAAGTCTCAGGCATTCACACTTTATCCAAACCCATCAAATGGAAATTTGAATATTACTTTCAAAGTTGGTAGTATTGAAACGATAAAAATTGAAATTTATAACCTGCTCGGAAATAGTGTTTTCGAAGATACTTTCGTGCCTTCTGTTGGTGAGGTTAAAATGAATTACGACCTTAGAGGAAAGCTAAATAAAGGTATTTACCTTGTTAGACTAATTGATAGTAAAAAGGCTTATACCCAAAAGCTTACCATTGAATAAACGCACAATGAATTCAGTGACAAAGTCCTTCGAAGTAATTTGAAGGACTTTTTTTTACGCCTTTTTTCGGTTTTACATTCCTGAAGAATAGTGATTGAACTGGATTTTGGTATAACTCTCAGAGCTAATATACTGTACACTAATCTTATTGAAGGTCATATATGGTATAGATGAGGTGAATTGCTGCGAATTACCACATTATGTACCATGATGTGCTGATACAGGATCAGTGACATGCAATTATGAATAATCAGGATAGAAATTGGTTAATATTTGTTCAACCGTCTGCCAAAGGAGTAGCCGATATAAAATGTTAGAAACATGGGTTGGTCAGCCGAGTCAAACATGATTGTTACGCCGGTTGGAAAAAATTCAAGCATTGCACCTGCTTCAAATGCCTTCAGATGCGTCTTGATATCACCAAACTCGAAACTGAAACTACTTCTGATGAAGGCGCCAGGTACTACTTTAATTTCGTTCAAACCCTTCGTAAACGGAGCTCGCCCATAGATATATTCCCATGAAGTATTGGCATCGAATATTTTGGTTTTGATAGTTGATTCTGTTGTAACAACGAACAGATAATAAGGTTTCTCGAAGGCCAGCGACCCACCCGCTTCATTGTTCCATCGAACTTCAACTCCGCCCCAATAAGGTTTGCTGTTAAGTAACCTATGGTAACCAAATCCACCACGTAAGATGAATACATCATTTAATTTTCCATACACGTACCTTTTTGCATTATCGGGTACCGGATTGAGAAGTTTGATTTGTTTGGGCGAACGCATGGTCACCAGTTCCGTCGAAAAAAATCGTGTGTTAAATGCTGTAATATTCTTTCCAAAGCGATACCCCATTCCAAACCCGAGATTGTGCGCTATAACCTGTCCGAATCGCTCATGACTGTAAATAATCATATTGTCAATGCTATCGTAATCATCGCTTATCTGCGAAATCACAACCGGCATTGCCAACATTGAAGCGGCAACTGAGCAAAATATAAATTTAAATAAGCTTTTCACACGCTAAAAATATCAAATTTTTAGGAGAAAAAACAAGGAGGTATGAATTTTTAGGATATAATAACCTATTAATATTTTGTTTCGCGTTGAAACTTTTGTGTTTCACCGTAAGCAGAACATTTCGCGGTAGATTTGCATGACATCATCAATATTCCGATTGCTGCAACAGCTATAATAAAGACAGAGATTTTTTTCATAATTTTACTAAATGTTTATGAATTTATTTTCAGGCACAAAGGAAACAGTTTTTATCCATAAAACAAAGAAAACACGAAGTTATTGTTCACCATTTTATTATTTATATCCTCATTATGTCGCTGATTAATCCCGAAATTGAAACCAGTTGGAAAGAAGCCCTTGCACAAGAATTTGAATCGCAGTATTTTATTGATTTAAAAACATTTCTTGTTGAAGAGAAAAAAAAGTTTTTGATATACCCTCCGGGTAAGTACATTTTTAGCGCTTTCAATCATACAC
>JABFQW010000108.1 GCA_013141455.1 Bacteroidales bacterium
TCAAACAGGTCGAACTTATTGCCCTTGGTTTTCACCCGTCCTGTTGCAGATTTGCGATTTGGCATTTTAACCATTCGTGAAAAATGGGAGAAATACCTTGGTTCAAAAACATCAAGTCTGACCGAAAGCTATCTACAGTTAAAATTTCCACTCATTGAATTAGATGAAAATATCCTAATAAACGGGTCTATTTGTCCAAATAAAGAATTGGTTGCCGAAATCGGAACACTTAAATCAGGATATTCGCTTATTAAGGATGAATCGGTGAGAGCCATGTGTCTGTCAGCAGATGCATTGAAATTACTTGGTGATCCTGATAGTACGTTTGAATGTGAAACGATTGAATCGAAAGTTGACTATGTTAAAATTGAAAATACCTGGGATCTTTTTAATCTGAATGAAAAAGCAATTAATGATGACTATGTTTTATTAACAACGGGTCGTAAATCGCAAAAACTTAGTCTGACAAACCGTGCGATCAACCCTGAAAATATTTTCATCGAAGAGGGTGCCGTGGTTGAATATGCCATTTTGAATGCTTCTAAAGGTCCCATTTATATTGGAAAAGATGCTGAAATTATGGAAGGTTCCAAAGTAAGAGGACCTTTTTCACTCGGTGACCATGCCATGTTGAAAATGGATGCCAAAATATATGGACCAACCACCATCGGACCTTACTCAAAGGTTGGAGGAGAAGTGAATAGCTCTGTTATATTTGGCTATACAAACAAAGCCCATGACGGATTTTTAGGCCATTCAGTGATTGGTGAATGGTGCAATATCGGTGCCGATACCAACACATCGAACCTTAAAAACACCTATGAAGAAGTGAAATTGTGGAGTTATCCTGATGAAAGTTTCGTTTCGACTGGTTTACAATTTTGCGGTACCATTATGGGTGATCATTCAAAATGCGGAATAAACACCATGTTTAACACCGGAACGGTTGTTGGCGTAAACGTTAATGTATATGGATCGGGATACCAACGTAATTTTATTCCTTCCTTTACCTGGGGAGGAACTCAGGGGTTCGCCGATTTTGAACTTAAAAAAGCATTCCGAATTGCCGAAGCTGTTTTTGCACGACGTTCGAAAGTGTTTGGTAAAACCGAAAGGGATATACTGGTCGAAATATACAGTCTTACCCACAAAAACCGGCGTGCCTGATTCATACTGGCACATTTATTGAACTTTATCGGGTGAATTATTTTTCATTTTGCCTTTGTTGATGATAATCAGGTTGTTATTTGTAATTATCCTGATTTATCATACTTCTTACAAAAGCAAAAAGGCGCTTTATTCAATAACCTGTCATATTGTCTTACTTTTTTATGGAAAATTTATTAAATCCCAATAACCTGTTGTTCTCCGATATAGTTGATGCTGATACCGAGTTCATTCCTTTGCTATCATCTGAAGATGAAGAAATGATGAATGCTGAAGATATTCCTGCAGAATTAGCCATTCTGCCATTACGCAATGCCGTGCTTTTTCCGGGTGTCGTTATCCCGATCACCGTTGGCCGTGATAAATCAATCAAGTTGATAAAAGAAGCGTATAAAAAAGAAAAGATCATAGGTGTTATTGCCCAGAAAGATGCATCGGTGGAAGATCCTACCATATCAGATATGCACGAAATTGGGACGGTTGCCCAGATAATTAAAACGCTGCAGATGCCTGATGGAAATACTACCGTGATTATTCAAGGCAAAAAACGTTTTAAATTGTTGGAGGTTTTAACGGATGATCCTTATATTAAAGCAAAGGTAGTCCCTTACGAAGAATCGGCTCTTGTGCAAAATGATGAAAATTTTAATGCACTTATTCAATCTATAAAGGATCTTTCGATACAGATTATCAATAAATCACCAAACATTCCAACAGAAGCCTCTTTTGCAATTAAAAATATCGAAAGCCCGGGATTCCTCATCCATTTCATTTCGAGTAATTTGAATATTTCAAGCGCCGAGAAGCAGATGCTTCTCGAGATTACCGATATGAAAAAAAGAGCAAATCAGGTATTGTTTTTTCTGACTAAAGAATTACAGTTACTTGATTTGAAACATCAGATACAAAGCAAAGTAAAAGTTGATCTGGACAAACAGCAGCGTGATTATCTTTTAAATCAGCAATTGAAAACCATTCAGGAGGAGCTTGGTGGAACACCCAATGAGTTGGATGTCAAAAGTTTGAAAGAAAAATCACTAAAAAAAGTCTGGACAAAAGACGTTCAGACTGTTTTTGATCGTGAAATGACGAAATTTCAACGAATGAATCCACAAGCTGCTGAATATGGTATTCAACTGAATTATCTCGAATATTTGGTTGAGTTACCCTGGGGAGAGTATTCCGTTGATAATTTCGACCTGAAACACGCGCAAAAAACATTGGATGAAGATCATTTTGGCTTAGAGAAAGTGAAAGAACGCATCATTGAGCATCTGGCCGTACACAAAATAAAACAAGATATGAAATCACCCATTTTATGTCTTGTTGGCCCTCCGGGTGTTGGTAAGACTTCACTTGGAAAATCAATTGCACGGGCATTGGGGCGAAAATATGTCAGGATGTCACTCGGCGGTTTACGTGATGAAGCTGAATTACGTGGTCATAGAAAAACCTATATTGGCGCTATGCCGGGTAGGATTTTACAAAGTCTGAAAAAAGTAAAGACCTCAAATCCGGTTTTTGTTCTCGACGAGATAGATAAAGTTATTGGTACAAATATCAATGGTGATCCTCAGGCAGCCTTGTTAGAAATACTTGATCCTGAACAGAATAACAATTTTTACGATAATTTTCTTGAGATGGATTATGATCTCTCGAAGATCATGTTTATTGCCACGGCGAATAATCTGAGTACTGTTCATCCGGCATTACGCGATAGGATGGAAGTAATTGATTTAAGTGGATACCTGGTAGAAGAAAAAATTCAAATTGCCCAGAAACATTTAATTCCAAAGCAATTGGGCGAACATGGCGTTAAAACGAAAGAGGTAGCGTTTTCGAAAAAAATTATCGAAAAAATAATTGAAGATTATACCCGTGAAGCTGGTGTAAGGTCGCTCGAAAGGCAAATTGCCCGATTAATCAGGAATAAGGCCAAGTTTATTGCAATGGGTGAATCGTATGATAAAAAATTGAATACCGAAGATTTGGAGAAAGTACTCGGCGTTGGTATTTTTCATAGCGATCAGCTAAAACAGATCACTATACCAGGCGTTGTTACTGGTCTGGCCTGGACTCCGGTGGGTGGTGAAACACTTTTTATTGAAGTGAGCCTCAGTCAGGGTAAGGGTGAATTGAAACTTACCGGTAATCTGGGCGACGTGATGAAAGAGTCAGCCATCATCGCTTTCGAATATTTGAAGTCACACGCCGAACTATTAGGATTAAAACCGGAAATTTTTGAAAAGTGGAATGTTCATATTCATGTTCCCGAAGGAGCTACACCAAAGGATGGCCCATCAGCAGGTGTAACCATGTTCTCAGCCTTGACTTCAGCATTCACAAAACGAAAAGCGAAAGCCGGCTGGGCAATGACAGGTGAGATAACCCTGCGTGGACGGGTATTACCTGTAGGTGGCATCAAAGAAAAGATTCTTGCCGCTAAACGTGCCAAAATAACAGATATCATTTTATCGAAAGAAAACAAACGCGATTTCTTCGATATTAAACCAGCGTATATTGAGGGGGTTCATTTTCATTTTATCGAAAGTATGATGGAGTTGCCTTTATTAATACTTGAAAAAGAATAAATTAAATTTTTTTGAATGAAGAAAATACTTGTTGTTTTTGGCCATCCGGTTAAAAGCACTTATGAAGATATATTAAAAAAAACTTACGTTGATGCCGCAATTGGTTCAGGTGCTACTGTTAAAGAGCTTATTTTGCGTGAGTTGAATTTTGAAATTAACTTTCGTGAAGGGTATCGCGGAACACAGGAACTCGAACCTGATTTGAAAAAGGCACAGGAGTTGATTAGCTGGGCCGACCATCTGGTGTTCTTTTACCCGAATTGGTGGGCCACCTATCCGGCCTTACTTAAAGGATTTATCGATCGTACTTTTTTACCGGGATTTGCATTCAAATATCGCAAGGGTAATCCTTTTCCCGAAAAATTGTTAACCGGAAAATCGGCCCGCGTAGTCGTAACGATGGATGCGCCCCCATGGTATTACTATCTGCATAATTTTGCTCCCGGTCACCATGCTATGCGTAAAGGAGTGCTTCATTTTTGTGGGATCAAACCTGTTCGGATTTCATCTATCGGGCCCATTCGTGGATCTTCTGATAAGCAACGTGAAAAGTGGATCAAACTCATGGATAAGATAGGTACAAGGCAACGATAGACAACTTTAGATTTAATAAAAACTATCTGACCGGATTACTTACTTTCGCAACATCAATTCAAAATCATGTTGTGGATTTTTGGTAATAAAAAACTTTTATTTCGTTTTTCTTTCTTTTATCTGATATTATTGCTCGTTTCATGTGGAAATGAAAAGGCAATCGATAACGGTAAAAAGATTTTCAGATACAATGAATCGGCTGGTATTGTAAGTCTGGATCCTGCGTTTGCTAAGGATTTACCTCATATCTGGGCGTGTAATCAATTGTATAACGGTTTGGTTTCTCTCGACGAAAAGCTGAATATTGTGCCTGCTATTGCCCACTCCTGGACTGTTGAGGATGATGGAAAAACATACATCTTCAATTTAAGAAATGATGTTTATTTCCATGATAATCAGGTGTTTAATGGTGTCAAAAGAAAAGTTGTCGCTTCCGATTTCGTATTTAGTTTTAATCGGTTGATCGATCCAAAAATAGGTTCACCCGGTTCCTGGATTTTCAATTATGTTCGCAAGGATTCGGACGGTTATGCTTTTCTGGCTTTAAACGATTCTGTACTTCGAATAACCTTGAAAGAAGCTTTTCCTTCATTCCTTGGAATATTGGCAATGACATACACTTCAGTTCTTCCAAAAGAAGCTGTTCAGTTCTATGGTAATGATTTCAGAAAAAACCCTGTTGGTACAGGTCCTTTTTGTTTCACGTACTGGAAAGAAGGAGTGAAACTTGTGTTGCAAAAAAATCCTGAATATTTTGAATTTGTGAACAACGAACGACTGCCATTTATTGACGGTGTATCGATTAACTTTCTGATAGACAGGCAAACAGCATTTCTTGATTTTATAAAAGGTAATCTTGATTTCATGTCGGGTATTGATGCACGGTACAAAGATGAGTTGCTCACGCGCAGTGGATTGTTACGAAGCAAATACCATTCAAAAATTTATCTTGAGAGTCAGGCCTATCTCAACACCGAATTCATGGGTTTTTTTGTTGATTCAATACCCGGAAAAGTCAATCCGGTTCAAAATCTTCAACTTCGCAAGGCCATCAATTATGCGATTGACCGTAACAAAATGATGAAATTTCTTCGCAACGGGATTGGAAAACCGGGCACAGGCGGTATGATCCCTTATGGCATGCCAGGGCATGATTCAACCGGAAAATATGGATATTCTTATCAGCCAAAACAAGCCATAGAAATTATCAGATCGAATAATTTCGGGTCATCAATAACCATCACAACATCAGCCGAATATGTCGATTTGGCGAAGTTTATTCAATCGCAACTCACCAATGTCGGTTTACAGGTAAAGATCGAAGTAAGTCCACCGGCAACCATCCGACAGGCACGGGCATTGGGCAAACTCGAATTTTTCAGGTCATCATGGGTAGCTGATTACCCTGATGCTGAGAACTATCTGGCCATGTTTTACAGCAGGAATTTTGCCCCGTATGGACCAAATTATACGCATTACAAGAGCGAGGCATTCGATGCATTGTATGAGAAGGCATCGGGTATTCCTGATTTGACAGATCGCATTGGGCTATACCGGCAGATGGATAGCCTGATCATGTCGGATGCGCCCGTTGTTGTGCTGTTTTACGACGAAGTGCTTCGGTTTGTTAATAATCGTGTGACTGGCTTCGAATCAAACCCGGTTAATATATTGGATTTGAGGAGAGTGAAGATCCATTGAAATATTTTTTATATTATTGCTGTAAAAAAGTAATTTTACAATAATCAGATGTGATTATTAAAATGGTCACATGAGACAATTTTTGCATTTTATCAAGCAACCATTTTGTCAATAATTAAAAATCTTCTCCAAATGTAAGAGTCTTATCCTGATTAGCAATTATTTGTATAGTTTCAGAACTGAAGTTATGTGCATAAATGTTTCCAGTTGCTAAATGATCGTCTACAATATAATTTCCAGGATTTAACTCTCCACAGTCGAAAACTGTTTTGTTTTTTCCGTAAACCTCAATAATCCCAACATTATCACCGCTGGTATATACCTCTACACTGGAATCTTTGTCATAGTCAACAGAATAATTGGAACCATTACGAATAAAATTATCTGGATAATTTAATTTTACATAAAGATGCCCTGTTGTTTTTACAGGTTTTGAGTCGCTTTTTGCACAGGAAAGTACAATTGTTGAAACAACTACAAGTGACAGCAAGAATAAAGTAATTTTTTTCATAATAATTAGTTTTTTGTTTTCCTACTCTTTTGGCTTTTCGGTATCGCCCCGTTTATTTAGTGGTTGCTGGTCTCCACTTATAGTTTATTATCTCATAATTTTGGGGTATTAGCCCGTTAATTTGTGTAATGTCCGGTCGTATTTTCCTCAAAATTATAATATTATTTTACATATAGCACACGTGCTATAAATATTTTTTAAATTATGTGAAACTTTCCGCCATGAAAACCCGGCGGATTCCTGAGCGGAAATTAATTTTTGACCAATCTGGTCTTGGAGCCTTTGCTGCTCAATTGAAGAAGATTCGCCATGATAGGGGTTTTACCCAGAGTCAACTTGCTTTTGAATCAGGTATATCCATGAGTCAGATTGCACGCATCGAAACGGCCAGAATCAATCCAACAATCAGTACAATATTTGTTTTGGCACGAACAATGGGAGTTACATTGCCCGAACTCTTTAATTTTCAAATCTGATTTGCCTGGCACGACTTTGTTTCCTTACCCCATCTGATATATTTGTCTGTAATTGTAATAAACAAACCGTCCGTTTTGTTTTTATCGTACTTTTGCACACTATTTACAAAACTTTTTTGAGTGATGAATATTACTTTACCAGATGGTAGTGTGCGACAATATGAAAGTGGTGTAACTGCCCTTGATATTGCGCTGAGTATCAGCGAAGGCCTGGCTCGCAATGTATTGTCGGCCAAAGTAAATGGCGATGTTTGGGATGCAACACGTCCTATTACCGAAGATTCCAAAGTACAGTTATTAACCTGGAACGATACCGAAGGAAAAGCTACGATGTGGCATTCCTCAGCCCATTTGATGGCTGAAGCCATTGAACAACTTTATCCGGGTGTTAAATTTGGTATTGGTCCTGATATCGAAAGTGGTTTTTATTATGATATCGACACAGGAGATAAAACACTCACCGAAGCTGATTTAATCGAAATTGAGAAAAGAATGCTCGATCTTGCCCGTGAAAAGCAAACTTTTAATCGTGTGGATGTTAGTAAATCAGATGCATTGGCGCACTTTACAGAAAAGGGTGATGAGTATAAATTGGAATTGATTAACGATCTCGAAGACGGTAAAATAACTTTATATAAGAGCGGAACTTTCACTGATTTATGTCGCGGACCCCATTTGCCCAACACCGGATTTATCAAAGCGGTCAAGCTGACGAGTCTTGCCGGTGCTTACTGGCGTGGCGATGAAAAACGCAGGCAGTTAACACGTGTTTATGGCATCACCTTCCCAAAAAAAACGGAACTTGACGAATATTTATTACTTCTTGAAGAAGCGAAAAAACGTGACCACAGGAAGTTAGGAAAAGAGATGGAATTGTTTGCCTTTTCTCAGAAAGTTGGTTCAGGATTGCCTTTGTGGCTTCCAAAAGGTGCGCAACTTCGCGAAAGGTTAGAGCAATACCTGAAAAAAGTACAGAAAGATGCCGGATATTTACCAGTAATAACACCGCATATCGGCAATGTCAATCTATACAAAACATCAGGCCATTACGAAAAATACGGACAGGATTCATTCAGGGTAATTACCACACCCATCGAAGGCGAAGAATTTTTTCTGAAACCAATGAATTGTCCACACCATTGTGAGATTTACAATGTTAAACCACACTCTTACAAGGAATTACCTTTGAGATTGGCTGAGTTCGGGACAGTGTATCGTTACGAACAAAGTGGTGAGTTGCACGGTTTGACCCGTGTTCGTGGATTTACACAGGATGATGCACATATTTTCTGCACACCCGATCAAATAAAAAGTGAATTCAAAGGCGTTATCAAGATCATCATGAAGATTTTTAAAGCCTTAGACTTTAACGAATTCATAACACAAATTTCATTGCGCGATCCCAATAATCCTGCAAAATATATCGGTTCGGATGAAAACTGGGAAAAGGCTGAGCGTGCTATCATCGAAGTTGCCGAAGAAGAGGGTTTGCAATCAGTTACTGCATACGGCGAAGCTGCCTTTTATGGACCAAAAATGGATTTCATGGTAAAGGATGCCATTGGTCGCAAATGGCAACTTGGTACCATACAGGTGGATTACAATTTGCCCGAACGATTCGAACTTACTTATATTGGTGCTGATAATGAAAAACATCGTCCGGTGATGATACACCGCGCACCATTTGGTTCGATGGAGCGATTTGTTGCAGTTCTGATTGAACATTGTGCCGGAAAATTCCCGCTTTGGTTGAGTCCGGAACAGGTTATCATACTGCCAATCAGCGAAAAATATCAGAATTATGCAGAAAAAGTTTTAAAATTCCTAAATAATTCCGATATTCGCGCCCTCATTGATGACAGGAGTGAAAAGACCGGGAAGAAAATCAGGGATGCCGAGTTACGAAAAATCCCTTATATGTTGGTCGTTGGTGAGAAGGAAGAACTTGAAAATCAGGTATCTGTGAGAAAACAAGGAGAAGGTGATCTGGGAGTTTTAAGTTTGGAAGGTTTTGCAAGCCTTATACATGATGAAGAAGTAAGATTACAAGGCAGTTAATTGATTAACAGGGAGTTAATAAACATAAGTTAAATTAATATAGGAGAACCAAACTATAGCACAGTTAAGAATCAGAAAGCCACGTGTTTTCGTGAAAAAGGAAGATCCACATGCAATCAACGGCAGGATAACCTCTCCAATGGTCCGTGTAGTTGGTGAAAATGTTGAACCGGGAATTTTTCAGTTGCGCGAGGCTTTATCCATGGCTGAAGCTCAGGAGCTTGATCTCGTTGAGATTTCACCCACAGCAAATCCTCCGGTATGTAAAATTCTGGACTACAAGAAATTTCTGTTTGAATTAAAAAAGAAACAGAAAGAGATCAAAGCAAAATCAGTGAAAATTGTAGTAAAAGAGATTCGGCTTGGGCCAAATACGGATGACCATGATTTTGATTTTAAACTGAAACATGCGATTAAATTTCTTGAAGATGGTGCTAAAGTTAAAGTGGACGTTTTTTTCAGAGGACGTTCCATTGTTTACAAGGACCAGGGAGAGTTGATTTTGCTAAAGTTTGCGCAGGAACTTGAAGAATTTGGTAAGGTTGAACAATTACCAAAACTTGAAGGAAAGCGAATGATGATGATGATCGGTCCAAAGAAATAAACAGAATTCCATTTAACCTAAATAAATATAAGTAATGCCAAAAATGAAATCAAAATCCGGCGCTAAAAAGCGTTTTAAGTTGACCGGCACCGGAAAGATCAAAAGGAAGCATGCTTTCAAAAGTCACATTCTAACCAAGAAATCGACTAAACGTAAGCGCAACCTTACTTATTCAGGTCTTGTTCATAAAACTGATGAAAAAAACATCAGAGAAATGCTTCAGGGCTAACAAATTAATTGTTTAACTCAGTCATAGCAGATAAAGTTCTCCGTTGGGAGGCGCTATGGTGATAAAAATTTAAAAAAATGCCAAGGTCAGTAAATGCAGTTGCCGCAAGGGCAAAGCGAAAAAAACTCTTAGACAAAACGAAAGGTCAGTTTGGGAGTAGAAAAAATGTTTGGACAGTTGCCAAGAACTCTTATGAAAAAGGGCAACAATATGCCTATCGCGATAGACGTACCAAGAAGAGAAATTTCAGATCATTATGGATTCAACGTATTAATGCCGGTGTGCGTGAGTACGGTTTATCGTATAGTGTATTTATGGGAAAAATCCACGAGAATAATATTGAATTAAGCCGTAAGGTGTTGGCCGACTTAGCGTTGAACAATCCTGAAGCATTCAAAGCTATTGTAGAATCAGTAAAATAAATACGGATTCAAAATATAAAAAATGCTGCCTATCAGGCAGCATTTTTTTTGCCTGAATAAATCGATAGGTGGAGATGAATATCTGAACAATACGGTTTTATTTGACGAATAAAATCTTTGGAAATGGTTGAGGTTTGAGTTATTATACAGATTTACAACTTGTTAGTAGATGCCTGCAGGAAAGCCCTTATTCAGATATAACAATTTCAACCATTTCTACTTTCGGGGATATTAAATTTCTTTAATTTCCGGGCAAGGGTTTGCCAGGATATATTGAGCAGTATGGCTGCCTTCGCTTTGTTATAATCGTTCGATATCATAACTTTTTCAATAGTATTTCTTTCAATGATTTCCAAATCGAAACTTGATTCATCATTTGGTATTATCGTATTTGAATTTGCACTGATTCTGTCGAAATGACTCATTTGCAGTTCAGTATCATCGCATAGTATCACTGCACGTTCGATGATATTTCGCAATTCTCGGATATTACCCGGAAAATGATATTTTTTTAGGTTTTCAAGTGCAACTGCATTAATCCCGGAAATGTTTTTCTTCATTCGATGCGTGAAATCGGTAATAAAATGCTGAACAAGCATCGGAATATCTTCCCTTCTTTCGCGTAGGGGCGGTAAGTGAATGGTAAAAGTGCTTAAACGGTGATATAAATCCTGGCGGAATTTCTTTTCTTCAATCATTTTTTCAACCTGATGGTTCGAAGCAGCAATAATGCGAACATCAACATCAATTGCCTGGAATGAACCTACTTTACTTACTTTTCGTTCTTCAAGTGTCCGAAGTAATTTTGCCTGCTGACCAATTGGCATATCACCTATTTCATCGAGGAACAACGTGCCTTTGTTGGTAACTTCAAACCAACCGGCCCTATCATCAAATGCCCCGGTAAAAGAACCTTTTTTATGTCCAAAGAATTCACTTTCAAACAAACTATCGGTAATAGCCGAACAATTAACCGAATGGAACAGGTTTTTGCTTCGGTTACTTAAATGGTGGATACCATGGGCAACCATTTCTTTACCCGTTCCACTTTCACCGAGGATCAATACTGAGGTGTTTTCGGTCATTGAAATACGTTTCATATCATCAAGTACCTTTTTAAAGGATTCACTTTCACCAATCATCGGTGTTGTAAGCCCATTATAGAGCCTTTCGGATAGTATAGAAACACTGGTGTTGTAGTTCGATAATTGTTTCTGTAATTGAATGAATCGCTTGGTACGGAAAATTGCCTGACTCATCTCATCTAAGCGGAATGGCTTCTGAAAATAGTCAGATGCGCCACGGCGAAGTGCTTCAATCACACTTCCCATGTCACCGTGGCCTGAAATCATGATCACTTCAACTGCCGGATGTGATTTCTTTATCCGCATTAAAACATCGAGTCCATCCATCTCCGGAAGTTTGATATCAACAATGGCTATGTCAATGGATTCATTTTCAAGAATTTGAAATGCTTCAGAAGGTTTTTCTGCCTTTGAAATATGGAATTTGTTTTTATTCAGAAATTCACCAATCTCATCGCGGACCCTTCGCTCATCATCGAGAATTAATATGCTGATATTCTCCATGTTATGTATTACTTTGTTGAGGGATTCTTATTAAAAACTTTGTGTACTCATTTACCTTGCTCTCAACGGAAATTTCACCTTCCATTCTTTTTATTATGCCATAAGAGATTGAAAGACCTAAACCTGTGCCCTGTGCAGCATTTTTTGTCGTGAAAAACGGGTCAAAAACCTTTAATAGTATTTGTTGTGAAATCCCTATCCCATTATCACTGAGTTCGATATAGATACTATCCTGGTCCGACCATGTTGTGACATTTATAACTTTTTCGAATGGTTTATCAATAAAATCATTTTTTCGTTCTAGTGCATATTTTGAGTTACTTAGCATATTCAGTAATACCTGTTCTAATTGAAATGGGCTTCCGTGTATAAAAAGTGGATTGGTGGCAAGGTTTAATTGCAGGTTAATCTCGTTGTTGTTATAGTGGCGACCAACGAGGGCCGCGGTATGTTGAATAACCTCATTTACTTCTACCATTTCATAGTTAATATCCTGGTTATCACGCGAAAAAACCCTGACATGGTTGATTATCTTTTGGATACGTTCGATATCACTGAAGATAAAATTGATCTTATTTGTCAGATATTCATTCGTTAAATCGCCCGATTGAAGTTCATTCAATATATTATCAAGGCTAAAAGATATTCCACCAAGTGGTTGATTAATCTCGTGCGAGATACCTGCTGATAATTCGCCGAGTGATTCAAGTTTATTTTTCTGAATCAGAAGATCCTGTTGTAAGGCAATTTGCCCGAGTTCCTGTTTAACACGATCTTCAAGATGATTATTCAATTCGCGAAGTTCATTTTCGACATCTTTTCTATTTTGGATATCGGTGATGAAAGTCAATACGGATGGCACGCCATCCCAGGCTATCAGATTCGATTTAATTTCAACCCATTTCGGATGTCCGTTTGAGGTAATGATTTGGATATCATATGATTCAGGGACGTCGAGACCTGCCATCCGATTGTAATGATTTTTAACCACCATTTCCCTGAAATCGGGTTGTATAAATTCATCAATGCTTCTTCCAATCACTTCTTTAGGGAGGTAACCACTTATATCATAAGCTTTTGGGTTTATAAACTGAATAATTTTATTACTTGATAAGAAAATACCATCATTGGCATTTTCGAATATAAGCCTATATTTTTCTTCACTGTCGCGAAGTAGGCTTTCTGCAATATTTTTTTCGTTGATTTCAATTTCCAGTTCTTTTGTTCTTTCGTAAACACGATTTTCGAGGTCCAGATTGAACTGTTTTAATTCGTTTTCAATTTGATCACGATGGAAGGCAGCACCCAAAATATTTGCAGCTGTTATTATTGCGTTGGTTTCAACCACTGACCAGATTCTTTCTTTGATGCAATCGTCAAATCCGATAAATCCAAACCATTTATCTTGTACAAAAATTGGGACAACGAGCAGTGAAATGATATCCTGAGGTTCAAGTACATTACGTTCAGGCTCAGGAAAGTCCTTCACCAGGCCTGAAATAGGAATTCGTTTACTTAATAATTCAACCCAGCGCCCTATACCCGGATCATGAAATGGGATAGCTAAAAGATCAGGGTTGTTTATCTGAGCCGTGATTCCTTCATTAATCCATTCAAAAGTTTGTTTGCAGTAGTTTTCTCCATTTAGTTCGAAATTTTCAAATATATACACCCTGCTCACATTGGTTGCTAATCCAAACTGTGATATTATATCTGAAATAACCGAATTATTTAACCCATATCTCAGGATGAGTTCTGCTGTATCACTTACAGTCTGCAATAATTTTTCGTTACGTAATAATGCTTCCTCGGCTGATTTTCTTTTCTCTTCTTCGTTCCTGATTGCCCGCTCCATCAAAATTTCCTTTGATTGCTCTTCAATTGCTTGAAAAAGGCGCTCATTATCAACGGGTTTTAGTAAAAAACCTTTTACTCCATACTCGATGGCACGCATGAAATAATGCGACTCACCGTAGGCTGACATGATAATGATTCGAGCTGATGGATTGATTTTCCTAATCTTTCGAACAAGATCCAACCCATTCATCAACGGCATTTTGATATCAGTAATTATCAGGTCATACGGATGCTGGATGTACAGATTATAAGCCTCTTCACCGTTTTCGGCAAGTTGAATATGGGTTACTTTTTTTTCGAGTATTTTTTCGTAAATATTACGCAGAATAACTTCGTCTTCTACATATAATAAGGAAATATCGCTTTTAGTCATGGGTTATGCACTGGATGCTCAACGAAATTAGTGATATTTTTTTTCACCAGCCAAAATAAAAACATTCAGATAGTTCTCCGATGGTGGGATCGGGCATGACCATCGGTCGGAATAGGCGCAATATGGATTGTAAGCCAGATTAAAATCAAGTGTAACAGTATCGTTATCAGGTATTTCAATGTCCAAATAACGTCCGCCTCCATAACTTGTGGAATTATTCGATTTATCTTTAAATGGTACAAACAGATATTTTGAAGTTGGGTCCTTACCAAGTAAGTCAATATTTTGAAAAGCAGTTAAACGATACAATGTATCATGAATTAGAAATGATAAAACGCTATATTTTTTATACTCGGGAAGGCGATTGGTGGAGGTTGGCATTTTAAAGATAGGTGCGGTGGTATCACAAACGAAATGGGCTTTCACTTTCCAGTATTTAGAGATTTCATAATAGGGTAATCCCCTGAATAGTTGTATATCAGCCAACTTCAACGGTGATTTCAGGGAATCGGAAAATTCATTGTCTTTATCGAATCTGGTTTTTTGAATTGAATCGATGTACCTTCCTGTAAGAATCAACGATCTGATTTTGGATTCAACTGGAAAGAAAAAGACCCTCGAATAGAGATAACTGATTAATTCACTGCTCACGATCCTGAAACCATAACTCGTCTTATACCAAATTGGTGGGTCGTATGAATCGTCAGTATCGGTAATAAGACCGATCTTTTTGTCGGGGAATGCCATACTGAACATCAGATGTGATCGTCTGGCATGGGCGCCGACTGTATATAAATCAAAATCTTTGTTCGGGATATCGCCTGTTTCCATTCGCATTTTCAGCGCTACCGCAGTTGAATAGGTTCTGTCGCGAACAATTGCCGAAGGAACACTCACTGTATAAATGGAATCACGGAATAGCATCATTCTCATGCTCTTGGCAGAAGCATCGGCCATATTCGAATAAGGAGATGAGAATGACCATTGGGTGATTGGTACACCAGTGATTATCATGTATTTATAGTTATGCGTGTGATAAAACTCAATGGCTTTCTTTAGTCCTTTTTCAGGAATCCAACCCTCAACAACCAACACATCCGATGAAGTTGGTCGTTCAATGGCAAGAAAATTGTAAGTGTTTATCAATAACAGGTAGAAAATAAGGAAAACGAGCAGAAACAAGGCAAGCCAACCCCAACGTGTAGGAACAGTTATCAATTTCTTTTTTAAGAATAGCGACATTTTTTTTTGTTTAATGCTTTAACAAGAAGTTTACTTTTGTCGGCAAATTATCAATTATGGGAATAAAGTTAGCACATATTCGCAAGAATTATCAAAAAAGTAAATTGTCGGATGGAGATGTTATCGGGGATCCGTTTTTATTGTTTGAAAATTGGTATAATGAAGCTGTAAAAAATGGTGAATCAGAGCCGAATGCAATGGTGTTATCAACAGTAAACGGAAATAAACCGTCGGCCCGAATCGTATTATTAAAAGAACTTTCGGAGGGATCCTTTTTGTTTTTTACAAATTATAATAGCCGTAAAGGGAATGAGTTGAAGTTGAATCCATTTGTTGCTCTGACTCTTTTCTGGCCTGGATTAGAAAGACAGGTACGAATCGAAGGTGAAGTTGGAAAACTTAGATCAGATGTCTCCGAAAACTATTTCAATTCGCGTCCCGAAGAGAGCCGGATCAGTGCAATTATTTCTCCTCAATCGCAGGTTATTCCTTCAAAGAAGTTTCTTGAGGATAAATTTACCGGATTTATTAGTGCGAATCAACCTATTCAACGCCCTGAACATTGGGGAGGATACCGATGTATTCCTGAGTCGATTGAGTTTTGGCAGGGAGGCGAACATCGGCTGCACGACAGAATCAGGTTCACGAAAGAAATCGAAAATTGGAAAATTGAAAGATTGGCTCCGTAATGTGTGTTGAGACCTGGAAGTACAGCGTAAAACTATTTACTGATGTTGTGGCCTGAGTAAATCATTTACGGTTTTCACCGGATTAAAGGTGATAATGGGTGTTTCGACAAATACAGTAATCCAATCAGCCATGGCGCCATTCCATAATCCCGGCAATTCAAGTGCTTTAATATCTCGCCCATCTTTCGATTTAACAGAAATAAATCCCGTTTCGTGGTCAATAAAATCCTTCAGATTAAATTTCTCACCTCTGAAGTTATATACACCACAAACCAAATCCACCGGGTTAAAATGTGTGGCATGGGTAACAATATTCATTTGATTTTCCTTTTTCAGGTCCATCTGTGACGATTCCACAATCTGAAGCGAAATATCGCCCTTACTGTTTTTAATCCAGAATGGACCGCCACCGGGCTCTCCTTCATTTTTAACCATGCCACAAATACGCATCGGACGGTTCAATAATAAATACAAACTTTCAACCTGTTCTATTTCACTTAAGGCATCAAAGGATTCGGGGATATTAATCATAAGTTTCGTATGCGCAAAGTTACGGATTTCGACAATTTCGTCTTTGGTAACAAAACCGTCATCGAGCAAATCGAGATATTCATATGTTTGAATCTGAAGTTTCATCAGCAATCCACCGATTGCTTTTTTATAACGATAGGTTTGATCACGCAGATGATCCGGAACAATATTGTCGATGTTTTTGATGAAAATAATTTCTTCTTTCAGGTCGTTTAGGTTCTCGATGAGTGCACCATGACCTCCGGGCCTGAAAAGTAAAGTTTGATCATCATTGCGGAATGGATGGTTATCCAGATCAACGGCAATGGTATCAGTGGAAGGTTTCTGCTCGGAATAGGTAATTTCAAATTTAACCGTAAACGCATCCTCATACTTACTCAAAACGTTGTGAATTGATTCTTCAAATTTTGATTTATGCTCGGGTGAAATGGTAAAGTGAACTTTAGCGATGTTGTTTTCATCGGTGCAGTAATTAGCAGCTTCAACCAAATGTTCTTCAACAGCCAATCTGTTGCCATCGGGATAAGCATGAAACCTTAGTAATGCTTTCGGAAGGTTTCCATAACCCAGGCCATCATCAAAAAGCAGGATTCTTATGATTTCGTCAAAGCGTTTATTTGCAAGCAAATCATTGATTTCAAACCCCTTTGATTTAATGACTTCACATAATTCATTGTAGAAAGCAAAACTGTTTATGTGTTCGAAAAAATATCCGATACTATTATAATCACTTCCGTTTTCAAGCTTTTGGATTGATTCAGGGCTACCGTCAAAAGTTTGTACAAATTCAAATAAATCTTTAAACATCCGGCTTGCTGCACCCGAAGCAGGGACGAATTTCATCAATTCAAATTTCTGCTTTTCAGTGTCGAAATAGTTGACTAACTCGTTCACTTTAGCTTCAGGGAACTTCACAATCCCGTCAACTTCTGTTGCAGCACGCACTAGATTAATGAATGGAAACCCATGGATAAAATCCTTAATCTGCTGATTTATCTGATCTTCCGAAATATTTTTTTTCGAAATCTGTAATTTGTCCTTTTCTGTAAATGTGAAATTCATAGATTTTTGATTTTAAAACACTTTCAAAGTTACACAATGATTCCGGTATATGATCAAAATAAAGAATAAAAAATGCATTTCACTGCATGAAAAATTGTTTACTAAATTAAAAAAATACTACCTTTGCTCCACCTTTAGCCCAGATGGCGAAATTGGTAGACGCACCAGCTTGAGGGGCTGGCGCCGGTTACGGTGTGCAAGTTCGAATCTTGTTCTGGGCACAATTTTTAAAAAAATTGTGTTATTTGCCCAAGTGGCGGAATTGGTAGACGCGCTACATTCAGGGTGTAGTAACCTTATGGTTGTGTAAGTTCGAGTCTTATCTTGGGTACATAAAGCCGTCGATGATTTTTTTCGACGGCTTTTTAATTTGAAAAGAATCGGGGTTTGAAACGTAATTCAAACTTTTAACCGAAGCTATTTGTTTTATGGTTGTATTCTTTAAATTTGCCCAAAATCGCGATAATAAATGAGACTTTTTTTTATTGCAGTCTGCATTACTTTGATACTTCCTTTCAGATTGCAATCGCAACAATTCACCAGTCAGTCATTTGTTTTCGATTCAAAAACCACCAATACCAGCGCAACGAAAAGCAAACATGATTTACTTTTCTTAGTCACAAACGGGAATCCCAAATTTTTATCAACGATTCAAATAAATTACTTCATTGATTCGAGGTTTTATTTGCAAAAAACCTCTTATTCAACTTCGGAGATATTATTGGAAATCAGTAATATAGTAGTTACCGGTGATACATTATACCGATCATTTACTATTTCACCTTCACTTTGTCCGGATTGTTTTGAAGGAAAATTCACCTTGAATAATCTGGATGAATCAATACAGAATAAGATTGTTAAAGTTTCGGAAATTGGTTTGAATAGAAGTGTTAGAATAGGATTCTGCGATTTTGAAGAAAATCCTTCGACGAAGCTGAATGGAAAGTTAACGAATTTCGATTTTTCGGCAAAGGCCAGTGAACAGTTAGAAAATCACGTAAACTATATCAATGATTATTGGGCAACCAAGGTTTTGATGGATAGTTTGCAATCCGAAATAAATGAAAATAATATTTCGAACAGTAACGATATACCCCAACTTTTCGTGTTTTGGGACAAAACACGAAAAATTTCAATTATCGCGAGCGAATCAATTGATAATGAAGTACTTGGTTTGAAATTCGTTGATCCATTTGATCTGATAGGTAAAAAAAATCAATTCGACAGATTGAATACACGGTTTCGTACGCTTTTGGAAAATGAGCTAAAACAGGTAATAAGAAAAGATTTTGTTAATGGAATAGCTGAAAAATATCTTCAATCGTTACAGAAATACCGTCAGGCGTCAAAAAGAGTTGATTTTTATGATGCGAATATATTCTATACTGCTTCACAATTGAAATTGGACAAGTATTTTGTAGAGATGTTGACTAAACTGGGAAGGCCGGATGAGCATAATTCAGTAGCCCAACAGATATATGATGGTTTAAAAAAAACTGCTTTTGAAGAATTTGAAAAGGATGATCTGGCAGATGCGATAACGATTTTTACTGATTTGAAAGCCTTTGAAAAAGCATTTCCTGATTTGATTAAAGATGTGCAGGTGGAAGATAGATTTGTCAAAGCAAAAGAAGGTTTATTAAACTCTTTTTTACAGATTGCATCGCGTGCAATGCTTGCCAATAATACCGATATGGCGGCCAGGTATCATCATAAAGCTGAAGATTTCAGAAAAAAATATTATGCTGAGGATCAGTTGGATGACATTAAAGATATGACAGGCAACCTTGTTTCGGCCTATTATAAAAAAGGAATTGAGCTTAAAAATAGTAATTTGACTGAGGACGCAATCAGGATGTTTGAACAAGCATTAACAACTTCAAAAACATTTGGTAATGGGTCATTTACTGTAGAAATTTTAAAAGAGCTGAAGTTACTGCATATTCAGGTTTATCTGGAATTAGTAAAAAATGCGACAGAATTCTTCGAAGATGGAAATGAAGCCATGGCTGCCTCAGAAAATGAAAAGGCTTTATTTTACAGGGAGGATCATCTGGAATTTCTCGAAACTTCGGTTGAAGCGATTCTGCTTCAGCGTAAGATGAAACAACCGGTGGTGAACAGTTCGATCGAAAATGGTATAATCTCTGCTCAGCAAGGACAAGCAAAACAGGCGCTCGAAGCTTATAACAATGCCCGTATTTTAGCGGATGAGTTTAAACTTATTGTTGATGCGCCGATTGATTCATTAGCAAATGCTGCTGCAAAACAAGTGATTATACAAACGATTCGTAGTGCAAACAGTAAAGTGTGGTCAAATGAGATGGATGCAGCGCTAAAAATTTATACCGAGGCAAAGGAACTACAACAAAAATATGGTTTGGAATCTGATTCAGCCATTCGGGATGAATTTAGACGGTTAGACAATAAAATGATTCAACAGGCCTGTTTTAACTGTAAGCGTGATTACGACAATTTGGTTCTCAAATTAGAGAAAGCAATTCGTATGAATCGTTTCGATCAGTTTGCAAACACCCTACAGGCTGCTATCGAACTTGGTGAACAAAATAGCGGATGCCTGATCGATTTAACGAAAGTGAGGAACTTTCAAAATAAATATCAAAAACTGCTCGATTATAACAAACGTTACAATGAAGTGATGCAGGTGATGTATAATCAGGGCTTTGCGGAGGCGATCAGCCTCTATGAAAAACTTGATGGGGACAGTCATCTTTTTAGCCTGAACGATTATGCAATATCTCACCTGACAGTTCTACAATTTATTGAAAATCAGGATAACAGCGGTCTTACAAGAATTGCTTTAACCTATTATCTCTCCAAAAATGATGCTGCAAATGCCTTGAAGAGTTTTGAGTTATTTCAACAACAATCTTCAGAGGACAATGAAGCAATTCAATTGGGACAAGATTTGGCCGAAATGCTTGCAAAACAAGATGTTGAATTATCAAGTGAAATTCCACCTGAAACATTGTCATACAATTATTTTGGACAGGAAAAGCGGAACAAATCGCTTCGTCTGACTTATTTACGAACGTATCGAAATCTGATAAAGTAAAAAAATTATCATAAATCTATCAAAGCCATGAAACTATTATTGTTAAGCAATTCCACCAATGCAGGTGAATCCTATCTGGGATGGACGAAATCCTTTATTAACGAATTTTTGCAACGAAACACCATAAAGAATGTACTGTTTATTCCTTATGCCGGTGTCAACCTGTCGGATGAATCCATTGCAAAGTCGTATGATTTGTATGAAGAAAAAGTAAGGGGTGTTTTTAATGAATTTGGCGTTGAATTGGTTTCAATTCATCATGTTGTTGATCCGAATGAAGCGGTGCGAAATGCAAAATGTATTGCTGTTGGAGGAGGAAATACATTTCATTTGGTCGCTGAGATGCACCGGACAGGAATTATGCAAAGTATCCGGGAGAAAGTGATTGGCGGAACACCATTTATGGGTTGGAGCGCCGGGGCGAATGTTGCCTGCCCGACCCTGCGAACCACGAATGATATGCCTATTATTCAACCTGAAAGTTTCGATTGTCTGAATCTTATTCCATTTCAGATAAACCCTCATTACTTAGACGCCAATCCGGCAGGACATGGTGGTGAAACCAGACAACAACGAATTGAAGAGTTTCTGGCTGTGAATCGGGATATCGTCGTAGTTGGCTTACGCGAAGCCAGTTTGATCGAAATAGATGGAACGAAGTCTCAATTAAAAGGCCATCGTGACATGCGGTTCTTCGTTTATGGAGAAGAACCGCGGGAAGTGGAGCAGGGGAGTAATCTGAGTTTTTTGATGTAAAGAGTTGCTATTATTCTTTCAGTTTCAAAATTTTTGATCCGATCAGGATTTTCTGTGGTTTGCCAAAAAGGCAAACTGCAAAGAAAATCCAAATCGGGATCCAGAGTGGTTCGATTGATAGATCTGGCCGATGCCGATGTGTTGCGGCGCATTATGACGTTTCAATTCCAGAGTGGTTCGATTGATAAATGAGCAAAATAAGCTGTTCCATACCGGGTTTCATGGTTTCAATTCCAGAGTGGTTTGATTGATAGGATGACAAAGTATGTAACTGACCGTGAAATAATTATTTATACCTACCCGAAAATGAAAGTATCGATAAAAACATTTATGGATAGCTACCTGAAAATGAAAGTATAAATAAATAATATTTTTTATGCATGGACATGATTGAAACATGCTATAAATGAAGTTTCAGAAACAAATGAGTACGATAAACCCGCCAAAAAAATGATTAACAAAACAGAATCCGCTTTACTATGCATATTTAATTTCTATCTTTGAAAGGAAATGATAAACAATGAAACTGTGTATAGCATGACGATTTGGGATGATTTGGGCAGGCATATGGATATATATACGAGTTGGTGGCAAGCGTAATGGCGCTGCATATAGTCAGAATTTACTTGAATAAAACAGATGATCACCAAAATTGACATAGAAAGATTTGGACTTTTTGGAAACTATAAGTGAGACACTGAAATAGGGAAACAAGAAACTTTTAGACGTGTAAATATCATCTATGGTAGAAACTATTCGGGTAAGACAACCTTATCAAGAATCTTAAAGTGTGTTGAAGATCACAAACAACACTTAAATTACCAAGATTGTAAATTCAATATCACATTTTCAAATGGAGACACTGTTTCACAGACAAATCTACTGTCAAAAGAAACTGATTTTAAAATAAGGGTTTATAACTCTGACTTTGTAAAAGAGCATCTCAGTTGGCTTCATAATGATGATGGGACAATAAATCCTTTTACCATTTTAGGTGCAAAGAATGTTGAGATAGACAGAAAGATAAAAGAGATAGAACAAAAACTTGGTTCTATCGAAGAAAAAAAAGGATTATTGCATCAATTCCAACAATCAGAAGAAAACTACAAAAAGAAAAAGAAATCATTTGAGGATAAAATAAATGATCTTGATGAAAGGCTTAAGAACAAAGCCAAAGACATTAAGACCAATGCATCTATTTACAATTTTCCGACCTACCAGATAAACACAATTAAAGGAGATATTATATGTAACTGTCTAAATTTTAATTTTTGATTCTGTTAAGCATTAGTTTGATCATTGCAAGTTGAATCATAGCTTGGCTTGTTTCCGTTTGATATTCAAAATCTTTACTCAATCTTCGGTAACTTTCAAACCAAGCAAATGTTCTTTCGACTATCCACCGCTTGGGATTACTTCAAATTTTTTCGTTGAATCCTTTCTGAGTATGACTTCTACAATCCAACCGTATGATTTACGGGTATTTTCTATCAATTCTCCCCTATAACCGCCATCAGCAAGGATTTTGATAAGACGGGAGAATCGACCTCTAAGTTCTGAAATTACATTTATGGCAGATTTACTGTCATGTTCATTTGCTGCATGGATAACAACTGCAAGTAATAAGCCCATTGTATCAACTATAATCTGTCTTTTTCTGCCTTTGGTTTTCTTTCCACCATCAATACCTCTACAAAGTCCACCGCTTCGTGTGGTTTTAACAGATTGACTATCAATGATTGCCAAACTTGGAGATTCATTTCTTCCTGCCTTCTTACGCGTCATATCTCTGAGTATCTCATGAATCATTTCTATTGTCCCATCATACTTCCATTTGGTAAAATAGTAATAAACAAGCTTCCAATCCGGAAAATCAAACGGTAGCATGCGCCACTGGCAGCCTGTTTTAAGCAAATAGAATATAGCATCAAATATTTCTCTTAAACTATGTTTTCGTTTCCTTTTATCTTTCAGAATATCTAATATTGCATTCCATTGACTATCGGTAAGGTTGCTTGGGTAGGTTTTCATGTTTCTTTAATGTTTGGAGACAATAAAGATATGAAAAATATCTCATTTAAACAACTGATAGACAATTTTTTAAATCATATTCTTTTAATTTTATTCAACGATATTAGTACCTCAAAATTGTATTTTTAGACAGTTTCTAACTTTGATGGTAAGGTGTCGTGCGGGATTACAAGTTTTGCCTTTACTGTAAGTAATGTGCTCAGTATTTCAAAGATACTGCCGTACGTACGGCATAAAAGCAATTCCAATTAACTCAGTCGTTTTAAATACTTCGTCAATAAAGTGTTATTGTCCGATGAATCAACCGACATTCTGTTTTTTTAGTAATTACGGGAAAAATTTATAAATCTTATCCCTATGAAGAAAACGGATGAGAATAATGGTCTGATTTTCAAATACAAATCACAAACAGTAATTTCCAATTCTAATTCTGTAACAATTTTTACTGCCTTTGAGCCTTTTACAATTTGGAATTTCAGAAAGTTTATCCAGTTTTTGTATATTTCTGATGCACCCGGCAACTGATTGGTTTATCTCATAATTATTGAGCTTTAAAACATCTTTTTCAAATGTTCTATCAATCAGAACTTTCATTTCAAAAGTTTATCAATGAAACCTTCTGTATCAACGTATTGTCTGGTTCTACCCTTTCGAATTGCATGAGTGAGTCCAATTTCTTCCTTTTCTTCTTCGCTTAGATATTTGACCGAAACACCGATCTTTTTGGCAAGATCGGTAAGCAATTTTAGATTCGATTTTGAATCACTATGTAAGACAACCGTTTGCATAATTTCTGTTTTATTCATGGTGGAAAATTAAAAATAAACAGGATGAAGTAGTATGGATTTCTCCTGATTGAAG
>JABFQW010000149.1 GCA_013141455.1 Bacteroidales bacterium
CTCTTGTGCATCGCAATTATTTAGGCGCTCCAACTCAGATTCGTGTTTATGATAACAAGATTAATTTTTGGAATGAGGGTTCACTTCCTGAAGGGTTAACAGTTGAGTCATTAAAAGGATTTCATACATCGCGGCCAAGAAATGTATTAATTGCTGATGTATGTTTTAAAGGAGGTTATATTGACTCTTGGGGAAGGGGGACTTTAAAAATTTATAACTCCTGTAGCGAAGCTAAATTGCCCGAGCCCGAGATACGGGAATTTCAAGGAGGCCTTTTAGTAACGCTTTCCAAGGATAATTTTACTGATGAACAATTAGTAAACCTTGGACTAAATAACCGGCAATTGAAAGCAGTGAACTTTGTTAAAGAGAAAAGGAAAATTACGAATAAAGAATATCAGGAAATAAACGGCTGTTCGAGAAATACTGCCAGCAATGACCTTGGAGACTTAGTTCAGAAAAATGTATTCATTGGTAGTGATGTTAAGGGAGCCGGAGCATTTTATCATTTAAAATGAATTGCACATTGATTGCATAAATTGCACAATAATTGCCTTATTTATGTCGGGAATACGAACAAGGTATTGAAAAGAAAATGAGAGTAAAATACGCAACAATGAAAATTGCAATCACACGACTAACTGATCACAGTGTATTAAAAGTTGGAAGATGAAAGTAAAGAAACGTCTAATAAATAGAAGTTCGATTGATTTGATCAATATTTGACAGATTATGATGGATGATTTACAATATTATATTCGCGTGATTCAAGGTAATATTACAACAAAAAACATAAATCAAAATAATAACCCCCGGTAGTAAGATGATTGCAAAAGATATAAAAGAAATTGGTCCGGAAAGAGCGATCCTGGTTGGTCTTGCCACCTATGAGCAAAACCGGGAAAAGACAGACGAATACCTCGATGAACTTGAGTTTCTGGTTGAAACAGCCGGTGGTATTGTCGTTCAACGATTTATTCAGGGCATCGACCGACCCAACAGCCGGACGTATGTGGGCACCGGTAAACTTGAAGAAATTGCTGCCTATGTGAAGGTCGAAAATATTGATCTTGTTGTTTTTGATGACGAATTGAGCGGATCACAGATACGAAATATTGAGACTGAATTAGAATGTAAAATTCTTGACCGAACGAATCTGATACTCGATATTTTTGCGAAAAATGCGCGCACATCCTACGCCAAAACACAGGTGGAACTGGCTCAGTTACAATATATTCTGCCCCGCCTAACACGCATGTGGACTCACCTTGAACGGCAACGTGGTGGTATTGGATTCCGTGGCCCGGGTGAAACCGAAATTGAGACCGACCGCCGTATCATCCGTACAAAAATCACTTTATTGAAAGAACGGTTAAAGGAAATTGATACCCAGCAATCCACCCAACGCAAGAACCGTGTTAATCTCATTCGAGTGGCATTGGTTGGTTACACCAACGTTGGTAAATCGACCATCATGAATTTGGTGAGTAAATCGGATCTGCATGCCGAGAATAAACTTTTCGCAACGCTTGATACAACGGTACGTAAGGTGGTGATCGATAACCTCCCTTTTTTATTAAGCGATACGGTTGGATTTATTCGCAAATTGCCCCACGGCTTGATCGAATCCTTTAAATCGACCCTTGACGAGGTGCGCGAATCGGATATTCTGCTGCATATCGTCGATATCTCGCACCCTGAGTTTGAATCACAGATAGAAACAGTGAACCAGACATTACAGGAGATTAGCGCATCAGATAAAAAAATAATATTGGTTTTCAATAAGATAGATGCATATCGCTATGAGAAAAAGGATGAAGATGATTTGTCGCCGGTAACAAAAAGAAATTTCTCACTCGAAGAGATGCAGAAACACTGGGTTGCGCAAACAAGTGCAACCTGTATCTTTATTTCGGCCACCGAAAAACAAAATTATCATCCTTTCAGAGAGTTACTCTACAACGAGATAAAGGATATGCACGCTATCCGTTACCCGTTTGATAATTTCTTATATACGGTTGAGGAGGGTTAGGATTTAAGTTTAAAGGCTAAAGTAGAAAGTTTAAAGGCTAAAGTAGAAAGTTTAAAGTTCGGAAGCTATTTATGAAAAAAATACACCTGATTGGTTTGTCATTGTTGAGTGCAGTTTTGCTTAGTTTAGCCTGGCCCTCAAGAGGTTTTGCCCCGATTGTCTTTATCGCGTTTGTTCCTTTGCTCTTTGTGCAGTATTATATTGGTGATCCGGACACAAAAAATAAGAAACTTTCGGTTTTTCGGATTTCTTATCTCTGTTTTTTACTATGGAACATCTTGACAACCTGGTGGGTAGGAAATTCAACTGCTATCGGGGGTACCGCGGCCATTGTACTCAATTCACTATTCATGGCCACCACTTTCTGGTTGTTTCATATCACCCGAAAAAAACTCTTCGATAACCGTAGCGGTATGTTTTTGCTGATCTTTTTCTGGATGAGTTGGGAATACCTTCATTTAAACTGGGATTTGAACTGGCCCTGGCTTAATCTGGGGCATGTTTTTGTTTCACAAAATAAATGGATACAATGGTATGAGTTTACCGGTGTTCCCGGAGGTACGATCTGGGTGTTACTGATGAACATCCTGGCATTCAAAGCCACCAAAGCAGCCCTGAAACTGAAGGAGAATAGAAAGCAGTTTTATATTGCATCAGGCGCATTTCTTGCCTTATTTATTATCCCGTTAGCGATTTCATTACAGATGTATTCAGCGTATCGTGAAACGGGTACCGAAACTGAAATCGTTGTGGTTCAGCCAAATGTTGATCCTTACAACGAGCAATATGAACTTGATCCGGCCAAAGTTGTTGAACGAAATCTTTCATTGGCTGCTTCTGCCATGACACCGAATACCGACTTTATTCTTAGTCCGGAATCGGCCATTCAGGAAGAAATTTGGGAAGAACGCTTACAAAATTCAAAGAGCCTGAAACAGGTACAGGATTTTGTTTCTCAATATCCTCATGTTTCGTATGTGATTGGTGCGAGCACTTTTGGTGTTGTACCAATTGGCAAGGAAACTGATTTTGCGGCCCGTAAATTTCTGAGTTCGGATCGCTATTACTTTGCTTACAATACAGCCTTCTTAATTGATTCGACAAACAATTACAAGCATTATCATAAGTCGAAACTAACTCCGGGTGTTGAGATGATGCCTTCCTGGTTTTTTCTCAGGCCATTGAAAAATTATGCCATCAATCTTGGAGGGACCTTTGGAACCTTGAAGATGGATGATGAAAACAGGGTTTTCACGAATGCCCATGCCGGTGTTGTTGCGGCTCCTCTGATCTGCTACGAATCGGTATATGGTGAATTTGTCACCGGTTTTGTGCGCAATGGCGCCAATATCATTTTTGTGATCACCAATGACGGTTGGTGGGGAAACACGCCCGGTCATCGTCAGCATTTCGATTTTTCGGTGTTGCGTGCCATTGAAACACGCCGCTCTGTTGCCCGTTCGGCCAACACCGGTATTTCAGCCTTTATCGACCAGCGTGGAGATATTTATCAAAAAACCCCCTATTGGGCGAAAGCAGTCATCCGCCAGAAATTGCGGACCAACGACCGGCTTACCTTTTACGTAAAGCATGGTGATTACCTCTCGCGGGCAGCGGTATTTTTGGCTGTGGTTTCCTTTGTTGCTGCTATGATCAATATCTTCAGAAAGAGAAGAAAACCTGCTGTTTCGTAATGGATAAGGCAAGTTTGCCCGATGGGCCCTTCCTTTATCTCGGCCCTTTTCAGGGAATTACTGATGTGTTTTATCGTAATCTGTTCAAACAATATTTTGGCGGGATCGACAAGTATTACACGCCTTTTTTTACCGGGCTTGTTAATTTTTCAATTGGCAGAGCAAGGATATCAGAAGTTGATCCTGTTATGAACGATGTGGAAAATACCGTTCCGCAGATTCTGAGCAAGGACGCGAATGAAATTCTTCATTTTGCTGAGCAATGTAAACTATTGGGATATAAAGAGATAAACTGGAATCTGGGTTGCCCGTATCCACGTGTGGCCAATAAAAAAAGAGGTTCTGGTTTACTGTCACATCCCGATATTATTGAAACAATATTCCGTGAGCTAGAAGGAAACTTAGCCATCGGGCTCGGTATTAAATGCCGTCTCGGTTATTTTTCAACCGATGAATTTGAAAGACTTCTACCGGTTTTTAATAGTTTCCCGCTCACCGAATTGACCATACATGCCCGGATTGGTAAGCAATTGTATAAAGGGGAAGTGATTACCTCAGAATTTGAAAAGTTGATTGGCCATACGAAAGCGAACCTTGTGTATAATGGTGATGTTTTTTCGGTTGACGATTATAAACAATTCAATGAGAGGTTCCGTTCGGTCAGGCATTGGATGGTAGGCAGGGGATTGTTGGCCAATCCTTTTCTGGCGCTCCAGATAAAAGGTCAATGCGAACTGAGCGATGCTGAAAAAAAGGAGAAAGTCAGGCAGTTTATGTTCGATTTATACCAGATAAGACTGAAAAACGCAAACGGAAATTTAAGTTCGTTGGGCCGGATGAAAGAACTTTGGTCATATTTGGTTTGGTCGTTCGATTCGCCATTAATTGCCTGGCGTCTTATCCGCAAGGCACATACTTTAGAGGAATATGAAAGCGCTGCGAATGAGGTGTTTTCGGTTCTTAGCTGGAGGGGATACGGATTCAGGTCTGATCGCTCCTGGTAATCAATTAGTTAAATTGCAGTGTTGAATCGTACAATTTTTTTATAGTATCTTTAGAAAAACTTTTCTGCAATGGCGCGTCCGAAAGTAAATTTCAATATCAGTTATAACATGGT
>JABFQW010000153.1 GCA_013141455.1 Bacteroidales bacterium
GTACTATTCTCATGATAATCATTTATTTAATAGGGATTTTAATGCTTGGTGGCGCTGTGGCATGGATTGCCGGCAGTTTCAATCAACATTACGCAAGGAATATTTCGTTGGTAACGGTTTTAATCGGTTTCGTGATAGCGCTCGTTTATACTGCTACCAATTATGTTCATATCACAACTTCAACTACCCAATGGTTAGTCGATTATAAATCGAATTGGATTCCTGCTTATGGCATAAGTTTTCACTTAGCCATGGATGGTTTGAGTTTGATCTTGATTCTGCTCACCTTATTTCTGGGTGTCTTATCTGTTTTGATATCATGGAAAGAAATCAAGGAACGAACAGGTTTCTATTATTTCAACCTATTGTGGATATTGGCCGGGGTGATTGGTGTTTTTACGGCTGTTGACTTGTTTTTGTTCTATTTCTTTTGGGAAATTATGCTGATACCGATGTATTTCCTGATCGGAATCTGGGGTCACGAACGAAAGATTTACGCTGCCTATAAGTTTTTTATTTATACACAGGCAAGTGGTTTGCTGATGTTTCTTGCCATTCTGGGATTGTACTATATCCATGGAAAAACTACGGGAACCTATTCATTCGATTATTTCGACCTGTTGGGAACGAAATTTGAACCTGCCATGGGATTTTTGCTGATGAGCGGGTTTTTACTTGCTTTCGCGGTGAAGCTGCCTGTTGTACCATTGCATAACTGGCTCCCCGATGCACATACACAAGCGCCTACTGCCGGTAGTTTGATTCTGGCAGGTTTACTCCTGAAAACAGGCGCTTATGGAATCATCCGGTTTGCAATCCCATTTTTTCCTCAGGCAGCCCATGTATTTGCACCTTATGGAATGATAATCGGAACAATCGGTATTCTTTATGGTGCCAAACTCGCCTTCTCACAAACCGATTTGAAACGTCTGGTTGCCTACACAAGCGTGAGCCACATGGGATTCGTGATGCTTGGTGTATGGGCTTTCAACGATCTGGCTTATCAGGGCGTTGTGATGCAGATGGTAACGCACGGTATCAGTACAGGGGCATTATTTATTTTGGTCGGTTTCATGTATGAACGGACACATACCCGTGATATAAACAGTTTTGGTGGATTGTGGGCGCAGGTTCCAAAACTTGGTAGTATGATGCTGATTTTTGCACTCGCTTCATTGGGACTACCCGGTTTGGGAAATTTCATTGCTGAATTTTTGGTATTGTCAGGTTCGTTTAAGGCAAATATGGTCATAACCTCAATTGCATCTATTGGATTGGTATTGGGCACCATTTATTCACTTCGGATATTTCAACGGGTGTTTCAGGGTCCAAAATTGAAGGAATGGTCAATGCCCGACCTGAGTTGGCGCGAAGTAATCGTGATTGGTTCATTGGTACTTGTAATTTTCTGGCTTGGATTTTATCCGCAACCGGTTATCAATGCTGTTAAACCTGTGATTACAAATGTTTTAGGATATTTATAATAGAAATTTAGTATAATTATTCCCGTTTACAAGGGATCAAAGCCATACATGACAATGAATAAAATAATTACCACACAAGAATTGTTGCAACTCATGCCTTTCCTGCTGATGTTAGCCGGACCGGTGATTCTTTTGGTGATCATAGCAATAAAAAGGAACCACCTTTTTTCGTGGTTCTTTACCCTGATGACTTTCGCCGGGGTTCTGGTAACTGTTATCGCCAATTTTCAACAACTTCCATTGAACATTGCCATGCTAACGGTCGATAAATTCTCGTTGCTTTATACCGGAATTTTTGCCATAGTTGGAATCGTAATTACCTTATTGTCACATAATTACTTAGAGAAAACCTCTGACCATAAGGAAGAGTTTTATCTTTTGCTTGTTTTTGCTACCTTAGGTTCTTCACTGATGGTTGCCAGCAACGATTTCGTTTCGCTGTTCTTAAGCCTCGAAGTACTCAGCGTATCGTTGTATTCGATGATTGCTTATTTGCGTAATCAGGACCGTGCCATTGAGGCTGGTTTGAAATATTTGGTTCTGGCGGCCATGTCATCGGCGGTATTATTATTTGGAATTGCCTTGGTTTACTTTGAAACAGGTGCATTAAGCTATGCTGCGATCGGAGCGAAATTGGGAAAAACAGGATTTACACCCTATTTGGTTGCCGGTTTTGCCATGATTATTGCTGGAGCCGGATTCAAAATGTCGGTGGTGCCTTTCCATTGGTGGACTTCTGATGTATATCAGGGAGCAAATTCACCGGTCACCTCCTTTATCGCCACTGTTTCAAAAGGTGGGATGGTTGGTGCTATGATTCGTATGTTCACTATTATTCCCGGACTCGAGAACAATGCCGTTGTTCTGGTTCTGACTATTATCGCAGCGGCCTCCATGTTTTTAGGAAATATTTTAGCGCTTCAACAAACCAATCTGAAACGCTTGTTGGCTTATTCATCTATTGCACACCTTGGTTATATACTCATCGCGTTTATTTCGTTTGGAAATGGAGGAACACAGGCAGCAACATTTTATCTGCTGGCTTATTTTGCTACCACCTTAGGTGCGTTTGGTATAATCGCCTTTCTTTCGACATCAGAGGGCGAAGCTGAAAATATTAGTTTTTACAAAGGATTGTATTGGCGTAAACCGGCATTGGCTGCTTTCATGACACTCGTGATGTTTTCATTGGCCGGTATTCCTTTAACATCAGGTTTCGTTGGTAAGTTTTTTGTTGCAACCTCGGGTGTGAAAGCCGACCTGTGGGTGTTATTGTTCTTTTTGGCTATCAATAGTGTAATTGGAGTTTATTATTACCTGCGGGTAGTTGTCATGATGTTTAGTAATAAAGACAATCAGGTTGAAACGATTGTTTGCCGTAAAGGCGTTTCAGCCGGAATGATCGCTTTGGTTTTTGTTGCGGTTATGATCCTTTATCTGGGTGTTTATCCTTCCGGTATCATGGAATTGATTCAAAAATCTGCGATTAATTAATGTTTTAGTTGATCTACATTAGATCATAACATGGTTTATCATAATTTTTTTGTTAAAAATTCGCATATTTCGTAAAAAGCATCGAAAAAATTGTAATTTTACGTGTTAGAAATATGCAATGAAAAATCAGGTTTGATATTTTTGGTTGTAATGGATTTATCAACAATGATTTACAATGTATGTTGTGTATGATTTTTGAAAGAGTTTAAATTCTTTATAATTCCTTTTATTACTAATTTAATTTATTAACCAACATGAAACAATTATTAAAATCCAGTTGGGCCATGATAGCCCTGCTGCTCGTTGTCCAATTCACGTCTTGTAAAAAGGATCCGGATCCGCCAGCTGTAATCGCAAGTTTTACTTTTGCAGTTGATGCTACCGACTTCATGAAAGTACAGTTCACAAACGCCTCACAAGAGTATTCTACCTTAGCATGGGAGTTTGGTGATGGTGAAACATCTGCTGATGTAAATCCTTCACATACCTATGCTGCTGTCGGCACTTATACAGTTAAACTGACTGCTACCAATGGCGCTGTTGTCGATACACATAACGAAACAGTTGTGATCGCCGACCCAAATGCTGCATTAACCAAACTCGTTGGCGAAGGAACCGATGGTAAAACATGGAGACTGTTGCGTGATATTAGTGGTGGAGTATTTCCGCTCGAAGTTGGCCCATGGGCTCATAATGAAATTTGGTGGGCAATGGGTCGCCAAAACGACGAAATTGCCAACAGACCATGTATGCTGAATGATAATTTTACTTTCAAACGTGATGGTTCACTCATTATTGATCGTCAGGGTGATTATTGGGCTGAAGGTGGAATCTATGTACCACTGAATATCTGCGCCAATACCGCTGATGCGATGGTTGGTAAGGCTAATGAAGATCTTTCAGCCTGGGCTGGTGGAACCCATGCATTTACATTTGATGCCGCCAATTCAAAAATTACAGCTACGGGTGTTGGCGCATTCATTGGCTTCGAGAAATTAGGCAATGGTGTTGAAGTTACAAATGGAACTTCAGAAACTGTACCAGTTGTACTTCCTGAATCTATCACTTATGATGTGATATCTTTGTATGATGGTTCTACGGATACACTCATCGTTCAGGGACAATATAAATGGGATGATTCTGACGGTGGATACTGGAGATTTGTTCTTGTTCATTATGATGACCCGAATGATGAACCTCCAATCCCTACACCGCTACCTACTGCCGGATTCACCTATACACTAGATGGTCTGACAGCGACATTCACAAATACATCTACTGGTGCTGATTCTTACTCATGGGATTTTGGTGATGGTGGAACTTCTGCTGAAGTAAATCCGGTTCATCCCTATGCATCAGATGGTTTATATGTAGTAACTTTAACTGCTACCAATGAAAACGGTACAAACACTTTTTCAATTACTCTTGCAACATCTGTGTTAACTGATGAAACATTACAGGGTGCTCCTTGGAAACTTCAACTAACTGGTCATTCTGTCTATGTTGGACCGGCAATGGGAAGTGACGGTTGGTATATTGTACCATTAGCAAATCTCGATGGTACTAATGCAGGAACTACTGATGACTGGTCATGTATGATGGATGATGAATTTATCTTCACAACTGGTGGTGGCTATGAATATAAAACGAATGGTGGTTCACGTAACGACGGATATATGGGAACACCAAACGGATGCTGGAGTGATGCAGAAATTGCAGCAAGTCATATGTCGGGAACAAGTGGTGAAGGCGCTGCATTTGGTTCATGCGCTACCCATACCTGGGCATTAGTTCCTGCTACAGCTTCAACAAGGGCGATTATTACCCTTACCAATGGTCCTGGATTTGCTGCATTTATCGGATTTATGAAAGGCTTCTATGGTGGTGAAAATAATAATATTGCAAACCAACCTAACGGTGGCTTTGCTACAAACCAATATGAAGTTATGGCATATGGTCATGTTGGTGGCAAAGAAGTGATGATTGTAACTGTTGATATTTCAGATGTTCATGACGGTTCCAAATCATGGACAATGGAATTGGAAAGATAATTCAGTCTTGAATTTTTCCTAATATACTTTTAAAAAGAGTGGGGTATTTGCCTCACTCTTTTTTTTAATGTTTTAGATTTGTAAGAACCCCGTGTCAATAATTGGTATGCAACCCGAAAAAAACATCATTTTGTTCAAAAAATTTGATGTAAATTAGTATCGTTTTTGGTACAAATAGTATCATGGATTAGTAAACAATTGATTAATTTAAAAAACTGATTATGAATAAATTAATTACATTTATTTTGTTTTCATTCATTACTGTTGCAGGTTTTGCGCAGGCAAATTTGCTGTCGGGCAATGTCTCTGATGCCTCAGGGCAGGGGATGCCCGGTGTTACAGTATTGGTGAAAGGAACCAATAATGGATCAATAACTGATTTGGACGGTAATTTCCAGATTAATGTAACATCAGGTAATGTGTTACAATTCAGTTATTTGGGTTATGAGTCCCAGGAAATTATTTTCAGTAACCAAACTTCGTTAAAAATTGTGATGAAGGAGGAGCTTACTGTGTTAAATGAGGTAGTCGTTATCGGGTATGGTGTTCAGAAAAAGAAGGACATCACCACGGCTGTTTCTGTTGTTGACGAAAAAGCCATCCGCGACAGGCCGATGATCTCTGCTGCTGAGGCATTACAAGGAAAAGCAGCCGGTGTTCAGGTATCATCACCTTCCGGGAAGCCGGGTGTAGGTCTTTCGGTACGTGTACGTGGAGCTACTTCTGTTATTGCTGGTAACGAACCCTTGTATGTGATTGATGGGGTTCCATCTACAGATATTCAAGGATTGAATCCTAATGATATCGCTTCGATGAGTGTGTTGAAAGATGCCTCTTCGGCTTCTATTTATGGTGCACGTGCTGCCAATGGTGTTGTTATCATATCAACAAAGCGTGGAAAAGACGCGGCCCCTTCTATATCATTCAACAGCTATTTTGGATTTTCACAATTGAGAAAGCCAATTGAAGTGTTGAACACAAAGGAATACCGGAAACTGATGTCTGAAATTGGAGTGTCACTCGACCCATCAGCAACAGGTTATACTAACTGGAATGACAAGACATTTGGAACTGGTCAGAGTCAGGCGTATCAAATTTCGATTACCGGCGGGAACGAAAAATCGAAGTATTTTATTTCGACTGGCTACCTGAGTGATGCCGGTATTGTTGCTCCTGCAAAATTTGACCGATATACGGTACGTGTGAATATTGACAACCAGATCAAGCCCTGGTTAAAAATGGGTACCAGCTTGAATGTATTGCATCTGAAAAAGAAAGATACCCCGGATAATGCCAGTTCGGGTCGCGGCGGCGTAATTATGAGTGCTCTGAATACACCTCCTTTTCTGGGGGTATATAAAAAAGATGGCAGTGGCTGGTACGATCCCAACCCATTCCAGCCTTCGTGGGAAAACCCGGTTGCCTATATGGAAGGTGCAGAACAACAGGCCGTTGATGATCATATGATAGGTAATATATATCTTGAAGGAATAATTGTCAAAGGACTTGTTTTCAATACACGATTGGGGACCGAGGTTAATTTTCATCAGTGGGAGTATTATCTCGATCCATTTAAAACCAATTATGGACGCCATCTGCATGGTATCGGGCGGGCCGATAAAACCAATTACACCAGCTGGATGTGGGAAAATACGCTGACTTATACCAAATCGCTTGGTAAACATAACCTGACCGCGATGGCGGGTAGCAGTATCCAGAAAGCGGAAACACGCAACAGCTTTCTCGAAGGAAATGATTTTCCGGAGAACACCTCTGTTACTACCCTGAATGCTGCCAACGTAATAACGGGCTACACTGGTTTTGAACATTGGGCAATTGCATCTTTTTTTGGCAGGGCTACCTATGATTTCAACAGCAAATATTATTTGAGTGCTACCATCCGCGAAGATGGCAGCTCAAAACTGAACCATCACTGGGGTACAATGCCTTCATTTTCAGTTGGCTGGCGGGTATCATCAGAAAGCTTTATGAAAAGTCTAACCTTTATTGATGATATGAAAATCCGTGGCGGATGGGGTAAAAATGGTAACCAGGAAGGTATTCAAAATTATACACGGTACGGGCTCGTCGAATATTTCAGACGAACCCCGACTGATCCTCTTTCTGGCCCGAATGCAGTTTGGACAACATATGGCAATCCTGATCTGAAATGGGAGACCACCGCACAATCAGATATTGGCTTCGACCTATATATGTTTAATTACAGATTGACGGTTAATTTCGATGCCTATTACAAAAAAACAACGAATGTTTTATTGCCTGTAAAATGGCCAAGTACTGCACCCGTTATATACATGCAAACGAATGCTGGTACCATTGCGAATAAAGGGATTGAGTTTAATATCAGCAGTGTGAATCTGGATAAGAAACTTCGCTGGACAACCGATTTTAATATGTCGTTCAATAAAAATGAGGTTCTCAAACTTATATACACCAAAGTTTATTTCGAAGGAGCAACTTATAGTAACAATTCACTGGCTTCCACTGTGAAAGTGGGAATGCCTCTTGGTTCATTTTTTGGTTATGTTTCGGAGGGAGTTGATCCTGAAACCGGAGATATCAAATATAAGGATTTAAATAATAACGGTATTTTTGATACGGGTGACCGTACAATTATTGGCAACGCACAGCCGAAATTCACCTTTGGATTAACAAACACCTTGTCGTATGGACGGTTCGATCTGAATATTTTCCTTCAGGGTAGTTATGGGAATGATATTTTCAATGCCACCAGGATGGATCTCGTAGGGATGTTCGACAGTAAAAATCAATCGGTTGATGTATTGCGTCGTTGGACGAGCCCGGGCCAGATCACAGATATACCACGTGCAGTAGGAGGAGGAAACACTGATAATGTGCGCAACTCAAGCCGTTTTATCGAAGATGGGTCTTACCTTCGTTTGAAAGCCCTCACACTGTCATACAAAGCCATTGAGAACAATCCTCATCTTAAAGCGATCAAAAAACTTTCGGTATATGTAACTGGCCAAAACTTGCTGACGCTCACAAAGTATTCAGGGTTCGATCCTGAAGTTAGTGCTTATAACAATATCGCGACTGAAATGGGGATTGATTACGGAACCTATCCGCAGTCGATCACGATGATCGTTGGATTAAATGTTGAATTTTAATACCTTACAACTATGAAAAAGATACCTATTATATTCCTTTCCCTGATTGTTGCCGGCTCAATCACCTCGTGTCAGAAATTTCTTGACCTGAAACCGGTTAGTAAGGGTATTTATGTCGATAACCAAGGAAGCGACTCAGTTGCATACAAAACGGCAAATGAAGTAGAAGCTGCGTTGGGCGGTGTATATGCCGACTTCAGGAATGAATATTTCGAACTCGATTATTTTGTGAACGGTGATGCCCAGTCGGATGATGCCTATGCAGGAGCCGACAACCCGGCCAATTTCCAGATTGACGATTACAATATCGATGCAACAAACTCTAATGTCAGCCGCGATTGGCGCTATTTGTATGCTGCAATCGGTAAAGCAAATCCGGTTATCAACAATGTTGATTCTGTTCCCGATCCAACTTTATCAGCCACCCGAAGGAGTCAGATCAAGGGTGAAGCTAAGTTCATAAGGGCGTATATGTATTTTCAATTGGTTCAGCTCTGGGGAGATGTGCCACTTCAATTAAAAGAAGTCACTACCATAAGTGCCGAAACTTTACCCGTGATTTATCCACTTTTATTCCCTCCCCGTGCCCCCATGGCTGATGTGTATGCGCAGATCATCTCTGACTTTGATTATGCAGCAGCGAATGTACCGGTTTCGGGATCCGATAAAGGCTATGTTACGAAAGGCGCTGCAAACGCCATGCTTGCAAAAGTATATGCTACCATTGAACCGCACGACTGGACAAAGGTTCAGCAATATTGTGATGCGGTGATATCAGGCGGTTATAGCTTATTGCCTGATTATGATCAACTTTGGGATAATGAACACGAAAACTCAAGCGAGGCTATCTTTGAGATTAATTACGAAGGTACCACATCAAGTGGAAACTGGGGTGCAGGTATGTTTATGGGTAAGGATTGGAAAAAATTCAATATTCCGGCCAACGACCTTGTTGCTGCATTTGATCGTGAAAATGATGTAATCCGTAAAAATTCGTCCATTATTTTTGATGATGTCACTGGTAGCTGGTCTGATAATAACTGGCCTCAGGAAGAATATCCTTTTGTGAATAAATACAGGATATATATCAGTCCAAGTCCTCAGAATTACATTTTCCTACGGTTGGCAGATATAATTTTATTGAAGGCTGAAGCATTGAACGAACTTGGTGATGTAAGCGGAGCAGCTAATTTGGTAAATCAGATCAGAACACGCGTTCAGTTACCCAATACAACGGCTTCTAATCAGGCTGATATGCGACTCGCCATTGAGAAAGAAAGACGATTGGAACTCGCTTTTGAAGGACATCGTTGGTTCGATCTGAAACGAACCGGCAGAGCCATCGAAGTGATTTCTAATACCACAGGACCGGATGGTAGTAATTATGGATATGTTCTTACCCAAAACGAACTTTTGTGGCCGATTCCACAGGGTGAATTGGACCTTAATGCGGAACTTACCCAGAATCCTGGATATTAAAAGAAAACATTTAACCTAACTTTGCCCCAAATAGCTAAAATAGTTATTTGGGGCTTTTTTTTAATCCATGTTTATGATGTATATAAATCGCATTACTTTAAATTTTTCACAATTGGTCTTCTTGTTTTTACTCTATGTTGTTTTATGCCCTGGTTGTAAACAGGAAAACACCGACCCGCCTGATCCGCCACCGGTGACTGATATTGGCAAGGCAAAGGTTTGGTTGACAACAGGCGACAAGTCGCATTTACTCAGCAATCAGTCTGATATTTCGATAAGGGCAAATAAAATCGGAAGCTTTCCATTAATCACGATAGATACATCAACAACATTTCAAAGCATTGAAGGTTTCGGCGCTGCTTTAACGGGTTCTTCGGCCTATAACCTCAATCAGAAAATGAGTGGTACGGCGCGTCAGGATGCTTTAAAGGCATTATTCGACACTGAGACGGGTATTGGCATCTCTTACATCCGGCTCACCATAGGCGCATCTGATTTTTCGTTATCTGATTACACCTATGATGATATGCCTGCCGGTCAGACAGATGAGGATTTGAGTGAGTTTTCATTACAAAAAGACAAAACAGACCTTATTCCGGTCTTGCAGGAAATCAAGGCAATAGCTCCAGGATTAAACATCATGGCTTCTCCCTGGAGCGCTCCGGCCTGGATGAAAACGAATGGTAATTTGAAAGGTGGTAAGCTGAAACCGGAAGTCTACAGCGTATATTCTGATTATTTCGTCAACTATATTCAATCGATGCAGGATGAAGGGATTACAATCGGTTCCATGACGATTCAGAATGAGCCCTTATATTTTACAGCCCCGTATCCATGCATGGAAATGCAGGCTTCAGAGCAGCTCGATTTTATTAAAAATCATCTGGGTCCTGCTTTTCAGCAATATGGAATTTCAACTAAAATATTGGTCTATGATCATAACTGGGACAATACCGAATATGCAATATCCATTTTAAATGATGCTGATGCCCGAAATTATATATCGGGTTCGGCTTTTCATGCTTATGCGGGAAATGTTTCGGCGATGAATATTGTTCACAAAGCACATCCCGATAAGGATGTCTATTTTACTGAGATATCCGGTGGGGGATGGGCAACCGATTTTGGCGATAATCTGATATGGAATATGCGGAATATATTCATTGGTACAATGAAAAACTGGTCGAAAGCGGCTATGTTATGGAATCTGGTATTGGATCAGAATGATGGCCCGACCAACAATGGTTGCAGCGACTGCCGTGGTGTTATCACGTATAATACCGTAACCGGCCTGATTGATTATAATGAAGAATATTATTCGATCGGGCATATGTCGAAGTTCGTACGTCCGGGTGCAGTTCGTATTGCTACTAAATTTGATCAGTACCTTGTTAATATGGATGGTGTTGCTTTTCAGAATACTGATGGATCGAAAGTAATCGTATTATATAGTTATAATTCAGACTATCAAACATTTACGCTTAATCAGGGAAATAGATATTTCAATTATTCCATCCCACCAAAATCGGTGGTAAGTATTGTTTGGTAGTTGGAAGTGGAAGTGGGAAGATGGAAGTTGGAAGTGGAAGAATGCGCTACAATGCGGCCACTGAGGTTCCCGAAGTGGCCTGCCCCGGCGGCACAACGAGGCAAGTAACATTATTAGCCCCGGGCTTCAGTCGGGGAAAATGAGGTTGAAAAGAAAGGGTTTTAGCCCAACCAATGGTATAAAAAAAGTCCCCGCTGCCAGCAGCGGGGACTTTTTAACTTGTTCTATATCAAATCGTTTAGTGTTGGACAATTATTTTTTTTGTTTCGGTTGATTTGCCTGATGTAAGTGTCAGGAAATAAACACCATTTGGCAATTCAGCGGTTGAAATCTGAAATTCATTCATACCATCAGCCATGACGGTTCTTTTTAAGACCTGCGTATTGAACCGATCAAATACAGTCAGTGTGAAATTATCGGATAGTGCCTCATCAAATTTCACGGTGAGGATATTGTTCACCGGATTGGGATAGATAGTTGCAACAAGCGGCAAACACAACAGGTGAAAATGATTATCGCTCATATCCGTCACTGTCGGAGTTACCGAGCTTGAAATTTTTACTTTATAATCACCTGCATCAACCAATGGGAAACCTGTTGTATTCCAAATGTAGGTTGAACCTGCAACATCATGGGATATTATTTGTTTGAAAACACCCGCATCGGTGTATAAATCGATATCCACGTTTTCCGGGAAATTGTCGTTCCAGGAAATCAGATAGCTGTTACCAATATACCAGGTCTCACCACCATTAGGCTGAACAACAGTGATTGTCCCACCATCAGGGGTTGCTTGTATAGAGAAGTCATTGTCGCCAAAATCTAATGAACCGGCATCGGTATGACTGAAAATTTTGATGCGATAATCAGACCCGGTTGGGATTCCGATCGGAATTGGCCAAATATAGGTTGAGCCGGCAACATTGGTAGCAATGGATGAAACGAAGATTCCCGCTTTGTATAAATCAATATCCATGGTTCCTGTAACGTTATCAATCCATGAAATCAGGTAGGAATTACCTCTGACCCAGGTGATTCCAGGAACATTGGGTTGCAAAACAGTTATGGAACCCGATCCGGTGGCACCAATACTAAAATCATTATCACCATAATCTTCGATGGTTCCGTCACCCATGCAGGAGACCCTGATTTTATAATCAGATGCAGAAACAATCGAACCATCATTAGGTACAGTCCATGTATATGTAGAACCCGGGACATTTTCGGCGATAACAGAATGAAGTACGCCACTTTTATATAAACTAATCTTAACTGTTCCCGGGACATTGTCAACCCATGAAATCAAATAGGAATATCCTTTGAGCCACGTAATTCCGGTAACATTGGGTTGAACAACATATATCGTTGTTCCGGTCGGATTTGCATGAATCGAGAAATTAGAATTACTCTCATCATAAGTAGTTATATCGGTATGGCTATAAATCCTTACTGTATAATTATTTGCGACTGCCGTGCCGGAGGGTATTAACCAAACGAAAGTAGAGCCGGATACTTCTGTTGCAATATTTGAATCAAATGAGCCACCTCTATATAAATCGACGTCAACGGTACCAGTAATGTCATCGTTCCAGGATATCAGGTATGAATTTCCTTTGATCCAGGTTATACCCGATACACTCGGCTGTATTACCATAATTGTTCCCGATCCCGGTGCTGCAATAGTAAAATCATTATCACTAAAATCAAGTACGGAAACGTCATCAATACTGAAAACTTTAATTCTATAATCTATACCCGGGAGTATGGAACCATCATCTGGTATTGTCCAGAGATAAGTCGATCCAACTACATTTAGCGCAATATCCATATTTGGGATACCCCCTTTAAATAATTTAATGTTCACATTCCCGGGAATATCGTCAATCCATGAAATCAGGTATGTTGAGCCCTTAAGCCATGTAATATTGGTGATATTTGGTTGCTCAACATGGACATACGTTCCTGATAGAGAAGCAACTAACGAAAATTCACTATTGCTTTCGTCCATATAACAATCACCGCAGATTGCACTGGAAACTTTAATTTTATAGTGCGAACCTGTTGGGGTAGCCAATGGAATCGCCCAGCCATAGGTAGATCCTTCCGCTGAAGGAGTAATGTTTGTCGTAATGGGTGCCGCGGGTATTGTGTAATCTACCAGATCAATCCGAACCGGGAAAGTAAAATTATCAGTCCAGGAGATTAAATGGGTAGTTCCAACAACCCATTGAATGCCAGCTACGCTGGGTTGGATAACTGTAACAGCAGCTTGTCCGCTTGCATTTATATTTATGGCAAAGATTATGATTGCCAATAATACAAGGTAGCGAAAATGTAGAATTTTTTTCATGGTATTTCGGGTTAAGTTTACATACTCATTGAGATGATAATAATACCATGGAATGTCAAACAAAGATTATACCATAGGGATTTGAAGAGCATGGAGCCAAGAGCCCATAAGGGAAAGATAATTGTTGTTACAGATTTTAATAACAGAAGAAATTCCCAATTTTGGATTTATTTTCCCATTCTAATATAAATTCAAAATTGACTTCAATTGAAGGCAGGTTTTATGATTCTGCATGGTAGTTCCAATCCAAATCAATGAATTGTTAAAAAGTATAAAATTTGTATTCCTATAATTAAATTGTTTCAATTCAGAACTTTGCGTTTCTGCTTTGCAGTCTGTCGCCTGGCATGTATATGGGATTAATTATTTAAGTCTTTGTTTCAAAATGGGAATCATAGTTGAGATTTACTTTCACGAGTAGGTTAAAAAATAAAAAGACCCCGATGGCACCATCGGGGTCTTTTTAAAAATATGAGTTGAAGAAATTTATTAGTGTTGAATAATTACTTTTTTAGTAACGATAGATTTGTCAGAAGCAATAGTCAGGAAGTAAACACCATTTGGGAGGAAAGCTGTTGAAATATTGAATTCCTTCATTCCAGCCGAATTGATTGTCCTTCCGACAAATTGCATATTTAATCTGTCAGTGAGCGTTATATTGTAATTATCTTCCGAAAAGTCAGCAAGACTAACCGTTACTGATAAATCTGCAGGGTTCGGGTAAACCACAGGTGCAGCGGCAGCTGGATCAACAATGGTGAAGTATGCATCACTCAAGTCAAATAATCCAGGGTTTTCGGTACTGCTGATTTTCATTCTATAAAGTATGCCTGCCGGATAAACGCCGGTATTTGGTATTGTCCAAACCGTTGTTGATCCGGGTACAGATGCATCAATGGTTGTAGTAGTTGCTGTTGCATCATTAACGAGTTCGATTTTTACATTTTCATCAAAATCGTTATCCCATGAAACATAATAACTATTGCCTTTTGTCCAGGTTTCACCACCATTGGGTTGAACTACTTCAATAAAGCTTCCTGGTATATAATCCAAAATTGCAAAAGGATTAGCACTTATACCAACTTTCGTAGCATCAGCATCGCTCCTTATTGTGATGAAATAGTCGTTAAACTCACCAATTGCTAAAGGTATTGTCCAAACATAGGTTGATCCAACAACATTTGACGCAATTGGTACTTCGGTAGGATCAGCAGTTCTCTCATAAAATATATCCACCGGACCAGGGATATTGTCCTCCCATGAAATTAAGTAGGATTGATTCCTTAACCAGGTAATTCCGGATACGTCAGGTTGAAGAATATCAATATAGGCACCGGCTGGTGAGTCTGCAATAGCAAAGGTAGAAACACTAATTCCGGAAGCACTGTTGTAAACCACCTTTATTTTATAATTTCCAACAGGATAGGTTAATGCAGGAATAGTCCAAACCCAGGTAGATCCCGAAACACCGGTAGCAAGCGTGGCCAATTCACTACCGCCAGCATCGCAAAGTACAATATTCACCACATTATTTTGTACATTATCAGTCCAGGAGATTAGGTAAGATGAACCTCTCAGCCAGGTAAGGCCAGAAACGGTGGGCTGTTCGATAACAATAACTCCAGGGGCAGGGACATCTGAAATTTGGAAATACTCAGTACTTAAGCCTTGAACACCATTTGCAGTCGTGCTTGTTATTAAAATTTTATATTGAGTTCCATTCGGAGTACCATCAGGAATATGCCATGAATAAGTCGAACCAACCACAGATGCAGCAATTGGGGTTGAATCATTAAGGGTATAGTTGATCAGGTCAATTTTAACAGGTGAATTTATATTGTCAGTCCAGGAAATTAAATAATCCTGACCGGATGTCCAAATAATACCTGAAACGTTAGGTTGAATAAGTTCTATATCATAAGTATTAGTAGCAGCATCTATTCTGAACTGAAAATCACTATAATCCAGAACAGTTGTATAATCGAGAACACTGCTTACTCTTACGCTAAAATGATTTCCCATTAGGTGGTTTGTAGGTATTGCCCATAAAAAACTATTCGTTCCATCAGGTACACTTGCAGACAATTCCGAATGAAATACACCAGCATAATAGAGGTCAATTTTAACTGGGCCAGGTACATTATCTGTCCAGGTTATATTATGCGAAGTTCCAAGATTCCAGCTAATACCAGGAGTATTTGGAATCGAAACATGAGTAAATTGTGTGATAGCAAAATCACTGTTGCTCATATCAACTGAGGCGTCATTATCATCAATTATTTTTATCCTATATTGAGTACCAATCGGTATTGCACCACTGATTGTCCAATTATAAGGAGATGTGACACCAGAAGCGATAGTTCCATATAAAGTAACTCCACTTGCTGAATATAATTCAATTGTGGCAGTGCCTGTACCATCTGTCCAGGTAATATTATGGGAAGATGCGGTCGCCCAACTTTCACCTCCATTGGGAGAAGTTACAACAACCGGATGCGTAATTCTGAAATCAGCATTACTAAAATCTTCGGAAAGATCACCGTCATCGGTTATTTTAATTCTGTAATTCAATCCGGTAGGGATTGCACCGCTGATAATCCATGAATACGGACTTGTTACACCAGAAGCAATGTTTCCATATAAATTTGTACCACTAGCATCATACAAGTCAATTGTAGCAGTACCTGTACCATCTGTCCAGGTAATAGGTTTTGTTGATCCGGTAACCCAAATCTCACCTCCATCAGGGTCAGTCACAATAACAGGATCAGTGATTCTGAAATCTGCATCGCTAAAATCTGTAGATGCATCCCCGTCATCGGTTATTTTAATTCTGTAATCAATTCCCAATGGGATAGCACCACTAATTATCCAGGAGTAAGGGCTTGTTACACCAGAAGCAATGTTCCCATAAAAATTAGTACCACTTATATCATACAAATCAATTGTAGCAGTGCCTGTACCATCTGTCCAGGTAATAGCTTTCGTAGAACCGGCAGCCCAAATTTCACCACCATTAGGATCAGTCAGAATAACAGGATCAGTAATTCTGAAATCTGCATCGCTGAAATCTGTTGATGCATCCCCGTCATCAGTTATTTTAATTCTGTAATCAATTCCCAATGGAATTGCACCACTGATTGTCCAATTATAAGGACTTGTGACACCAGAAGCAATGGTTCCATATAAAGTAACTCCACTTGCTGAATATAATTCAATTGTAGCAGTTCCTGTACCATCTGTCCAGGTTATAGGTTTTGTAGAACCGGCAGCCCAAATTTCACCACCATTAGGATCAGTCAGAATAACCGGATCGGTAATCTGGAAATCAGCATTACTAAAATCTTCGGAAAGATCACCATCATCTGTGATTTTTATTCTGTAATCCAAACCAGTGGGGATTGTACCGCTAATAATCCATGAATACGGACTTGTTACACCAGTAGCAATATTTCCATAAAAATTTGTGCCACTTATATCATACAGGTCAATTGTAGCAGTTCCTGTGCCATCTGTCCAGGTGATAGGTTTGGTAGATCCGGTAGCCCAAATCTCACCACCATCAGGGTCAGTTACAATAACCGGATCGGTAATTCTAAAATCCGCATCACTGAAATCAGTTGAAGCGTCCCCATCATCGGTTATTTTAATTCTGTAATCAATTCCCAAAGGGATTGCACCACTGATAATCCATGAGTAAGGACTGGTTACTCCGGAAGCAATGTTCCCATAAATATTCGTGCCACTTGCATCATATAAGTCAATTGTAACTGTACCCGTACCGTCTGTCCATGTAACTGAATTTGTTGATCCGGCAGCCCAAATTTCACCTCCATTTGGACTTGTGAGCACAACATTAACTCCGATTGCATTGAAACTCACAGCAATCATCATGATGGCCATCAATGCGAGATTTCGTAAATGTAAAATCATTTTCATTGTATTTGGTTTTTTAATTGTTTCGATTAAAAGGTAAAAGTATTAATTATTTAGTTATTTAGAATGATTATTTTTAAATATTTATGAATAGTTCCTGTTGATAATTTTACAATATACAATCCGGCGGGCAAAGAAGATACATCAACACTGATAGTATTCTCTCCTTTTGTCAGCAAACCGTTATATAAGTCAAGTACTTTGTTTCCAGTCAGATCATAAAGATATATTTCGGCTTTTGTATTATCGACACCGTTAATCCGAAGCGTCATCCGACCGCTTGTTGGATTAGGAAAGGAAGAAAAATTCAAAAATGAAAGCTTTTCCAAACCGGAAATATCAGTAATAATAGAAACATAACTTGCTTCGGCAAGATATCCTGTAAAATATTCACTATACAGATTATAATAATAGGAAATCTCTAACAGACTATCCTGATTGATTACCCAGGTCTCACCATCCCAAAAATATTGGGTTGCACTAAGTGTGTTTCCAAAATCATCATGTGAATACGTTGATAACGAATAATTCATCCAGTTATCAATTTGCCAATGTTCAACCAAAGCTGATTGCACACCACCATAGAAATTTTGCGTGAATTGAGCCCTTTCGTTGTTAACCCACAGATTATCAATCCATAACTGGCCAATGGCAGAAACTACAAAATTAAATTCATTATAGGTGTATCCGTATTTGCTGTAGTTCAGCCAGCTATTATCAACCCAAAGTTGTACCGTATATTCAACTGGTAAATTCGATGCATTATATGAATATGTTTCACCGTAAGCATTCACCCAGGTATCGGCTTCCCAGCTTTGGATAATCCCAGTCAACATATTATTATTAGCATCGTATGTGTAGGAATACTGTTGATCGTTTGACCAGGTATCTGATTCCCAGATTTGGCGGATACCCGAAATCAGGTTTCCAAAATCGTCATAAGTATATAAATCGTATAATTCATTGATCCAGGTAGTATCAATCCAATTTTCTTTCAAAAAAGCAACTGCTTTACCTGATTCGTTATACGTAAAAGTACTTTTCTCTGAATTAACCCAAACGGTTCCGTCCCAATTTACACTGGTTGAGGTTAATACATTGTGATTTGTTGTATAAGTATTAATAACTTTGTTCGAATTAACCCATGAATTATTCTGCCAGAGTTTCATTTCGACAACTAATGGATTGCCAACGGAGTCATACGTAAACATCTCAAATGAATGATTCACCCATACTTCATTGGTGAGTTTCTTTAAAATGGTCATCTGACGATATCCTTCTTCGCTATAATAATACGTATATCTTATGGGATTATCAGAAACGGAATAAACAACAACTGTATCGGGATAATAATAGGTGTTATCCCGGGCTTCCTGCTCGGGTTGAAGATTTTTCAATCTCTTGATATCAAATTTGATATTGAAATTGTCAGGAAGTGTAACTGAATGATCTACATGATTGAATTTCTGAATATTACCAATTGGATTATCAATAACCATTGAGGAAACTGATTGTGATTTCAGGCTAACGAAAACTGCTAAAAAAATAAATAATGAGGTAATTTTGAACAAATTGGTAAAGTTTTTCACATAACGAAATTTAAGTTGTTTAATTTCCAAAAATACTCCTTTATCAGGTTATGGTTGTAGTTAACAAAATAAAATAATATATTCTTAACATACCACACCCTTTAAGGTTAAGGAAAAGCACAATATTTATACCAGCATTGGCCGCCAACGCTGGATACCTTGCTATTATTTGGAATAATTATATTTGGTAAAATAAATATTATTTAAAATATCCCAATTCTGGACAAATATTTCCCAAAATGAAAAAGGAATACCTAATGAAAGTAAAATATGTACCTTATTTTGAGTGTGATTTGAAGAAACTAATTTTATCAATTGGAAATCAATATATTACCAAAAAGTTTTCATTGATTTTAAAAGTATGCTTCTTATTTAAAATTGCCAAAATGGGATTTTCTTTTCAGTAGTATCTTCCTTAGATTTTGGAAAGATTCATCAGGCCGGTTGTTGATTCAAATAGATCAACAAGGCTAAATTTTATTGTTTTTTTGTTTTGAGACTTTCGCACTGATAAGAGCATAAATCATTGGTAACAAGGAGATTAATATGATAGTAAAAACAACTAATGTGAAATTGCGTTTTACAGCAGGTATGTTTCCGAATAAGAAACCTGCTGCACTAAACGAAATCACCCATAGGATGCCACCGATAATATTGAAACTTATGAACCGCTTAAACGACATCTCACCAACCCCGGCAACAAAAGGGGCGAAGGTCCGGATGATTGGCATAAAACGCGCTATAATGATAGTTTTACCACCATGTTTTTCATAAAAAGCATGGGTTTTCAGCAAATGTTCCTTTTTAATCAGCTTATAATCACGGTCATACACTTTGTGACCCAGAAATCGTCCGATATAATAATTTACATTGTCGCCCAAAATGGCAGCGATACTCAGGCTTATCATGAGCATCGCGATATTAATTGGGTTTCCTTCCATCGCTGCGATGGCACCGGCAGCAAAAAGTAAAGAATCACCTGGTAAAAAAGGAGTAACAACCAAGCCTGTTTCACAAAATATAATAACAAATAAAATCAGGTAAGTCCAAAACTGATAGTTGGTAACAATTTCAAGAAGATGTTTGTCAATGTGTAATACAAAATCAATGAGATATCTGATAAGCTCCATAAAAATATAGTTGTAAATGTTTGAATTTCAGCTTGAAGTGATGATTTTTTGTTGCAAAGGTAATGATTAATGCAAAATGACTGCCTCCAAAATTATTAGCAAACGCGTGCCAGATACACTTGTTTGTTGGTTTTGACCGAAACAAGGGTATGAAAAAGCCACATCCGTTCCCGAAAGTGGCCTTTAGTAACCTGTTTTTCTCACAATTCAAGTTAATGATTCACTTGTTGTTGTAAAAAACATATCAGCGGGAAGTGCATTCACAAGGTTTGGTTGATTTTTCGGCATAAACCGTAATGCTGTATATGCCCGTTCCTGCCGCCTTAAATTCCTGTAATGTTTTTGCCGACATATATTGTAAAAGAATCTCATCAGGAACGGTAACTTCTTTTTCTTTCACAATATTGATGTTGGTCAAACAAGCCTCTTTCATTAATTTCAGGTAATCATCTTTTTGGATTGCTCCTGAAACACAGCCGGCATACATCTCAGCGGCCTGCTGAATTTCGATTGGCAAACTACCTTTGATTACCACATCGGATACTGAAATATGACCACCCGGCTTCAATACCCGAAATATTTCGGAGAATGCCTTTTTTTTGTCAGGTACCAGATTAAGTACACAGTTGCTGATAATAACATCTGCTTTATTGGCAGTTACCGGCATGTTTTCAATATCGCCCAAACGAAAACTAACATTGGTAAAACCAAGTTTATTTACGTTGAAGCGTGCTTTTTCAATCATGGCAGGGGTAAAGTCGATTCCAATCACCTCACCTTTTTCTCCAACAATTGACCTTGCTACAAAACAGTCGTTACCGGCGCCAGAGCCCAGGTCAATCACTGTGTCACCTTCTTTTATATGAGCAAATTCAGTGGGTAATCCACAGCCTAAACCCAAGTCAGCATCTTTCTGATATCCTGCAAGTTGCTTGTAATTCTCACTGAATATGGTGTAATCAACACCACAGCATCCTGTTGTTGCTCCGCAGCAGGACGATTCATTCTGCAATTTGGATTGATTGGCAATAATGGAATATTTTTCCCGTACGATTTCTTTTAATTCATCCTGATCTTTCATAATTATTTATTTAAATATTGTTTGTAAAACTTGAAGATTTCATTTTTAATATTGTCACGCGTTTGGCGATACACCTTTAATTTCTCCTGATCAGTGCCGGTTGCATCAGCCGGATCGTCAAATCCGATATGGAGACGATTTTTTATCTTTCCATTGAATGTTGGACAGACAGAATTGCTATTCTCACATACTGTTACAACGAAATCGAAATCATTATTCAGGTATGTTTCAACGGCAGTTGGCACATGATTACTGATGTCGATGAATGATTCTTTCATAACCTGTATTGCAAAGGGATTTACCTTTAATTCGGGTTTGGTACCAGCCGATGCTATTTCCAAATCCTGATCAAAGGATTTCAAAAAGCCTTGTGCTATTGGGCTTCTGCACGAATTTCCTGTACAAATGATGAGAATTTTCATGGTTTACAGCAGTTATTTGCTTGATTTACTGTGCAATTAAAAAATATATTAAGTGTTTCCTGTATTTCGATAATACGTTCATTATTAATGCAGTAATTTACTTTCACACCATCAATTTCACCCTTTATCAGTCCGATGTTTTTTAGCGCCTGCAGATGTTGTGAAACGGTTGTGCGACTAAGTGGAATTATATTTGAAATATCGCCGGAGATACAAGTATTTGTCGATGCCAGGAACCGCAAGATCGCGATGCGTGCAGGATGTGATAATACCTTTGCAATACCTGCCAATTCCTGATCTTGCCCTGAGAATTTTTCTTTTTTTATCATGATATATGTTTTATGACGCAAACATACGACATATTTATTTATGTATGCAAGTTTTGTTTGAATAATCATACTATTATTTTTTTTTATACGTTTGTACGTCATCGTCAGTAGTAAAGTCTTAAATAAAATTGTGTGAAAAGAATATACATTATACTTATAATTCTGTCAAATTCTGTTTTTATTAATGGCATTTATGCTCAGATTGGTGGAAGAGGAACTTATGATTTTCTTAATTCGACAGTCTCAGCCCGTGTTGCAGCCTTAGGTGGTTCCATGGTGCCAATTAGTGATAACGACTTGCAACTTACGCTATTTAACCCTTCATTAATTAGTCCGGCCATGCACCATACGATGAGTTTGTCGTATGTCGATTATTTTGCTGAAGGTAATTTTGCATCGATGCAATACGGTCGAAGTTTCGAAAAGTTTGGGAATTTTACCGGCGGAATCCAGTATAATAATTATGGGAAAGCGGTACTAACAAACGAAGCCGGTCAAGTAGAAGGCGAGTTTGGACTATCTGATTATACGTTGATAGTAGGATGGGGGCGTCAACTCGATTCAAATTTCAGTATTGGTGCCAACGCTAAAATTGTGGGTTCGCAATACGAATCTTATTCTTCATTTGGCATGGCTGTTGACGTTGCCGGAACATACATTACAAAATCGGGATGGCTAATGTCGTTAACCGCACGAAATATCGGGAGTGAGTTAAAATCTTTCCTGCCATCAAATAACAACCTGATGCCATTTACCATGCAGTTTGGGGTATCAAAACGCCTGGAACATGTGCCGGTACGTGTTATGTTTTTATACGACCACATTCAGAAATGGGATTTGACCTATGTTGATGCGAATAATTTGAACAATGATATTGATCCGATTACTGGACTTCACAATTCGAAAAATGGAATAGAAAAATTTGGTGATAAACTGATGCGTCATTTAATTGTGGGTACAGAATTATATATCGGGAAAAACCTGATTTTGCGTGGCGCTTATAATTACAAACGCAGACAGGAATTGCAAATACCCGATAAAGCAGGTATGGTTGGTTTTAGCTGGGGTTTTGGTGTAAGGATTTCGAAATTCAATATTAACTATGCCCGTGCGACGTATCATGTTGTTGGATCGCCCAACTACCTGACGATCAATGTTAATCTTGCTGAGTTTTCGAAATAATGCCATTTTGAATTATTTCTTTTAAATATTCGATGTATTTACAAAAGCTCCAACTTAATCAGTTTAAAAACTGTGCAAATTCTGAATTA
>JABFQW010000134.1 GCA_013141455.1 Bacteroidales bacterium
ATAGTTCCAAACGCCTGATGGTTCCAATGTTTTGAGTACTTCGTTCATAGTCGGGATTAATATTACAGACAAATATAATCAGATAAATAATATAGCGAAGTGAAGCACGAGAAACATCAAAAAAAAACCTGAATTATTTCAGGTTTTTTCGATTATCGTAAAAGTAATATTCTGGAAAATTGCCAATTAAAAGGTATCAACAGTACTTTGTAATGATTTCCAAAAAATCATTACGCCGGATCGGTTTGGCAATATAATCATCGCAACCCGCATCAATACAGTTTTTTTTGTCATTATACATGGCAAAAGCTGTCTGGGCAATGATGGGTACTTCATTATCAAACTCACGGATCTTTTTTGCGACTTCAAGCCCGTGAATATCGGGTAATAGCAGATCCATCAGGATGAGATTAATATCGTTTCTCCTTTTTAAGGTTTCGATTGCAGGTAAACCAAAAGCTTCATGGATAATGTTTGCACCCAAGGGCGACAGGTAAGCAACCAATAGTTGAAAATTTGATATAACATCCTCAACAATCATGATGTTTTTTCCTTTTAAGCTCATCGGGACTTCTTCTATGGTACCGGGCCTGGCTACAACGGATGTTTCGAAGGTCATTTTATTGTAAAAGTTGATTTCTATCTCAGGTACTATTGTTCAAATTTACAAATTGTTTTATATGAGTAATAATTAAGATTTCAACAATTTAATCATCTCTGACGGATTATCAGCCTTGAAAATGGCATTGCCTGCCACCAGAATATCAGCGCCGGCAGCGATTACACGTTTCGCATTTGAAATATCAATCCCGCCATCTACCTCAATTAATGTTGATAAGTTTTTTTTGAGAATCATTTCTTTCAGCCTGGCAATTTTGTTTAACGTATTTTCGATGAATTTCTGGCCTCCGAAACCTGGATTCACCGACATGATCAACACCATATCTGCTTCATTTATACTATCATTCAACGAATCAACGACAGTATGCGGATTGAGTACGATCCCTGCTTTCATGCCTGCTTTTCTTATGCTTTCAAGACTACGGTGCAAGTGTTGACAGGCCTCAATATGCACCGATAGAATGGCTGCTCCGGCATCCTTAAATTCCTGAATATACCGGTCAGGATTGATAATCATCAGGTGAACATCCAAGGGTTTGGTTGCAATCCTATTGATGGCGCTTACCACAGGAAAGCCAAACGAAATATTTGGAACAAACACACCGTCCATGATATCGAGGTGAATCCAGTCGGCCTCACTCTGATTAAGCATTTCAATTTCATCGGTGAGGTTCAGAAAATCTGCTGAAAGAAGCGAAGGTGCTATGCGTGTGCTCATATACTTGTTTTTAGCAAAAATAAAAAAAAAGCGTCTGTTAAGACGCTTTTTTCTGTTATCCGAGATAACCTTTTAATATTTTGCTTCTACTGTTGTGCTTCAGTCTCCGAATGGCTTTTTCTTTAATCTGCCTCACTCTTTCACGCGTCAGATCAAATTTTTCGCCAATTTCTTCAAGCGTCATCGGATGGCTTCCGTTTAATCCAAAATAAAGTTTCACAACATCCATTTCGCGCTGCGTCAGGGTAGATATTGCTCGGTCGATTTCCTTGCGAAGTGATTCGTAGAGTAACTCTGTCTCCGGTGTGATCGCTTCTTCACTCCTGAGTACATCGTACATATTATTCTCTTCGTCCTGAATGAGTGGCGCATCCATCGAAACATGACGGCCGGCGTTTTTCATCGATTCTTTCACTTCGGTCTCCGTAACCTCAAGCACTTCAGCTATTTCTTCTGCATTGGGTTCACGCTCAAATATCTGTTCAAGCCGGGCGTATGCCTTGTTGATTTTGTTGATAGAACCAATCTTATTCAGTGGCAAACGAACAATACGAGATTGTTCGGCCAATGCCTGTAAAATTGACTGACGGATCCACCAAACAGCATAAGAAATAAATTTAAAACCACGTGTCTCATCGAATCGTTGTGCAGCCTTTATTAACCCGAGGTTTCCTTCGTTGATTAAATCAGGCAGGCTCAAACCCTGGTTCTGGTATTGTTTCGAAACCGAAACAACAAAACGGAGGTTTGCTTTTGTAAGTTTCTCAAGCGCTGCCCTGTCGCCTTGTTTGATTCGTTGTGCTAACGCAACTTCTTCCTCTGCCGTGATGAGCTCAACTTTACCTATCTCCTGCAAGTACTTATCCAACGAAGCCGTCTCACGATTCGTTACCTGCTTTGTAATTTTAAGCTGCCTCATGAATGATTATTTAGTTTTTTTAGTTGATGAAAATCAATGTTAGTTATTGCGCTCTCCACCCTCTTCTGGTTTGGGTAACAGCACCTTGCGCGATAATTTCATCTTATTTGTTTTGGGATCAACACCAATAAGTTTCACTTTAATCTTATCACCTGCTTTTAACACACCTTCGACAGTATCGAGACGACGCCATTCAATTTCTGAGATATGCAATAAGGCATCTTTTCCGGGCAGGATCTCAACAAACGCGCCAAAGGGCATGATTGATTTCACTGTTCCAAGATAAACTTCTCCAATTTCGGGTACAGCAACAATCGCTCTGATACGCATTTTGGCCAGCTCAATGGATTCTTTATTGGGAGAAACGATATCAATGATACCAAAATTGCCTTGTTCTTCAATGACAATGACCGTATTGGTTTCGCGTTGCATTTCCTGAATGATTTTACCACCAGGTCCGATTACTGCACCAATGAATTCTTTATCGATAATCATCTTTTCGATACGTGGGACATTCTCTTTGTAATCGGCACGTGGTGTCTGCATTGTCTTTGCCATTTCGCCAAGAATATGCAACCTTCCCAAACGGGCCTGCTCAAGCGCCTGTTCCAATACTTCGTAGGTTAAACCATCAACCTTGATGTCCATCTGACAGGCTGTGATACCGTCTTTGGTTCCTGTAACTTTGAAATCCATGTCACCAAGATGATCTTCATCGCCCAGAATATCAGAAAGTACTGCGAATTTGCTGCATTTGTTTTCCGAGATTAATCCCATGGCGATACCTGCGACAGGTTTTCTCATTTTAACACCCGCATCCAACAAGGCGAGGGTTCCACCGCAAACGCTTGCCATGGACGATGAACCGTTCGATTCAAGAATATCAGAAACAATACGGATTGTGTATGGATTTTCTTCACCTGAAGGAATCATTGATTTTAAAGCCCGCTCAGCCAGATTACCATGTCCTACTTCGCGACGGCTTACACCTCGGTTGGGTTTCACTTCACCGGTCGAGAAACTTGGGAAATTATAATGCAGATAGAAACTTGAAGTGCCTTCAAATACAGCGCCATCAATGGTTTGCTGGTTCAGCTTTGAACCCAACGTAACAGTAACCAATGCCTGCGTTTCTCCACGGGTGAATATTGCTGAACCGTGTGCCGATGGAAGATAATCAACTTCACTCCAGATAGGTCTGATTTGATCGAGTTTACGACCGTCGAGGCGGATACGTTCGTTTAAGATTGCATCACGGACAGCCTTTTTTTCAACAGCATGAAAATATCTTTTTACTAAACCGGTTTTCGATGCGCGTTCTTCTTCGGGAATCGATTCGATATATTGATCGCGGATTGCCTTGAATCCATCTGTGCGTTCGTGTTTGTTTGCGTTACCGGTTAATGATAAATCGTAACAGGCTTTGTAAGTCGATTGCATGACGGCTTCACGTAATTCTTCGTCATTTGTTTCATGACAATAGGTGCGTTTTGTCAACGCTGTTTGAACTTTCGCTGCCAGATCAAGTTGTGCCTGGCATTGAAGTTTGATCACATCATGTGCAATTTTCAAAGCTTCAAGCATAAGTGCTTCCGAAACTTCTTTCGATTCACCTTCAACCATCATGATATTATCGATGCTGGCAGCAACCATCAGGTCGAGTGTTGCTTCTTTACCGGCAGAGATAGTGGGGTTTACAACAAACTCACCATTAATATAAGCAATTCTGGCTTCGGATATTGGTCCGTTAAAAGGGATGTCGGAAACAGCCAATGCTGCTGAGGCGGCCAATGCAGCCAATACATCAGGAGCAACATCATTTTCACCAGATATCAAATTGATATTTACTTGTGTTTCAGCGTGATAATCGTCCGGAAAAAGCGGACGAAGGGCGCGATCAACCAAACGGGCAATCAAAACCTCATAATCTGAAGCCCTGGCTTCGCGTTTAAAAAAACCACCGGGAAATTTACCGGTAGCAGCGTATTTCTCTTTATATTCAACCGAAAGCGGCATGAAATCAACATCTTCACGGGCTTCCTTTGCCGAGACCACGGTTGCCAATAACATGGTCTTACCCATTTTTACAACAACAGCACCATCAGCCTGCTTGGCAAGTTTACCCGTTTCAATGGTAATAGTTCTGCCATCAGCAAGATTAATTGTCTGAATAATTCCTTGAGGAGTCATAATTAATTATAAATGAAAGTGATAAAAACAGCACCTGAATAAATGCAAAAAAAGGCAATGAATTAAATTGCCTTTTTAAGCCCTTTTAATAGGTTCAATTATTTTCTAATACCGAGTTTCTTGATGAGTTCGCGGTATTTTTCAATGTCTTTTTCCTTCAGATAGTCAAGGAGTTTTCTTCTTTTACCAACCAAACGAACCAATGAACGCATTGTTGCAAGGTCTTTTTTGTTGATTTTGAGGTGCTCAGTTAAGTGCTTGATTCTAAATGTAAAC
>JABFQW010000111.1 GCA_013141455.1 Bacteroidales bacterium
ACAGCAGATGCAATAAAAGCGCTTTCAAACAACTGAATCAGGCATTGCATCAAAAGATTTGTAATTTTTTTACCCAATTCAAGCCACAGATTCACAGATTATTAGCTAACGCATTTATATATGAAAAGCATTTATTTCATTGATTTGTAATTTTTCATTCCGACTTGCCGGAATGAAAATTATGATAAATCTGTGAATCTGTGGCATTTATAATTTTGTAATTAATTAAGGGCTGAATAGTTACAAAAATTTAAAACGGGAATTTCAAAAAAATAAGATAATCCGGCTTTTATGAACATTCTGACAATTAATTTGGGGTAAATTTGCATCAACATGAATTTACTCAGGCTAAAGTCCGCTAAACCAATAAACTAAAAAACCAATAAAAACTTTTTTGAAACTGAAACCAAAAATCATAAGCAATGCGCATGAAACCATTGTCTATCCTTCTTGTTTTCGCCGGATTATTTTATTTCTCAACGATCAGGGCACAAATCAACCCAACGAATAATATCATCGGGGTGGATATAACCTTACCACAAAATTCAACGTACACCTACGATTCAGCCCTCATCAGTTGTTATAATTTTGGCACACGACAGATCGGTCTTCATTTTTTATGGAAATCGGGTCTCGAAACAACTCCGGGCGTGTTCACGTTTACAAATCTCGATATTGCAAACGCTTACTATCCTTATTTTAATGTGCAGGTTGACCTGAATATCGATCCGATTGAAACCAACATACTCGAACTACCAACAGATCTTGTTAATCGCACTTTTGATGACATTGTTGTCATCGACCGGTTTAAAATATTACTCGACAGCGTTTTTAACCATATCCCCGATCTTCAGCTTTCCTCCCTTGTTATAGGTTCCGAAATTGACGCGTATCTTGGAACAGATCAGGCGAAATGGACACAATACATTACGTTTTACCGTGAGGTTGCTGCGTATGCAAAATCGCTGCGGCCAGGGCTTAAAGTTGCCTGTGAAGCAATGTTCACGGGGCTTACCGGGAGCGCAGCAACTTATCTCCAGGCATTAAATTCAAATTCTGATTATATAGGTGTATCCTATTATCCGATAAACAATGACTTTACAGTGAAATCACCCACTGTGGCAGCTTCTGATTTCTCGGTTGTTGTGGATTTATATCCGGCCAAACCGATCTTTTTTTATCAATTGGGCTACCCATCGTCTTCATTGTGTAATAGTTCGGAAGACAAGCAGGCAAAATTTATCGAGCAGGTTTTTCAAAGTTGGGATACCTATCACGAAAATATAAAGATGATTGATTTTACATGGCTTCACGACTGGAGTGCGGAAGCTGTAAACTATTGGAGTGACTATTATGGCATTTCAGATACCGCATTTATCGGATTTCTTGGTTCCATCGGATTAAGAAACTGGGATGGAAATGGATCAGATAAACAAGCATTTATTGAACTCAAATGTCAGGCAAAACAAAGAGGCTACAATACATTGCCCATCAATTGTGAAGCAGGTGTAACATCGATTAATAACAGTGACCAAATTTCCATCTTTCCGAATCCGGCACAAACTAAATTAAAAATTGAACTACCATCCGATCTGAAAAATTTTCATTTAACGATTTATAACCAGTTCGGACAAATCGAAAAATCAGTTCCTGATTTTAATAACAGCAACACAGGAATCGATGTTTCCAATTTACCAAACGGATTGTATTTCATAGTGTTGCATCATTCTGACCGACAAATAAGCCGAAAATTCCTCATCGATAAATAAATCCAGAATCAACATTTGGAATTCTTCCGGGACATCGGAAAACGAATTTCGTGACAAAAATCTTCACTTGTTCTGTTTGTATAAGCCACTTTTTAACACTGCCCAACAGATTAAAGCCATTGAATCCGTCCGGATGGTGATGAAAACAATGTGTTTCATAAGAATTTTTATATTTGCACTTCATTTTCCCAAATTAGTTGACTGCTTATGAGATTGAATACAAAACGATTCATATCTGCAATATTGATTACTTCCTTTTTTATTTACTCGATTGTTATCTACACAACCGGAACCTCGGTTGATAAAGGGAAAAATTATAACACCGCACAATCAAGAAAAGGGAAGCTGTTGTTTCAGAAGAAAAACTGCATCGCCTGTCATCAGATTTATGGTTTGGGAGGTTATATGGGACCTGATCTCACCAACGTGATTTCGGCTCCGGGGAAAGGTCCGGTATATATAAAAGCATTTCTTCAGAACGGCACAGTCCGTATGCCTAATTTTCATCTTACCGAAACCGAAAAGGATGAGATTGTTGCTTTTCTAACGTATGCTGATAAGACCGGTGTTTCTCCCGTTAAAAAATTCGAAATAAACTATGATGGAACCGTTAACTGGAAAGGAAAAGATGAAAAAGGAGATTAGCATTTATTTTATCCTGTTTGCAATTATTGCGCTGATTGGTGGGGTGATTTTCGGGTTAATCGGCGCTTTTCAGTTTATCACACCCGGCTTTTTCGATTTCATACCATTCATTAAAACAAGGCCTCTACATGTTTCAATGGTTATTTCATGGATTTTTTTAAGTGCAATAGGTGGAATATATTATTATCTGCCAACTTGCTGCAATGTAACATTATACTCGGATAAGCTACCGCGAATCCATCTCTGGATTTTCATATTGACGGGTGTTATTGTAATCATTTCATACCTGTCAGGGCAATTTGGAGGAAGGGAATATTGGGAATTTCCTCCGGCGCTGGCCATCCCGATCATCATTTCCTGGATGCTGTTTGGGTTTAATTTTTTTAAAACTGTATTTACCAGAACCGAACCCTGGCCGGTTTATATCTGGATGTGGGGAACAGGTATTTTCTTTTTCCTTTTCACCTATATTGAATCGAATTTATGGGTATTCCCATATTTCCGCGATAATCTGGTGCGTGATATCACCGTGCAATGGAAATCAAATGGCTCGCTGGTTGGCTCATGGAATATGCTCATCTATGGAACCGCGATTTTTTTGATGGACCGCATCAAAAACGATGACAGTATAGCGAAATCAAGAATTGCGTTTATCATGTATTTTTTGGGATTAACGAATCTCATTTTCAACTGGGCCCATCATATCTACATCGTTCCTAATGCATTGTGGATCCGATATATAGCTTATGGAATAAGCATGACCGAACTCATCATACTTGGGAAAATAATCTGGAACTGGAAAGCGAGTCTCTCGAAAGCATTACAGGATTTTCACATTCTGACAATCAGGTTTATTGTCGCCTCTGATGTTTGGATATTCCTGAATTTAGTTTTAGCTATCATGTTGTCCATTCCGGCGATCAATATTTTCACGCATGGCACACATCTCACGGTTGCCCATGCCATGGGTAGCACCATTGGTATCAATACCATGATTTTAATCGCTTCCTGTTTGTTTCTGATACCGGATATTACACGAAAACAATTTAACCCTTTTCAAAGCAAAATCATCTCCATCGGTTTCTGGATTATGAATATCATCTTATTGTTTTTCTGGCTGGCATTAGTCATAGCCGGTTACATAAAAGGCTATCTCGTGGTTCAGGATAAACTTATTTTTCAGGATATTATGCTGCAAATAAAACCATATCTCACCATAGTTGCTCTGAGCGGAATAGGAATTTTCGCCGGACTTTTAATGGTTTTCATCCCTTCATTGAAGCTGATAAAAGATTATATCCGATAGCTCTCGCTAAGCTGTTGTATCTTTGATCCCTCGTTTTGTTCCCGTTTTAATGATAAATGATATGAAAATAAAAATAGGATTTTTTGTGATTATCGGATGGTGTATGGCTTTACAAGCAACTGCACAAACCACTATCTCGGGAAGTTTCATGCATGATGGCATACTGCGAAACTATCGTGCTTATATTCCTGCCATGTATGACCCCGCCATATCGGTCCCATTACTTTTCAATTTACATGGATATGGTTCAAGCAATATCGAACAGGAACTTTATGGCGATTTTCGACCAATCGCCGATACTGCCGGTTTCATCATTGTGCATCCCAATGGCACATTCGACAATCTGAATAATCGTTTCTGGAATACATTCGGGAGTTCAACAGTTGATGATATTGGTTTTCTCTCGGCATTGATTGATACGCTTGGTGCTGATTACAATATCGATCAAAACAGAATCTATTCAACCGGCATGAGCAACGGCGGATTTATGAGCTATGAATTAGCCAGCGGACTCAGTGACCGGATAGCCGCTATCGCATCGGTAGCCGGGAGTATGGTTTATTCGCACTTTAATTCGTGTAACCCGCTGCATCCCATGCCAGTATTGGAAATACACGGTACAGCTGATGGCACTGTGCCTTTTGAAGGAAATACATTAATGGTTCCCATTGATACATTGTTGGCTTTTTGGGTTCAATACAATCATTGTTCATTAATTCCAACAATAACACCGATGCCCGATATCGATCCAACGGATGGCTGCACAGCCGAACATCATGTGTATGAAGGCGGTGATTCGGGCAGCAGGGTTGAGTTATTCAAAATAGTAGGTGGCGCACACACCTGGCCAGGCTCGGCATATATTATCGATGTCACCAATATGGATATCAGCGCCAGTGTTGAGATTTGGCGATTTTTCAGACAGTATGATCTGAATGGAATTGTTACCGGTATTGAAAAGGAAACATCTCAGTTACCAACATTTACGATTTTTCCGAATCCGGGGCATGGAAATTTCACAATTGAGTTCGATGACAATTCAGAAAAGCAAATAACGGTCACAAACCTTTTGGGACAAGTTGTTATGCAATTTGCATGCAATAGTGTAAAATCAGATTTTAGCCTTGAGAACATCGGAGTATATGTGATCGCGGTTAAATCAAATGATAAAATCAGGACAAAAAGGTTGATAATGAATTAAAATTACAAAGCAGCGGGCGTAAGCAAAACCATGGTTTTGCTTACGCCCGCTGCTTTGTATTCAAGCTAACCACATCCTGTTTCAGAAAAATATTTCGTTACAGGAATATTAAAAACAGGCCTGGATTTTTATTTTTTGTTCCTGTTTTCGTAAAAATCGCACACACCATTTTTATCGGCATCTACAAAATTCCGTCCTCTGCCAACGCCCTTTCCCCGCATATTTGCTTTGTTATTTGCGCGACACTGTCCATTTCGGAAGCCGTTCTGTTTTCCATTTCTTTGTCCTTTTCCAATACAATTGCCTTTCCCAAAACCCTGGCCCTTGTTTGTTCCATTCTCATAATTATCACAGACTCCGTTGTTGTTGTTATCGACGAAAACCGTTGTTTGTGTTCCATTTTCCTTCACTGGAGCAGTAGTTTTGTTCTGAGCATTAACCACCATCATGGTAGCCAGCATGAACAAACTCGTTAATAATAATTTGATTTTCATAGTTTTATAGATTTAATTAAAATTAATAATATCTTATTGATTGCCTCTTCCGCCTCTGTATCTGTACCGATTTCCACCACCAGCCTCCCCATAACCATTTTCAGAATTGAACAATGGAGCAATAAGTTGGTTCAGCTGATCTTCCTTTCCGGCCGGACAAATGCGCTTCAATTGTAAATAAAAACGACTTGTTACTATTTTTAGTTCTTTGTGTAATCGTCCTATTTCGGCTGAATACCTGTTACATACCAGCGTATCAGCGTTTTCTTTCTGCAATTCAACATACAATTCCGACCGGTTCATATTCAGATTACGATGAATCTCACGCACAGCTTGTCTGAAATCGTTTAAAACTAATTTGCAATCGCCCGATTGTGAAGGAGTCAATCCAAGTGTTTCAACGATGATGCGGTTATTCAACCTGAAATCATTGACAGCAAGTTGAATGGTATCGCTGGCTTCACTTTCCGACTTTACATGATAAATGATCGTTCCTATTGTTGCAAGATTGATGAGCGAAAGCACAATCACAGCCCAGATTAATATGGTATTTTTTTTCATTTTGAATTACTTTTATTATTCTTCAATCAAAAAATCCAGATTTTCAATTTGCGCGTCATGTACCATGACAATGTATTCATTGTAATCGTGTGTTCGGTTGTAAATTCCTCCTAAACTTATTCCAATGGCGACAGAAGCAGCAAGACCAATGGTTGCAATACCAATTCTGAAAGCTATATTCCAGTAGTTAAAATCAGTTGAATGAACATCATTGATCAATGTCGTCATGATGCGAGTAGTGCTAAATGGATCAGGCTGATCAAGCTTTTCCCTGCCAATAACTTCATCTACCATTTTCATGATATTTTCGGTTTGCATATTATTTTCGTAACTTTTCACTTCACTTTTTTTTGAATGTGTTTCTTCATTTATCCTCATTACAAACCAATTCTCAATTCAAATCATTAGACAGCCTGGTTTATTTATTCTTATGCTTGCTGAAAATTTTGTTTGTAGTATTCAGCGAGTTGTATCCTGAGATTTTCTCTTGCCCGAAACAGCAATTGCTCAACCGCCCCCACCGAAATATTCATTACCTGTGCAATTTCCTGTTGTGGCATATCCTCATATTTACTCAGAACAAATGCCGCTTGTTGTTTTTCAGGAAGCCTGTTAATTGCCTGCTTAATTTGGGTTGCATGTTGATTATCAATCATCGGTTGATCGGCCTGTTGAATACTTTCCGACATGAGTGTCTCAGATTTTTTTAAATCTCTGATTCCAAGCTTATTGAAACGCAGAAAGAATTGATTTCGTTCGGTTTTACGTTTATAGTTTAAGCAAGTATTCAACGTAATTCGATAGAGCCAGGTGGAAAAGGCAGCCTGTTGATTAAATGTATCGAGTGCGCGAAATACTTTTATAAAAACCTCCTGCATTAAATCGTCAGCATCCTCTTTATAAAAAACAAAACCACGACAAACCCTGAATACCATGGGCTGATATTTTTCAATCAGAATCGCGTATTTATTTTTATCCCCCGAAAGAATAATGTCAATCAGCTCAATATCCGACATGCCTAATTTCTTATCTCAATTTCTTTCTAAAATTAGGCAATCAAAATCACAAAATCTTACGCCTGATTAACTTTGAAACGACAAATACTTTCACAAAAAATATTACACAAAAAAAAGTCAGCTAAATAATGTTTTCGCTGACTTCTTTATTGCTTCTACGTTAACCTGATGCTGAACGATTATTTGATATAATCCTCAACCGGCGGACAGGTACACATGAGGTTACGATCGCCAAAGGCATCATCAATACGGGTGACAGGAGGGAAATATTTATCAACCTTATCATTTACCATGGGGAAAGCAGCCTTTTCGCGCGAATAGGGAAAAGCCCATTCACTTCCGGCAACCATTTTTAGTGTACAAGGTGCATTCGAAATAACATTATTATGTTTATCAGCCTTTCCCTCTTCTATTTCGGCAATCTCGTTTCGTATTCCAATCATGGCATCCACAAAACGATCCATTTCACCAAGAGGTTCACTTTCAGTTGGTTCAACCATCAACGTACCATGAACGGGGAAAGCAACTGTTGGGGCATGAAAACCATAATCCATCAATCGTTTTGCTATATCAATCGCTTCAACATCAGCAGTCTTACTGAATTTATTGCAATCGAGTATCATCTCGTGGGCAACATGTCCGTTATTACCGGTATAGAGTATCGGGTAGAAATCTTTTAAGCGTGCTTTCAGATAATTTGCATTCACAATGGCCATTTCGGTGGCTGTCGTTAATCCTTCACCTCCTAAAAGTTTGATATAACCATACGAGATCGGCAGAATCATGGCACTGCCATAAGGAGCAGCCGAAACGGCTGAATTGGCATTGTTGCCGATATTATCAAGCATTGTATGTCCGGGAAGGAAAGGTACAAGATGTTTGGCAACACCAATGGGGCCAATACCGGGGCCACCGCCACCGTGTGGAATGGCAAAGGTTTTATGCAGGTTCAGGTGGCAAACATCAGCGCCGATAAAACCTGGACTTGTCAGGCCAACCTGAGCATTCATATTGGCGCCATCCATATAAACCTGTCCCCCGTTCGAATGGATGATTTCCATCACATCCCTGATACCATCTTCATACACGCCATGTGTTGATGGATAAGTTACCATGAGACAGGCTAATTTTTCTTTATTTTCCGTTGCTTTCAACTGAAGGTCGGTCAGGTCGATATTCCCTTTCTCATCGCATTTCACAACAACGACATCGAGCCCGGCCATCACAGCGCTGGCCGGGTTTGTCCCGTGGGCTGACGATGGAATCAAACAAACTGTACGATGTTGTTCCCCCTGGCTTTCGAGGTATGCACGTATCACAAGCAATCCGGCATATTCGCCACTTGCACCTGAGTTTGGCTGAAATGAAATTGCGCTGAAACCGGTTATCTCACAAAGATCTTTCGATAATGTTTCAATCAGTTCATGATATCCCTGAGCCTGATCAGCCGGAACAAACGGGTGTATGCTTGCAAACTCGGGCCAGCTCAGCGAAAACAACTCAGCGGCAGCATTCAGTTTCATGGTGCATGATCCCAATGGAATCATGGCGCGGTTCATCGCCAGATCGCGGTTTTCGAGTTGCTTCAGATATCGCATCATCTCAGTCTCCGAATGATAGGTATTGAAGATATCATGCATGAGGTAAGGCGACTTCCTGCTCAGATTATCAGGAAATGTTTTCAGCGCTTCACATTCCGATGAAACACAAACATAATCAACATGATTCACTTTAATCAAACCGGCAACGAGGCCTGCAATTTTATTCACATCATTTAAAGAGGTAGTTTCATCAAGACTCACACCAAATTGCGACTTGCCGATATAACGGAAATTCATGGATTCCTTTTCAGCTGCCTTTGACAATACATCGTTTGTAACCGTAGCGGGAAGTTCAAACAACAGGGTATCGAAATAGGCCGTATTCAATTGCTTTACTCCAACCTTAGCCATTTCTTTTTCGAGCACAGCTGCCAGAATATTGATATGGCGCGAAATCTGTTTAATCCCTTTTGGACCGTGGTAGATAGCATAAAAGGCAGCCATGGAGGCTAACAAGGCTTGCGCTGTGCAGATATTTGACGTAGCTTTTTCGCGCTTGATATGTTGTTCGCGTGTTTGCAATGCCATACGTAATGCCGGTTTACCATTGGCATCTTTCGATACACCGATGATACGGCCTGGAATTCCCCGTTTATATTTTTCTGTAACAGCCAAATAGGCAGCATGTGGCCCGCCAAAACCCATGGGTACTCCAAAACGCTGTGTGTTTCCCACAACTGCATCTGCACCCCATTCTCCGGGCGGAACAAGCAAACTTAGACTTAATAAATCAGCGGCAACAACGATCTGAATCTCAATTGATTTCAGTTTCTGAACAAGCGCAGCATAATCTTCAACCTGGCCAAACTGATCTGGATATTGAATTAGTATTCCAAAATACGACTGATCATACGTTAAAGTATGCAAATCACCGGTAACAACTTCGATACCCAAAGGAATTGATCGGGTCTTTAAAACATCTAATGTTTGAGGAAAAACCTTATCAGAAACAAAGAATTTGTTCACTCCCTGTTTTTCCTGCTGACGACTGCGTGCATTAAAAAACATGATCATTGCTTCGGCTGCCGCTGTGGCTTCATCAAGCAATGAGGCATTTGCGATAGGTAATCCGGTGAAATCGCTCACCATAGTCTGGAAATTCAGCAATGCTTCGAGACGACCCTGTGAAATTTCGGCCTGATAAGGTGTGTAGGCTGTGTACCAACCGGCATTTTCGAGTACATTGCGTGTGATAACACCTGGTGTGATCGTGTTGTAATAACCCAAACCAATGTATGATTTGAAAAGTTTATTTTTCGAAGCTAATTCTTTTAAATGTTGAACATATTCGAACTCATTCATTCCCTTGCCAATATTCAATGGTTTTGGTAAACGAATGTTCGTGGGGACAATTTCGTCAATCAGTTGCTTCACCGTGGCGACACCGATTTTGTTGAGCATACCAGGTAACTGATCGGCAGATGGACCGATATGACGATGAATAAAGTTATTGGTTATCATACTTTTAAATAAATTATTAGGGTTTGATTTTTATGTTACAACCTACAATTATCAGCCTTTTGTTGCGATGGTGCAAAGGTAGAAATTGTTCCCGATATCCGGTCAAAAAACCATACCCTTGTTATATAAATAACAGACATTGATGTAAATGAGATGAATAAATTTTATCGGATCAATCTGTCTGAAAATTGTCAGGTCGATAATAAATTCATAAACTTCAATCAATTGGAGTTATGGAAGAAAAATAGTGCTAATTTTATTGTTTGAAATTTATCAGGTAAACACCATGAATAAGATAGCGCTCGAAATAGTTGGTATGTCTTACAGTCAATCGCAAAGCGGATCATACGCCCTTATACTTGGCGAGTTGGGAGGCAAGCATCGTTTGCCGATTATCATCGGTGGTTTCGAGGCACAAGCCATTGCACTTGGATTGGAAAAGCTACAACCATCGAGGCCAATGACGCATGATTTATTAAAAAACATGCTGGTTTTCTTTGGTGTTGAAGTGATTGAGGTGATTATCCATAAATTTAAAGAAGGTGTTTTTCATGCCCTTTTGGTCTGTCGCCAGAACGGAGAAATAAGTGAAATAGATGCCCGCACTTCCGATGCGGTGGCCATCGCCATCCGTTACGAATGTCCTATTTACACATATCAACATATACTTAATGAGGCCGGTATCACACTTGAAGCAACCGAAAGTGAATCACCAGTTGAGACGATTGAGGATGAATCTGATGAAAACGAATTTTCAGAATATATCCTTACCGAGCTCGAAACTATGCTGAAACAGGCTGTTGATAATGAAGAATTCGAAAAAGCTTCACAGATACGGGATGAGATTCAACGACGAAAAAAGAATTTTTAGTCCTTTCCTTGTTAGGTTTTCATTCATTTCATTACTTTGCACTTTCATTGCATTTGTTGCAATATGAAACTGATTTCAATTTCACCTTTGAATCCAAACATTTTAATACTGTAAAACAGCATGAAACAATATATTGAACTGATACAACGTGTACTGGATGAGGGTGTTAAAAAGGAAGACCGGACAGGAACCGGCACTTTAAGTATTTTTGGCCACCAGATGCGGTTCAACCTGAAGGATGGTTTTCCGGCGATCACCACTAAAAAACTGCATCTTCGTTCAATCATTTACGAATTGTTGTGGTTCATTAGCGGTGACACGAATATCGCCTATTTAAACGATAATAAAGTCAATATCTGGAACGAATGGGCCGATGATCAGGGCAGACTTGGGCCTGTTTATGGCGCACAGTGGCGTAACTGGAACAATGAAAATATTGACCAGTTTGCAGGTGTAATCGAAAGTATCAAAAATAATCCTGACAGCCGACGACATATTGTAGCCGCCTGGAATCCATCAGTTTTACCACTTTCCGACAAAAGTTTTGCCGAAAATGTTGCACTTGGCCGGGCAGCCCTCCCACCCTGTCATGCCTGGTTTCAGTTTTACGTAGCCAACAATAAACTCTCGTGCCAGATGTACCAGCGTAGCGCTGATATTTTTTTGGGTGTTCCTTTTAATATTGCATCTTATGCCTTGCTAACGATGATGGTGGCCCAGGTGTGCGGATTGGAACACGGTGACTTCATCCTTACCTTTGGTGATGCCCACATCTATCTGAATCATATCGAACAGGTTCAATTACAGATAAGCCGCGAGCCACGTTCCTTGCCAACAATGCGTTTAAATCCGGAAATAAAGGATATTTTTGCCTTCCGGTTCGAAGATTTCACACTCGAAAACTATCATCCACATGCCCATATTAAAGGCGAAATTTCAATTTAAACTATCAGATGACTAACGATCAACATACTACAATTTCAATCATCGTGGCAATTGCCCGCAATAATGCCATTGGCTTAAACAACGAACTGCTCTGGCATATTCCGAACGACCTGAAACGTTTCAAAAAAATCACTGCGGGTCATTCGGTAATCATGGGTAAAAGAACACTCGCATCATTGCCAAACGGTCCGTTACCAAAACGCAGAAACATCATCCTGAGCGATATACCTGACGATTGTATCGAAGGTTGCGAAACAGTAAATTCAATTTCAGCAGCCCTTGAATTGGTAAAAGATGAAAATGAAGTTTTTATCATAGGTGGTGGATCAGTTTACAATCAGTTTCTGCCGCTGGCCCACAAACTTTATCTTACCATTGTCGAAAAAGATTTTGAAGCAGATACTTTTTTTACGGAAATACCGTTTAACGATTGGGAACTTATTGAAAAAGAAGTAGTTGATAATGACCCTGCCAATGATTTTGTTTATCGATTCGAAACATATATAAGGAAAAGCTAACATGAAAAAAACGATTGCCCTTTTTGCAACTTTCATCATACTAAGTCTGATAATTTCGGGCTGTAAGAAAAAAAATACTGAGATAAACCATCAGGACGAGATCAATAGTGTCCATAATATCAACCTCTTACAACATACAATAAGTGAAGTAACCACCACATTTATCAAAGCAATTAACGACTCGCTGTTGCTGGCAACAAACGGAGCCGTGTTTGAAGGATGCTACCTGAGTTTGAATACTGTTGGAAGCACTGATACACTTGTGATGGATTATGGCACAGGTAGTATTGTGCACGACAGGTGGCTCGAAGGTTTAATCAGAGTTGATATTGAAGGCGGGATAAATACGGTTGGTTCAACGGCAACGATTAATTATTTAACTTTTAGTTGTGATATTCCGGTTAAGACTTTAGTGACTTCCGGGTCATGTGTTGTGACTGTGGTAAGTAAGACACCAATTTCTGCATCATATCAGCAATCGCTCACTAACTTTAAATGTACGATTGACACCTTGGATAGAAATTGGGCTTCAATGACCGGAGAACTTGTGTATGATTACAAAAAATCGGGTAACTCAAACTATTATTCCGCGAATGATACGATCGAAATAAGTATGAATTCAGCGTATTCCGACTTCAAAGAAAGGGCATTAACAAGTACTACGATCAAACCCACCCAACTGGGGAATAATTGTTCCTATCTTTCGTTAGGAGAATCACAAATTGATATCACTGAGCCAGATGCGGCAACAGGCACGCTAATTTTCAATGAATCATCAAAAGTTTGTATGTCGCGGTTCAAATTTGAAATGAATAACAATATATTTAAATTTGATCAGCTTTGGGAAGTAAAGTAATACACTTTGAACCTCGAACCTTGAACTTTCTCTCAGGTTTTCTGTTTCTTCTTTTTGGCTGCCGGAAATAGCACATTGTTTAAAATGAGCCGGTAACCTGGTGAATTAGGAAATAAATCGAGTTCTGTTGGTGGATCGCCTACCATGTGTTGATAATCTTCCGGATCGTGTCCGCCAAAAAATGTCCAGAATCCTTTTCCAAAAGTGCCATGTATGTAGCGATCCTCGTTGCATTGCCGGGTTTCGCCAAGTACGATAACCGATGATTTTACTTTCGATTTATCAAAGGCCGTGGTTTGGCCCATGAATCCTTTGATAATCTTTTCGTGGTCTTGTGTAAGCATCGTTGGCACCGGATCCCATTTGGCTGAGAAATCGAATAAAGTGAAATAGTCGTTGTTTTCAGTTAAGCGTTGTAGCCGGTGATTCGTTACATCAATATCCGAAATTTCATATTCCTGAGGATTTGTAGATAGTTTGAAACCGGTGAATGCAAAGCAGTTTTCATAATTCAAACGCTCAGGATCACCGGGATTAACCGGGTCGCCGTCAAACATCACATCGCATATATCAAGCCCGATGGCAGATAAAGAAACATCATAACTATCTGTGGCAGAGCACATGGCAAACATATAACCACCACCGGCAACAAACTCCCTTATTTTCGTGGCAACGGCAAGCTTAAGCTCCGAAACCTTCATGAATCCATGCCGTTTTGCCGATTCCACCTGCATCTTTACATCATCCTGATACCAGGGATAACTGCGGTAGCGCGACCAGAATTTCCCGTATTGACCCGTAAAATCTTCATGATGCAGGTGCAACCAGTCATACATGGGCAACACACCATTCAGCACCTCATCATCATAGATCACATCATACGGAATTTCGGCATACTTCAAAACCAGGGTGACTGCATCATCCCAGGGAAGCTTATTTTTGGGTGAGTAAACTGCAATCCGCGGAACTTTTTGTAATTGCATCTCGTCCATGTTCACACCCGGATCGGCAATTTCCTGAAGAATCGCATTCGCCTGGGCATCGGCAATCACCTGCGCATAAACATTCCTTACTTTACATTCCTTTTCGAAACCCTGACTATAGGGCATCAGATAGCTACCACCACGATAATTGAGCAACCAACTAATCTGAACATCCTGTTTCAACACCCAAAAGGCGATCCCATAAGCTTTTAAATGATTTGTCTGGGTTTCATCCATCGGAATCAATAAAAATGCCGCATTGACCTTTACCATCGGCAAAATAATGATTATCAGTATTATGTAGAATATTTTCAGATCGATTTTCATAGTAATAACGCCTTATCCACTCGTATTTTTGAGCGGTAAAAGTAAAGAAATTGCCTATGCGAATGCTTTCAACAACCTATTAAGTAAATACAGCAAAATGATAAGGGCAGAGCAACTAATTTCTTACTTTTGCAAAAAAATAAAATATCGTGTATGTTAACATCAACATACACATTTATAACATGTTATAAACAAAAGAATGAAAAAAACTGCGTTAAACAAGGTTCACTTTGCCACAGGTGGCAAGATGGTTCCTTTTGCCGGATTCGAAATGCCGGTTCAATTTGAAGGTGTAAATGCCGAACATGAGACAGTGCGCTTAAAATTAGGCGTTTTTGATGTTTCACATATGGGCGAAATCTGGGTAGAAGGCCCTCATGCTTTCGACCTCGTTCAACACCTCACAACCAACGATGTAGCCGCCTTGTTCGACGGAAAAATCCAATATTCCTGTTTCCCGAACGGGAAAGGTGGAATTGTGGACGATTTATTGGTTTATCGTTATAACACCGAGAAATACCTTTTGGTTGTCAATGCTTCAAATATTGATAAAGACTGGAACTGGGTGAATGATAACAACAGTTTCGGTGCTAAGCTGACCAATGCATCCGATGTAACTTCACAATTGGCCGTGCAGGGTCCGCTCGCACTCGAAGCGATGCAGAAACTCACCTCCACAAAAATCACTGATATGGAGTATTATACTTTCAAAGTGATTGAGTTTGCCGGAATTAAGGATATACTTTTCTCCACAACAGGATATACCGGTGCAGGTGGTTGTGAAATTTATTTCAAAAACGAAGATGCCGAAAAAATTTATCAGGCTGTACTTGAAGCCGGCGCTGAATTTGGCATCAAACCAATCGGACTGGCTGCCCGCGACACCTTACGTCTGGAGATGGGTTTCTGTCTCTATGGAAATGACATCGATGATACTACCTCACCCATTGAAGCCGGATTAGGCTGGATTACAAAGTTTGTTGATGGCAATGATTTCGTTGACCGCGATAAGATGGAAAAAATCAGATCAAATGGACCAACAAAAATGTTGAAAGCCTTTGAAATCAGCGATAAAGGTGTACCACGCCACGATTATGAAATTTGTGACGCATCGGGTAATACTATCGGGAAAGTTACCTCCGGTACCATGTCGCCCATGTTGAAAAAAGGAATAGGAATGGGTTATGTTACAAGTGAATATGGAAAATTGGGATCAGAAATATACATCAATATCCGCGAGAAACTTGTACCGGCAAAGATTGTGAAGCTGCCATTTTACAAAGGATAATTGGCAGTCGGCAGTCGGCAGTCGGACTGAAGACTGTGGACTGAAGACTGTGGACTGAAGACTGTGGACTGTGGACTGAAAACAGTGGATTTAATAACGCAAGGCACGCATTAAAATTACGAACTCAACTATGAACAACGACTTCATCTGGCAGACCGAACAATTTGCCGACGTCAGAATACTCCGTTACCGAATCGAAGGTTTCGAAAATTTGTCATTGTCACAAAAGATTTTCGCCTGGTACCTCTATCAGGCAGCTTTGACAGGACGTGATATCAATATGGATCAGAATTATAAATACAATATTCTTATCCGGCGTTGCCTTGAGGCCATTGTGTTGCATTATCGTGGTAAACGAAGCTCCGAACCCTGGAATAACTTCATGATTTACGTCAAAAAGTTCTGGTTTTCGAATGGTATCCACCACCACAATTCGATGGATAAACTGAAACCGGAATTCACTGAAAGCTACTTTAAAAAACTGTTTTTTGATGTTCATGATGAAAAACTGCCATTGGCGGTGCATCAAACACAGGCTGAGTTGTTTAAGTTTATTAAAAATCAAATTTTTAATCCTGCTGTTGCTCCAAAACGCCTGCTTCAGGACGAGGGCGCCGATCATATTGCCGGATCGGCCTGTAACTTCTACGAAAACCTTACGCAACCGGAGGTAGAGGCATTTTATAAATCGAAAACGGATCATGATGCCGCTGAACCATTGTCGCATGGCCTGAACAGCAAACTAATCAAAAAAGACGATCGAATTCATGAATTGGTTTACGCATCTGATAGACTATATGGAAAGGCAATTCGAAAAATAGTGACACTGCTCGAACATGCCTTAAAATATGCCGAATCGGATCTGCAGCGGCAAACCATCCTGAAATTGGTAGAATTTTACGAAACAGGCAACCTTCGAACCTTTGATGAATACAGCATTTTGTGGGTGAAAGATACCGCACCCGTTGTAGATTTTGTGAATGGTTTTATCGAAGTGTATGCCGATCCGTTAGGACTACATGGCTCGTGGCAATCGATGGTCTCCATTCGTGATGAAGAAGCGACAACCCGGTTTCAACAAATAAGTGAGATGGCCGGCTGGTTCGAAAAAAACTCAACAATTGACGATCAATACAAACGTACGGATGCCAAAGGTGTAAGCTTCAAAGTGATTCAGGTGATTACCGAATCGGGCGATTGTTCGCCAACATCACCGATTGGCGTAAATCTGCCCAATGCCGATTGGATCAGGTCGGAACATGGATCGAAATCCGTATCGCTTGGCAACATCGAAGATGCCTACGAGAACGCATCAAAGAGCACAGGCAGCATCGAAGAATTCTATCTGCCCGAACAACAGCAACGCATCCGTGATTTTGGCCCGGCAGCATCGAAACTCCATACCGCGCTTCACGAAGTAATTGGCCATGGAAGTGGAAAATTAGCCGATGGTGTTGCCTCACCAAAAGATTCGTTGAAAAGTTATGCCAGCACCATCGAGGAAGCCCGGGCCGATTTGGTGGCCTTGTATTATATTACTGATCCTGAATTGATCCGTTGCGGCTTAGTTGCCAACGATAATGTTGGAAAAGCCGAATACGACAGTTTCATGCTGAACAGCATGATGCGTCAGTTGGTGCGCGTTGAACCCGGACAGCAATTGGAAGAAAGTCATGCACGTAACCGCCAGTTGATTGCACAATGGGTTTTCGAAAAAGGCAAGGCGAATAAAGTAGTCGAACAGGTTATGAAAAAAGGTAAAACCTATTTCAAAGTAAATGATTACCAGGCACTCCGCGTTCTTTTTGGCGAATTGCTGCGTGAGGTGCAACGCATCAAGTCGGAAGGCGATTTTGAAGGAGCCAAAAACTTAGTCGAAAATTATGGTGTAAAAGTGGACGCCGACCTGCACAAAGAAGTGCTTGAAAGATGGAAGAAACTCAATATCGCTCCCTTTGCCGGTTTCATCAATCCAAAATTAGAGGTGGAAATGTTCGAAGGAAAGATAAAAGATGTGACTGTGAAATATCCTGACGATTTCACCGATCAAATGCTTTATTATGCAAAACATTATTCCTTTTTGCCATCGGTTTGGTGATAATCATGGTTATTGAACCAGAGTGGTTTTTTCAAAATAATGTCTTCTAAGACTGTGGATCATTAAGTTATTACTTGGGTCTCGCAAAGAATAGTTCATTGTAAAACAATGTATTTCTTTGCGATTCTCATTAGAAATCTCACGCTGACGGGACCTACGGACGCTGTCAGGTAACCGGCAAACCTGACCTTTCAGCGTCAACAGACCTGAAAGCGTCAAAATAAATCTACATACCACACGACATTGACTATTATCCGGAATTCCATTGCCGGCAACAATTATTACAGCAACTCCTCATGCATTTTTTTACCACTTTACTGTTTGTAAATATTATTTTTGCCAACTGCTTGCTATCAGTTTTCACATTTATTAATCCAAGGTCAAATCAATAATTCAAATGAAAAAATTCTTACCCTCTGTATTTTTCTTTTTAATGATGGTAACATCAGTGTCGGCGCAATGGACCGACGATCCGCTGGTAAATACCATTGTAAACAATTTAACAGGGTCACAGGCCGTTCCTCATATTGCCTATGATGCCACAGGTAACTTTTATATCGGGTTTTATTCCAACGAAACAGGTAATTACAATATCCGGTTGCAGTATTACAATTTTGCCGGTGTAGCCCAGTGGGACGACGCAGGATTATTGGTCAGCGACCATACACAAAACTCATGGGTAACAGATTGGGCCCTGACAACTGACAACTCCGGCAATTGTGTGTTGGCGTTTAACGATGTGCGCAATGGGAATGTCGATGTGTTCGCTTATGCTATTTCTCCTGCGGGAACATTTCTTTGGGGCACAGATGGTATCACGCTGACAACCGATGCTCAGGATGAATACGTACCCAGCATCACGGTTACCTCGGCAAACAACGTGATTGTTGCCTGGCAACGACCTACCGCTACCAAAATTCAAACCGTGATGCAGAAGATTTCGCCGGCAGGTACCTTATTATGGGGAAGCACCGGTGTTACGTACCAGAATAGTTCGTTTGGTTATACCGGTCCGCGCGTACTTGGTGTGGAGAACGATCAGTTTCTGCTGGCATTCTACAAAGAGACCGGAAATTTTCCGGCATTAACACGTCATATTTATGTACAGAAATTCAATACTTCAGGCGCTGCCGTTTGGTCGAATGACGTATTGGTTTGTGATGCAAACGGGATATCGGCCTTTAACAATTTCACCATTGCATCGGACAATGCCAATGGTATAGTTTTAGCCTGGACCGATGACCGTAACAGTGATAACAACATCAACGCGGCTATCAACCGGGTGTTGACCAACGGAACCACTACCTGGCCGGCAGACGGAACTGAAGTTACGACACAATCGAACCTTAGTAACCAATCGCCCCGGATTGTTGGCGTCAACAGCAACAATGAAGTAATCGTCACCTGGAGCAAAAAAAGCAGTGATCAGAATCAAACAGCTATTTCGGGACAAAAATTCTCGGCAAATGGTGTGGCACAATGGACCAACACAGGTATCGATTTCGTGGCAATGAACAGTATGGTTTCGGGTAGTGTAGGTGGTGATGTTTACGATGGAACCAATGCGATGATCGTGTATGAGGAATATGTTTCTTCAAGCGCCTTTTCACATATCAAAGCGCTGGGAATAAACAATGCTGGTGTATTGATCTGGTCACCGGCAAATACGCTTGTTGCCGGAAGAACCACAGGTAAATCGCATCATGTGCTTTCGCGAATCTACAACGACCAGTTGATTTCGGCCTGGGAAGAAGGCAGCGATGGATCGGATATCTATATGCAGAACATCAATACGGATGGATCAATCGGTGAACCCCCAATAAGTAACGATGCTACACTGATCGATCTGACCGTTAACGGTATCACCGTTAACGGTTTCGACCCCGAAGTTTATCTTTACGATTATCCGGTTCCAACCGGAGACCCTGTACCGGTAACAGGTGCAACGGCTAACTTTCCACTGGCAACGGTAAATATCACACAGGCTGTTTCAGTCCCGGGGAACGCAGTGGTGTTGGTCACGGCTGAAGACGGGGTCACCCAACATACGTATACTGTGAATTTTTATGTGGCTGGTACCGACCACAGTCTGGCTGACCTGACAGTGAATGATGTGACTATTCCGGGATTCTCACCGGCCATTTTCACGTATGATTATACTGTCCCCACCGGCGATCCGATCCCCGTGGTTGGAGCTACGGCAACCGACATCCATGCTGAGGTTGACATTAACCAGGCTATTGCATTACCTGGTGTTGCAACAGTTGAAGTTACTTCAGAGGATGGACTGAACAGCAGTATTTACACGGTGAATTTTCTATATACGCCTTCTACAGATGCCACGCTCGAAGATATATTGCTGAATGGGGCGTCATTGGATGGATTTGAACCGAATATTTTCGAATATGATGTTGAGGTGATTTATGATGAACCGGCCCCTTATACCATGGGCGTCCCTACCGATCCGAATGCTACCGTTGGCGAAACGCAGTGTCCTGCAATACCGGGTGATGCGGTGTTGGTGGTTACTGCCGAAGACGGACTAACCAGCTTAACTTATACCGTACATTTCGCGTATGTGAATTATGATGCCAGCTTATCGGATCTGACTGTGGATGGCATCACCATTACAGGATTTGATCCGGCTACGACCTCCTACCAGTATCAGGTTGAAAACGGAAACCCGATTCCTGTGATTGGTGGCACTGCCAACGATCCACTTGCAACACTGACAATCAGTCAGGCTACAGAAATACCCGGCCAGGCTACCATCGTTGTGCTTGCTGTGGATGGTGTACACGAAACGACCTATTCTGTTTATTTCTATACTATTTCGAATATTGCCACCTTACTCGATTTAAAGGTTGATGGCGTAACTGTTGAAGGATTCGATCCGGCCATCAATTATTATGAGGTAGATGTTTTGGAAGGATCCGCCATACCTGTCATTACCGCTTCGACCACCGATCCGCAGGCAACGATGGTTATCACGCAGGCGACAGCAGTTCCGGGTGATGGTACGGTTGTGGTAACGGCAGAGGATGGCATCACCCAGTTTACATATACCGTTCATTTTAACCTGATCACCGGCATTGAGGTAAATAATGAAAGTTCGATTACGATCTTTCCTAATCCTGTAGAAGGAAAGATGCAATTCAAAGGATTAACCGATGATGCCCGAATTGAAATTGTGAATATGATTGGCAATAAAGTCGTTGATAAGGTACTGAATGATAATCAGTTTGTCGATATTTCATATCTACCGGCAGGTATTTATTTTGCAAGGATTTTACAATCGAACAGTAAAATTGAAACATTGAAATTTATCAAAAGATAAAGCCTGGCTTATATATTTTAATGAAAAGAACATCCTCTGTAATAACAATTACAGGGGATGTTTTGTTTTGTGACTTCCGGTTAAGAATTCAGATGCTGATTCCGGTCAAACCTACGGATTAGAATATTTTATAAAACAAGCTAAGTAACCAATGATTGATTTTACCTTTGCCCATTAATTCATATTCATGAAAATTAACCCAATAAAAACTTCAATCAATTGATATTAAACACAATATCACGATTGATAATGATTGAACAGAATCTAATTTACTATCAAAAACCAAAAAAACCATGAAAATAAGTATCGCACAAACGAGACCAATCAAAGGCGATATCGCCGCAAATATTGAAAAGCACCTGATTTTAGCTGAAATAGCAGCTTCGTACAAGGCAAACGCAATATTTTTTCCGGAACTTTCGCTGACCGGATACTGGGCTGAGCTCGCTATTGTACTTGCGACCAACCAGGACGATACAAGACTTGATGTTTTACAGAAGTTAAGTGATCAGAAGAATATCACCATCGGAACTGGTTTGCCGACACGTACAAACACAGGATTGCGAATAAGCATGATCATCGTTCAACCAAACAAAAACAGACTGACCTACTCAAAACAACTGCTGTTCGTGGATGAGTTGCCCATTTTCGAAAAAGGAGATAGTCAAATTATACTGACCATAGGGAACCAAAAACTCGCACCTGCAATTTGTTACGAGAGTTTACAATCCGTACATTCTGCCACAGCAAGCAATATGGGCGCTGAAATCTATATGGCAAGTGTTGCCAAAACCACGCAAGGCATCGAAAAGGCATTGTCGCAATATGCTGAGATAGCAAAGAAATATGCTATGCCGGTTTTCATGTCGAACTGCCTGGGTGAATGCGACAATTTTGTGGGCTGCGGCAAAAGCGCAGTCTGGAATAAACAAGGTCAGTTGGTTGGGCAACTCGATGATGAAACCGAAGGGCTGATCATTTTTGATACGGAAACAGAGGAAGTGATCAAACATTCATTGTAATACACGATTCAATGTCGTTTAGTTAAGAAAACAGTCTTCGACTTCGCTCAGACTGACAGTCATCCTGAGCGGAGTCGCCTGTCTCGGCGGAACGACGATGGAAGGATAGCAGATGAATCTTTTATTGATGATTAATCCCTTAACTAAACGACATTGATACACGATTGATTTCTTCGGACAACCCGATAAGGTTAAGAGATTGATATTCTTTCCATTGCTACAATAATGCGTTCAGAAAGACCACCTTGGCTCACGATTTTCTATGCTTACCGTAGGCATCTGCCATGATCATCGCATCAAGCACTTTTTTCGGGCTGATTACTCCGGCTTCATGATGGATAGGCTGATCCGGAGCGCATGATTTCTGTGCCACAAGCATCAGCTTAGTTGTTTCAATATTCTTCAACCCAATATCAGATAAGGTTGTCGGCAGACCGATTTGCTCACAAAAAGCATACACAGTATCTATTTCTTCAGGTGAAGAGCCATTCAGATGTAGTCCGGTTAAAACACCGAAAGCAACTTTTTCGCCGTGAAAATACGCGTGTGTCTCTTCAAGGGCGGTGAGTCCGTTATGCACTGAATGTGCTGTGGCTAATCCGGAACTCTCGAACCCGATGCCACTCAGCAAAATATTCGCTTCAACAATATTGTTAAAAGCAGGTGTAATCAGATGTGCATCGTTGGCTAACTTAGCTGCTACGCCATATTTCAAAAGTGTATTATAACACAGTTCGGCAAGATGCAATCCCGATAAGGTACTC
>JABFQW010000141.1 GCA_013141455.1 Bacteroidales bacterium
CGAAGATATTCCTAAAACGGAGGATCATTTGAATCTTGTCTGGAATCGAAATTCATTTTTGATTCGATTGTCCGGGTAGGCGGACTGAAATCGGTATTTGGTTGTAAATCAGATACACTACTGCCAAAAGAATCAGGCTCGCTGAAACGCGCAAACTGACCGGTGAACCGGAGATTTATTTCTCCAAGCCGGCCATTACGGTGCTTGGCAATACTTACTACGGCAAGATCCTTAGTCGATTCGCCACTTTCACCTTCAGTAAGTCCGTAATATTCAGGACGGTAGATAAATATTACCATATCGGCATCCTGCTCAATGGCACCCGATTCACGCAAGTCGGAGAGGATTGGCTTTTTCGACCCGGGCCTACTCTCAACACTCCTGCTCAACTGCGATAGGGCCAGCACCGGAATATCCAATTCTTTCGCCAGACTTTTTAAGGAGCGTGAGATATTGCTGATTTCCTGCTCCCGGTTGCCACGATTATCGCCACCAGTTGTCATAAGTTGCAGGTAATCGATATAAACCATCTGAATATCAAATTGTTGTTTCAATCGTCTGCATTTTGCACGTAATTCAAATATCGTCAACTGAGGCGTATCATCGATAAACAATTGGGCTTTTGTGAGCGGTGCAATTTTCGAATTAAGCTGGTGCCATTCATATTCAGCCAAATCACCTTTTCGAAGTTTATCGGCCTGTAACGAAGTTTCAGACGAAATTAACCTGGTAACCAACTGAATGGCTGACATTTCGAGTGAAAAAAAGGCGATGGGACGCTGAAACTCAACTGCAGCATTACGAGCCAGATTAAGCGCTAGGGCGGTTTTACCCATACTTGGACGTGCCGCCAGAATAATTAAATCTGATTTCTGCCATCCTTGTGTAATGCGATCCAATTCGGTATAGCCCGAAGGAACACCGCGTAGATTGTTGTCGCTGTCCTTCGATTTCTCAATCTCATCAATGGCCTGGCGTATAAGGTCGGGCATGCTGCTGAAACTCCTTCTGAGGTTGGTTTCGCTCACCGAAAACAATCCCTGTTCGGCATGATCGAGTAAATCGAAAACATCGGTCGTGTCTTCATAGGCCTCTTTGATAATGTCGGACGATATGAGAATCAATTGCCGCTGGATATATTTCTGAAGCACGATACGAGCGTGAAACTCAATATTTGCACCCGAAACAACGCGGTTGGTAAGTTGGGATATATAATAAGGTCCACCGATCATTTCCAACGAACCCATGGTACGTAATTCATTGGTAACAGTCAGAATATCGATAGGTTCCGATTTGTTAAACAGATTATGAATAGCAGAGAAAATCGTTTGATGAGCTGCTTTGTAAAATACTTCAGGGTTGATGATGTCGATTACCGCATTTACAGCTTCTTTTTCGAGCATCATGGCACCCAGAATGACTTCTTCGAGGTCGAGTGCCTGAGGAGGAATGCGTCCATGTTGCTGAAGTACAGCATTTAATTGATCTGCTGTCGTCTGTTGTCCAATCTTTTTTTGCCGGGTTACCTGTCTCTCCATTTGCCAAAATTAGATATTTATCCTTGTTGTTTACAAGTTGTTCATATCTTTTTTTGGTAAGGTAATACTGAAAGTGGATCCGTTATCTGGCTCACTGATAACATGAATAGTACCATTGTTTTTTGCTATAAACTCCTGACACAGAATAAGTCCGAGACCCGTTCCATGTTCGTTTTCCGTGCCGGGGGTCGAAGATTTTTCATCGATCATGAATAATTTATTCAAGGTTTCTTCCGTCATGCCAATACCTGAATCGATTATGCAAATCTCTATATCTTCCACCTTATCATTTATCCTGATGGTAACATTTCCACCTCTCATTGTAAATTTTATCGCGTTCGAGATAAGGTTTCTTAACACAGTATCGATCATATAATAATCGGCAAATACTTTGGCTTGGGGCAAAATATCAGTCAATAAAATAATATTTTTCTTGTTTGCCTGCTGCTTTGCGATACTTATATTTTCTTCAATAAGTAATTCTAAATCAATGTATTCAGGATTGAAATCGAGATAACCCCGGTGTGAACTCGACCAGGTTAATAAATTTTGAATCAGTTTATAAACCTCCCTGATACTGGTTCTGAAAGCATTTAAATATTCCTTTCGCTCCGGTTCGGTAAAGCTGTCATATTCATCAACGATAAAATCCGTAAGGCCCAATAAGGCATTGAAAGGTGATTTTAAATCGTGGGCAATAATGGAAAAAAATTTATCCTTTGTCCGGTTTGAATTGATTAGTTCTGATTCAATTTTTGTACGTTCTTCAATCTCAGTTTTTAAGTGCTCGTTCGTGATTTTGAGTTTCTCAGTCCTGACGGATATTTCTTTTTCCAAACGAACCTTTTGTTTTTCAACCAAACGGGTTCTGAAATAAATAATAACATAAGTAATTGCAAGGATTGAAAATGTGAACAGCAACAGGAACCACCATGAATGCCAAAATGGCGCTGAAACCTTGATTGTTAATGAAATACCATCCTTAGTCCAAACGTGATCGTTGTTCGTTGCAATGATCTTTAAGATATATGATCCCGGGCGTAATTGATTGAATTCAATCGAGTTCTTGTTTTTAAGTTCTATCCAATCGCAGGTATCAACTGACGATAAACGGTAGGCATAAAGTGTTTTAGTTGGTTTGTAATAGTTCAGGGCTTCAAACCCAATACTCACGTTCGATTCGTTATATCTCAGCATGATCTCACTTGATTGGGATATTGATGGAATCATCTTTACAATATCATTCCCTTTCTTTAAATAGGTAAACAGTAATTTCGGTTCTATCGGGTTATCGTGTATATGTTTTGGTTCGAAATAGGTTATTCCATCAATTCCTCCAAAATACATGGTTCCCTTTTTATCCTTAAAAAAAGCACCGCTATTGAACTCATTCCCCGATAAACCGTCTTCATCGTCATAATTTCTGAAACTACCTGTTTTCGGATTGAACCTGCTTAATCCATAATTGGTACTCAACCATAAATCGTTATTTTCTTCATCTTCAAGAATTCCATATACTACATTATTAGGCAGTCCGTCAGAAGTTGTAAAAACCTTAAATTTTCCGGTCTCTTCGTTGTAAACATTCAATCCATTGTGTGTACCGATATATATTTCACCAGCCTGGCTTTCGAAAACACAATAGATTGTATTTGAACTTATCGAATCATTGTCACCTGATTTATGTGTGAATGAAACGAATTTTTCACTCTGAGGCATTCTCATCGCCAAGCCACCTTCGAGACCACCAACCCAGAACCTGTTTTTCGAGTCGATGAATAATGACCTTAATCTACGGTTTGGTAAAGCTGATGTTATGTCGTTATTTCGGAATGCGGTAAATTTAAATGTGTTACAATTCAAATAGTTAAGAGCTGCTTCCGTTCCTATCCATAATCCGTTTTCGTCTGCCTGAACTATTGAATAAATATTGACGCCAACTAAGGCATTTGGATTGTTTTCATCTGCTACCAACTCATGTATGACCTTTCCTGTTAATTTTTCTATTAAAGAAATGCCACCGCCTTCAAGACCTACCCATAACAAATCGTCATTTTTTTTATCCGGATAAACAAAGTAAACGGGCAGATATTTAAAATATTCCTTAAGTAAACCATGCTTCTCATCAAGGGCATTCAGACCGCCATATCCACCAATCCAAAGTATATCCGATTTGTCTTTAAATATCGTTCGTATGCTACTGAACTGAAGGGTTCCGGTTGTTTTTCTATTATATACGATTGTTCCGAAATCCTTTGCATAAGGAAAATATAAATTTACCCCAAACCCATTATCACCTAACCAGACAGTTCGATTCTGATCAATAAAAATCGATTTCACACTTTCGGAAAGTAAGGATTTCGGATCATTGGGATTTTTGACTATTGAAGTGACTTTCTTTGTGAAAACATTGATTATCTGAACGTTTCCACCGATCGCTCCAGCCCAGACGGACGAATCATTATCAGAAACAAGATCAATTAACCGAAAATAATCGAAACTATCTGTGCTGGTTGATTCATAGGGGACAAACTTAGTAATCTCAAAAGTTTTTGGATTTAATATACTGATGTATTTTTGAAATGATCCGATCCATAAATTATGGTCAGCACCTATCGCCAGTGCTGTGATGGCCGGAATAATTGCGTGTTGTTCAGAGGATGGTTTCATCCTGACTAAATGCAAAACCGAATCTGTTTTCTCGTCGTAATATAGTAATCCGCAGGCGTATGATCCAAACCATAAACGACCTGTTTCGTCTTCGATGATACTTGTGATTTTTTCTTCTGTTCCAGGTATATTAGCACAATGGTATGAATATTTTTTAATGGTCATCAGTTTAAGATCAATCTTAAAAACACAACCTATCGAACCTACCCATAAAAACGTATCACTTTGATAATAAAGTTTATATACCATGTTTTTCTTTCCGATCGAATTGGTATCATCCGGGAACAATACTTTATATGAATAAAAACCGGATGAATCGGTGTCGAAAAATTGCAGTTCTTCGTCATGGGTATTTACCCAGATTCTCCCGATTTTATCTTCAGCCAACGAAACGATCAGATTATTCGATAAACTCAATGAATCATTTACATTATTTCGGAAAATTTCGATATTTGTCCCATATTGTTTGTTAAGCCCGTCGTTTGTGCCAAACCACATAAAACCCTTACTGTCTTTTATGATATCGTTAACGGTCCCCTGACTTAATCCATCCTTTGTTGTAAGATGTTCGAAACTATATTGTTTTTGACTGAATACAACGAACTGCGTTGAAACAAAAAACAAAATCGTAAAAAGTTTACAAATTGTATTGTTTTTCAAATACATAAATTCGTTTGTTTTGCCAATGTCATATTACTTCAAAATTAAGCAATTTGAACAACTGATGCATAATTAAAATATATTGTTTCAATGCATTATGTATCGAATTATTGCCTGCCGGTTCGGCTAAAATATCTGCGATCAGATAGGTTTCGTTTTTCATATAAAATGGCTTTTGAAGCAATGATTTTGCGACATTTTCAAAATCCATATACCGGTCAACGTGTGGATGATAGAAAGTAGAATCTCTAAGAATATCCTTTATATCAATAATTTTCTCTAACAAATTCGTATCATTCTGATAGAGAAGGAATTGTTTAAAATCAGTCGCGTCATACATGACAATTTTCTGGTACGATTCAACAAGTAATGAAATCTTCTCCATGATATTTATGCCCACCTGATTTCCACTTTGATGAAAGAAATGGGTTTCAATTGTTTCTCCATCGCCGGTGATTACAAGTGACAAGAGCTGCGGCTGATAAGGTTTTGAACCAATTATTAATGGTAAAGCAGGGCGATGCAGTATAGCTTTAACGAAAGCCGTTTTTACGTTTCTCAACGGAAACAAATTGTTTTTGAGCGTTTCCGTAGCAAAATAGGGCTTATTTAATACCAACGACCTGATTTGTTCTTGCTGTAATTGAGTCTCAATGGCTTCAGCAGGAATCTGACCGGGTTGACAAATTCCATGATTAAACCAGTCGAATAATTGTTCGGAAGGGAATTCATTCAGATTAAGAATGCTGGTTTTGGGAACATTTTTCCAGCAAAATCCTTTAAAATCGCATGTATAAGGGTAGTTACATTGCAGACCAATCGGAACCTCCGGAACAATTCCCGATAATAGGGTTTGTTTAAAAAGTGCGACATCGTTTTCTATTTCAACACAACGGCTTTTTACCTGCTCAAAAACTGAAATACTCGTAAATAATTCATTCAGTGCCAGTTCACCCGTAAAAGTATAATCCCGGTTCATATACACCAGATGAAAATCATGAATATATATAGCAGCCCCATGTAACACATAATATTGTAATGCCGCATCAGTAAGATAGGTTTCGCTAATTGATAAGCTACTTTTCACCTCATAAGCAATCCAACCCTCTTCATTTCTTTTGAGTATGTCAAGCATGATCAGTACACCATTAAATTGAACCACAGCTTCATATATGACTGAAATCTCTGGGTTTAAGATAGCTAAAGCTGTTTCTTCAACTTTTTTCTGATACTGGGTTGGCGATTTCGGACTCATATCAACACCACCCGGAAAAAGGTCACGGGCTAATTTTCCTATATCAGTGCCTCTTCTGAATTTTGCCAGCTGTTCGGGACTGATACGGTCGCGCAGATTACCATGAAATTTATTCAGATACAGCGATTTAACACATTGTCCCGCACGTATAAAGGTTGATTTCGAAAGGATATGCCCTGCCATAATTGGTGATTTGATGCCTCGCTTTTTATTTACTAATCAATAATTTTAAATTTTCATTTTGCAGTTAATCAGTTATAATAACCTGATCATCTGTTATCAAGGGTTGGTTAAGGTAGCGTCGCATCAGTTGTGCTATCGCTAAAACATCTTTCTGACAATACGTTTTAATCCGGTCAAGATTATTTTCTTCGTAATAAACTTTGGCAACCATGCTTCCGTCAATATCATCTTTTGGCGTTGGAATCTGGAAGATGGCTGTGAGCAGATCGAGCGATGTATAGTTCTTGTAATCGCCGAACTTCCATAGTTCCATCGTATCAATGTGTTTTATTTCCCAGGGTTTTTTACCTGCAATTTGCAGAATAAGTGGCAGTTCAATTCCGTTGATGAGCATTCGCCTGGCAATGTAAGGAAAGTCGAATTCTTTGCCATTATGGGCACAAAGTAAGGAGTCAACCTCATTATAATGGCGGTTGAGCAACATAGCAAAATCTTTGAGTAGTATTTTTTCATCATCGCCATAATATGATTTTATCCGGAATTCTTTTCGATGAAAAAAGCCAACGGAAATAACGATGATTTTCCCGAATTCGGAATAAATGCCGGCCCTCTCATAGATTTCTTCGGGTGTTTTTTCAGAATCACCAATCAGGTGCGAAGCTTTTTTGTCCCAGAGTTTACGCATGCGCTCCGAAAGCAAAGCGTAATTTTCGAGTGCCGGTACGGTCTCAATGTCTAAAAATAGTACATTGTGTAGATTCAGGTTGTATAACATCCGGATGCTGTTTTATGAATAATAATTTCAATCAAAGATAAACTATGTAAGACGGAATCAAACATAAATGTGATTAATTGTATTGAAATTTGGTCAATCATTAAAGTATCTTTGAAAGAAATAACTGCTGTCAAATCGTTGTTACTATGATATTTATGGGTTGGATGTTAAGCGTAATTATTTAAATATGAATGAATTGAAACCTGAAATTTCAAGAACTGAAGATGGTTCGGATAGTTTGTTTAATGCATCATTAAATGAATTTTATCACTCAAAATATGGCGCTGTCACCGAATCGGAACATGTTTTTATTAAATCGGGCTTATACGAAATAATAAATGACAATAGCCCGGTGCATATTCTCGAAATTGGTTTCGGAACCGCGTTAAATGCAATGTTAACGCTGAAGGAAATCAATAAACGACAGCTTGTTTTTTACACGGCGATCGAATTGTTTCCTGTTGACATGGAAATCGCCCAAAAATTAAATTATTGTGATGCCGGCGATATGAAATTCTACCATGAGGATTTCCTGAAAATGCATCAAAGTGAATGGGAGAAAGAAATTGATATTTCTCAAAATTTCAAACTCAAAAAGCGCAACATCGATTTGTTGACATTTCAACCTGAAGCAAATTGCTACGACCTCATTTATTTCGATGCTTTTAGTCCGAATGTGCAACCCGAACTATGGACGGCAGCAGTCTTTCAAAAGTTATTTAACTCGTTGAAGGATAACGGAATATTGGTAACGTATTGTGCAAAAGGAATTGTAAAACAGGCTTTGCGTCAGGTTGGATTTGTTGTGAAACGATTGCCTGGTCCACCTGGTAAACGGCATATTTTACAGGCAATAAAAAACGCCAAAACAAAAAATACCCACTGCCCAAAAAAAATGTTCCATCTATTTGATTTCGAAGCTGGTATAACCAAGAGGTAAGGTGTCGGATATTTTTATATCTGTCACACGTGCCCAGGCCGGACCCTTGCGACACCATTGCACAAACTCGTTCAGGGGTTCATTTTCGGCTTCAGCTTCAATCAATACGCTTCCGTCGTTACTATTCTGAACATAACCTGTGACTGATAATTCCCTGGCTTTTTCAACCGTATAGTATCTGAAACCAACACCTTGAACGCGTCCCGATACCTTGATAATTACAGCATGCTTTTTCATTGTAACCGTTTCATTATCAAACTATCAACATACTGAAAAAGATTTTCAGGTAACATGGATCGCCATGGAATATTGTTTAGGTTACCACCCGTAAGTACATAATAATCAATGTGATATTTGGTCATTTCTTCGAGAAGGTGTTTTCGGAAATTGATTCCTGCGATCCAGCCTTCTTCAACCGAATCGAACCATTCAGCATAATAATCATTTGTATCGGCATGAAAATTCAACACATTATCGCCCAACAATATGAAATACCTGATGCCTTTATCAATGAGTACTTCAGCAACATCGCGGTACAGATACATGATATCGTTGTAAATCAAATCGTTCCATTCGCCCATCAATTCAATAATGCAATATTTTTTTTCGTAATCGCAATAAAGTAACTTCATATAGAGCGTGAGTGAACCAAAAAAATCCCATTGCGGGTGGATATAGTGATTATAAATCGTATTTGTAAAGTAAACTTCATTGTTTTGATAACCAAAAAAAGGCGAGTTCGGGTCTTTTGAGGTTATGTAATAGTTTCTCCAGTTGTAATGCGGTTCAATAGTGTGCATAAATTATTGGTATTGAATAAGTAATACTATTTATTGATACTAAATGGCAAACTTCAGACCGGGTAATTTTTTTAGTTCACCATACAATTCGTTCAGGTGATCCTGATTTAACAGCAAAACACGAACCGTGTGGCTGGCGAATTTTCCTTTACCGCTTTCCTTAACACCCAGGTATTCATTTGCAACGGCAAGGCGCAGTAACAATTCGTCTAATTGACGTTGTGTATCTGCTAAGCTTACCATTGTTTCGACAACTACTTTCAATTCAAAACTTACCGGAAATTCAATTTTCGGTTCCTGTGCTGAATTGTTCGTTTTCTTTTCGGAACCATTTGTTTTGTTATTTTGATTCATGATTGTTACATTAAAAATTTCGTATCAAACGGATGCTTCCCCAACGATGCATGCGTCCATTTTTAAATTCAGGGCTGAGCTGAACATAACTTAAAACTAAGCCATTTTGTTTGTAGAAACAACTTATTCCGATCGTAAGTCGGGTAACCGCATGTTGTAATTCGTTGTATTTAAGTACGAAAGGACTATCTTTCCGGAATAATCCACCATTAAGTGTCGCATTATAAAATACAAATTGTTGCCCGGCTTCCAGCGAAATCCAGTAATTCCATTTTTTATCTTCTGTATATTCGCCGGAACTAAGTTTTGAGGTATAAAATTCTTCAAAATACGGTTTAAACTGACCAGCTCTTAAAAGGATTGATCCACCGATATCTGTATTTAAAGTTCCGATGCGTGTATTTCCTGAGGTAATAATTTCGAGGTTTCGCCGGTTTATAATGCCCTTTTCCAATTGAGCCTGCAAATTTAGAATAATATCATTTTGAACCTGATATTGCCATCCTGTAGGTTTCAGGTCGTGGAGACCACCCTGAAGTGAAGATGCCAATGAATTACTGCCAAGTACACCGGTTCGGATCGATGATGTAAGCCGGAGTTTATGCTGCGAATTGTAGGAGTATTTCATTATTTCGAGGTAAAGAACACCGGCGAATGGTCTGTCGAATCTGTCTATTTCTTCTGTTTCGGGATTGATACCAGTGTACATATTCTGACGAATACCCGCACCATAATAATTCATTGCGTTTCGACCCAGGCCCGGAAGCGTCCGGTTCAATCCAATATTCTCAAAAAATGGTGCTATCATACTGATTTGCATTCCATTGGTGAAGTAATAATCGGTATTGGTAAAGATGTCATTTTCAAAATCGATGATGAAATACCTGTTTATACTGCTTGTTGTGCCGATGGAAAATTCCTCACGCTTATTCTGAATAAAATTATGGTTTAATTTTTTAGGAACATGAGCGGTTTCATTGAGAATGGAAGTTTTGGAAAGAAGATTCCCGATATTTTCAACATGGTAAGTATTTGAAATTAATTTCGTTGTATCGGTTAACTGAAATGGTTTTACCTCAGGCTGAGAAACTTTCTCTCTCTGTTTTAGCTGGCCATCAATTGATTTGCTTTGTTCGTTCTGATGGGTGGCATTTGGATAATTCTCTTTCTGCCTGTGTTTACAGCCTGTCGAAAACACGATTGCACAACAAAAAAGTAAACCGAAAAGCCTTCTATAGCACATGTGATTTTTTAAAAAATCTTAGGGTATTTCCCCGGATTATATTCATGCATGATATTGTAAATACTGTCGAAAACATCCTCAGCATTTGGGTTTGAGAAATAATCACCATCGGTGCTGTATGCTGCACGGTGCGCCTTTGCTGTCAGCGTTTTTGGTTCCGAATCGAGATATTTAAATGCATTCTGCACTTCAAGCACCTCTTGTAACATATAACTTGTTGCTCCGCCCGGAACATCTTCATCAAAAAAGAGTATTTTATTCGTTTTTTTAAGCGATTGTGCGATAATTGCATGAATGTCGAAAGGAATGAGTGTTTGAACATCAATGAGTTCGACTTCAATTCCAAATTCGGCCAATTGATCGGCAGCTTCTTCTGCAATCCGTACACATGAACCATACGTGACAAGGGTAATATCTTTGCCGATCCTCAATACATCGGGGATACCCGGCGCTACGCGAAATTCACCAATATTTGAAGGTTTACGTTCGCGCAATCTGTAAGCATTCAGCGGTTCGATGATCAAGGCAGGTTCATCAGATGCAAGAAAGGTATTATAAAAGCCTGCAGCCTGTGTCATATTACGGGGTACGGCTACATAAACACCTCTTATTGAATTTATTACCATACTTAATGGCGACCCGGAATGCCAGATTCCTTCGAGACGGTGGCCACGGGTGCTGATAATCATCGGCGCTTTTTGACCACCTCTGGTGCGATAATGTAATGTTGCCAAATCGTCGCTGATAATTTGCAAGGCATACAAAAGATAATCGAAATACTGTATTTCGGCAATCGGACGTAATCCCCGCATAGCCATACCAATACCTTGACCAACAATGGTTGCCTCCCTGATTCCGGTATCAGCAATCCTCAGACTTCCATATTTTTCCTGAAGTCCTTCGTAAGTCTGGTTTACACCACCAATTTTTCCAACGTCTTCACCAAAGGCAACTACCAATGGATTTGTTTCGAATATTTTATCAAAATTATCACGCAAAACTTCACGCCCCGGAACAAATGCGGCATCTGAGGAATAAACAGGTTCAACACCTTCAATTTTCATTGCTGAAAGTGATGATTCTGAATAAAGATGCGTACTGTAAACGTGTTTACCATTTTCTTCAGCATCTTTCAACCAGGCAGTGACATTGGTTTTTAGTGAGTTTTCGGGATTGGTACAGCCATCACAAATTAGTCGTAGGATTTTCTTACCCGACGATAATATATCCTTGCGAATAGGCTCGCCTTTCTTTTCAAGTTCATTTTTAATCTGCTCGATTTTATTCGATTTCGAACAATCGCAGGTTGTAACATCAATAAGTTTAACCAATTCGTCGCGTTGTTTTAATAAAGGCTGTTGAAAATGGTTCCATGCATTTCGGCGAGCCTCACGTGCCCGTTTTTCAGCAGCGGCTTCAATTTCGGCTAATTCAGTGTCCGTTGCGAATGATTTTTCGAGAATCCATTTCTTCATCAGGCGAATGCCGTCATTATCAAGTTCGTGTTGAAGCTGTTCCGCGTTTTTATACCGTTCGTGTGAGCCGGAAGTTGAATGACCTTGCGGCTGTGTGCAACCTACGATATGAAACAAAACTGGTATATGTTCTTTCCGGCAAGTATCAATTCCGGTTTGATAGATATTTACCAATGATTCATAATCCCAGGCATTCACTTTATATATCAAAAAACCATCCTTATCTTCTTCTTTTGCTAATCCTTTTAATATCCCAGATATATCACCTTTGGTTGTCTGGAGTCTGTTTGGTACCGAAATCCCCCAACCATCGTCCCAAACCGACATGGCCAATGGAATTTGTAATACACCTGCTGCATTCAGCGTTTCAAAAAAATGTCCTTCAGAGGTAGAGGCATCTCCAATGGTTCCAAAAGCAACTTCGTTTCCAAGGTTTGAAAACTGTTTATATTGTTGCAGATGAGCATTTTCACGATAATGTTTTGAAGCATAGGCAAGTCCGAGCAACCTGGGCATCTGGCTGGCAGTAGGTGAGGTGTCGCAGGCTGAATTTTTTTGGGAAGACATATTTTTCCAATCCCCGTTGCTTTCAAGTGAACGACTGGCAAAATGATTGTTCATCAATCTTCCGCCGTTGGCAGGATTATAATCCAAATCGGTATCGCCATATAATTGGGCAAATAATTCTTCAGGACTCATCATCCCGGCTGCAAGCATAAAGGTTTGGTCACGGTAGTAACCCGAACGCCAGTCACCTTCCCTGAAAACCTTAGCCATGGCAAGCTGGGGGATTTCTTTTCCATCGCCGAAAATTCCGAATTTTGCTTTCCCGGTGAGTACCTCGCGCCTTCCCAACAAGCTGATTTGACGGCTTTCACAGGCAATACGAAAATCATTCAGTACCTCTTCCCGCGTAAAAATGTAACCCTCATTCAGTTTGTCTTCCTGTTTTTTTGCCATGCTTACCGTGTTATTAAAATTGAATCAAGTGCAAAGATAAATAAAAAAAGTGCCAAAATCCTGGTTTTGGCACGCTTGAATCTGAGGATAAAATAAGGTCTGAAACACGAATTAATTCACTAATATAATGATAAACAGTATTTTAATTAACCTAATTTATATGATTTGTACGATTATAAACTTCAAAAGGGACTTTCAGACTCACATTGAAACTTCTTCCCTGGTTGTTAAGATTTACCTCCTTCAGTGTTGACAGATGATCGATATATTTAACATCAAAAAGATTTGTTGCGCTTAATCCAATGGAAATAAAATGATTCACGACTTTAATTTTTGCTCCAATCGAAATATCAAACAATGAATAGCTGTCGGTTGGTGATTCGTCCGTTGCCGGATGATTTTGTTTGAAGGCCGTAGTAAGGTTTAGCGAAACGAAAGCATCATGCATAAAAGATAACTCATTTTTTTGCGCACTGATTTCAAAATTTAACTTATTTGCAGGTATAAATGGCAGATAATCACCGTCTTTCTGAATTCCTGTTACCGTTGCAAAGGTGGTGGCAATATGCATCCAGTTTAAAGCTACGGGATGAAAGTGAATTCCGGCTTCACCACCATAAATAGTTGCGTCTTGCTGGCGGTACCTATAAACCGGGATGCCTGATGTGGTTGTATCACCCGTTGGATCAATGAAGATGTACTGGTTAATACTATTATAAAAACCCGCAAGGTCAATGGTGAGATTATCAATATGATAGTGCGAACTTATGTCGAATTCAAGAGTGTTTTCCGGTTTAAGATTCTCATCGCCAACTTCATAGCGGGTTTCATGTTGCCCGTTGGATGTAAGTTCGGCCAGATTTGGTGTGCGATAGGCAGCGGCAAAATTGGTGCGAACCAAAAGCTTTTCATTCACATTGTAAGTTATACCTGCTGAACCACTGAAGCTACCATATTTTTTGTCGAGCGCCGGCCGGTAATCATTGGCATTTATTTCACCCAATTCGATTGTAGTAAGTGATTTTGCATCGTATCTGATGCCGGTTTGGAGGGTTAGTTTGCTGGTAATTGTTTGTTGTAAAACACCAAAAACCGAAGCATTATTAATCGTTGCATCGGGTAAAAGTTTGGTTTCACGATTATTCATGTTCGTGTTGGTCTGGTTCATTCCCTGAAAACCAAAAATATATTCTGATCGTAATCCCACCGGCAAATGCAGCTTGGTTTCATAGGTAATGGTGCTCAGATTCATCTGAATTTCAATCATATCGGCTTCACCAAAATGAATCAGTCCTGTATTCTGAAATGCGGCATTTACATCTACTTTCATTTTTCTGAAATAAAGTTTATTCTGGCTTGATAGCAGGTTCGTTTTTAGTTGTTGATAGAAGATTTTCGTTTCTCTTCCTTGTTCATTAATTTCTCCAAAGGCTTCTTCCTCAACGAGTCCGAGATTTTGTTTGTTATGGTCAAAATACAACTTAAATGTACCGGCTTTGGTTGTAAATCCAAGGTTCGATTTCAACGACAACTCATTGAACCGGGAGTTAGGGACAAACTTTCCACCACCCTGCAGGAAATCGGAATTAGTCTTTTGTCCAACCCTGATTCCGGCAAACATCTTTTCGGAAGTACCTTTTATTCCAAGATTATTGGTCATTCCCAATGTGTTGGAGAACAATTGCATATTATAATCACCCATAACAATACCAACCGGCGCTGGCTTTTCTTTTATAAAATTAATAACCCCTCCAATGGCATCTGAGCCGTAGAGCAATGATGCCGGACCTTTGATGATTTCAACTTCATCAATTCCAAATTCATCAATACCCAATGGGTGATGACTCGAATACTGGTAGTTTTCGAAACGGACACCATTATTCAATACCAGAATATCATTCATCGATAGACCGCGAATAACCGGTTTCGAAACACCACTGCCTTTCGAAATCATATCCACGCCAGGCGTTTTTGTCAGCATCTCAGTGAAGTTTGGCGTGGCTTTCAATTCAAAAGGATTGATCATCAGCTTTTCAATTTTTACCACATTTTCGTGCTGCGTAGAACTAAATCCACCGGTGATAACGATTTCCTCCGATTCAATGGCAGTATATTGGAGTATCACATCCAATGTGATTGTTTTTCCGGCGAGTATTACTTTTTTAGTACTATTCGTGTATCCGATATATGAGAATTGAAGGGTGATATTCCCATTAGGTAAATTGACGAATTCATAAGCGCCTGATTCATCTGAGATTGTTCCTTTGTTGATTTCAGGCAAAAAAACTGTTGCACCCGGTATTGGTAAATTATTTATATCAGTGACTTTGCCTTTTATGTTATTTTGCGCGTTTACAGTATGATACAGTAATATCATAGCGCATACTATGAAAAATTTCTTCATTTTATTGCGATTTTATTTTTACAAAAATTTGGTTTAGCCGAACTGATCGACTTACAGCAATTCTGTAAATTGGGGTGGCCCACGTAATAAAAAGGAGTAGCCTGTAAATGCATATTGAAAGTCAGGCCTGTAGGAATCAGCCAGGCCTGGATGTGAAACAAATGATATTTCCTGAAGCGTAGTGTTGCTTAGGATATAATGATAAAAATCGAAGCTGCAAAGGTTACAGTGATCTTCATGACCGTTAATCTGAATGTCATTACCATGATAATGGTGAAGGTCATGATGATGCGGATGAACGATTTTTTGAACCGACGGGAATAACAACAAACCAACCAGAATGGCTGTAAGCAGTTGTAATGAAATCCTTTCGGATTGCTTCCTTTGATTCATTGACTGAAATGATTTGGTTGCAAAATTATTGCAAATAAGTATCGAACAGATTTTGATTGAAAATGTTCAATATAAGTTGGAATTTTCGAGCTGTTTTATATAAATAAAACTGATATGAATGGTTTTCTTTTCAAGTTAGCTTATGCCCGATTCGTTTGGTTTTTGAAACGCTTCTGTTTCTGCTAACTAAATTTTATAATTTAGACTACATTTATGTACTTATACATTTAACTTACGCATTAATATGATGCCAGTCGTTAATTAAATTTATAGGAAATACTTGTGTTAAGTCCAATCTGGCTATACTTTCTTGTAATTTCTCTATCCTTTTTCACATTTAGAACTGAATATTCAAAGGAAGGAAAGAAACCAAAATTGATTCTTTCTGTTATCGAAATTTCAATTCCTGCTTCAACTGACGCCGCTATGAAGTAGGTAAAGAAATTCGGAAAATCACCTGATTTATTCATTAGTTCTTTTGCACCGTTGTTGTATAAAAAGGATTTGGTACTTGTATAAAAGAGAAATTTGTTTACAACGCCTGTGCCTAAAAAAAGATTTACCCTTCTATTTGTATATAGGCTGTATTTATAGATAAGTGGAATATCGATAAAATAATCAATCCCTGAAAAAGAATATCTTCCACCCGGAATTATCGGATCCTCAGAATTAGCTATCATTACTATCGTTTCAATAGGATAAAGTGAAGTTAATATACCAGATTTAACAGACGATCTTTTATCTAAATAAAAATCAGCAACAAAACCAAATGAGAAACCATCTTTCGTCGTATAAATAGAATCCATCAAATCAACAATAGTCTGATATTTTGGGCTATTATGATATGTCCAATTTGAAAACTGGGGTGCGAAAATTGTACCAATTGAAAATCTCTCTGCTCTGATCGATTCATTTTGAGAAAAAAGAGTTTGTCCACAAAAACAAGCGATGAATAAGAATACGTACGTTGTTTTCAATTTCATTTTATTACAGGATTGTAGTTAAAACTAAAAGATATTGTGATACAGTCAAGCACATTAAACAAAAAAAACCTGCTAATCCTACGATCTCCTCGGACAACTTGGAAGTTTTACGGCTTCACCCGTGAAACTACCTTCCACACAATCCGATGGATCGCAGCAGGTATGACAAACGCGTTTAAAGGCTGCAAAATCAATCAGTTGAATATCTTTTGTAAGGAATTCACTTTTTTCAGGTTCAGTTTTCAGTAAATCCGTACTTAAATATTTTTTATTACTATCCGGAAAAACTGTAACGACAACTGCATCTTTACCCATTTCATTTTGAACCATTAATGCACCAATAAAGTTGGCACCTGAAGATATACCAACGGCAATACCGAGTTCTGATGCTAATTTCTGTGCCATGATAATCGCTTCACCATCGTCAACAGCCACAACGTGATCTAATTTTTTCAGATCCACGATAGCCGGAATGAATTCATCGGAAATGCCCTGGATACGATGTTTCCCCACTTTATATCCGGTGGTGAGGGTGGGGGAGTTCAGCGGTTCGAGCGGATAAACTTTGATGTTGGGTTGTTTTTCCTTTAGGTATTTCCCGATACCCATGATGGTTCCGCCAGTACCAACACCCGCAATAAAAGCATCGGGTTTGAGGTTTCGGTACTTAAGTTGCCACCACAATTCAGGTGCGGTTGTGAGATAATGGGCTTCACAATTATCCTGATTTGAAAATTGGTTTGTGAGAAATCCTCCGGTTCTTAGGGCTTCCTGCTTCGCCATTTCGATGCTGCCAAGGAAACCACCTTCTTCCTTACTCACCAAATGAATTGTTGCTCCCATCGACCGGATAAGATTTTTTCTTTCAGAGCTCATCCAGTCAGGCATATAAATAGTAACCTGATGTCCCAGTGCCCTGCCAATAGCCGACACTGAAATTCCGGTGTTTCCACTTGTTGCTTCAATCAACGGCATATTTTTGGTTAACTCGCCCCTTTCGTAAGCTTTCGCCAGAATATGAAATGCCATACGGTCCTTGATACTCCCGGTCATGTTCAGGTTCTCGGCCTTCGCATATATAATCCGGTCTTCATTTTTATAAGTAAAGTGTATGGCTAATAAAGGTGTGTTACCAATTAAACTGGAGATTTTCAATGCTTTAGATAACATCATAGATGTGATTTTTCTTTGCCATAAAGGTAAAAGAATCATCAGTTAATCCAACAAACCATGCTTATTCAGAAAGTTTATAAAGAAGTTGGAAGCAAGAAGTTGGAAGAACGGTGTATAATAATTCGTAACTAAACACCAAACACTAATCATTCACCGATTTAGAGTCCGTCCATAAAATCGGTTTTTTTTTAATTATTCTGATTATCTAACAAGGATTACTCACGATGTTCGTGAGATCGTTTCGCTTAGTTAACAATTTTTGATTGAAGTAGTAATCAGTAAATCAATTTATTAGGTTTACTTCATAAATCGTAAACCAATGTTCCTTGATCTTAATTCAAAAGAAAGCTACTTAAAAGACAGACTTTATTTATGCAAACCACATTCTTTCTGGTCAGGCATTTCCCACCACCATCGTCCGGCCCGGATATCTTCACCTTCGGTGATGGCACGTGTACAGGGTTGGCAGCCAATACTCGGGAAACCGGTATCGTGCAAAATATTGTATGGAATATTGTTTTCCTGAACAAACACCATAACATTTTCCTCTGTCCAGTTCAGCAAAGGATTTACTTTATATAGTTGGTTAACTTCATCAAATTCAACGATATTCATATCCTGACGTGTAACCGATTGCTCACGTCTTAAGCCAGTTACCCAGGCATCCAGCCCGATTAGTGCACGTTTTAATGACTGTGTTTTTCGAACATTACAACACAGTTTTCTATTCTCAATACTCTCATAAAACAGGTTGATCCCTCTGGAATTTACCATATTTTCGGTCATATCACGGTCGGGGAAATAGATCCTGATATCAATTTTATATCTTGCTTTTGTACGGTCAATCAGATCATACGTTTCAGGAAAAAGCCGTCCGGTATCGAGTGTGAAAATGCCTATTTCGGGAACAAACCTTGCTATACAATGGGTGAGTATCTGATCTTCGAAACCCAAACTACTTGCAAAGGCTATTTTGTTTCCGAACAGGTGATATATTTCCTGAAGAATTATAGCCGGTTCAGCGTTTTCGAGCCTGTGATTCAATAGCGAAAGTTCGGATATAGTGAGTTTCATTGTGTCAGTATTTGAAATTGATACAAAGATAATACAGTTATGAATTGAACCGTGAATAAAGCAAACCGGGAACCAGGAGGGCCTTGTATGCGGTTTTTATTTAAATTTGAAGCACAATTTAATTGATATGCGACTTCACTTTATTGCCATTGGTGGCAGCGCCATGCACAACCTTGCCATTGCTCTGAAAATCAAAGGTTATGAGATAACAGGCTCCGATGATGAGATTTTTGAACCATCCCGTTCCAGATTGATGAAATATAATTTGTTACCTGTAGAAATCGGGTGGTTTCCCTGGAAAATTCATGTTGGTATCGATGCGATTGTGTTGGGAATGCATGCACATGCTGATAATCCGGAACTTCTGAGGGCGCAGGAGCTTGGGTTGCGAATATTTTCGTATCCTGAGTTTCTTTACGAACAAAGTAAAAATAAAAAGCGGGTTGTCATCGGTGGGAGCCATGGTAAAACGACCATCACCTCGATGATACTGCATGTTATGCAAGAATGTGGTATTGATGCAGATTATATGGTAGGTGCGCAACTCGAAGGGTTTGAGGTAATGGTACGCCTGTCGGATCAGGCAGCATGGATGGTGATGGAAGGTGATGAGTATTTAACATCGCCCATTGACCGCATTCCGAAATTTCTTCACTATCACCCGCATATTGCCGTCATCAGTGGTATTGGGTGGGATCACATCAATGTGTTCCCGACCTTTGAAAATTATATCGAACAATTTAAACTGTTTGTTTCTTCCATTGAATCAGGAGGTGTGCTCATTTATGATCATTCCGATAATGAAGTTCGTAAAATTGCTGAAGCATCGGCGGTTCGATCCATTGGTTATGAGATGCATCCCTACAAATCCGATGGTTTAAAAAGTATCGTCAGAACTGCGGAAGGAAAAACAATCGAACTGCAGGTTTTTGGACAACATAATATGATGAACCTGAATGCTGCCCGTTTTGTTTGTTTGGAAATGGGTGTAACGGAGCATGATTTTTATTCGGCGATGGCAAGTTTTAAAGGGGCATCCCGAAGGCTTGAATTGCTTTTCTCGGGTGATTCAGGCGCTATTTTTCACGATTTCGCCCATGCTCCTTCCAAAGTAAAAGCGAGCGTATTGGCTGTCAGGCAACAGTTTCCCGATCACAAGCTTATTTCGTGTCTCGAACTACATACCTTCAGCAGTTTGAATGAGAGTTTCATCGATCAATATTCGCAATCATTACATCCATCCGACATAGCCATTGTATTCTATGATCCACATGCAGTTGCAATGAAACGATTACCTGAAATAAGTTTCGATAGAATCCGAAAAGCTTTTGGGAGGAATGACCTCATGGTTTTCTCTGACAAAAATCAGTTACTCGATTATCTTTTCGGTGAGGACTGGAAGCATACAGCAGCCATATTTATGAGCTCGGGGAATTTTGATGGTATCGATTTCAGGCAATTCACGAAAGATATCGGATGGGAATAAAATAAAAAACCCTGAAAACTTCTTGTTTTCAGGGTTTCAGTGTTTTATCAGCGTTTGATTAACTGTTCATCGAAACCAAAAACTCTTCGTTCGATTGGGTAAATCTCATTTTATCTTTCAAAAATTCCATGGCTTCGATCGGGGTCATATCGGCGAGGTGGTTACGCAATACCCAGATACGCTGCATGCTTTCTTTATCTAATAACAGATCTTCACGACGAGTACTTGATGCAACGATGTCGATGGCCGGCCAAATCCGTTTGTTCGAAAGGCGACGATCAAGTTGTAACTCCATATTACCGGTTCCTTTAAACTCCTCAAAGATAACTTCGTCCATTTTTGAGCCAGTGTCGATCAGTGCGGTTGCAATGATGGTTAATGATCCGCCATTTTCAATTTTACGGGCAGCTCCAAAGAATCGTTTTGGTTTTTGAAGCGCATTTGCTTCAACACCACCCGATAAAACTTTACCGGAAGCTGGCGAAACAGTGTTGTATGCCCTGGCCAAACGGGTGATTGAATCGAGTAAAATAACAACATCATGACCACATTCGGTAAGTCTTTTGGCTTTTTCAAGCACGATATTCGCAATCTTCACATGCTTATCGGCCGGTTCATCAAATGTTGAGGAAATGACTTCGGCGCGCACACTTCGGGCCATATCTGTAACCTCTTCGGGACGCTCATCAATCAGTAATATAATGAGATAAACCTCAGGGTGATTGGTAGCAATGGCATTGGCCACTTCTTTCAACAACACGGTTTTACCGGTTTTGGGCTGAGCAACAATTAATCCGCGCTGACCCTTACCAATCGGCGCAAACATATCCATGATACGTGTTGACATGGTGCTGTCTTTGTGGCCGGTAAGCCTGAATTTTTCTTCAGGGAAAAGTGGGGTCAGAAAATCAAAAGGAATACGGTCACGCACTTCATCGGGTGTTCGTCCGTTGATAAGATCGACTTTTATAAGCGGGAAATATTTCTCACCTTCTTTTGGGGGACGAATCGTTCCTTTTACAGTATCACCGGTTTTCAAACCAAACAGCTTTATCTGTGATTGCGAAACATAAATATCATCGGGAGAATTCAGATAATTGTAATCGGATGAACGCAGAAATCCATAGCCATCAGGCATGATTTCGAGTACTCCTTCGGCGCTGATAATTCCTTCTACCTCAAACCCATAGTCATCACGCTTTGGTTTACGGTGAAAATCCCTTTGTTGCTGTTGCCTGTTTGGATTATTCGAATTGCCGTCCTGAGGGTCAAATGGTTTTGCACTACCTTCAGGAGTAACAACAGTTTCCTGTGTTTCGGTAGTTCCAACTGCTTTTATTTCAGGTTGTTCTGCTACCGAAACCCTTTCATCTTCGAGTACAGTTAAAGGTTCAAACTGTGGCTTTTCTTCTTTTTTCGGAGTTTCGACTTCCTTTTTGGGTTCAAACCGGCGTTGTTCGAAACGTGGTTTGTTCTCTTCTCTTTTAAAACCTTGTCTTTCAGGCCTGTCCTGCGGTTTTTGTTCAACAGTTTCATCTATTTTAACAGGTTCCATTTTTTCAAATTTATCGGAGCCAGTAACGGGGAGGTTAGCAAAGCCAATATTTTCCTTAAACAAAGGTTTTTTATCGCGGATATCATTCCGTTGATCTGGTCTGTTTTGAACAGGATTGCCACCAGCCTGGTTCGAACGTTTGTTTTCAGGCTGGCGTTCAATTCTCATCCTCTTGCGGTGTTCGCGTTGTTCAGGACTTTTATCGTCTCTGGGGGCGATAGTTTCTTTTGGGAGTTTTGATAAGTTAAGTGCCTGTTGATCAAGGATTTTATAGATTAAATCCTGTTTTAATAACTTATCAGTTTTGGGAATTTCTAATTCTTTGGCGATTTCTCTTAATTCGCCGACAAGCTTATTGTTAAGCTCTACAATGTCATACATGTGTTATTGATTTGATAATAAATATTTTTATTAAATTTCTTTTTCGGGTTCGAAAGAAAGTAACAAAGACCGTAGTTTGAATAAGAAAAACGAAAAAAATCAGGAGTCTTTTTTAATCAGATTTGCAAATGTACATAACTATTCGATACAATCATGAAGTTTATCCAAATATCTGATAATAATTTATTTA
>JABFQW010000038.1 GCA_013141455.1 Bacteroidales bacterium
GATTGAAGCCGGGAAGTACAAAGCGGTTATTGATAGGATTTACACCCTGGAAGAGATTGTTGCGGCCACCAACTATGTTGAAACCGGACAGAAAACCGGAAATGTAGTAATAACTGTGGGTCACAATGATCAAATCTAAGTCAAATCAGGAGGAACACTTATGAAAGCAATAGTTAACACTGAATATGGGACGCCAGATGTACCTAAATTTCAAAAGGTTGAAAACCCTTTGCCAAAAATGAACGAAGTAATTATCAGAGTTCATGCAGTTTCTGTAAATTATGGCGACCACATTGCCCGAAATTTCAGGAATATTTCTATCAAAGAGTCCAATATGCCATTCCTCTTTTGGTTTCTGGCACGCTTTGGTTTTGGCTTTAACCACCCTAAAATGAAAATTTCAGGAAATAGCTTTGCTGGTAAAATTGATACAGTAGGGAAGGTGGTAAAACAATTGTCCGTTACAATGAAATACATTGCTATAATTATTTTGATGATTTTTAACCTGGAACTGATTCAGGCCCAGGATTTTGACACCTTTCATTTAGATAAATCACATATTGTTTCATTCTATGCCGGATTTGCTAAATACATCGAAAGAGACGATGCTATGTCGCCTTTTAAATACAGAGGGCATTCGTTACCCCTTGAGATAAGCTATAGATACATTGGTGTTAATAGCCGCCATATTTTTTATGCGAATTTTGATAATCTGAGACTGAGGTCTTCTTTACCCACTTATGAGAATGACGGCTTGAACCATTATGTTCAGAATACCAATATTCAAACGGGATATTCCTATCTGCACAGAGCCTTCAGTTTGCCTGAATGCCAAAGTGATTTATTTTTTGGAGGAGAAATCAATTCATTATTGAACCTTCGTCAACACGCCTATATGTATGATAATGAATTTTTGATGTTGGATCAGATTAATAGCTTGGGTTTTAAGGCACACATGGAGAAACGTTTTGCGAACAAAAAACAAATTGCATTTGCCAGTCTTACTATACCCATTATCTCTTATGTTTTGATGGGAGAAACTTATAATGCCTATGTCGGGTCGAAAATTGACCCGTTAATGAATTATAGCGATAATATGTTGTTGTACTTAGCTAAAAAGGGAGATTTTGTTTCTTTTAACAAGTTGGTTTATTTTAAGACAGATTTCTCCTTTACCCGGTTTCTCGGCAACCATATTGGTGTTGAGTTCAAATATAGCCTCCGGTATTATAAATTTACCCAATACCAGGATATTAATTATTCGAAAAATCTTCAGAGTCAGTTATTTATAGGCATCGTTGGCAAACTGTAAAAAAAATGAAAATCAAAGTTCCTCTTTTGTTATTTACAATTATTTCATTAACAGGTTGCGAAAAGCTGTTTTTTGAAAATGATATCTCAAACACGTCCATAAATAATTTTGAACTATTTTGGACCGATTTTGATAAGTTTTACCCATCCTTCGGGATAAAACAAATAAATTGGGATTCAGTATATGAAATCAACAGGCCTGAAATTACTGATCAAACATCGGGCATTGAGTTATTTACCATTTTATCCGACATGATTAAACCGTTAAAGGACGGACATGTAACCCTGGTTAGTAATTATGGACGATGTAATTCATATACAATACCTCCGGAATATTATGGCAATATGAGAATATATCCTCAAAACTATTTGACTTCATTTGAGAATAATAATTCAAATATTTCTTACTGGTCTGTTAAGAATTATAATATTGGTTACATAAACATCACTACTTTTAATGTCAAAGGTGAAACATTTGTTTTTGCTGATGAAAGCTTCCTGATAATTGATAATATAATAAAACAATTCAAAGACAAAGATGGGATAATTATTGATTTGAGGGGGAATGGCGGAGGGCTGCCTACAAATGTTGAAACTGTTGTCAATAGGTTTACTGATAGAAAACGACTTTATTTAAAACTACGTTCAAAAAATGGGCCAGGGAAGAATGATTTTTCTGAATGGATCGATTATTATATAGAACCAAAAGGTCCTGAGCAATTTCTAAAGCCGGTTGTTGTGCTAACAAGTAAGCTTACCGGAAGTGCTGCTGAATGGTTTACCTTAGCAATGAAAACATTGCCGAATACTGCCGTTGTCGGTGATACAACGACCGGTTGTTTTAGCCCTAAAGTTGAGCGGGAGTTGCCCAATGGCTGGTCGTTTACGTTATCATCAAAAACAGCAGTGTCGGCTGACATGGTGCAGTATGAGGGTTTTGGCATTCCTCCTGATTATACGGTACTTAACACAAAAAATGATGTTGACGACAAAAGGGATGTAATGCTTGAAAAAGCGATAGAAGTGATTTTGATGAAAAAATAGTTTCAAACCAGTCTGCCGGCCAGGCAGGTTTCCAGACACAGCTGCTTAGGAAACCTTTAAAGTCAATAAAAATGAAGAACACTCTTTGGTTATTTTCACTGTTCATTTATCTTGGGCCGACATACGCCCAGGAGGTGGATACCTATTATTTGCATTTCCCAATTTCTAAAAATGATACAATTATTTATAGACGAATTATCCAATTTCTTAAAAGCGATAGTTTATACCATGTTCAGGATTACTATCCAAACGGCCAGATTCAAATGGAAGGCGCCTATATTTCTTTCGATAAGTCTGTCAAAGAAGAAAGCCTCTGGTGCAATTACCGGACAAATACCAAAGAGGGAGAATTTAAAGTATGGTACAAAAACGGCCAGATTGAGAGCAAGACAAATTATTTACACGGGTTACGACATGGACTGTTTGAATATTGGTATGCTAATGGTCAAAGAGAATCCGTGCAAAATTATTTTAACGGGCAGGAACAGGGGAAATCTACCTGGTGGAACAATGATGGTTCATTACAAAATGAATTGATTTTCGAAAAGGGATTAAATCAAAACCCAAAAAATGTGAGTTACCATTACATTTCTTATACTCCTGAAGAATATAAATCCGACACATTAAAAAAATGGCCCCTGATTATTTATCTCCATGGAGGTTCAGGCAGGGGCACTGATACTATTAAGCTTTATTGTTGCGGTATCCCTGATCAAATCTGGAGAGGGCGGGAATTTCCTTTTATTATTGTTGCGCCACAATGCCCGCTTAACCAAAGATGGACAACAGACAATTGGTTTGAGAATTTTTATCAGGAAGTTACCACAAAATACAGGGTAGATACAAATAAAGTTTATCTCACAGGAGTAAGTTTAGGTGGTGAAGGCACATGGTTTCTGGCAATAAAATATCCTGAAAAATTTGCTGCCATTGCTCCTATGAGCGGATTTACACGTAATATGGATTACATGATGAATAATACTGACAAATTAATTGATGTTCCCGTTTGGGCTTTTCATGGTAAAACAGATAAAGTGGTGCAATTTGAGGAGACGGAATGGATGGTTAACCAATTGGTTGGCAAAAATTGGGATTTAAAATTCACGGCAGAACCCGAGGTGGGTCATTCAATAGATTGGTTGGTATATCCGAGACAGGAATTGTATGATTGGTTTTTAAAACATGATAAACGAGTGAAATAGTCAAGAGCAGAAAATTTGCTCACCGACCTTAATGATTATTCTCATGGCATATTATGTCTGACACGTAAAAAATAAAAAGATAAAACGAGCCATGTCAATAAATTGTCTCAATGAGAGATGATTATTCATCGATAGTTATATCTGACCCTAAAAAAACAAATGATAATGAATAAAAATTTTGTAACTAATCAGCCCTTGATTAAATTAATACAAAATTATAAATGCCACAGATTCACAGATTTATCAAATTTTTCATTCCGACAAGTCGGAATGAAAAATTACAAATCAGTGAAATTAATGCATTTCATTTATAAACGGCTTAGCTAATAATCTGTGAATCTGTGGCTTAAATGGGGTGAATAGTTACAAAATTTTAAAACAATAAAACATGAAAACTAAATTTTATTTAATCGCCATTTTTATTTTCAGTTTGTCGCAGCTTTACGCGATATCAAATAATACAATAAAAAACGATTATAAAACGGACATTAACGGCATAACGTTTTGTATTGATAAAAGAATTGAATTGTTTAATGTTATTGCTTATTTGGCAGATTATCCCTACCTAAACGGATTGGATTATAGTTACAAAAATGACATTGAAACATACTTTGCTAAATATAGAAAACATCCTACCGTAGTTAATTTTGAGAGTTTATTCAGAAAAAGCTTTCATTCTATAGATGCTCCAATTTTTTTTATGGTTTGTTTAGATGATGAATTGAATTACATTACACAACCCCAGGACGTTTTCAATAGGGAATATGCTGATAGTCTCAGGAATATGTTCATAAAATTTCGCAAAGAATGTAAGTTTGATGAATTCTACGGTAGCCATAAAGACTTTTACAATTTAATATTATCTACAGTACAGTTTAACTTTAAGGATTATAGAGAAAAGGAAAGAATAGAAAATTATTATGGTTCAAAGCAGAACTCATATACAGTTATTTTAAATTTATTAGGTAGTGGAAATTTCGGTCCAGGAATTAAAAATGTCTCGGGAATGGATATTTATTGCGTAATTGAACCAGAAACAACTATGGGTAATATTCCCGTTTTCTCTGCAAACAGAATGTTCAATAACTTGATTTGTCATGAATTCGGTCACTCATTTGTAAACCCTTTGGTTGAAAAATATATCGAAACGGTAAACAAGTCTTCAGCATTATTTGATAGCATAAAACAATCAATGAATAGTCAGGCCTATACGAACTGGGAAATAACGGTGAAAGAGCATATAGTGCGAGCCGTTGCATGTCGTCTGGCTGCTAAAAAATATGGTGAAGAATCTTCAAACCTCATCGAATACAGGAATGAAGTAGGTCGTCGATTTATTTATGTTGTTCCGTTGATTGCTAAATTAAAAGAATATGAAAGAGAAGGAAAAAGACAGAATAGTTTCGATGTTTTTTTTCCGGAATTGCTGTCCGTTTTTGAAAGAATAAAACCTGAAGATATTTCTGATTATCAGAAAATAGTAGAAAGCCTTAGAAAACCTGATATTTCAATTATGCCAGAGTTCGGTAATGTCGATGCAGAAAAACTTTTAATTATAACGCCTACCGAAGAAAGTGATTCTATCAGCCAGCAACAACTATTGGGTTTTATAAATGAGTACAAACAACAATTTTTCCCGGATTCTAAATTGGTTTCAGATAAAGAAGCTCTAAAAATGGATGTTTCAAATTATGATATTCTTGTTTTTGGAACACCTAATAGCAATGTGTTTTTAAAAAAACACATAGAGCAAATTCCTGTTTTCATCAGTCCTGAAAAAATAGTAGCCGATAAAGAATATGTTGGTGATAATTTTCAGATGTTAATATCCTGGGTCAATCCATTAAATGAAAATAGGCACATGTCAATTTATACTGCTCAGAAAACTCATGACATAATCAATATTAATACAATAATGCCGGGCAATAATTTTACTATCGCTAAAAATTATAAAATAATTAAAAAAGGGGAATATAAAAAATCGATGAACATTTGGTTCTGTGAATGAATATGAATAATAATTTTTAAAGGCTCATTCTCAAAAAAAATAGTTTGAAAGATTTATTCATTTCTTAAATAACAGATGATATGGAAAAAATGATAGAGTCTTTTAAGAATAGAATAAGCAAAGATTTTAAAGAAAGTCAGATTGATTGGAAAGTTATCATTTCTTTCATACCAATCGCATTCATCACCTATCTCTTCCATGAATCCGGACATTGGATATTCGGAGAGCTTATGGGAAATGATATGAAATTAGGTTTAAATTATTGTGCTCCGAGAAATGGTTCTTTCATAAAAGAATCTCATGCTCTCTGGTCAGCGATAGGTGGACCTGCTTTTACTATCATTCAAGCTTTACTAAGTATGTTTATTGTTCAGAAAACTAAATCAATTTATGCGTATTCAATTGGGTTTTTTGCTGCGTTTTCACGTTTTTTTTCAATTGTTTTTGGCGGAATTAATCTACAGGATGAATCAGGAATAGCTACAATGCTTGATGCTAACAAGTACCTGGTTGCCATGATTGTACTACTAATTCTGTTTTTAATTATCTGGCGATGCAATCGGATTATGAGATTAAATATGAAAGCGGTTGGATATTTTACAGTTCTTGGAACTTTCGCAATACTTATTGTGATCGGAGTAAATCAATTGATTATGAAATAAAAAACATCGGGGTAAAACAAGACCTTAAAACTACATTTATGGATAAAATAATTGTGACAATAGAAAACAGCGCCCCTGAGGTACGTCTAAGTCGTTCGTGAATAAAGACGATATGAGTTAAATTTGTATGTTGGTTAATGGAATATCCCTGTTCGTTAAACAGATTTTTATATTGGCATAAGCAGGCTGACCTTTGTTTCATGTTTAACCAATAAAAAATTAAAAATCATGAAAAAATCAGTAAAATTTGCATTCCATGCCTGCTTCTGGTTATTAATCCCCATGTCAATCGCCTTTTACGACTGGGCCGGACAAGCGGATAATTTCTTCGGAATGGCCAGCCATTCAAAAAGCTTTATAGAAATACTGCTTCGGAATTTCCATGCCATTTTTGTCAGACCGGATGTGGGAAGCGATCTTCTGAGTTTCTTCAACATCCTCGGAATCAGTTTTAATGTGTTTTTTGATCTTGCCTACCCATTTATAGTTTTCTATCTTTTCTATGGTTACTTTTCGCCAAGATTTGTAAAGCAAAAAACCTACAGAAAATACATCCTTCCCGGCCTGTTTATCCTGGTGGTGCCTTTTGGCCTCGTTGCATTATTGAGTACTTTTATTTTTACAGTAAATCTTGGTTTTTATTCTACCCTAAGCCTGGCTTATGTTTTTACCTTGTTCTTTTCAATATCAGGTTTTTTCTTTTTCCTGCTGGAGCATTGGATACAGGCAGAGAAACGTGCTAAACAGAATCTTCAGTCTGAACTGGCTTTGCTGAAAAACCAGGTAAACCCACATTTCCTGTTCAACACACTCAACAATATCGATAGTCTGATAAAAAAGAATCCCGATAAGGCTTCTGCAACTTTGCTTAAACTTTCAGACATTTTACGGTACATGATCTATGACACGAACGTGGAAAAGGTTCAATTATCAGGAGAAATCCAGCACATCGAAAGCTATATTGAACTTCAGAAACTACAGTTTGCCAACGAGGAACTCGTATCATTTACTATTCAGGGTAATCCTGGTAATATCCTTATTGCACCCATGTTGTTTATCCCCTTCGTTGAAAATGCCTTTAAACATTGCACGGATAAAGGCGTCCCCAATGCAGTGCGGATTGGTTTTACTATTCACGATTCCCACGTTACGTTTGAATGTGTCAATCTGGGAGACAGAACAAAAAAAATCAATAAGGATAAAACTAGCGGAGTTGGACTGAATATCGTGAGGCGGAGGCTCGAACTGATTTATGCCGGAAGGCACACGCTTACTATTAAAGAAGAAAACAATACCTTTAATGTAACTTTATCAGTAAAAACCGATGAGCATTAATTGCATAGTTGTCGATGATACCCCTCTGGCTGTTGAAAAGCTGGAGGGTTTTATCCGTCAGGTCACTCACCTGAACATGTTAAAGTCATTCAATAACGGAATTGAGGCTATTTCATTTATAAAAACCAATCCTGTTGACCTGGTTTTTCTGGATATTCAGATGGAACAGTTCTCCGGTTTGCAATTTCTTGATTCGTTGCAAAATCCACCTCAGATAATTATAGTTTCGGCTTACAGTCAATTTGCTGTAAGTGGTTTTGATCATTCGGTAACCGACTATTTATTAAAACCGTATTCATTTGAGCGGTTCCTGAAAGCGCTTGATAAGGTACAGATGGATAAGGAAGCCGGTTCGCGGAAGGAATATATGTTTGTTAAGACAGAATACAGGATGGAGCGGGTCAATTTTTCCGACATTTTATACATTGAAGGTAAAGGCGCTTATCTGAGGATTATCACACAAAAGACTAAAATAATGACGCTGCAAAGTTTCCAGAATATGGAAAGTTTATTGCCTTCCGATAATTTTTTACGCATTCATAAATCATTTATTGTGGCTCTGAATAAAATCGAAAGCATTGAGCGGAACAGAATTAAGATCGGTTCAGAGCTTATTCCAATTGGTTTGAGTTACCGCGAGAGGTTTATTAATGCGATAAACATGAATGTTTCGGACAATTTATGAAAACAAAAAAATTGATCTATAATCAAGGATAACAGATAGTTAACAAGTAGAAAAAGTTAATTACTTTCCGATACAGAAAGTAACATCAATTGAATATCAAATAGATAGAGTATTTAGGTACAAATAGGGTACAAGCAGGGATAAAAAATACCTTTTTTACTAAATTTATATCAATAAATTGTATTTACAATTTAGTAATTTTCAATAATAATTTTTTGGTTTTGTTTTTATTGCCATACCAAGTACCCCAATGTAATAAACATCCCATTTTTTTCCATTTGATAGACTTGCCGAACAAGTTGAAAATAGAAAATAGTTATCTACACGATAGTAAGGAGCTTTTACTCCAAAATCTTCTAACTTTCTGGGAGATGTAACGGCAAAAATTAGTAAAATAAGTAATACTATTACCCATTTCATACTCTTTGAAATCTTATTAGCTTCCATTTTATTTGTTTTGAATTTAACAAAGTTAAAGAAATTGTGAATTAATTTACTTTTTTTCTACTCTAATAAATAATAAATCCTAAAACATTCTTCATTAAAAATCAATATAAATTTTTCAAAGCCCTTTTAATTTCGTGGTATGGTATGCTTCCGGCTTTCTTTATTTGTTCCATTATTTGCAAATACTTTTTAGTTGGTTTACCTGCATACTGTTTTTTAAAGTGCTTTTTGTAAAGTTGTTCAAATAGTTGGTCGGTTCTGTAATATACACCCAGCGTTTTATCTAATTGCCTGTATTTTTTACTTTTGGTTTGCTTTTCGTACATGCAGCCCCTGAACGCTGAACGGTGATAGAAATAGGTGTCGGCTAAATAAAGGTTTCGGCAACGCTTACCAGTATGGGGGCAAACGAAATACCAAACAACCCCTTTGCCTAAATTGGAAGGGGCTGAAATAAGTTGAATACGGTAATTTATTGGGGCTTCATTGCATTTGTAATCCAGTTCAAGGTAAGGGTTTTCGGGATGTGTGTTTACTCTTATTGAAATACTGCCTAATTTATTTCCGTTCCTGCTCCAGCTAATTGTACCGCTTTGCCATTGGTTCGGCTTTAAATATCCATGTTTGTTCAAAAAGGAAATACTAACTGTTTTCAGGTTATCGTACAAGGTCGGGAAAGTTGGGAATTTTGCCATATCATAATAATTTTCAGAAACCTAAATCATTAAGGAACTTTCCTTTTACCATTGCATTGGTTCGCCCTCTTTTGGGTTTACAGTTTCAACCTTTGGGAATACATACGGCATCAATTTACAAACTACATTTAACCGCTCTTTAGTGTCTAATGCTTCAAGGGTTTTGGGTAATTTCTCAATTTCCTTTTGCATAATTGCTTTTAATGTTTCTCTTAAACTATTGGTTAAAACCTGTTCTTTTGTTTTCATATCAATTCAAATTTGTGGTTAATACTTGTTTTAATTCCTGTAATCGGTTGAGGTATGGTAAAAAGGTTCGTTTGCCGTTGTTCGCTTTTACGGTGGCAAAATGGCTTTCAATGAATAAGGAACAATCTGTTATTGTGCTGCACTTATTCAGTTTCACGGGTTTGGTTGGTAGCATAAAGCCTGTAAAGTAGTTTTCAAGTTGGGTAATATCCTGTTCCCAGCTTTCAGTTTGTCTTTTTATAGGTGTCCAATTTGTCCAGTTTTCAAGCTGTTCCCTTTTTGGTTGTTCAATTTGTTCGTTTTCAGAAATTTTAATTAATGGTTGAACGGCTGGGGCTGGTTCGGTGGCTTCAGGTTCAGGTAGTGCAAAATCTTTGTAATCGAACTTTATTAAATAGTCGGCAAGGTCAAACCCTTGTTTCTTTTCTGCTTCGGTGGCTTTACGTTCCAGTAAATCGGAAACCATAAACGTGGCAAAGCGTGAAAGTTCCTTTGCCTTGCTGCTCCATTTATCAAATCCGTTGAGGTCGGGAAATAGTGTAACAGTTCGCCCCATTAATATGTAGCACTTTTCAGCGTTCAGGTTGGTAAGGCTGCCAACGGCAACCCAAATAAACTGGGGTAAATATACGCTGGCAATTACAGCCGTTTTTTCGCTTTCGACTATGGCAACGGGTTTTGTTTTATCAATTAGTAAGTGTTCGCCAAACAAACATTGCTTTAACTCAAATTCAGGCTGTTTCAGGGCTTTATGTACCCAGCTAATATGGTTGAATGGTTCTTTTACTCTTTTGCCTGTGGTGGGGTTGTAAAGCATTATTTTGCCCGTTCTTACTTTGCCCTGTGTGTCTATTTGCCAAAATACCGTTGCACCGTTCCAATGTTTTGAGGTAGCAATAAAATAACGGCTTACCAGTTGGCTGGCAACCTCAACCCCGAACAGGTCAATAAGGAACTTTATAAATTGGTTTGTTTCGTGTGCTTTCAGGCTGGCTTTAAATACCTCAACGGGAATGAATGAAACAGGCTTTGGTTGAAGTATAACAGGTCGGGGCTTGTATGCTTTGGGCTGGGGTATATCAAATGAAATATTGTTATCCTGAAAATATTGTTTCGGGGTGTAATGGTAACCGCAATTACTTTCACGGTTGCACCTGCCAACGATAGGGTGTATGTGTTCGCCTGTTTCCGTATCAATATACTGCGAAAAGGTTTTATCCCTTTGCTTGCAACTGGGGCAACGGTAACGGGTATTCATTCCCTTGTATGGTTCTAATATGTATTTATGTTCATTCATTTTCAACCTTTTAAGTGTAACGGTTGTAACAAGTGTAACAGTTGTAACAGAATGTTACAGGTGTTACAGCGTGTTATAGTCCTTTAAAATTCGGCTTACTTTCATGTGGGAAATACTTAGTTCAACCCCTATTTCCCGAAGGCTTCGCCCTTGTTGCTTCAATTCGTTTACCCTTTCATTTAGGTTTTCTTTGTCCTTTTCGGAGTGCTGTTTCAAATGTTCCCATTCCTTACCGAAATTCACAAACTCAAACAATAAGAAATTGAGGGGCTTATCAATTTGACAAACACAAACATTTTCAGCATCGTAAATCTGTTCGGTGTTCCGTTGCTTAATCTGTTTCAGGTATCGTAAATTTTTGTCGCTGTGGCTTTCACCGATTGAAAAGGAACTATCACAAAAGTTTATTAGCATCTTACTGCCTTGTAAATCATTTCGGGTAATTGGTTTTGATAAATCCCTTTTTGGTGTGTGTGCAAGTGCTAAAATTGAAAGTCCGTATTTGTTCTTTAAGGCTTTCAAATGTTTCATTAATGACAAAGCATCTTTAGCCTTTTCAGTTTCATTTTTCAGGTAAGTAAGGTTATCAATGATTAAAACCTTCGCCTCTGTCTCGGTAATACTTCGCTCCAATGAATGGTTGAGGTAATCCTCAAAGGTTTGGGTTTCGGGTATTATGGCATCGGGGTTTATTTCAACTCGTATAAAGTTGTTATCAAAGCTGTAATGATGTTCAAACTTTATTGAATATCGGTTTTCAAATTGTTTGTCGCTTAACTCAAAATCAAAATACAAAATCGGTTGCTTTGTCGTTTCCAATTTAAAGCCCCGGATATGTTCGCCCTTGCTTATACTGTTACCAATTTGCACGGCTAAAATTGACTTACCTAAATTGGTGTCGGCAAATAAAATACATAGTTCACCCTCAAACCAAAATTCACCGAAAAGCATTTTTGGTATAGGTCTGGTTTTCGCCTGTTCGATCCAGCGGCTGGCTGTTTTTACTGTAAAAAGTCCTTTGCTTTCTTTGGCTTCATTACCTTGCTTTAATAGCTGTTCAGCTTCGTTTTTAATATCCTCGACCCCTATACCGTATTTATCAAATTCAAAAATCGTTTCCATTATCAAAAAAGGTTTAGTTGTTTATTGAAATCCGGTACTTTGTCGGGGTCGGTTGTAAGAAACCAGGCTTTAAACCCTGTTAACTTACAATTGTCTTTGTACAACTCCCAAAGTCGCCCTGCTTGCTCTAAATCCCTTTTATATCGGCAAATGTTCTTTTGTGGTATTTTGGTTGCGTTTGAAACCATCGAAGCTGTGGCAATATTCTTTTTTAAATACTCAAATATGGTTTGCAGTTGGTTGAGGTGTGTATTATCTTTGACCTGTCTTTTATGCAAAGAATTGCTGGGGGTTTTCAATGTCTTAACCATTGTAACCCCCTTTTTTCTTTAGATAGGTGTCGGCTTCGTTGGCTGTTTCTGCAAAGGACTTTTTTCTGCCTTGCTTTAAATAATTGATTAAATCAATTTTTGAAAAGTAACAACGTTTTGAACGCTTCATTACCGGCAATTCGCCTTTGGAAATAAGCCCGTAAACCGTGGGAACTGACAAACTCAAAAATTTAGCCGTGTCCTGAACTGTTAAAAGTTCGTCTTTTTCGGTGGGTGTTTGTTCCTGTTTCTCAATAAACAGGCGTTTCAAATCGCTAATTTCTTTTGTAAGCATTGTTACCGCTTTGGGCAACTGGTCGAATGTTAATACTTGTTCCATTTTTACAACAGTTTTTTATTTTCTGCTGTAAAAGTATATCGTTTGTTTTGTTTAACTTATTGATATTCAGTTGTATAAAGTTGTATAAAAGTAAATACAAGTTTGTGCAAGTTGTTTATATTTGTTTTGTCAATGTTTCAAGGTATTGTTTCATGCTGTTAAGTTCATTGTTATCAGTCCGTTCATTGTAATTATACCCGTTCATTGCGTTATAACTTGCTATTTTCCAATCAAACTCATTTTTACAACAGTTGTAAAACTTATGTGCAATTCTTTCTTTGGGTAACAATCTTAAATCCTGAAAAGCTTTTAACAATAACTTTAGTCGTTTCCCCTTTATATTCCGGTATTGAATTTTTATATTTTTTACAATATCAATACTGTTTTTGTGTGTTATTAAGTTGCTTAATGTTTTCTGCTCCGTTTCCGTTTCGGTTTGATTTGGTTTAGATTTTATTACCTGAAATTTTTCTTTATAAAGGCTTATATTATTCAGATATTGGTCAATTTCTGAATAATAAGGGTTTCCGGCTCTGTTCTTTTTATCTTCGATAAATTCCATAAATACAACAAATAAGGGTGATTCTTTCAGGTTGAAAGAAAGTATCTCAAAACTCAAACATCCTATATTCTTAGGCTTCAATAATTCGTTTGTGATGTATAAAATTTCTTCAAATAGCCTCTGTGCAGATGGTCTGTCATTTCTTGCAAGTTTATCCAGTTGGTCAGTTATCCGATCAACGCCACGAAATACGTCAAATAACCGATCTTTTGCAAGTTCGATATTATCATGCAGGTATTGCCCTTGCTTATCTGTATCATTAGGATATAATTCAACCGCTTCGATATACCAGTATGGCTGCTCTAATATTCGCATGTAAAATAGATTTAATACGCCTGCAACTTCTTCGCTAAAGGTCTTGTCAAATTCTTTGAGTGCATCAAAATAATTTGTTTTATCAATAGACTGTCTAAAGTTTTTAAATTCAGGTTGACTGTAAAAAAAAGCATTACCAGTGCAAAGTTTTTTAAAGTTTTCAAAGTATTCGTTCATTTGTCCTTTATGCTTTAAGTTGTTACATATCTAATTTGATTTTATCCGCTGCATCACGTTTGGTTTGATCAATTATTTTGGCGTAAATCTGTGTGGTTTTTAGTTCACGGTGTCCCAGCATTTTTGAAACTGTGTAAATATCAGTTCCCTTTGACAGTTGCAAGGTAGCAAAAGTATGTCTGAAACAATGGAAAGTTATTTCCTTTTCAATACCTGCAAGCCCTATCCATTTAGCAAGGTGTTTATTTTCGTATGCTGAATAGGTAAGCCCCTCAAATACTTTGTCGGTGGGTTCTTTGCGTTCACCCAGCAAACTGTAAGCCTGTTCAGAAATAGGCATCATTTCAACCCCTTTTGTTTTTTGCTGTTTGAACTGAATAAAATACCCATTGCCCTCAATGTATTCCAGTTCGCTCCAAACAAGGTTTTTAATATCTGAAAACCTCAACCCTGTGAGGGCTGAAAACAGGGCTGCCCGTTTCAACAAAGGGTTGTTACATTCCGTTTTTACAAGGCTGTTCAGTTCCTCAATGGTTAAAAAATTTCTGTGGGTCTCTGCCTGTTTAATGGGTTGTATTTTGCCGTTCAGATCGCTGGGTAAATACCCGTCTTTATAGGCTTGTTTTAAAGTTGCTTTCAGTTTATTGAAATAGGAAACGGCTGAATTTTGGGAAAGGGTTACTTTGTTGCTCTTATTGCTTTTGGTAGTTAGTAAATACTCTTTAAATTCATTACAAAACTTTTCGTTGAGGTCGGAAAACTTCAAATTTCCCTTTGTGAATGTTTCAAGGTAATTGCAAGCTGAAACCCAGTTATCATGGTTACTGGCTTTGCGTTTGTCGGCAAGGCTTTTAAAGTAGGTAACAAAGTTTTGTTCGCCCTGTTCTTTAATCCTTAATTGTTCCTTTTCGTACCCCGTGTAAATTTCGGGTTTGTTTAAATAGTTTTCCCGTTTCTGTCTAATCTGTTCGGCAAGCTGTGATGTTTCTTTGTTATGCTGCTTATCAATAGGGTTCTTTGCATTATCAAAAAGGTACAGCCCTAAAAATTCCCTTCGGGTTGGTTCGCCTGTTTCAGGGTGTGGTATGGCTGGGTAAAAATCTAAATACAAACTTTGCCTGTTCCCTGAAATTTTCTTTTCTCTTAACTTAACTTTTATTGCCATTGTCTTTTATGCTTTGGTATTTAACTCAATAGTTTATCAATTGCAGTTTTCGGAACGTATGCAAACCAGCCCTTTTTTATTTTGGGTATATTGTGCTTAATAATTAACCCCCTCAAACCACTTTCTGAAATTCCGTATTTATCCCTTACATGTTCGGTTGTGTAACAATCGGAAATATCAAACTGCATTTGTTTGGGTTGAGGTTCAATAATCTGGTGTTGTTCAAATAACGTATCAATATTTGAACGCTTAACAAGTGTTTTCCTTTGTGCAATATTTACGGCTTTGATGTTACCTTTTTCGATTAAGCGGTAAACAGTCCGGAGGGAACTATTTAACAAGGTGGCAACATCCCGAACAGTTAAAAATTCTTTTGCTTTAAGTTCCTCAATAGGCTGGTTTTTGATTTTCCGGGTTTCTTTATTTCTCGTTTCAACCTTGCCGCTTCTTACCCTTGCTTTGTATGCACGTTTAGCACAGGTATCACTACAATATTGGGTCACTGTGGTTCGGGCTGTGAACTCATTACCGCAATGCTGGCAAATTCTTTGTACCTCAATTTTAGAACTCATTTGATAGTTTTAAATGTCATTAAGTGTAATTAAGTGCCAATTACTGCCTTAAAAAATAGGTTGAGGTACAAAATTAACCTTCAACCCATATCAAGGTACAACAAAGGTACAAATATTTCATAAACAAACAACTATTAACACAAAAGAAACGTATATTTGTAAGCATTAAAAAAGCCCTGTATTAAAGGGCTTTATAATGGTTTCTTAATGGTTTTATACTTGGTTGTTTTGTGCTGGTTACTTTCCGATACAAAACTTCCCGAAGATATTTCCCAACACCTCTTCGTTGGTGATCTCACCGGTTATTGTTCCAAGGTGATACAAGGCCAACCGGATATCAATTCCGGCAAGATCGGTGGGCAGCCCCGATTGAAAGCCTTTTTCGACCGATTCGATGGCAGTGAGCGATTCTTTGAGTGCCTGGTAATGGCGGGCATTGCTCACGATAGCATCCGTATTCAGATTCAGTTTTTTTACGGCGTTCACCAGACTGTCGGCAATCAGATGGATGTTTTCCTTGCGTTTGGCCGAAACGAAAACCGTTTCCAACTCAACAAACTCAGCGAAATGCGATGGAATTTCCTCCATCAGATCGGCTTTATTCACCACAAGGATGAAATGTTTGTTCTCGTCATCAATATGCGAACGGAACTCATCCAGAATCTCGATCGTTGTCTCTTTGGTGAAGGTTGTCAGATCGCAGACATAGAGGATAACTGCTGCCTGGTCAATCTTCTGGTAGGTTCTTTCGATTCCCATATTCTCGATCGTATCGTCCGAATCACGGAGTCCGGCGGTATCGATAAACCGGAACGAATATCCGCCGATGACGATGGTGTCTTCGATGGCATCGCGTGTGGTGCCCGGAATTTCACTAACAATGGCTTTTTCTTCGTTCAGGATGGCATTCAGCAAGGTCGATTTACCAACATTTGGTTTACCGACGATGGCCACCGGGATACCGTTTTTAATGACATTTCCTGCTTTGAAACTATCAATCAGGCCATTAATCTCTTTCTTTAAGGCTTCGATCAGATTGAGAAACGCTTTACGGTCGGCAAATTCAACATCCTCTTCGGCAAAATCGAGTTCCAACTCGATGAGCGAACTGAAATCAATCAGTTGCCTACGCAAGTCTTTTATTTTTGCCGAGAATCCACCCCGCATTTGTTTCATGGCGATGCGATGTGCTGACTCAGACTGAGAGGCAATCAGATCGGCAACAGCCTCTGCCTGGGCAAGATCGAAACGACCGTTGGCAAAGGCACGCATCGTAAATTCACCCGGTTCGGCCATCCGGCAACCTTTTTCGATAAGCAATTCGATCAGCCGTTGCTGAATATAAACTGAGCCGTGACAGCTTATTTCGGCTGCATCTTCGCCGGTGTAGGAGTGGGGCGCCCTGAAAATTGATACGAGTACCTCGTCAATTTCCGATTCAGCGTCGTGAATGGCACCAAAATACAAATGATGACTTTCGGCTGTTTGAATATCGATTTTTTTATTTTTTGGCTTGAATATGCTGCTGATCACTTCCAGACTTTTCGATCCCGAAATCCTTACCAAAGCCACTGCACCCATTCCATGGGCGGAAGCTATTGCACAAATCGTATCCTCACTCAGATAATTAAACCGCATTGTATGAATTTGAGCAAAGGTAGGCTATTGGATAAAATAGTGCAAAAGATAGTTGAAAGTTTAAAGTTTAAAGCATAAAGTTCAAAGGCTAAAGTATAAAGGCTAAAGTTTAAAGTATCTTCTAACTTTGATTTTTCCACTTCCGATTGAGTTTTAACCCAATTATCGCAAGGTTGAACGATTTTTCACTTTGCATTTTACATTTTGCTCCCGCCCATGCGGGATGCATTTTACAATTTACTATAAAATGCCTTCACTTTCTCCCTTAGATTGTAGTTCGACGACATCACCTCGCCGTAAGCTCCGGCTGAACGAATAGCAATCAAATCGCCTCTTTTGGTTTCGGGTAACAGCATGGCTTTTCCGAAACAATCGGAGCTCTCGCAGATCGGACCAACCACATCGTACCTTGTCAATTTTCCATCAGTATTCGTAAGCTTCTCAATCTTATGATACGCCTGATACAAAGCCGGTCTGATTAATTCGGTCATACCGGCATCGAGAATCATGAAGTTGGTATTGATGCCGTTTTTGATATACAATACCTTCGAAATCAGACTTCCGCAATTGGCTACCACCGACCTGCCCAACTCAAAATGAACTGTCTGACCGGGTAAAAGTTCAAGATAATCATGAAAAACCTTGAAATAGGCTCCAAAATCGACGATTGAGTTTTCATCGGGATGATGATAGTCGATGCCCAATCCACCGCCAACATTCAAATGGGGGATTTTGAAATGACGGTGCTGAAACCAGGTTTGAAACTCATTGATCTTTAGACACAATGATTTGTAGGCGTTTAAGTCGGTGATCTGCGAACCGATGTGAAAGTGAAGTCCGGTTAATTTAATATTTTTTAATTGTTTCAGCTTGTCAACAACCGTTTCGAGTTCCCATTGGTTGATTCCAAACTTATTCTCTTCCAATCCGGTGGTGATATATTTATGTGTGTTTGCACTCACATTTGGGTTAAGGCGAAGCGCAATATTGGCCGTTTTGCCCATCTGGCCGGCAATTTGATCAATCACCTCAAGCTCCTGCACACTCTCGCAGTTGAACGCAAGGATATCATGCGATAAGGCAGTTTTAATTTCAGCATCACTTTTCCCAACACCTGCAAAAACGATTTGTTCAGATTTAAATCCACAATCCAATGCCCTCGAAACCTCATTACCACTCACACAGTCAGCACCCAGACCAAATTCCTGCATCCTATTCAGTATCTCGGGATTTGAGTTCGCTTTCAAGGCATAGTGTACGACAAAACCAAATCTGTCAGCCTCTTTTTTCATGCTTTGAATCGTTTGATCCAACAGTGCCATATCGTAATAATAAAATGGTGTTGGCATTTGACCAAATTGTTGAATAATATCCTTTGAAAAAGTTGTCATGTCTCGTTTTATCGTTGTTAAAAGTAATCCTGCAATTCATCCGAAAGTCTCCCGACCTTGTAGCATGAATAGGAGAGACCTATGTCCGAAATTCGTTATACTTATTAAGTAACATCCACATTTTAAAATTGCCAAATTGCCGAATTGTCACATTATCATCCCGCACGTGCGGGACTAAATCCCAAAAATCCCCTTATTCAACGCCAGCAGCGTTTGCTTCTTCAATTTCGTGTCAACGAGGATCGACATATTGTTTTCGCTGCCACCGTATGAAATCATCCTGACCGGGATATTACGCAGTGAATCGAAGATGGCGCCTGCATAACCGGGTTTCTCAGCCGGAAAAAGGCCGACAATACTCACGATACTCAGGCCGGTATCAACCTTCACGGTTCCGAACTCACTCAGTTCGTCAACAATATCAGCCAGATCATCGGTATTGTCGATGGTCACCGAAACGGCAACCTCAGAAGTGGTTATCATGTCGATGGGTTTTCGGTTGCGTTCAAATACCTCAAACACAGCCCTCAGGAAACCATAGGCCATCAACATGCGTCCCGATTTGATATTGATCGCAGTGATACCATCCTTGGCAGCAATCGCCCTGAAACCTTCGAGTTGATTCTCAGCCGATATTATTGTTCCCGGCGCATCAGGCTGCATGGTGTTCAGCAATTTTACCGGAATATTCTTGTTTTTCGCGGGGAGGATACAGGTCGGGTGAAGTATTTTAGCCCCAAAATAGGCCAACTCAGCCGCTTCGTCAAACGAAAGTTTCGCGATAGGGAAGGTGTTGGGCACGATGCGGGGATCGTTGTTGTGCATGCCATCGATATCCGTCCAAATCTGTATCTCTTCGGCATCAATGGCGGCGCCAATGATGGTAGCCGTATAATCGCTGCCGCCACGTTTCAGGTTGTCGATCTCACCGAAATCATTCCTGCAGATATAACCTTGTGTTATAAACAGTTGATCATCAGGATAGGCTCTCAAAATATTCTTCAGATTCTCACTGATAAAATCCATATCCGGTTCCCCGTTTTCGTTCAGGCGCATGAAATTGAGCGCCGGAAGCAGGACAGATGGAATCTTTTTATCTTCCAACAGGTACTGAAACAGCGCGGTTGACAGCAATTCGCCCTGGGCAAGCACGGCTTTTTCTTCATTCACGGTAAACATATCCATGGTGAATGACTTCAAAAAATCGAAATGTGTACGGACGAGTTCCAGACCATATAACAGGGCCGATTTGCCTGCATACAAATCAGAAACTACCTGAATATACCATTTTTCCAGGTCAAGGATAAGCTTTCCGGCTTTTTCATTATCGCCATGATACAAGGCTTCACTGATGTCAACAAGGGCATTGGTAGTGCCGCTCATGGCGGATAGCACAATCAATTTCGGACTACCGTCATTGATCAGCTCAGCAAGCGTATGTAAGCGCTCTACTGAACCAACCGAGGTTCCGCCGAATTTCATAATCTTCATTTGATGTTGTATTTATAGTTTAATACCAGCCTCACTGGCAGTGATAAGTTTTTCGAGACGACTTAATCGGGTTGATTCCTGTTTCGCACTCATGATCCAATACATGATTGTTTTTTGGTGTGAGGGCGCCTGTTTACTGAAAAACAACCAGGCTTTTTCATTCGCCCGGAGTTTAATTTCAAGTTCATCCGGTAGTTTGGACGGTATATTCTCATAGCTGTAAGCCCGTGATTTGTCGTCAGTTCGTTTGTTGTAGCATTCAATTCCTGAATCATGCATCAGGCCTTGTTTCAGCAGCTTTTCAACTTTCGCAATATTGATGGCGCTCCAGATGCTTTTCTTGCGGCGAGGTGTGAAACGGTTACAATAACTGTCTTTATCAATAGATTTACGTATGCCATCGATCCAGCCAAAACAGATTGCTTCATCCACAGACTGTGAATAGGTGATACTTGCTTTATTGCTGCCAACCTTGTAATAGCCGACCCACAGTTCCTGTGCTGTTTCATGGTTTTGCTGTAGCCATGCACGAAAATCTTCCTGGGTGCTGAAGAATTGAGGGTTCATATCTCGTTGAAAATCGTTGAAGTAATTATCCTTGAAAGTTAAAAGAAAAGGGTTAAAAATTTTTGCAAAGATATGAATCAGCAGGATATCTGCGAAAACTGTAATGTCTTGCCCCCAAACCCCCGAAACGGGGGCTTATCTAAGAAGATCGAAATCTCTCTGTAACGTTATTTTCAGGAACATTTTTTTCACTGCGAATGAAAACAGATAGTTGATGTATTCCGGCATTTTCGATGGGACAAGTAGCTACTTTAGCAACTCTAACAGCCTTTTATCAATGTCTGTATATAGAAAAAAGTGAAAATATGCAATATGTTAAACGATATTCGGAACATATTTGGGTTGTAAGCCACTGCCTTACAAAACATATTTTTCACTTCCGTACAAAAATAATCAAAGTTCAATTAATACGACAATTCAACATATTTATCCAATCATCATCACGCTGAAAATGGCGGGATTCAGTGATCGAAATCTCACAGCAACTCTGCTCTCAGGAGCAGTTTTTTCACTGCGAACTGAAAGCAGTCAGTTGCTGGATACCGGCTTTTGGGACGGGACTACGTAGCTACTCAAACGGTTCTTCCTTCAACCATCATTCCAGTATGTTTATTCGCTCCCACGGGCCGATCCACAAGGCCGCTCATGATCCCGCCCGAAAAAGGCGGGATTCAGTCGCCCCCTGCCAGGCTGCGCCAGCAGACAGGGAAGGCTCTACTTCAGAGGAATATTAAAAATGGAAATGAGCATAATTATATTCTGTTTGTTTCAGTCGCCCGAAGGCTCTACTTCAGAGGAATTTCCTAGTGATTCGGCTAAAAGATATTTGGGAACGTTTCAGTCGCCCGAAGGCTCTACTTCAGAGGAATTGTATACTTCCTTCAACCAACAATAATACAATAAATGTTTATTCGCTCCCACTGGCCAGTACACGAGGCCGCTCATGATCCCGCCGAAAATGGCGGGATTCAGTCGCCCGAAGGCTCAACTTCAGAGGAATAAAACGCCATTATAATTAATCTTAGGAATGAGAATGTTTCAGTCGCCCGAAGGCTCAACTTCAGAGGAATACACCCATATGAATGGCGAGGTCATGGCAGACAATGGTTTCAGTCGCCCGAAGGCTCAACTTCAGAGGAATCTGCTTCTTCCTTCAACCTGCAATGATACACTAAATGTTTATTCGCTCCCACTGGCCAGTACACGAGGCCGCTCATGATCCCGCCGAAAGTGGCGGGATTCAGTCGCCCGAAGGCTCTACTTCAGAGGAATGGTAATTATACTAGACCTGATTTAGTATCTGTATGTTTCAGTCGCCCGAAGGCTCTACTTCAGAGGAATGTTTAAGTGATGAATATATTGGAATAGAAGCTGAGTTTCAGTCGCCCGAAGGCTCTATTTCAGAGGAATTCCATATTTTGGATTTTAGAGAAATAATAAAATTGTATCAGTCGCCCGAAGGCTCTATTTCAGAGGAATTTACAGGATTAAAGATTTTTAAAAAAGCCAAAATTGTTTCAGTCGCCCGAAGGCTCTATTTCAAAGGAATCCTTTGCCGGGAGTGGATTCAAAAGGGATTGGATGTATCAGTCGCCCGAAGGCTCTATTTCAGAGGAATACGGTCTTTAATTGAATTGAC
>JABFQW010000112.1 GCA_013141455.1 Bacteroidales bacterium
GTGTATATCAGGGTGTTATTCATCTTCACGATATTATTAAAGAGGGTATTATTTAAAATCATATACTTCATTATTTATGGAAAGCAAGAAATTGCAGGAGTTCAACAATTATCGTGAACGGATGAATAATAAAATCCTGACTGCGCCGAACAATAAAATAATGAAGAGGATTTACAATCTGGATACGATTACCTACCAGGAAGGTGTTCTTTCGTCGAAAACGAAGGAGTTGCTTGGATTGGTTGCCTCCATGGTATTGAAATGTGATGATTGTATTTATTACCATCTGCAGCAATGTCATCTATCGGGTGTTACAACCGAAGAAATAATGGAGGTTTTTGGGGTTGCAAATCTTGTTGGCGGAACCATCGTTATTCCCCATACCCGCCGGGCACTCGAGTTCTGGGAAGAATTATCATTACCGGTCAGGGATTAACTTAACTTCCATTTGCGACAAACTTTTGCTTGATTCAGGACAGTCCATCGACAATGAATATGTTGTATTTTGTTAAAATTTTCCTATTGTATTCGTCACAAGGTTAATTTTGTATTTACAACTTTTACTTTGCAACCATTCATGAAAAAATTTTGGCTCACGTTTGTCCTGTTATTTTCTTCCTTTTTGATGGTACATGCCCAATTAACGAAAATCCTTGGCCATGTTACCGATGCCTCAACCGGTGAGCCTGTTCCATTTGCGAATGTTTATTTAAAAGGAAGTACGCTTGGCACTACAACCGATTTCGATGGTAAGTACTATTTCGAAACAATGAAACCGGTCGATTCCATCACGGTTACTTATGTAGGCTATTCCGATCAAACGATAGCGGTCAGGCAAAACCGGTATCAGGAGATCAATTTTCAATTGAAACCTTCGCTTATAAATCTACAGGAAGTTGTTGTTTATGCAGGTGAGAATCCAGCAGACATACTTTTTAGGAAAATTATTAAAAATAAAGAGCAAAATACAGTCAATACTCTCGATGCCTGGCACTATGAGATGTACACCAAGATACAATTCGACGCGAATAACTTTGGCGACCGCCTGAAGAACTGGAGATTGGTGAAACCATTCAGTTTCATCTTTGATTATATCGACACATCAACGGTTAATGGAAAAGTTTATTTACCGGTTTTTATCACCGAATCATTATCGGATGTGTATTTCTCGAAAAACCCGGATGCTTCGTTGAAAAAAGTTGTGGCATCGCGCGGATCGGGTATCGAAAACCCGAGTATTGCAACACTCATCAATTCAATAAAACAGGAGATCAATATCTATGATAACTATATACTGCTGTTCGACAAACAGTTTGTGGGGCCGGTGGCAAATTTTGGATTGGTTTACTATCAATACTATCTGATCGATAGTGCATTTATCGAGAACCAATGGTGTTATAAAATGGCATTTAAACCACGACGTAAACAGGAATTAACGTTTACGGGTGAATTTTGGGTTCACGACAGCACTTTCGCTATCCGGAAGATCGAGATGAATATCGCCAATGATGCCAATATAAATTTTGTTAATGATTTGGCAATCAGGCAGGAATATCAGTTTGTTGACCATAAGATTTGGATGCTGTCGCGCGATTATATGGTAGGTGATTTCAATTTAGTTGAAAACGCTAAAAGTATGCCGGGTTTTTTCGGTCATCGTACTGTCTCATATAACAACTTTGTCCTTAACGATAAAAAGGAACCGCAATTTTATCGAAGTCCGACCGGTATTGAGCTTGATGCTGAGAGTATGAAAAAATCGGATGACTTTTGGAATGAAAACAGACATGAATCATTGAGTAAGAAGGAACAGGGTATTTATAAAATGGTCGATTCCATTGAGCATGTGCCTCTTTACCGGACTTATACCGATGTTATTTATACGGGTGTTTATGGATATGCCCCCTGGAAAAAGTTAGAGTTTGGGCCCATCGCCCGACTCTATAGTTTCAATGCTGTTGAAGGTAGCCGCATAAGGATTGGTGTGCAGACCAGTACCTTGTTCAGTAAAAAAATCAGGCTGTATGGACATCTGGCCTATGGTTCGAAAGATGAAATGTTTAAATACAAGCTCGGCGCATTATATTTCTTCAAAAAGAATCCGCAGCATTCAATAGGAATAAGTTATAAGTATGATATTGAACAACTTAGTTCGAGTTTCAATGCCTTCAGTCAGGATAATATTTTAGCAACAATTTTCAGGAAACAACCGTCGGATAAACTCAACCTGATAAAGAATCTGAATGTATTTTATGAGCATGAGATTCTGCCCGGATTTTCTGCAAAATTTAATTTTGATCAGCAAATTCTGCTTCCGGCAGGTGATAATAAACTTCAAACCCATGCCACCGATGGAACAATTGTTTCACATTCAACCTTAACGACGACCGAACTTGGAATAAATCTACGGTATGCCTATCACGAGAAAGTGGTGATAAATTCGTTCGACCGGACAAGTTTTGGCAGTCCGTTTCCGGTGGTTACTTTTAATTATTCTTACGGTATCCCTGATTTATTTGGCAGTGAATATGCCTACCACCGGCTACAGTTGGGTGTATCTGACTGGTTTAATGTTGCAAGTTTCGGCTGGACGAAATATATACTCGATGCTGGTAAAGTGTTTGGGAAACTGCCTTATCCGTTGCTTGTGCTTCATCCCGGAAACGAAACATTCATTTTCGACGAACAGGCTTTTAACATGGTTAATTATTACGAATTCATTTCTGACCAATATGTAAGCTTGTATGCCACACATCATTTTGATGGGTTTTTCCTGAATAAAATACCGCTTTTAAGAAAACTGAAATGGCGTGAAGTGGTGTTTGCCAAAGGCTTGATAGGTTCGATCACTAAAGAAAATGTGGGATACAGTGTATTCCCAACCGTATCACATTTTGTAAACAAGCCTTATTTTGAGGCCGGACTGGGGATCGAAAATATTTTTAAAATAGTACGTATTGATGCAGTTTGGCGGTTATCTCATCTCGATAATTCCAATACGCATCCTTTTGGAGCTTTTATCTCACTTCATTTCGATTTTTAGCAGTCGGGGGTGTAGTTCCTTTCATTCAGCATAATGAACAATGGCTTTACCCACTTTCTGTTGATCATTAAAGGTCATTATTTCGACTGATTTTTTGTTTGTTGCAGTATTACGATAGTAAATCGTTAAACCATTAATGCCGATCAAAACGTCAAGTAATTCAAACTTCAGATCCGGGATTTTTTCGAGTCCAATGGTCCAATAGGCTTTCACAGCTTCTTTTCCTCTGACAATTCCACCAGTTTCAGGAAAAATTTTTGCAGCCATTGGTGTTTCGATGGTGAAATCGTCGGTATAATGGCTTAATATTTTTTCAAGATTGTGTGAGTTCCACGACTTAATCCATTCTTCGGCAAAGGAAATAGCAAATTCTTTTGTTATCATTTTAATATAGTTTAAAGTTTTTTATTCTTTTCTATAATTTTTTTTACTGCTGAAAATTCGATTTCTATAGAGGTAATTACGTTTTTATCAATCGAGTTAAGCTCCATCAAATTCGCAAACTCCAATCCAAGTTTACTGATTTTCATTTGCATTAGTGATTCACCATCTTTCATTACTATAAGTAATTTATATTTAGATAGTTCTTCAATTGAAGGTTCAAGACTACTGTATTTTTGTAATTCATCTATACGTTCAAAATTAAACCCCCAATATAATTTTGTTTGTCCATATTGAGATGCAAACTGTATAATGCACAACTGATAGTAAGAAAGATTCTGAGCAATTTTTAGAAAGAGATTAGCCTTTTCTTCGTTAATACTTGAATCAAATGCAATGTTAGCAAGCAGATTACCATAATAGGGTAATTTTTTCTCTTGATACTCAACCTGAGCACTTCTTAAAACGCCATCTAGTATCTCATCTCCGACAGATCTATCAAAAACATCACTATCAAAAAAGCCATCATCTCGCAGTTTTTCTCCACTTTCCAATTTGCATTTTATTTTGTTCAATCCAAAAGCATAAGTAAATCCAATTCTTGCTTCTTCACGGTCACCTAAAATTCTTTTCTTAACTTCTTTTCCTGCTTTTGTAAAAAGTCTTGTAAGGATTGGTCCTGCTGCTCCCCCAGTTATTATACCAACTGGACCAAATATTGCTGCTCCTATTAAAGCCCCACTAACACTTCCGGCAATTTCAGATCCTGCCTCTATTAATTCAGTGATTGTACGATTTTCTTCTTGTTTTTCTTCCAGCATTTCATTATAAAAAATTATAACTTTTAGGATCGTAAATGAATAAGCACAGCTTTGTCATCTCTTACCTTTATAATTTTATTCTACGTTATTCTGCAAATATACTAACAATGTAATTGAACATTAGCTTTGGTTGGCTAAGTTCTAAATATATCAGCAATATTTGTATATTTGCTTGATGAAGACAAAAGAAGATATCAAGATAGAGTTTGCTAAACTCTCTGGGATCGATCAGGAACAGTTACTTGATGAACTGTTAAG
>JABFQW010000079.1 GCA_013141455.1 Bacteroidales bacterium
AATCAATAATTGTCGTTTCATTCGATTTATTTTTTCTAGAATAATTTCAGAACAATCGCTTTGTTTATCATTAAATTTACACAATTATTACTTCGTCCCAATTATTTCATTTTGTGTAAAATCGTAGGAAAGATGAAAAAAAATATACGTAAAATATTAATAATCATAACAATATTCATAACATCAGTTATAGCACTTATGGTTGTTTTACCCCTGATGTTTCCTGAGGCTGTTTCCGATCAAATGAAAACAATATCGAAAGAAACCATAAAGAGTGAAATTAATTTCAAAGACGCTGATTTGTCATTTTTCAAACACTTTCCGAATCTTACTTTTACCATTTACGACTATGCTTTCAAAGGTTCAAAACCATTCGAAAATGATACACTTATAGGTGGTAAGGAGTTGAGTTTTGGAATCAATCTCGCTTCTGTATTCTCGGAAACGATAGAAATAAACAAATTGTTTTTTCACCAATCCATCTTCAATATCCTCACGGATAAGGAAGGCAAAACGAATTATGATATCTTTTCAGGGGGTGATGAAATCGCAACTGGTACCGAAACAGCTACTGAGACTCATATGTCAATCGAAGGATTTACCATTACCGAAAGCCGGTTAAACTATGCTGACGCCTCCCTTCCCGTGGTATTTTCAATCAACAATCTTGAATATTTTGGTAAAGGAAAACTTGACAATAATCTGTTCAAACTCGAATCAGGGATTTATGCTGAAGGTGTTGATTTTACGTATGATGGAACCGGTTACCTGAAAAACAAACAGTTGAAAGCCATGATGGTTACCGAAATAAATTTGGATCCATTGGAGATCACATTTACCAATAACGAGCTGTTAATAAACAAATTGCCAATTAATTTCGTGGGTTCTACAAAATTTCCTGATAGTGGTATCGACCTCGATTTTTCGGTTGTTTCGGGTGAAACTGATTTCGGGAATTTTTTCACAATCATGCCTCCGGAATACGATACCTGGTTTAAAAACATGCATTTCGATGGCACTTCGAAACTTACAATTGGCTTGAAAGGATTATACACCAATAGCCTTGCCCCCGATTTAACCTTGAAACTGAGGGTTAACAACGGGAACATACAGCATAATTTAGCGCCAAATCCCATTGAAAATCTTCAGGTTAATGCCGGTATCGATATCGAAAATCTGAATTTCGATAGCCTTGAACTGAAAATAGATACATTGTCATTTAAACTTGGGGGTGAGACAAGCAATGTACAATTCCGTTCAAAAGGTATTGACACACCGTATCTTACTGCAAATATAAATACAAAAATGGACCTCGGTCTCCTCACAAAGGCACTTGGATTCAGTACAACAACAATGACCGGAAATCTGAATCTGATGGCTAATTTGGATGGAACATTTGATTCGGTGAGGGCAATAATACCAAAAATAGAAAGCAGGGTTTATCTGACAAATGGTTCGATTCAAACATCCCTGTATCCGCAACCCATCGAACATATTGAAATCAATGCACGAATCGATTGCAAAACCGGAAAAATGAATGATTTGAGATTCGAGATATTGCCATTTTCTTTCCTGTTTGAACAACAAGCCTTTTCAATTCAAACCAAACTTGAAGATTTCGACGATTTGCGTTACGACATCACAGCCAAAGGAACCCTGAACCTGAGAAATATTTATCAGGTGTTTGCCATTGAAAATTATACTATTACGGGTTTACTTCTTGCCGACCTCGATCTTCATGGAAGGCAATCAGATGCAGAAAAGGGAGATTTTAAAAAATTAAACAACACCGGAACTCTTGGTCTTTCTGATGTTGAGCTACACAGCGCTGACTATCCTTTCCCTTTTATTATTCCAAAAGCCACTATTCGGATTGAGAATGATAAAGCATGGTTGAAAAATTCGCAGTTAAATTACCGCGACAATACATTCAATCTTGATGGTTATATGCAGAATTTTATCGGATATTCCTTATTAAACAATGAATTGAAAGGAAATCTACTGATAAAGTGCCCGAGATTAAATGTTGAAGATTTTATGCTTGTTACTGATTCAGTAAATGTTGATACAATTTCCACCACAGGTGTTATCCAGCTTCCAGATAACCTGTACCTCACGTTAGACGCTGATTTTAAGACGATTGATTATATGCAGACACGTATTGATAATTTCACGGGTCAGGTAAAACTTCAGAAATCAAAACTCTCAATCCTGAATACACGGTTTACTATTGCAGGCGCAGCTATCAGCACCCATGCATCATATTTGCCGGTTAGCAGTAAACGGGCTCTTTTTGATTTTGGGGTTAAAGCTGATTCATTTGATATTAAAAGAGCCTACAACGAAATACCCTTGTTCAGAGAGATGGCGACGGCTGCTGCTGATGCCGAAGGTTTAATTTCAATAGATTACGTGCTTAACGGAAAGTTAAATGAAAAGATGGAAGCCATCTATCCCAGTATCAGTGGAAAAGGATTTGTGAAACTCGAAAATATTCAGGTAAAAGGATATAAGTTATTCAGCGCCGTAGGAAAAGCTGTTGGTCGCGACAGCATCAACAACCCAAACCTGAAAGCAGTCACTATCAGATCCTCGATCGCTAACAATATTATTACCATTGAGAAAACAAAAATGAAGGTATTCGGGTTTCGGCCTCAAATTTCGGGACAAACCTCACTCGACGGCAAACTTAACCTGCATATCAGGTTGGGATTACCTCCATTAGGTATCATTGGTATACCCATGTCAGTTACCGGCACAGCTGATAAGCCCATCGTGAAAATACGAAAAGAAAGAGAAGGTGATAAATTAGAAGGGACTGAAGATGAGGAAGAAACCGTGGATAAACCATTGTAAGTGAAGGTATTTCAACGCAAATCATAAAATTCGGTTTCAAAAAAAAAGTTCAAAACTTAACCAGGTTTTGAACCTTCCGGAATCATTGACAAGAATATCTTTAGTCAATCACTAGTAAGCGTGAAATGCATAACATTGAACCTATTTCTTTTTCATGTCGGCTGTAATATTTATTCGAATATTGTTTTCATAAGCCACAACGAAAGCATCACCAATGCCTCTGCTTCGCATGGTTTGGCTATATGCTTCAGCTTCTTTAAAAGTTGTAAAACTCCCCGTTGAATAACGGAAGATACCTCCGAAACTGTTTTCTCTGATTTCGTAATCAAAAACAACATTAGGGAAATAACGTTTTATGTTTTCAACCTTGCTTGTCTTTGCTAAAACCTGAACCCGAAATTCAAAAGCTTTAAATGAATTAATCTTTGGTTCGGTAACGGTCAATGCCGGTACATTACTGTTTACCTGAACCTGTTTTGTCTTAAACAGATCGTAATCGATCACAGCAACCGGTTCGGATGGACGTGCAATTGTAGTATGTTTTGTATTTTTTATGATGTTTTTTTGACCAAAACGGTATGATAAACCAACGGTGGTAAAGGAAATAATATCATTCCCGACTCCACCTTTATAAAAATCGACTTTATCGGATAAAACATTATATATCGATTCTTCGATTACTAAGCTAAGCGCATTGGTCAACTTAAACTCCAATCCAAGCGCAAGCGGAATATAGGCAGCCGATTTGTTAAAACCTGAATCAGAAACTCTTAACCGGTTATTGATAAAAACCGTATCAAATGTTACGGCATCAGTCAATGCGCCATTCCAGTTGATAAAACCCAAACCCAACGTACTGTAAATATTCACTTTGCGTGTTGATGATGATCCCCAAAACAAATTACTGATATTCAGGTACCCGTGCGCATCGAAATTAAAAATCCTGTCAGAAATCTCCAGATTCGCTGCCGTTCCGTCAGAGTAGTTATTTTTTGTACTGTTCATCCCACCTCCGTGGATTGTAAATCCTAATCCGAAAAATTCATTATAGTGGTAGCGGGCGACTGCTTTTATCGAAAAGCCCAGATCGCCACCAAATTTTTGAAAATAGGTTTTGTTACTTACATCGCCAAAAAATTGCGAATACCCCAACATTCCTCCTATTTGCCATTTTCCGGGTTGCTCATCTGAAATTTTATTTTGGGCAGAAAGGCTAATCCAGGTAGAAAATAACAATGCAAAAATGAAAACAGGGCGGAATGTCATCGGTGGAATCATTTTGTATTTTGACCACAGTAATTATTCAGGTACTCGCTCGCGCTTCCATACCCTAAATCATACGATTTTTTCCAGTCCTCACAGGCTCCTTCAAGATTCTCAATATAGTATTTTGCCACTCCCCTGTTAAAATAATTCTTCACCCAGTTCGAATAATCAATCACTTTGGTAGGTTTCAACTCTATCGCCTTGGTAAAATCGGCAATAGCATCGTTGTATAATCCACTTTTACTCTTCGTATTCCCACGATAACTATATATCATGAAATCGTCCGTTTCCGGATTTTCATTTATTGCCTTATTGAAAGCTTCCAGAGCTCCCACATAATCGCCTATTTGATAGCGTAGTATGCCCCAATTGTAATTTGAGCTATATTCAGTTGGAGACTTGTCCAATTCAACAAAATAGTTTTTCGAATCCTGAATGAAACTGGAATATGTTGTGTAATCAACTTCATAAAAACTTGATTCGAACAGGTTTTTCCAGTTATCCGGCGATGCCTGCATCTTAACAAGGTTATCGTTTTTATAGGTTTTAACGAATTTAAACCGCACGACTTCTTTGTCGTTCGCTTTAATCGGATAAACAGCAATAAAAAGGTTGCCAAATGAACGTTTTTTTCCAGCTCGCACATCCTGAATCTGCCTAATGATTGCTTCTTCATAGCTACCCTCATACTTATCAAAACCCCGAACTACACCGGTAGAACTGCTTTTAAGGTTAAGGTCACCATCAATGAAAACATTCTTTTCGAAATTCTTTATACTTGAAGATATAAAACAATCCAGATCAACAAGGTACATCACGTTGAATTGTGGTTTTTCGGGGAGCAGCTCGGCAAGTTTTTCGCCTTTAAAAACCCAGAAATCCAGTGAGGTATAACCCGTCCAACCCTGAGAAATGAGCGGAAATTCATATTCGCCAGCCCGATATTTCTTAACGAGTACATTGTATTGCTTATCATCGATCATGATTTTCCTCAGATCAATCGAAATAAAATTATCGATCCCCAAATCTTCAGTTCCTGGTTGTCGGGAGGTGTTCGTCCGACTGTCAGTATAGGGTATTGCATTATCACCATAAGCCCATTTTCCATTGTCCTGCATCGACCAGCCTTTGGCTTCGGTGATTTGTGATTGGATAGGACTCATTATCGAAAAATTCTCCAGTTCATAGGCGTCTTTTACCTGTCCTAAAAGTAGCACAGAGTAGATCAGAACTGAAAACAATATTGTTGCTTTTTTCATACGGTCAAAAAAAAATGACTTGGTTCATACAAAAATAACGGATTTTTAATGTCCGTTTCTTGCTCAGCGTAAATTTAAATCAAAATCCCTTGAAACGAAATAATAACGCTGGTTTTAATAAAGTTTTTATTAACAACAGGTGTTTTAATTTAACACATTGATATTAAGAAACTTAATTCAAATACAAGCCTACGAATTACAGCTAATAACAAATTTTCGGATGATTTCCAGTGACTGATCCATACCGTCCAAATTCTTTCCACCCGCAGTTGCAAGGTGTTTCTGACCTCCACCACCTCCCAAAATGGCCTTTGCCGCTTCACGTATCAGTTTTGATGCATCCATATTTTTCAGGTTAACGAGATCATCTGTGATCATAAGACAAAGTGATATCTTACCTTCAAATTTACCACCAATACTTACAATCAGGTTCGATTGACCTGAACGCATATTACCGCAAACATTTTTTATAAATTCACCATCCTCTTCCATAACAGTTTCAATAAACCGGATACTTCCAAGCAAAATGTCAGTCTTGAGCAGCGCATTCGCTTTTTCAAGCGCTTTTGCATTTAGAAGCTGTTCCACCTGCTTTTGAAGGGCATGATTTTGTTCGATCAGTTGATGCGTACTCTTAACTACATCACCTGCACTTTTAATCAAATCCCTTACGCCTTGCAACTGATCAAGCTGGTGGTCGATAAATGTATCAGCAAACTCACCGGTGACAGCTTCAATACGGCGAACACCCGCTGCAATAGCACTTTCCGAGATAATCCTGAAACTGCCAATCTGCCCTGTTGACTCGGCATGTGTACCGCCACATAATTCAATTGAATAGGTTGGATCAAAACTTACAACGCGGACAAAATCGCCATATTTCTCACCAAACAAAGCCATTGCCCCCATTTCCTTTGCTTTGTCAACCGGCACTTCAGTGGCAATAGCTGCGCTTATATTCTCCCTTATTTTACCATTCACCAAACGCTCTACCTTCCTTATTTCTTCCGCTGTCAGTTTACTGAAATGACTGAAGTCGAATCGAAGGCGTTCGTCATCAACGAGTGAACCTTTTTGTTCAACATGGGTACCCAAAACGCTTCGCAACGCAGCATGCATCAGGTGGGTAGCACTGTGGTTTGTTACAATTTTTGTTCTTCGCGAGGTATTTATCTTAGCAATAAATTCATTTTCAACATTTTGCGGTATTTTCTCTGACAAATGTACGATCAGATTATTCTCCTTCAAGGTATTGAATATCTCAATTGATTCACCGCCATCGAGCAAAACACCGGTATCACCAACCTGTCCGCCCGACTCAGCATAAAAAGGCGTTACATCCAATACTATCTCAAAATAGCTTATTTTTTTGGTTACTACCTGGCGGTAGCGTATTATTTTAGAAATGGATTCGCTGGCTTCGTAACCAACAAATTCAGTTTTAACAGATTTATTATCAACAATAACCCAGTCACCTGCAGCTACTTCAGCAGCTTTTCGTGAGCGATTTTTTTGTTCTTCGAGTTTAACCTGAAAACCATCTAAATCAACATCTAATCCTTTTTCCTTCGCGAGCAACTTTGTTAAATCGATTGGGAATCCATAGGTATCGAAAAGTTCAAAAGCGAAGTTTCCGTCAATTATTTTTTGATCAGGATTACTTTTGATGTTTTGTTCGAATTTTCTGATGCCATGTGAAAGCGTCCTTAAGAAGGAGTTTTCTTCTTCAAATATTACCTTTGAAACAAGTTCATATTGAGAAACAATTTCGGTAAAGTTGCTCCCCATCTGGTTCGATAATACCGATAATAACTTATAAACAAATGGTTCTTCGAAACCCAGAAATGTATAACCATATCGTACTGCCCTGCGCAAAATTCGCCGAATCACATAACCGGCACCATTGTTAGAAGGTATCTGACCATCAGCAATAGCAAAAGCAACGGCTCTCAAATGGTCGGCTATTACGCGCATTGCGATATCTTTTTGAGAATCAGCGCCATAAGTAAGACCAGCCAAAGACGCCAATTCCTGAATAAGAGGCTGAAAAATATCGGTATCGTAATTCGATTTCTTCCCTTGTAAAACCATCGTTAGCCGTTCGAAACCCATTCCGGTATCGACATGCTGAGCAGGTAATTTTGTGAGCGATCCATTCGATAAGCGGTTAAACTCGATAAACACGAGATTCCAGATTTCGATTACCAATGGATGATCGTTATTGACGAGCGTTTTACCATCAACTGCCTTTCGATCGCTTTCACTTCGTATATCAGCGTGAATTTCGGAACAGGGTCCACATGGGCCGGTATCACCCATTTCCCAGAAATTATCTTTTTTTCTTCCGAAAAGGATTCGATCTTCAGCAATATGTTTTTTCCAGTAAGTATAGGCTTCATTATCACGTTCAAGTCCATCCGATTTATCACCACCGTAAACCGTAACATACAAACGATCCTTATCTATCCTGAGTACATCGACCAATAATTCCCAGGCCCAGTCGATGGCTTCCTGTTTAAAATAATCGCCAAACGACCAATTACCAAGCATTTCGAACATGGTGTGATGATAGGTATCGTATCCCACTTCCTCCAAATCATTATGTTTGCCGGAAACCCGCAAACACTTTTGGGTATCGGCAATACGATTGAATTTGGCGGGCATATTACCAAGAAAAACTTCTTTAAACTGGTTCATCCCTGCATTTGTAAACATGAGCGTTGGATCGTCTTTAACAACGATGGGTGCCGAGGGGACAATATGATGGTGTTTTGATTGAAAAAACTCGAGAAAAGTGTTGCGAATCTGCGATGAAGTCATTGCCATTTAGCTGTTAATGAATGTTAAGTTGAAGTTTGAACTTGCAAATTTAGAGTTTTTAGTTAATTTTGCCGTATTCAATTTAAACATTGCTTGAATTGGTTGCATAATTAAAGGAGATGAAAGCTCACAAATACATTTTTAACCCGATGACTCTGACCTACGAGAAATTTCGTCTCGGATGGCGTCAGAAGTTAGTGCGTTTTATGTATTTTTTAGTCACAACCGGGGCTTTCGCTACCGGATTTGTATTTATCTGGTACAATTTTTTTGGCTCACCAAAAGAGAGAATGCAAAAACGTGAGCTTGAGTATATGAAGCTTCAGTATGAAATGATGACCGACCGGTTGAATAGTCTGGATGCCTTATTGAGTGATATGCAACAGCGTGACGATAATATTTACCGGGTTATTTTTGAGGCCGATCCTATACCGGGATCTGTCAGAAAGGCCGGTTATGGCGGTGCCGACCGGTACGAAAATATGGAAGGGTATGTGAATTCAGAATTTGTAATCGAAACAGCAAAAAAAATAGACAAAATTGCCAGTCAATTATATGTTCAGTCGAAATCGTACGATGAAGTTTTTGAAATGGCTAAAAATAAATCGGTGATGCTAAGTTCAATCCCTGCTATTCAACCGGTTAAGACACATGATATGCGCCGTATTTCCTCATTTTTTGGAGTTCGCTTAGACCCTTATTATAAAGTCAATAAGTTTCATCAGGGTGTCGATTTCTCGGCGCCGATAGGTACGGATGTTTTTTCTCCGGGAAATGGTAAGGTGGTTGCAGCGGACGAATCGAGATGGGGTTATGGAAAAAGTTTAACGATAGACCATGGATTTGGATTTCAAACAACCTATAGTCATTTAAGTAAGTTTAGAGTTAAAGTTGGCGATCAGGTGAAACGTGGGCAACTGATTGGAGCAATCGGCAATACCGGAAAATCGACAGCTCCCCATTTGCATTATGAAGTACACAAAAACGGACAACCCATTAACCCTATACATTTCTTTTTCAATGATTTAACTCCAGAAGAGTATGAACAAATCATTGAACTCTCATCGCTTCCGAGCCAAACCATGGATTAATTAAAAACCGATGACAAAAGCTGTCAAAGTATATTACAGCATTGGAGAGGTATCAGCCATGTTCAATGTAAACACCTCACTGATCCGATTCTGGGAGAAGGAATTCGATGTACTGAAACCCAAAAAAAATAATAAAGGCAACCGGCTTTTTACCGAACGTGATGTGACCTACCTCCACATGATCTATCATTTAGTAAAGGAAAAAGGTTATACACTGCAAGGTGCAAAAGACGAATTGAAAAATAATCATCAGGAAGTTGAAAACAAAGTAGCCCTCCTCGCAACCTTGCAGCATGTAAAGAATTTCCTCACCGGATTAGACAGCGAACTGGCAATAAAAGCGACGATAAAGAAATAATCAGGATTAAAAGGTGGTTGAAACGGTGATCCCGGTTATCAAAAATATCGCGTACCGATTAAATAATTTGTAACATAATCATTTACACCATCTTCGAGTGAAGTAAATATCCCGGGATAGCCGGTTTCTCTGAGTTTTTTCATTTCAGCTTCAGTAAAATACTGGTATTTATCGCGAATATCAATGGGTGTATCGATGAATTCTATCTCCGGTTTCATTTTCAAGGCAGCGAATGTAGCAAGGGCGAGGTCATAAAAGGTGCGTGCCTGTCCTGTTCCGAGGTTATAAATACCACTTTCGGGTTTATTCGATATCAAAAAAGAAATAACATCCGCCACATCTTTCACATAAACGAAATCCCGTAACTGCTTACCATCTTCAAATTCAGGACGATGCGATTTAAACAGTTTAACTTTTCCTGTATTTTTAATCTGGTGAAATGCATGAAAAATTACTGATGCCATGCGTGCTTTGTGGTATTCATTCGGACCATACACATTGAAAAACTTCAGACCAGCCCAAAACGGCGGCTGATCAACCTGTTGAAGGGCCCATTTATCGAAGTCATTCTTCGATTCACCGTAAGGATTGAGTGGTTTCAATTTATAAATATTCGAAATATCTTCACTATACCCAAATTCTCCCAAACCGTAGGTTGCCGCAGAAGAAGCGTAAATCAGTGAGATTTTATATTTCGTACAAAGTTCCCAAACCGATTTGGAGTAGCTTACATTCAATTCATCGAAAATATCCCGGTTAAACTCAGTAGTATCGGTACGTGCCCCCAGATGTATAACGTACGAGATGTCTTTCGCATTTTGATTGAACCAATCAAAAAACAGATTACGATCAATAAGGGCTGAAAAATGCTTTGTATTAAAATTCAATTCTTTCGCCTTCCGGTTGAAATCATCTACCAACACCAAATTTTTATGCCCTTTACTATTCAGATTTCCGGTCACTACACTTCCAATAAATCCCGCGGCCCCTGTTACTACAATCATTGTAATTAATTTTACGACAAATTTAAGACTTTTGAAACATAATCGTAAGTTAAACCGGAGTTTTGCGGTACTTTTATCCACTAAACGAGGGCAATCATAGTAGCCTCCCGAAATTAACATGTCGATCATTATTAGCTTTTCAAAATGAAAAAAATATCGTTTCAGACTTTTCTACCTTCAAATATACTATTTATTCTATTTTTATTCAACTCATTTTCAATCACTTCCCAAAACATTGAAAAAGTAAACCCTATTTTCATTGATGATAGTTTACCAATTGAAACTTTATACATTTCACCCGATGAATCCGTAAAATCAGGGCAGGATAAAACCAGATTTCCATTATTGATCGGTCACACACAACCGGTAGATATTCAGGCTAATGAAAAGAGCAACTGGATAATGCTGGATTCAATTCATACTAAGATATGGCGTATCCATCTCATTTTCAACACGCTTTCAAAACATGTCTTGTATTTCAGCCATTTTAACCCGGGAACCACAGGGCGCTTTTTCGCCTTTGATAAAGACAAAAAGCAGGTGATTGGTGCATTTACAAAACAGGCCAAAATGGCATCAACTGCCTTTGCATTCGAAACAATGGTGACCTCCGATTTGATTCTTCAATTTGAAACAACAATGTCATCGGATGATTATCAGATAGATTTGAATGAAATCGGATTTATTGATGCTGATGTACTAAATACAGGATTTGGTGAGTCGGGTTCGTGCGAAGTCAACGTAAAATGCACGGAAGGCGATGCCTGGCAATATATTAAACAAGGCGTAGCCCGGGTGTTGGTTAAAGAAGGGAGTTCGATGTTTTATTGTACGGGAACATTGGTTAACAATGCTTTACGCGACTTTACACCCTATTTTCTAACAGCAAATCATTGCGGTGACGGTGCCAGTGAATCCGATTATAACAAATGGATTTTCGATTTCAACTATGAAGGCGGATCGTGTTCGGATCCGGAAACAGAACCCGAACCACAAACAATTGTTGGCGCCAGCCTGAAAGCCTCAGGTGCCACGTATTCCGGTTCCGATTTTAAACTTCTATTACTGAACAAATCAGTTCCGGGTGATTACCGACCATTTTATAATGGCTGGACCCGTGATCCACTTATCACGCAATCAGGAGTTTGCATTCATCATCCCCAGGGCGACATCAAGAAGATTTCAACCTTTACCAATAAACCACTCTCAACCGATTATGAAGAAACATCCGAAAATCTGAATGGATTTTATTGGAAAACTGGCTGGACAGAAACAATAAACGGATATGGTGTTACCGAAGGAGGTTCATCCGGCTCACCGCTTTTCGACGCCAATGGAAGCCTTGTTGGTTCGTTAACGGGTGGCTGGTCAGATTGTTCCTCTTTGACAGAAGCAGATTTTTTTGGAAAATTTAATAAAAGCTGGGACAACAACGGTGACGATATAAGCCATCAATTACAACCCTGGCTCGATCCTAACAACACCAATATCAACGCGCTGGAAGGCATGGGACTTGATGATTCGTTGCTGATGGCTAATTTTGTCGTTGATTTTTCCGAAATAAACATTAATCAGGAGGTTAATTTCGAAAATCGCTCTTTCGGCACGGTCACAAATTATACATGGACTTTTGAAGGTGCAACGCCATCAACGAGCAATGAAGCAAATCCAAAGATGATTTCATATTCCTCATTTGGTAGTTTTGATGTAAAACTTATTGTTTCGAACGAAATTACATCTGATACTATCGACAAAAAAGAGTTCATTCATGTATTACCTTATCTATATCCAAATCCATCGGATGGCGTGTTTACTTTAAATTTTGGCTCTGAATTACCAACTGATATTGAGATTCAACTGACAGATATTGCCGGGCGAAGGATCTCTGTTGTTGAAAATATTGTTGGGCCAAAAATATACCTTACATCAATAGCGCATCTGTCAGGATTGTATATCCTGACTGTGAAATCGGATATCATACAAAGGAACCTGAAAGTTTGGTTTAGATGATTACTCTGTTTCCCGGGAACTCGTGTAAACCTCCCATTTGTCAACCACTTGCTTAAAATCAGCAGGCAATTCCGATTCAAAATGCATTTTCTTGTTGGTGATGGGGTGAACAAATCCGAGTGATTTGGCATGCAGCGCCTGACGTGGCAGAATCTTAAAACAGTTTTCGATAAACTGTTTATATTTTGTGAAGGTCGTTCCCTTGATTATTGTGTCGCCACCATACCAGGTATCATTAAACAACGGGTGGCCGATATGTTTGAAATGTACACGAATCTGGTGGGTTCTGCCGGTTTCTAATTTACACTCAACAAGTGTTACATAACCAAAGCGTTGAAGCACTGTATAATGCGTAACAGCTTCACGACCGTAAGTACCATCTTCATATACTGCCATTACTTTTCGGTCGCGTACACTTCGTCCGATATGACCGGTTATAGTACCATTATCCTCTTCAAAGCCACCCCAAACCAAGGCATGATATCTTCGTTCGATGGTATGATCGAAAAATTGTTTTGCCAGACGGGTTTGCGACAATTCGTCCTTTGCAACAAGAAGCAGTCCGGAGGTATCTTTATCAATCCGATGAACCAAATAGCCATGTTTGTTTTCAATTGTCTGACCGGTTTTTTCGAAATGGTACATCAGGGCGTGCAGCAAAGTACCGGTAAAATTCCCATGTCCGGGATGCACAACCAGATCAGGTTGTTTATTAACAACAAGGAGGTATTTATCTTCATACACAATCTCCAGCGGTATATTTTCGGGAAATATTTCAACGATCCTTGGTGGATAAGTGAAAACAACAGTAATCAGGTCACCAGGTTTAATCCGGTAATTCGATTTCACAACCTTGCTGTTTACTAAGATATTACCTGCCTTTGCCGTTTGTTGAATCTTATTGCGTGAGATATTTTCGATGCGGTTCATCAGAAACAGATCGACCCGTAATTGAGCCTGACCCTTATCAACAACGATCCTGAAATGTTCAAAAAGTTCACTGTTCTCACCGCCAGCCTCAACATCAATAAATTCTTCTTCTTTTTCTATCATTATATGGATTAAACAGTTATTACGTAAATTGAACAAATATTGAAAGTCAATAAAGGGCGGCTACTTCAAACGACCAGCCGGGCTTAACTTTGTGCTTCCAACGAATTAATTATTTCCAAAATATTACTTCCGGCAATACCCGATTATCTTGCAATCATTAACCGAGCCGTGACTATTTTTCGATTGGAACCAGCTATCTGAATGAAATACATACCCGATTCTAATCCTGAAACATCTACGTGTGGATTAAAAGTTTTGTTTATCAACATTCTACCTGATAGATCATACAATTTTATATATTCAGGATCGAAATTTTCGGCATCAGCCAGGCTAATCGAAATCTGTTCCGATGCAGGATTTGGGACAATCACGATTGTTGGCTTTATATCTGACTGCAGTTCGGCCGTCCCGATGAAGAATTTTGATCCTACTACCGGGCGAATCATCAAGGATCCGTTATACTGACTTTCATTCCATTGATCATCCAGATTAAAGAAAGTATAACGGCTACTATTATTAACCGCATCATAACCTATATTCAGGCTTCCCATTTCCGACTGAAATAAACCAACATAAAACACCCCACTCACCACGATGGGTTCGACAAATGAATATATGCTGAATCCATAGATATCATTACTCCACAGTGGGTGCTGGCGTTCCTTCCTATAAAGTTCGTTACCGGGTTTTCCATTGTTATCACCCCAAACGACAATATCGAAATACTTGTAGTTCGCATCGTTCAATGTTCTGTTGAAAAACAATTGCACCCCTTGCAACGTATCAGGAACCGACATCTTATATTGCACTGCCACATATGCACCGGCAGGTTCAAGACCATAACCCAGTTCAGGTGTGCCATCGTCGTAAGCAAAATAATTGTAGAATCCCTGATGATAGATCAATGAATCAACGAGTGTATTTGATGCTGTTGAGTCGCTGACAAAATGTTTGATAATATAAGATGTTGAATCAATTTGCGTTTGAAGTTCAAATAATAATTCAACAGGTGGACAAGCCTGAGCAGCACCACATGACAATGAACACGTTTGAAACCCTCCCAATGCATAAGGAAGTAATTCACAAACACCACCATCATATCTGTAATATAAGCTACCATCACTATGCATTACTTCATACCAATAATGCGACTGATGTGAAATATTATCAAGATTTGTAATACTCATTTCAAATTCATGTTTTACCGAATTTGTTGGATCGCTTCGATATTGCCGAAATGGCATTGATTCATACCTCTCTAAAAATGAAGGTGCCCGATTCGAAAATGAGACAATATTATAGATTGAATCGGCCTTTGACCGACCTTTATCCAGATAGATATAATCCACATTCCACTGATCAACATTACCACGGTTTCCAGGATTTGTGTTTGAAGCAATACTTCCGAAATTATAGAAACGAAACTGAAATTCAGATACAAAAAACAAGGTATCAGTTACAGGGATTAGTATCTGTTTAAAAATATCACTGCGGGGTATGATTGTATCGTTTACCGAAACACCGGGAACCGACCAAACACTACGCCAGTTCATCTCAGGTTTCAACACAGTATCACACGGAACTGTAACATCTTGTCCCCATGTTAAAACCCGGTCGGCCACATAATAAAGACCGGGATTACAGCCTTCAGGTGCAAATAACGTATCATTTGGAAAAATTGTATCTATCTGATTCAATAGCAAATATGTATCAACAGGTAGTGTAACAGAGTCGATATAATCGAAAATCATCTCCCCTGAAGGATATCCGAATTGTAAGATGAGCGAATCGAATTTTTCGGGTCTGTCGCCCCTACCCTGTAACTGATAGTAAAAACTGAAATATACGGAGTCGGCAGGTGATATTTCCTGATTTGAAGGAACAAAAATGGAATCGAGACGAATTTTGCCAGAAGTCAGATAATCAGCGATAAATGGTACGATTGTCGCCACCGAATAAACATTACCTGTTTCGTCTAACACATCAAAAGTTGCCGCACCGGTGTTGGGTGGATCGATTGCAAAATCTTTATTAACAAAAACATTCCGGTCGAGCCACAACTTAGCGTCAGGAAACACATTGGATGCTGAAAAATCATCCTTAAAAGGAAGAGTAAGCAGGCTTTCACTTGACCTGTTGCCATTGTTCGCGGTTTTATTAGTCTGTTGAATCAGACTATTTTGTTGCAAACCTGATAAAACTTCCTGGGCTTCACTTTTGAATGAAACAACAAAAAACAAAAAGACGATTAAAATACCTTGTATAAATTTCATTTTAAGATGTTGTTTTTTAAAAATAATCCTGGATACTATCCTGATTCATAGTGGTAACAGTGTCATTTCTGGCATTCAGGATAACTTCGCTGAAATCGACCAATCTGTTCGAGCGGTACCAAACTGTAATTTTTGTCCCGGGATCAACTTTTAATCCATTCACCGAACCTGGCTCGGTACGAAAAACACGGGCATGGATTGTATCATTATCATCCATATAAATTTCGTTGCCAAGGTTCAGATAGCTTGCATGCAATATCCCTACAATTTCACCGGGTTTTGAACCAATCAAAAAAGGTATTTCTGTTTTTTCCATCGAACCGCCATTACCAAGGGTAAGATCGATCAATGATCCCCTGAAAATTTCTGTTTCAGGTTCAATGATTGAACCGTTATATTCCTGCTCAACCACAGCATGTTTTGCGAAATGATCAACATAATACAAATCATTGATTTTCAGATCACTCGATTCGAGCATCACCTCAGCCTGACGCAACGAAAGGTTCCTGAGATTAGGCATCTTAACTTTCTCAGGCATCCTGGCAACGGTAATGATATACATATTGCGGCCTTTTTTCACCTTTGAATCTGGCAGCGGATCCTGCATCAGAACAGTACCTTCAGCAATATTACGCTTAAAGATACTGTCGGTAACGATAAACGTAAACAGTTTAGCATGCTTTTTAGCAATTTCACTGAATTGATTTCCAACAAAATCAGGTACAACGTAAACCTCACCGTGCCTTGTATATGAATCGATACTTCGAAAAGCCAACCAAAGTGCAATAAAAAAAACAACAATGATAAGGGCAAGGTGAACAAAGAATTTCTTGCCGGTAATGAATGAGAATATGCCCATTTTATCTAATTTAGCCACATAAACAGGAATACTGATAACCGAATTTTTCAAAAAATATTGCCTGAACCGGGCAAAGATAAGGATATTTTCGGGACGGGATTTTTACAGTATTAGGATTATCATGATTGAAACGAATATAAAGTATCGAAATAAGATGAAGGAAATAAAATCAATTGCAGTTGTATGTGGTGGTGATTCAGGTGAATACGAAATATCGGTTAAGAGTGGAGAGGTTGTTGTAAAAAACCTTGATCCGACAAAATATAAGGCATTCCTCCTCTTTATCTGCGGCAAAGATTGGTATCATCAGGATTCAGCAGGAAACAAATATCAGGTAGATAAGAATGATTTTTCGATCTTAATAAATGGCCAAAAAATCACTTTTGATGCGGTTTTCAACGCCATTCACGGCACACCCGGGGAAGATGGAAAATTACTCGGCTATCTTGATATGATGAAAATTCCATATACATCGTGTAGCATGGTCACATCGGCCCTTACCTTCCATAAGGATTACTGCAAAAGGGTCGTGAAAACGCATGGTATGATGGTAGCTGAATCGGTGTTACTGACAAAAAATCACTTACTTCCGGTGGAAGAAATCATTAAAACAACCGGTTTACCTGCCTTTGTGAAACCCAATAACGGAGGATCAAGTGTTGGTGTTTCAAAGGTAAAAACAGCAGAAGAAATGATGCCTGCCATTGAAAAAGCCTTGCTCGAAGATGGAGAAGTTTTGGTTGAATCGTTTATTGCCGGAAGAGAAATAGGATGTGGGGTATTAGAATCGAAAGGCAGGATGATTGTTTTCCCGATCACAGAAATTGTAAGTAAAAAGGAATTTTTCGATTACGAAGCAAAATATACTGAGGGTATGTCGGATGAGATCACTCCGGCACCGGTTGACGAAGAAACAGAGACCCTTATCAAGGCTACCGGCGCTTATCTGTATCAGAGGATAGGATGTAAAGGATTTGTGCGATTCGATTTCATCCTGACACCAAAAGATCTTTATTTTCTGGAAGTAAATACTGTTCCCGGTATCTCGCCGGCAAGTATCATCCCCAAGCAGGCTGGTATCATGGGAATCGCTCTCGAACAGTTGTTTGGGATGGCGCTTGAGAATATTATTTAGTACTCAATCTTCCAGCGTTGATAAAAACGTGATCAATTTTGTCGTTGCGAGCGCTCTGTGACTGATCGTATTTTTCAATGCCGCTCCCATCTGGGCAAATGTTTGATCAAACCCATCCGGAACAAATAATGGGTCATATCCAAATCCTTCAACACCATGTGGTTGCGATTCAATTTTCCCTTCAACAACACCTTCGAAAGTAAACAATTGGTTATCTATGATCAAGGCAATTACAGTACGAAACCTGGCTTTTCTGTTTGCTTGATTTTGAAGAGCACCAATCAATTTACTATTGTTATCCTGATACGAACATTGTTCACCGGCGTATCGCGCTGAATACACGCCGGGAGCACCGTTCAATGCCTCAACTTCCAAACCGGAATCATCGGCAAAGCAATCCAATAAAAATCTTTCGTGGATGAACCTTGCTTTCTGTATCGCGTTTTCTTCGATAGTTGGCGATGTTTCAGGGATTTCTTCCATGAAATTAACATCGTTTAAACTCAGAATCTCAAACTTACCAGCAGTAATCTGCTGTATTTCGTCTAATTTATGTTTATTGTTTGTTGCAAAAAGGAGTTTTTTCATGGTGCAAAAATAAAAAAAGGACGAAACCTTTCGGGATCGTCCTTTCCTGCTTAGCAAAAATTATTACGGAAGTAGAACCGCATTATATTCATTTACGTTAACTTTTGGAATACTTGCGCTATATTCTGCGTTAATGGCATCAATAAATAAATTGGCTACCAAAGCATTACCTTGTGGCGTTAGATGCACCCCATCGGTCGAGAAAAGGTTACCTCTCACGAAAGCATTACTGAAAGTAACACCATCTACTTTAATACCGGTTGTGCTGGCTTCTTTCATATACGCATTTGCATCAACAAAAGCCAGGTCATTTGCTTCAGCAACCGAACTAATAATTCCGTTGTAAGCGATTACAGCATTACTAACATATTCTTTTTCAGTAGCTGTTAATACAAACTGATTAGGAACGGGTTTTTGTGTTCCCCAACCGCCACATTTCAGTGAATCTTGCGGAATGGTCAACAAAACCAATTCATCGGATGTAATCTGTCTCATAGTCAATGGATTGCTTGCATCAGCAATTACCATTGGATTTTGTCCAAGGGACCAAATAATCTTAGGCAAACCCAATTGCTCAGCTGCACCATTATAATGTGCATCATATGCTGCATTCAGGGCCTCAACCTGAGCTTGGTCTGTTAATACGATCGCATTGTAAGGTACGGTTGTAAAGAAAGGGATAGAGGTGATATCCGGAATGTTTGCAACAACTCCGGCACTGGCCTTAGTTTTTAACAACTGAACAATATAGCCATAGCTTGCTTCAAATCCAAAGCCTGGATTACCTTCAACAGGAGTAATTACATCACCGACGCCACCTGAAGTAGCATATCCGAGTACATCATTATTCCCAATCCACAAACTAAAGAAAGTTGGATTAACTGCCAATGCATCATCTAATACAGAGGTAGTGGTTGACGAAGCAAATCTTACAAAATATGGATTGGCAGTTCCAGTTTGCAGACCAGCCGGATCACCATAATGTGGAGCCAACAGATGGGTCACTTTAGCGCCAGGAACACCAACATTATTAAACGGGCCTCCGCTAACCGGAGTACCGATAAAACCACCTAATTCCTGTTGTGTTGCTTCAGTATTTGCAAAAACAGGAGATAAAGAAGCAACGCCTTTGCAATCAACCGAGTATCCCATTTTCAACTTGGTAAACATGGCCGCTCCCCGAAAGCCTACACCATCTTCAGTCTCAATATATGGAATTTTAAATTCACCTGTACGACCTACCGACTCGAGCTGTTTGGCCAGTATGGCGGCATAAGAGTTTTGTTGACCAGATTTGTAGAGTGCGCCATCGCTATAACCGGCTGTAAGTGAATTACCTGCTGACATATAGGTTGTAAAATCGGCATTCCCTTTTGAAGGAGTGAACTCGTTGAGTTCCGGTTGGCAGGCCCACATTCCGGTGAGCGCCAAAGCTATGATTGATATTTTTATTTTCATCTGATTATTTTTTGAAGGTTAGAAATGATAGGAAACGCCAATTCCAGGAATATAAGCTGCTGATTTGTAAGTACCTCCAAATTCTTCAGGAGAATACGTCTTTTCAGTTTTCTGTCCGGTCAACTGCAGATACGAAAGATCGATGCTTAGTTTTTCAGTTGGATTGATCGACATACCAAGCGTGAATGCCAACGTGTTCAAACTAACTGTTTCCGGATTAAAATAATCATCATCGGTCGGACTCTGATCATAATAACCACCTGCTCTTAGGGTAATCATATCATTAAGTTTATATTCAAATCCCAAACGTGGAATGAAAGTATCTTTGTATTTACGTGGATTCGACGAATTCAAAATTTCACCCTTTTCTTCAAATTCAAATTTCAGTGTATCATAGGCACTCCACATTACCCAATTCACCTCGAACGAAACAAGCATTTTTTCAGAAGCCTGATAACTTACACCAAAATCAAGGTTACCCGGCATTGGCAGGGTGGCATCAAATTTATTTTGCGCTGGAATTGTGTTTTGAACCGATTGTGGAATTGTAAACGTGGCATCACCACCTTTTACTTCAGCCAATATTTTTGAACGATAATCTACACCAAGCGAAAGTTTTTCGGTTGGAGTGTAAAATACGCCAACATTAAATCCCATGTTTGAGCTTGTACCTTCAAGTTCTACCCCTGTTCCGGCACCATAATTCAAACCTTTGGCAAGCTTAACCGTGCCGTGAGCGTAAACAAAACCGGCACCTACACCAAGTTTGTCATTGATTTTATACGCAACGGTAGGTTGAACATAAATCGCTTTCAATGAGATATTCTGAATAAGGAATTTGCCAGCCCAGTTATTATCCCATTGTGTACTGCTTCCGAAAGGTGTATAAACACCTAAACCAACAGTCCACTTATCCGATATTTTGCCTGCACCATAAACATACAATGGAGTACTCATCGGATTATCGGTTTCAGCCTGATACTGTGAACCTGATTTTTCGAAGGTGATCCGTGAAAGAATTCCACTGGCACCGATTGAAAAATCAGTCTTGTTTTTCATGAGTGATAGTGCACCCGGATTGTAAAAAATTGAACTTGAGCCTAAGTTTAAGGCAGTTCCTGTAAGTCCCATGCCGGTACTTTTGTTTCCCTGCAACCTCACTTGATAACCGCCAGCAAACACTGACATTCCAGCTACTGCGAACAGCAAGGAGAAAATTAAGGATTTGGTCATAATTTAGTTTTTATTGGTTAAAAATCTGCGCAAGGTACAATATTTTTCATTTATGCTATCAAGGAATAAGATTCCGAGATTTTTTTTCTAATCCACTGTATTTTAACGCCATATCTATATGGTATGGCTTGAAACTTAAAGTGCCCAGTCAATTTCTCCGATACCGGCCTCATTCAACAATCTGTTTGTTTGAGAAAAATGACGGCATCCGAAAAAGCCACGCGATGCGGAAAGTGGTGAAGGATGCACTCCTTTTAGTATATAATGCTTGTCTGTATCAATTAGTTTCGCCTTAGCCTGGGCAAAGTTGCCCCATAAAATAAAGACAATATGTTCACATTGTTCAGAGACAACCTTAATTGCCGCATCCGTGAATCGCTCCCAACCTTTTCCCTGATGGGAGGCAGCCTGACCATCCCTCACACTGAGCGTTGCATTAAGCAACAGAACACCCTGATTTGCCCATTTTTCAAGATTACCGGAAGCCGGAATTGAAAGTCCCAAATCAGTCTTTAACTCCTTAAATATATTAACCAGGCTTGGTGGAGGCTGAACCCCATTGGGAACCGAAAAGCACAATCCATGTGCCTGACCCGGACCATGGTATGGATCCTGACCTATAATCACTACTTTTACTTTATTTAAGGG
>JABFQW010000006.1 GCA_013141455.1 Bacteroidales bacterium
CCCGGGCCAAATTAACCTGAAGATCCTTGTTGCGGAAGATAACTCAATCAACCAAAAGGTTGCCATACATGCGTTGGACCAGTTAGGCTACCAATGTGATCTTGCAAAAAACGGAAAACAAGCCGTTGAATTACATTTGAGAAACAACTATGATGTTATTTTCATGGATATCCAGATGCCTGAACTCGATGGTCTGGAGGCTTCAAAATTTATTCGAAAGTATGAAATTGAAAACCAGCCGTTAAAGCCGGTGATAATAGTGGCAGCGACTGCAAACGCTTTCAACGAGGACAAACTGAATTGCTTACAGGCTGGTATGAATTATCATATGAGCAAACCCTTCAGACCTGAAGAGCTTAAAAAAATACTCAGATTAGTTTCGCAAATGGTTAATAAGATTTAAAATGCAATCGCCTGAGCGTCAGACTAATATTCAAAATCACGAATTAGAACTTTTTCTCGAGCTTATCTACCGCGTCTTCGGATACGATTTCCGGAATTACAACAAAGCGCATGTAAAACGTCGTATCCTTCACCGGATTAATAACCTGGAGTTAGGAAGTATTTCTGAGCTTCAACACAAAGTATTGCATGAAGCGGGTTACTTCGATCTTATCCTTCGCGATCTTTCGATTAATGTTACCGAAATGTACCGCGATCCGGGTTTCTATAAATCGATGCGGGAAGAGGTGATTCCAATTCTCAGAACCTATCCTTACATAAAAATATGGCATGCAGGTTGTGCCACAGGTGAAGAGGTTTATTCATTCGCCATTTTATTACAGGAAGAAGGACTGTATGAACGCGCTCAGATTTATGCCACTGATTTTAATCAAATCGTGCTTGAAATAGCAAAAAAAGCCATTTATCCGGTTTCTAAAATTAAAGAATATACCAGGAATTATCAGGAATCCGGCGGGAAAAAATCATTTTCAGATTATTATGTCGCACGATACGATTCGGTCATTTTTGATCAGTCGTTAAAAAAAAACATTGTATTTGCCGAACATAACCTTGTGACCGACAGTGTTTTTGCAGAAGTGAACCTGATAATCTGCCGAAATGTATTAATCTATTTCAACAAAGAACTTCAAAACAAAGTGGTCAGATTATTTACTGAAAGTTTGATCAAAGGTGGATTTCTTGGCCTTGGTTCTAAAGAAAATCTTATGTTTACCGATGTTTTCGATCAATATCAAACAATTGATCTGAAAGAAAAGATTTATAAGAAATTGGTTATTACAAAAAAGTAGAATGGGGTTTGATGCCATCGTAATAGGATCGTCTGCCGGCGGATTGAATGCACTTAAAACTATTATCACTGGCTTGCCTCATAATTTTTCGACACCCATAATTCTCACCCAACATCTTAGTCCACATTCAGATAGTTATATCGCCGAGTTTCTTAATCAATTGTCACATTTAACTATAAAAGAAGCTGATGGTGGCGAAAAAATCATGCCATCACATGTTTATATTGCGCCTCCAAATTTCCATTTGCTTGTCGAAGAGGATTTTACATTGAATCTGACCGTTGATGAAAAAATAAATTATTCACGGCCATCAATCGATATTCTTTTTGAAACAGCTGCTATCGCTTATAAAAACAAATTGATTGGAATAATATTAACCGGAGCAAATAATGATGGCTCAAATGGAATCATTCAAATTAAAACTTTTGATGGGTTCACAATTGCACAATCGCCCGAAAGCGCCGAAGTAGCTGTTATGCCAAGGTCGGCCATTGAAACAGGCCATATCGACAAAATTCTCCCCTTGCAGGAGATTGCAGCTTTTTTAGTTTCCCTCTGTTGTTGAGTATGGCGCTTTCCACTCAAGGTCGATATAAACAGGCAGATGATCGCTAAAACCTCCGACATAGGCCGGCCCCTGAAAAGTCCGGAATAGTTTTTTACCCAGAAAACGTTCGTCCTCTGTTAAAAGAAACGGCGCCGAAAATATCCTCGCGCTCGATTTCTTGTACCTGATGCGGCTTTCTGCATTAATCAGCCTTTCAGATACAATTATCTGGTCGAAAGTTTGCCATTGATGTTCATATTTTATCGTGCCCTCACTATCCTGATTTGTATTCGATTCAAAAAGATTTACCAGATTATTTAAAACAGTTGCCGGTTGTTTACCGCTTGTATTTAATCCAAACGATAGACTTTCATCGTTGGGGCAATCGTTAAAATCGCCCATGATAATGATTCTGGCATTTGGGAACAACTGAATGATTGAATCAGAATTCTTTTTTAAAGTTTTTGCCGCAAGCATCCTTTTTTCGTTCGACGACAAGGTACCACCATAGCGTGATGGCCAATGATTTACAAAAAGATGAATCGTATCTGTATCAAAAACTATGAAACTGGCATATAATATATCCCTCGTTTTGAATGCAGTATCGGCAGGATCAACAACAGCAATGGCTTTCGAATCAAAGAGCCTCAAATGATCGGTACGGTAAATGATGGCAACATCAATACCTCTTTTATCAGGTGAAGGATAGTTAATATATTGATAATTAAACAAATTCAACGGTGTTTTATAAATCAGTTCACGCAGAACAACTTCATTTTCAACCTCACAAAGTCCCATTAAAGCTGGCGGTTCACCTTCTCCCAACGCTACCAAGGTTTTGTAAATATTATTCCGTTTACGTTGAAAACGATCATAATCCCAATGTTGGTCTCCATCAGGTGTGAATGCATTGTATTCCCTGGTGGAATCAGTAAAGACATCATAAAAATTTTCAACATTATAGAATCCTATCCTCAGATTATTCTGAACCTGAGAATAAACAACAGTCTGTAAAACAAACAGTTGAAGAAAATAAATAAACAATTGTTTTGAATTCATTCTATTTTAAAACTGCTTCCGCAGATAAACTTCATCAAACATTATGATGACTGTGTAATTACCGGTTCCACCTTTGGAAGTGATATTACAAACTTACGTATAAGTCAGACATTGAGGTTTAATTTGTTAAAATTCTGTGTCGTTTGGATGTAAAAGTAAATCCCATGCAGAATCCGTCTAATGGAAAATGGTGCATTTTGGAACCTGAAAACCATTGAAGATAAGATTTACTTAACCTGATATTGTTACGGTCTGTGTATATTTGCGCAATTAAATTTCATCCCATGCGACAGAAAAAAAGTGCAATCACTATCAAAGTAATAATTATATTTTTTCTTGTAATCACTTCGACGTTATTAAAAAGTCAAAACGAATACGCTATTAAACTGAATTTCAGTGGAAAATCAGATTCAATCCTGATACTTGCCAATTATTTTGGCGATAAATTCCAGATTGTCGATACTGCAGGGTACATGGATAATGTCATGATGTTTACAGGAAACACCAGGCTCAAGGGAGGTATTTATCTTGTTCTGAATTCAAAAAAAGAAAAACTTTTCGAGTGTCTGATCGATAAGGATCAAACATTTTCAATCCTGAGCGACAGTAGCTATTCGGCTACCCAGATTAAAACCATTGATAATATTGAAAACGACCTTTTTAACAAACATCTGATTTTCACAAACCAAACCTATGAAAAGGTTAATCTGCTTCATAAACAAATTGAGAAACAGAAGAATAATCAGGCTGTTACAGATAGTTTACAACTTGAAATAACTGCCTTAAGCGATAAGCTTATTGCCTACAGACAACATGAGATTGCCGAACATCCTGGCACATATTATGCCGTGCTGTTGAAAGCAATGATTGAGGTAAAAATTCCTGATGATATCAAACAGAAATCTGATTTGGCTTATGCGTTTATGAAGAAACACTATTGGGACAATTTTGATTTAGCCGACAGCAGGCTTTTGCGAACCCCTTTATTACCTGGAAAAATTGACACCTATATCGAAAAGCTTACACCTCCCCTGTCCGATTCTGTGATTCAATCCATTGATTTTATGATAAAGTTGACCCGGGAGAACAAAGAAACCAGAGATTATCTGATTTGGAATTTCACTTCTAAATATCAAAATCCAAAGATTATGGGACTCGATAAAGTATTTGTATATCTGGCCGACAATTATTTCGCCAAATTTGACATAGCCAATACAACCCCATCAATCAAACAAAAGATCATCGAAAAATCAGACCAACTGCGCAAGATTCTGATCGGATCGAAAGCGCCCGAATTATGGCTGATCGATTCAACCGGCTCGTATCGTAGTTTTTCTGAAATTGAAACTGATTACACTGTAATTTTCTTTTGGGACCAGGAATGCAACATCTGCAAAAAAGAACTTGCTGATTTGAAAAAGCTTTATGACAATAAAAAACACAACCTTGAAGTTTATGCTGTATGTGCTAACGCTGACATGGATGGTTGGAAAAATTTCATACGATCGAATCAGCTTAGTTGGTTGAATGTTAATGGAACAAAAAGTATGTCAGTTGATTTTCATGATTTATACGATATATATGCAACACCGGTCATTTACTTATTAGATAAGAATAAAAAAATAATTGCCAAAAGGATAAATGCAAATCAAATTTCTCAGGTAATTCAGATGCAATGATTTATTTCAACCAAAGTAATTACGAAAAATGACCTTCAGAATCAATAACTCCAATATCTGTTTAACACTAAATCAGCTATCAGCTTCTACCGAAACCAACTGTAAATCATTATGTTAAACAGAAACCTGTTATTCTTATTCATTTTTATGTTTTCCCAGACTGTTTTTGGGCAGAAGATTGTGAACAGGAACGACAATTATATTGAAGGTTTGACATTTTCGATTGGAACCGGTCTCGCAACCTCGTTCAGTGATGTGAAACAGAATATTTTTTTTCCGGTCGTAAAGCCAAAAAACGAATGGCGGATGGGGGCTAACTTTATGCTTGCCAAAGATATCAGCCAGTTATTGAACGTAAGGGGACAAGTCGTCCTCACACAGGTTGCCGGAGTCAGGAAACAGAATAATATCTATTTTCAGGCCGAACTGGCCGAAATAAATTTATGTATCGCCGCTGATGTAACCAAATTAATCAGACCCTACAGATCAGATGATACCTGGTTTATCAGTATTTTTCTTGGAACCGGACTTACTTATTACAACTCAAAACTGTTTGACCTTTCGAATAATGAAGTGATCGCTGAACGCGGATTTGGAAGGGGAAGCGGACTTTGGGGACGAATAATAGAAGGCATCCTGATTGGCGGCATTGAAGTTGATTATAAGATAAACGAAAACTGGGGATTAAAGATGCAATCGGCCAATCGCTGGATGGATAGTGATTCGTTTGACAATAGAATTGGTGGATTTCAATACGATTTTTATAATATCACCAGCATCGGGCTCACCTATAAATTTTATCGTGTTTTCAATTATCCCGAAATCGACACCCGGTTTCAATCGAAGATGTAATTGAACACCGAAAGTGAGTAATAGAGAAGATTGCTTCATCGTATTCAAAAATCACTGACGTTCCTTTAGAATTCTGCTTTAACTCATATTAAACAGTAGGTAAACAATAAAAGCCAAAAATCAAATTTATTTGGCATAAGCACGCTATAGGGTTTGTTTCAGGCTTGATAAATCATGCTGAAGTACAAACTCATAATCGATTGTACAATTTCTATACATAACAAGTGTTTGATCTGTAGCTTATTGTTCATTTTTTGAAAAGGAATAATATGCTTATTTAAAAAAAATACACTGATAAAATAATTAATATTGCATAACAAATCATGTAAGTACTCTTGATTTTGAGGTTGAAATAGCCCTATTTTTGAAAGGTTAATTTAACACTATAATTTATATTAATTGTGCTCCGATTCAATACAGCATCTTCCCATGTTGAATACGATTTCACTTAAATGAGGAGAATACTATTACTGTCCATGAAATTTATCTCTATAAAAATATTTTAGTCAGGTCGCTATGGTTGCAATGTTGATTATCCTACTTTAGGGTTATAACCATATAAACTTTATATATTTAAACTATCTTTGTGCCTGTAACCCTAAAACACTTATGATGATTAAACGGGAATTATATCTGAATCAGCTTCGCAGCTTTATCGATAAACCATTCATCAAAGTTATTTCAGGTCTCAGACGAAGCGGAAAATCTTCCATACTTATGTTGCTTCGCGACGAATTGTTGAACCTGAATACCGTTGAAGAAAATATCATTTATATAAATTTTGAAAGTTTTGAATTTTCAGATATTGATACGGCAGAAAAGTTGTACAATTTTGTACATGAAAAGATTGTAAATCTGAAGCGTTACTATATTCTTCTCGATGAAATTCAGGAAGTTTCATCCTGGGAAAAGGCAGTAAATTCATTTTTAGTCGATTTCAACGCAGATATTTATATTACAGGTTCCAATTCCAGGTTATTGTCATCAGAATTAGCTACTTACCTAACAGGGCGTTATATTGAAGTTCAGGTTTATCCGCTTTCATTTGCTGAATGTCTTCAGTTTAAACAAAACCTTTTACCTGAATCAACACCGGATATTTACAAAGAATTTGAAAGGTTTTTGCGTCTGGGAGGATTTCCGGCACTGCATACCGGAGAATACACTTTTGAGACAGCTTATAAAGTGGTTTTCGATATTTATTCATCAGCAATACTACGTGATACCGTGCAACGGTACAATATTCGTGATGTTGAGCTTTTGGAGCGGGTAGTCAAATATGTATTTGATAACGTAGGCAATAGATTCTCGGCAAAAAATGTAGCCGATTATTTCAAAAATCAGCATCGCAAAATTGATCTCAATACCGTTTATAATTATTTGATGGCGCTTGAAGGTGCCTTTATCATTTATAAGATACCACGTTACGATGTGAAAGGAAAAGAAATCCTTAAAACCCAGGAAAAATATTTCGTTGGTGATCAATCGTTACTTTATGCCGTGATGGGATTTAAAGACAGACTTATTTCCGGTGTTTTGGAAAACATTGTCATGTTGGAACTTAAACGAAGAGGATATAGGGTTTTTGTTGGAAAATCGGATGATAAAGAGATTGATTTTATCGGCGAAAAAAACGAAAAAAAGGTGTATATACAGGTTGCTTATATGATGACAGAACAAAGTACTATTGACAGAGAGTTTACTCCATTGCTCGAAATAAAAGACCATCATCCGAAATATGTTGTAACAATGGATGAACTATGGAAAGATAATATTGAAGGCGTAAGGCAAAAGCACATCGCCGATTTTTTACTGATGGTTGAATTTTAAATATTAAATGCAGCCGATAGTTCAAATAAATTCAGAAAAGAACATGAGGAAAAACAGCATTTAATGCGCTGGTTACCCTATCTCTAAATCAAATTTTTCTATTTTAATCTACAGCCACCTCTTATCATGGGAAACTCCAACTGTGAAGGTAATTCACCTCAAAAAAAAAAAGGTCCCGGCTAAACCACCGAAACCCTTGTTAACTGGTGGGGCGTACTGGAATCGAACCAGTGACCTCTTGCCTGTCAAGCAAGCGCTCTAAACCAACTGAGCTAACGTCCCTCAAATGAATGAACTCATGTAAAAGTGCAATGAAACATATACCTTTTAATGAGTGATGAATGGCAAAATTACTATTCTTTCCTGAATCAACAATAGATTTAACCCAAATTAATCAGTAGGAGGCTTCAAAAAGCCGAACTATCTGATTTAGTTGGGAGAACCCCGACATAGTTTTGTTTGAAACATGATTTATCATGCTTAATTACAAACTCTTAGTCGATTACGCATTTTCTATGCCGTAATCTGGGTTTAACAACAAGTTTCAGCATTTCGACGGAAATTTTCAAACAAACAATAAAAAAAAATCATTCGTATATAAAAGTTTCATAATTTTGCACCCCGTAAAGAGATTTTAATATTAACCTAAAGAAAGAGAGTTATTTAACATGATTATCATTCCTGTAAAAGAAGGCGAAAGCATTGACCGGGCCTTGAAGAAATACAAACGTAAGTTTGAGAAAACCGGTGTTGTCAAAGAATTGCGTATCCGTCAAAAGTTTACCAAACCGTCTGTTGTTAGCCGTGAGGAAAGACTTAAGGCTATTTATGTTCAACAACTTCGCCAGGCTGCCGAAAATTAATTTTTGGTTTTTTTACAGAAACTTTAAAAAAACTTTGTTGTGGGTTTAGTTTTTACTAACTTTACAACAAAGTTTTCTTTTTATCATGCATATTGAAAAATTTATCGGATTCATTACCACCGAAAAACGCTATTCGCCTCATACAACCAAAGCCTATCTTTCAGACCTTCGTCAGTTTGAATCATTTATCCAAAACGAATTTGAATTATCCGATATTCTGAAAGCCGACCATACCATGGTTAAATCGTGGTCCATCGCCTTAAAATCAAATGGATTAGATAACAGAAGCATTAACCGTAAATATACCACCCTTCGAACTTTTTACCATTATTGCCTTAAAAATGAACTGATCGACAGCTTGCCTGTTGACAGGGTGAAATCGTTAAAGATTAAAAAACGACTTCCGGTCTTTATCCCCTTGTCAGACATCGAAAACATATCTGCATCAATCCCAGGTGAAACGTATGAATCAAAAAGAGATAACCTGATTGTTGAGGTGCTGTATCATACCGGAATGCGGTTGGCAGAACTCACCCAATTAAAAGAATCAGACATCGATTTTCGTTCTAATATATTAAAGGTGAATGGGAAACGGAATAAGCAACGATTAATTCCTTTCCATTCCAGTCTGAATAGATTGTTTTTAGATTATATTCGTGCCAGAAATGAAGAAATAGACGTAAAAACAAACACATTATTTGTTACAAAAAGTGGTAAACCGGCCTATCCGGAAATGATAAATAAAATCGTACACACCAAACTGAAAGAAATAACCACCATACAAAAAACAAGTCCGCATGTATTACGCCATACTTTTGCTACCCATTTGCTTAATAACGGTGCAAATCTTATGGCTATTAAAGAATTACTTGGTCACAGCAGTTTAAGTGCGACGCAGGTATATACGCATACAAGTATCGAACAATTAAAAAAAATTCATCAACAAGCCCATCCAAAGGGATAACAATAAAACAAGGAGGTAAATATGAAAGTTACAATCAATTCAGTACATTTTAAAGCGGATCAAAAGTTAGAAGCTTTTATCACGAACAAAATTGAAAAATTATCAATAAAGTACACCGAAATTATCGGAGCAGAAGCAATATTAAAACTTGAAAATACCGACAATCCTGAAAATAAGATAGCAGAGATTAAGGTACTATTAAAAGGGAATGACTTGTTTGCCGCGAAACAAAATAAAACCTTTGAAGAGGCAGTTGATGCTGTAATTGAAGCCTTAAAAAAGCAATTAGAAAAACACAAGGCTAAGGTAACTAAATAGCTATATCTATGTATTTCAATCGTTTACAAGATAGAAATAAAAATAAATCTCTTTTTTAAAGAAAAGTATTTGCTAATTAAATTAATGTTTCTATTTTTGCAGTCCTTTTGAACAAAGGACTGCATTTTATTTGATGCGAAATCGTTCTTAAACTAATTGCCGGTGTAGCTCAGTTGGCCAGAGCAGCTGATTTGTAATCAGCTGGTCGGGGGTTCGAATCCCTCTACCGGCTCATTTAGTAACTTAATGAAAAAAATGGGGAAGTACCAGAGCGGTCAAATGGGGCAGACTGTAAATCTGTTGGCACAGCCTTCGGAGGTTCGAATCCTTCCTTCCCCACTTCAATGCGGGAATAGCTCATTTGGTAGAGCGACAGCCTTCCAAGCTGTAGGTGGCCGGTTCGAGCCCGGTTTCCCGCTCCAAAGCCGATGTAGCTCAGTGGTAGAGCACTTCCTTGGTAAGGAAGGGGTCACGAGTTCAACTCTCGTCATTGGCTCAGTTTATTTTAGAAAAAAAACCTTAAATAAAACAAAGTAGATATGGCTAAAGAAAAATTTGACAGGTCCAAGCCACACGTAAACATTGGAACTATCGGTCACGTAGATCACGGTAAGACAACACTTACTGCTGCAATCACACTCTCACTTCAGGCATTAGGATTGGCTGAATTCAAATCGTTTGATTCGATTGATGCTGCTCCTGAAGAAAAAGAAAGAGGTATTACTATTAACACAGCGCACGTTGAATATTCAACTGCTAACCGTCACTATGCTCACGTTGACTGTCCGGGTCACGCTGACTACGTTAAGAACATGGTAACTGGTGCTGCTCAGATGGACGGTGCCATTATCGTTGTTGCTGCAACTGATGGTCCGATGCCTCAAACCCGCGAACACATCCTGTTGGCCCGCCAGGTAGGTGTGCCTCGTTTGGTTGTTTTCATGAACAAGGTCGACCTGGTTGACGATCCTGAATTGCTCGAGCTTGTTGAAATGGAAATCAGAGAATTATTAACATTCTACAAATTCGACGGCGATAACACACCTGTAATTCAAGGATCAGCCTTAGGTGCTTTGAACAAAGAACCAAAATGGGTTGAAAAAGTAATGGAATTAATGGAAGCATGTGACACTTGGATTCAATTGCCAGTACGTGACCAGGACAAACCATTTTTGATGCCTATTGAAGACGTATTCTCTATTACTGGTCGTGGTACTGTTGCAACCGGTAGAATTGAAACAGGCGTTATCAACACTGGCGATCCGGTAGATATTATCGGTATGGGTGCTGAAAAACTAAAATCAGTTGTTACCGGAGTTGAAATGTTCCGTAAAATCCTCGACAGAGGTGAAGCCGGTGACAATGCAGGTTTGCTACTCCGTGGTATCGACAAGGATTCGATTCGTCGTGGTATGGTTATAGCTGCTGTTAACTCAGTAAAACCTCACAAACATTTCAATGCTGAGGTCTATATCCTGAAGAAAGAAGAAGGCGGACGTCACACACCATTCCATAACAAATACAGGCCACAGTTCTACTTCAGAACAACCGATGTTACCGGTGAAGTAGTGTTGCCATCAGGAGTTGAAATGGTTATGCCAGGCGACAACTTAACAATCGAAGTAAAATTGATTGCTGAAATCGCGATGACAAAAGGATTACGTTTCGCTATTCGTGAAGGTGGCCGTACCGTTGGTGCAGGTCAGGTTACTGAAATTCATGACTAATTAAAGTCAAACGATCAAAATGATAAAGAAAAGGTATTCCGGCGAAAATCGGAATACCTTAATTTACAATAAATAATAACAGTTACGGGTGTAGCTCAATTGGTAGAGTAGTGGTCTCCAAAACCATTGGTTGTGGGTTCAAGTCCTACCACCCGTGCAATAAAAATATTAGATTCAATGACAAAATTCAGTATCGTTAACTACGCAAAGGAAAGTTATGTTGAACTCATGCAGAAAGTTTCCTGGCCTACATGGGCTGAACTGCAAAGTAGTGCTATTGTTGTATCCATTGCTTCCCTAATAATCGCTTTGGCGGTTTACTTGATGGATAAGTCGTTTCAAGTCATCTTAGAGAGTTTTTATAAACTATTCTAAGCGGACGAAGGAATTAATGAATCTAAGTGTACATTAACAATCTATCTCAATTTTTGAAACAAAAATGAGCGAACCTACAGGAAATAAATGGTATGTTGTGCGTGCGATAAGCGGCAAAGAGAAAAAAGTAAAAGAGTATCTTGAAGCTGAAATTAATCGTTTGGGACTGCAGGCCATGATCTCACAGGTGCTCATTCCAACAGAAAAAGTTTATCAGATAAGAAAAGGGAAGAAAATCAGCAAGGAGCGAAATTATTTTCCCGGTTACGTTCTTATCGAAGCTACACTGACAGGTGAGATTCCGCACATAGTCAAAAGTATTCCGAATGTGCTGGGATTTCTTGGAACAAAAGGAGAGGCTGACCCACTGCGTCCGTCAGAGGTCAACAGGATTCTCGGGAAAGTTGACGAACTCGCCGAAATGGGTGAAGAAGTCAATATTCCATTTATCATCGGGGAAACTGTTACTGTAACCGATGGACCTTTTAACAGTTTCAGCGGAGTAATCGAAGAGATTAATGAAGAAAAGAAAAAGTTGAAAGTGATGGTTAAAATCTTCGGTAGAAAAACTCCGTTGGAGTTAAGTTTTATGCAAGTGGAAAAGGAATAGATTCAGTTAAGTACTGAGTTCCTTATTAACACATTAATTATTAAGGATTAAAATGGCAAAAGAAGTAAGCGGATTAATTAAACTGCAAATCAAAGGAGGAGCCGCTAACCCCTCACCACCTATCGGACCGGCACTCGGATCGAAGGGTGTAAACATCATGGAGTTTTGCAAGCAATTTAATGCTCGTACGCAGGATATGGCCGGAAAAATTGTTCCTGTCATCATCACTGTTTACAAGGATAAATCGTTTGAGTTCATCTTAAAAGCTCCACCTGTTTCTGTGCAAATTATGGAATTAGCTACGTTGAAAAAAGGTTCAGCTGAACCAAACAGAACGAAAGTTGGATCCATTTCATGGGAGCAAGTACGCGCCATTGCTGAAATCAAAATGAAAGACTTAAACGCTTTCACAGCAGATTCAGCTATGAAAATGGTTGCCGGTACAGCTCGCAGCATGGGAGTTAGGGTTACAGGCGCATCACCTTTTGGTAAAGACTAAAGGAAAGTCCTATTTAGTCATGCATTTTGTAGAACCTAAAACAAATTGGTGAAATGGCAAAATTAACCAAACAACAAAAAGAAGCTCTGGCGAAGTTCGACAAAAGCAAAATTTACTCCTTGACTGAGGCAGTTGATATCGTGAAGAAAATCACTTATACCAAGTTTGACGCATCTGTTGACTTGAATGTACGCTTAGGTGTTGACCCCCGTAAAGCCAATCAAATGGTTCGCGGATCAGTCACTCTACCTCATGGTACAGGAAAAGTTGCCCGTGTTCTGGTACTTTGTACCCCGGACAAGGCACAGGAAGCGATTGATGCTGGTGCTGATTTCGTCGGATTGGATGATTACATTCAGAAAATCAAAGACGGATGGACCGATATTGACGTCGTGATTACAACCCCAAATGTTATGCCTAAAGTAGGTGCACTTGGACGAATATTAGGCCCTCGCGGTCTGATGCCCAACCCCAAAACAGGTACGGTAACAATGGATGTTGCAAAAGCAATTCAAGAAGTAAAAGCCGGTAAAATCGACTTTAAGGTGGATAAATTCGGAATCATACACGCTGGTGTAGCCAGGGTAAGTTTCAGTAACGAACAGATCATTGAAAATGCTTACGAGCTTATTCATACGATCAACAAACTGAAACCATCTGCTGCAAAAGGTGCGTATGTGAAGAGTATCTTCATCTCAAGTACGATGAGTGCCGGTGTGCAAATCGAACCCAAATCAGTAACCCACTAAAACTAAAAGGAAGTTATTGACATGAGAAAAGAAGATAAACAATTAGTCATCGACTCGATTACCGAGCAACTTAGCCGGAACCCGAACTTTTATCTGACTGACATTTCAAACCTGAATGCAGAGGCCACAGGCCGTCTGAGAAGGCTATGTTTCAATCGTGATATTAAGCTCGTTGTTGCAAAAAATTCACTCTTGCGTAAAGCAATGGAGAATTCAGGCAAAGAGATGACAGAAATGTACGGCGTTTTGAAAGGAGCTACCTCGATTATGTTTTCAGAATCGGGAAACGCACCTGCCAAACTGATCAAAGAATTTCGTAAAACATCGAACCGTCCTGTATTAAAAGGCGCGTATATTGAAGAATCGACCTATGTTGGCGACAACTTACTCGATTTCCTCATCAGCATTAAATCGAAAAACGAACTTATTGCTGACCTCGTGTTCTTATTGCAATCACCAGCCAGAAATGTTATTGGCGCATTGCAATCAGGTGGACAAAAATTGAGCGGAATTTTAAAAACATTATCCGATAAACCGGAATAATTCTGAATGATTATCATTCGTATCACAGGAAATAAAAAAATTGTAAACATTTAAAAACGATAATAAAATGGCAGATTTGAAAGCTTTTGCGGAGCAATTGGTTAACCTCACAGTAAAAGAGGTAAATGAATTGGCTACCATTTTGAAAGAAGAATATGGTATTGAGCCGGCTGCAGCAGCAGTTGTAGCAGCAGCGCCTTCAGCAGGTGCAGATGCAGCCGTTGTTGAAGAACAAACTTCATTCAATGTAATATTAAAAGCTGCTGGTCCATCTAAACTTGCAGTAGTAAAATTGGTTAAGGAATTAACCAGCTTAGGTCTGAAAGAAGCTAAGGAATTAGTTGACGCAGCTCCTAAAGCAGTTAAAGAAGGTGTTAGCAAAGAGGAAGCCAATGCATTAAAATCACAGTTGGAAGAAGCTGGTGCAGAGGTTGAGATTAAATAAGAAGATAGTTATTCTGCAAAACATCAGGCATAAAACACCTCTATCTCTACTAAAATTGAGATAGAGGTTTTGCGCCTATTTTGCATTTGTGTGAATTGTTTCTTTTTATTAGTAACCGCCTGCCTCAGACAGGCTTCAAAAACTTAAGACCTTGGCAGAAAAAACATTCGAACGAATCAGTTTCGCATCCACCGGTTACCATTTGGACTACCCGGATTTTCTCGACATTCAATTGCAGTCGTTTCAGGACTTTTTCCAATTGGAAACAAACCCTGAAAACCGCAAAAACGAAGGACTTTTTAAGGTCTTCGCCGAGAATTTTCCCATCACGGATGCAAGGAACAATTTTGTTCTCGAGTTTCTCGATTACTTTGTTGATCCTCCACGTTATTCAATAGATGAATGTATTGAACGTGGCTTAACGTATAGTGTGCCTTTAAAGGCAAAACTAAAATTATATTGTACAGATCCTGAACACGAAGATTTTGAAACTATCGTGCAGGATGTGTATTTGGGAATGATACCCTATATGACTCCGAAAGGCACATTCGTTGTGAATGGTGCTGAAAGAGTTGTTGTTTCACAATTACATCGTTCTCCTGGCGTATTTTTCGGACAACACCGTCACGCCAATGGAACGCAATTGTACTCAGCACGTATTATTCCTTTCAAGGGTTCATGGATGGAATTCTCAACCGATATATCGAATGTAATGTATGCCTACATCGATCGGAAAAAGAAATTACCAGTCACCACCCTGCTCCGTGCCATCGGATTTGAATCGGATAAAGATATTCTCGAAATATTCAATCTGGCCGAAGAAGTTAAAGTTAGCAAAGCCGGTTTGAAACGTGTTCTTGGAAGAAAACTCGCAGCACGCGTTGTTCAATCATGGATCGAAGATTTTGTTGATGAGGATACCGGTGAGGTAGTTTCCATCGAACGTAATACCGTGATCATCGAACGTGAAACCGTACTCGATAATGATAACATCGATTTAATCGTCGATTCAGGTGTAAAAGCAGTACTGCTTCATCGTGAAGACATTAACTCAGGTGATTATTCAATCATTTTTAACACCTTACAGAAAGATACAGCAAACTCTGCAAAAGAGGCTGTTGAATTCATTTACAGGCAGTTGCGTAATGCAGAACCACCTGATGAGGAAACGGCCCGCGGTATTATCGATAAGCTTTTCTTCTCAGACAAACGCTACGACCTTGGTGAAGTTGGACGATACAGGATCAACCGAAAACTTGAACTGAATATATCGCCCGAAACGAAAGTACTGACCAAGGAAGACATCATCTCGATCATCAAATATCTGATAGAACTTGCCAACAACAAAACTGAAGTTGACGATATCGATCACCTTAGTAACCGTCGTGTAAGAACCGTGGGTGAGCAATTGTATGCTCAATTTGGTGTTGGATTGGCCAGAATGGCACGTACAATCCGCGAAAGGATGAATGTACGCGATAATGAGGTATTTACACCTACCGATTTGATTAATGCCAAAACATTATCTTCGGTAATTAACTCGTTCTTTGGTACAAACCAATTGTCCCAGTTTATGGATCAAACCAACCCACTTTCGGAGGTTACCCATAAACGAAGGGTTTCAGCACTCGGACCAGGTGGTCTGTCGCGCGAAAGAGCCGGTTTTGAGGTGCGCGACGTTCACTATACCCACTATGGTCGTTTGTGTACAATTGAAACACCTGAAGGACCAAATATCGGTTTGATTTCGTCGCTTTGTGTTTATGCTAAAATAAACAAACTCGGATTTATCGAAACACCCTACCGTGAGGTGAAAATGGGTGTTGTTGATATGAAGGATAAACCGTTATATCTGAGTGCCGAAGAAGAAGAAGATAAAATCATCGCACAAGCCAATACTCCTTTATTAAAAGATGGTCTGTTCAGGGATGAGCGTGTGAAAGTACGTTATCTTGCTGACTATCCGATCATAGAAAGAGAAAAAGTGGATTTGATCGATGTGGCTCCAAACCAGATTGCGTCAATCGCAGCTTCACTCATCCCTTTCCTTGAACATGATGATGCGAACCGTGCGCTGATGGGATCGAACATGATGCGCCAGGCTGTACCCCTGCTCAATCCTGAAACACCAATTGTTGGTACAGGTATCGAACGTTCGGTGGCCAATGACTCACGTGTGTTGATCAATGCCGAAGGACCAGGTGAAGTCATTTATGTGGACGCAAGTAAAATCACGATCCGTTATGACCGTGACGAAAATGAAAAATTAGTTAGTTTTGATGATGATATAAAATCATATCAACTCACCAAATACGTTCGTACAAACCAGAATACCAGCATCAATCTGAAACCAATTGTTCACAAAGGACAAAAAGTTACAAAAGGACAGGTACTTTGCGAAGGATACGGTACACAAGGTGGCGAGCTGGCCTTAGGACGTAACCTGATGGTAGCATTCATGCCCTGGAAAGGATACAATTTTGAGGATGCAATCGTAATTTCTGAAAAAATTGTTAAGGAAGATATCTTTACTTCTGTACACATTGAAGAATTCACGCTGGAAGTTCGTGATACCAAACGCGGTATCGAAGAACTCACCAATGATATTCCAAACGTAAGCGCTGAAGCAACAAAAGATCTCGACGAGAATGGTTTAATCCGAATTGGAGCTGAAGTAAACGAAGGTGATATTCTGATTGGTAAAATCACGCCAAAAGGTGAGAGCGATCCAACACCGGAAGAGAAATTATTACGTGCCATCTTTGGTGACAAAGCCGGTGACGTGAAAAATGCCTCTTTGAAGGCACCACCATCTATGAAAGGTGTCGTTGTTGACAAAAAACTCTTTTCAAGGGTTATTAAAGACAGAAAATCAAAGGCAAAAGACAAGGATCTTCTGCATGAGCTTGATGAACAACATAATAAACAGGTTGGTATATTAAAAAACAAGCTCGTTGAGAAACTGACGCTATTGCTGGCAAATCATAGTTCACAAGGTGTTAGCAATAATTTCAAAGAAGTAATCATAGCCAAAAAGGTAAAGTTTACCCCTAAAATGTTATTGGCCATCGATTACGCTACCATTAATCCAAACAAATGGACTTCGGATAGCAGTATAAATGAAATGATTAAAACGCTTGTCAACAATCACAATATCAAATATAAAGAGTTTTACGGTATTTACAATCGCAAAAAATTTGTTGCCACAGTCGGTGATGAATTACCCAATGGCATCATTCAGATGGCCAAGGTGTATGTTGCGAAAAAACGTAAATTGAATATTGGTGATAAAATGGCCGGTCGTCACGGTAACAAAGGTATCGTTGCTAAAATTGTTCGCGAGGAAGATATGCCTTTCCTCGAAGATGGAACACCTGTCGATATCGTATTAAATCCGCTTGGTGTACCTTCACGTATGAACCTTGGCCAGATTTACGAAACAGTATTGGGTTGGGCAGGTGCTAAATTAGGTGTACGTTTTGCAACACCTATCTTTGATGGTGCTCCGATTGACGAGATAAATAATTATCTTGCCAAGGCAGGCTTACCCGAAAACGGAAGTGTTCGTTTATATGACGGAGGAACAGGTGAACAATTCGATCAGCCTGCAACTGTAGGATATATTTATATGCTGAAGTTGCATCACATGGTTGACGATAAGATGCATGCCCGTTCAATCGGACCGTATTCACTCATCACGCAACAACCTTTGGGAGGTAAAGCCCAATTCGGGGGACAGCGTTTTGGTGAAATGGAAGTTTGGGCACTCGAAGCATTCGGTGCAAGCAATATCCTGCAGGAAATACTCACCGTTAAATCGGATGATGTTGTGGGCCGTGCAAAAGCATATGAATCCATCGTTAAAGGCGAAAACATGCCTACACCAGGTATTCCGGAATCTTTCAACGTTCTCATTCACGAATTACGTGGATTAGGTCTTGAAATAACTTTCGATTAAATAAAATTCAGGCATCCCGTAATTACGGGATGCATTTAGTTCTTTTAACAAATACATCATACAATATATGGCTTTCAGGAAAGATAGTACAATTAGCAGTAACTTTTCGAAAATTACCATTAGCCTCGCTTCGCCCGAATCGATTTTGAACCGTTCGAGCGGTGAGGTTATCAAACCGGAAACCATCAACTACAGAACCTATAAACCCGAAAGAGATGGTTTGTTCTGTGAAAGAATTTTTGGACCGGTAAAAGACTGGGAATGCCATTGCGGTAAATACAAACGTATCCGATACAAAGGGATTGTTTGCGACCGTTGCGGTGTTGAGGTTACTGAAAAAAAGGTAAGACGCGAGAAGATGGGCCACATTCAACTCGTGGTACCCGTAGCCCATATCTGGTATTTCAGATCATTACCCAATAAAATTGGCGCCCTGTTAGGACTACCGACCAAAAAACTCGACATGGTGATCTATTACGAGCGCTATGCAGTTATTCAGGCCGGGATCGCAGTTCTGCCAAAAGAGGAAAAAGAGTCAAAGGACCCGGACGATATCAAATTGATTACAGAGGAACAATATCTCTATATTTTAGAGACCTTACCTGCTGAAAATCAACATCTCCCTGACTCTGATCCCAATAAATTTATCGCCAAGATGGGAGCCGAAGCAATTCATGATTTGTTAGCCCGTCTTGATCTTGATTCAGTTTCGTTCGAATTACGACACAAAGCAAGTACCGAAACATCACAACAAAGAAAAGCTGACGCCTTGAAACGTCTTCAGGTTTACGAAGCTTTCAGAGATGCCCGCACCCGTTTGGAAAACAGACCGGAATGGATGATCGTGAAAGTTGTACCGGTAATACCTCCGGAACTTCGTCCGCTCGTGCCTCTTGATGGTGGTCGGTTTGCAACATCAGATCTGAACGACCTTTACAGACGTGTTATCATCAGAAATAACCGTCTGAAACGATTGATCGAAATCAAAGCACCTGATGTCATCATGCGTAACGAAAAACGTATGCTTCAGGAAGCCGTTGATTCGTTGTTCGATAACTCAAGAAAAGCAAGCGCTGTTAAGACAGAATCGAACCGCGCCCTCAAATCGTTGAGTGATAGTTTAAAAGGTAAACAAGGACGTTTCCGTCAAAACTTACTTGGTAAACGTGTCGATTATTCGGGACGTTCGGTAATTGTTGTTGGACCAGAATTGCACCTGAATGAATGTGGTATTCCTAAAGATATGGCTTCTGAGCTTTTCAAGCCATTTATCATCCGGAAAATGCTCGAACGGGGCATTGTAAAAACGGTAAAATCAGCAAAGAAAATAGTTGACCGTAAAGATCCTGTCGTTTGGGATATTTTGGAAAACATCCTCAAAGGCCATCCGATATTGCTTAACCGTGCCCCTACCCTGCACCGTTTGGGTATTCAGGCATTTCAGCCAAAATTGGTTGAAGGTAAAGCCATTCAACTTCACCCTTTGGTTTGTACCGCTTTCAATGCCGACTTTGATGGTGACCAGATGGCTGTTCACGTTCCGCTAGGAAATGCTGCTATTCTGGAAGCCCAGATTTTGATGCTTGCTTCACACAATATCCTGAATCCTGCCAATGGTGCACCTATTACCGTACCATCACAGGACATGGTTTTGGGTCTGTATTATATAAGCAAACCCCGAAAGAACACACCTGAACATATTGTAAAAGGTGAAGGAAAACGTTTCTACTCAGCCGAGGAAGTGATTATCGCGTATAATGAAAAAGTAATTGATTTACATGCCATTATCCACGTTAAAACCAAAATCAGGGAAGAAGGAATACTCAAAAGCGTACTTCTTGAAACAACAGTTGGCCGTGTTCTTTTAAATCAGGTTGTTCCTGAAGAATATGGTTTTATCAACCAGGTTCTGACAAAAAAATCATTGCGCGACATTATCGGCGATATGGTAAAGATGTTGGGAACAGCGGTAGCCGCCAAATTCCTCGACGACATCAAAAGCATTGGTTTCCAGATGGCTTTCAGGGGTGGATTATCGTTTAACCTCGGTAATGTTAAAATTCCGGCAATGAAGGAAGAGCTTGTAAAACAAGCAAATGAGGAGGTTGAGGAAGTCAGGGCAAGTTATAATATGGGTATTATTACCAACAACGAACGCTATAACCAGATTATTGATATCTGGACACATACCAACTCAAGGTTGACCAACACGTTGATGAACCTGCTTTCGAAAGATGATCAGGGATTCAATCCTGTGTATATGATGCTCGATTCTGGTGCGAGGGGTTCGAAAGAACAGATTCGCCAGTTATCAGGTATGAGGGGTTTGATGGCCAAGCCACAGAAATCAGGAGCAACAGGTGGTGAAATTATCGAAAACCCAATCCTTTCAAACTTTAAGGAAGGTCTGTCCGTTCTCGAGTACTTTATTTCGACACACGGTGCTCGTAAAGGTTTGGCCGATACCGCTTTAAAGACAGCTGATGCCGGTTATTTAACAAGGAGGCTGGTTGATGTCGCCCAGGATGTTGTAATCAATGAAAAAGATTGTGGTACACTGCGTGGATTAACAATTTCAGCATTAAAGAAAAGCGAGGAAACTGTTGAATCCTTGTTTGACAGGATATTGGGACGCGTAGCCTTACATGATATTTATCATCCCCAAACCGGTGCGTTAATCATTGCCGGTGGTGAAGAAATTACTGAGGAAATATCTTCAATTATTGAGAAATCACCTATTGAAAATGTTGAAATCAGATCGGTACTTACCTGCGAATCGAAACGCGGTGTTTGTGCAAACTGTTATGGCAGAAATCTTGCCTCCGGTAAATTGGTTCAGAAAGGTGAAGCCGTTGGTGTAATTGCGGCGCAATCAATTGGTGAGCCTGGTACACAGCTTACTCTTCGTACTTTCCACGTTGGGGGTACCGCTTCAAACGTAACCATTGCATCGAAAATTGAAGCAAAATACGATGGTATTGTTGAGATCGAAGAACTTCGCTCCGTTGAATTCAGCAAAGACGACAAAACATTCGAAATTGTGCTTGGCCGTTCAGCTGAAATGAAGATCATCGATAAAAAGACCAGTATTGTACTTTCATCAGCCAACATTCCTTATGGAGCAAATCTATATGTGAAAAATGGTTCTGAAGTCAAAAAAGGTGATTTTATCAGTGATTGGGATCCTTACAATGCTGTTATCTTATCAGAACATGATGGTAAAATCAATTTTGAAAACATCATCGAAGGGATAACCTACCGCGTTGAATCGGATGAACAAACCGGTTATAATGAAAAAGTTATCATCGAATCGCGTCAAAAAGCCAAAAATCCTGCAATCAGGATTATGGATAAAGAAGGTATGCTGATCAAGATATATGATATTCCGGTTGGCGCTCATATTGTTGTCGAAGACAATGATAAAATCAAAGCCGGAACCATGTTGGTAAAGATTCCGCGTGCCATTGGAAAATCGGGTGATATCACGGGTGGTTTGCCAAGGGTAACCGAGCTTTTCGAAGCGCGTAATCCATCAGAACCTGCTATTGTTTCTGAAATTGACGGGGTAGTTTCGTTCAATAAAAAACTGAAACGTGGCAACCGTGAAATTGTTGTCACCTCAAAAAGTGGTCAGGAGAAAACCTATCTTGTTCCTACTTCGAAACAAATTCTCGCACAGGAAAATGACTTTGTAAAGGCCGGGGTACCCCTGTCAGAAGGTGCAATGACTCCTTCCGATATTCTGGCCATCAAGGGACCAATGAAAGTGCAGGAATATATTGTAAATGAAGTTCAGGAAGTATATCGTTTGCAAGGTGTGAAAATCAATGATAAGCATTTTGAAGTAATTGTACGTCAGATGATGCGTAAGATTGAGGTAGAAGATCCGGGTGATACAAGATTCCTTGAAGGAGAACTCATCAATAAACTTGATTTCCAGGAAGAAAATGATGAAATATTTGGAAAAAAAGTAATTACCGATAATGGTGAATCAGAGATGTTTAAACTCGGACAAATCATTACTGCACGTAAGCTTCGTGATGAAAACTCCATGCTGAAAAGAAAAGACAGAAAACTTGTTGATGCACGCGATGCCCAACCTGCCACAGGTAAACAGGTCCTACAAGGAATCACGAGAGCATCATTACAAACAAACAGCTTTATCTCAGCCGCATCTTTCCAGGAGACAACAAAAGTGTTGACATTGGCATCCATCAACGCCAAATCGGATGAATTGAAAGGTCTGAAGGAAAATGTGATCGTTGGTCACAAAATTCCTGCAGGTACCGGACATCCTGATTACGAAGATTTGATCGTTGGTTCAAAAGCTGAATATGAGGCTGTTATGGACACAGCTTCAAAAGCACTCAAAGCGTAAAATGTTTATTTAATACTAATTAAATAGTTTCATAGAAGTCGTTATTTGTTTCTTTCCTCAGGACAAAACAAATAACGACTTTTTTAATACCAATAAAAATGTCAGAAAATAAGAATCAGATCAATATTGAATTGACCGAAGAAGTTGCCGAAGGAATCTATTCGAACCTGGCAATCATTACCCATTCGCAGTCGGAGTTCGTCGTTGACTTTGTTAAGCTCATGCCAGGGATTCAGAAAGCAAAGGTTAAATCGAGGATAATTTTAACGCCTGAACATGCCAAAAGACTGTACAAAGCCTTAGCCGATAACCTGAAAAAATATGAATCGGTACATGGCCCGATCAAAGAATCGAAAGGTGGCGATGGTTACCCTCCATTTACCTTAGGTGGGCCGACAGCACAGGCTTAACCGAAATTTTGTCACTTCAGCACACCGAAATTTGTGCTACATTCATTTATACGATGATCAAAAAAAGGTTGATATTTATCATATCAACCTTTTTTGTTGTATGTTGGATTGCACGCTTGCTGAGTTAACCCGGATTAATTAGTAGAAAACTCAAAAATTACATTTTGCCAGAAAAGCCGGATTCTTATGTTTTGTACATAAATTTGCAGAACGAATACTATTATAAATAGTTGTAATTCATACGCATCACTTTGTATTTTAGCATGTTAAAAATTTCAACCCTATTGATTTTGACCTTTTTTGGTTGTATGCTTTTCGGACAGGCCATAAAAGTAGATACCTCATTTTCGGCAGATTACCTGGTTGAGAAAATGTTAGCCGGTAAGGGAATCCGTGTTGGAAATGTTAGAATGACCGGACAAAAACATAGTATCTGTTATTTTGAAATGGACACCAATGTTATCGGGATGAAAACCGGTCTGATGCTTTCGACCGGAAATATTTATGATATCGCAAAAGAAAACACCTTGCCCGGAACAAGCGGAACAGCCTGGGATTACACGAAAAACAAAAGATATAAAAGCGACAGGGATTTGAATTCGCTGTGCCGGGGCATCACCTACGATCAAATGATTCTTGAGTTTGACTTCGTTCCGTTCGACAATAAAATTATATTCAATTTTGCATTCGCCTCGGAGGAATACACCGAATATGTTGGATCAAAATTCAATGATGTATTCGCTTTCATGATCACAGGTGATGGTCTGAAAAAGAAAAATCTGGCAGTAATACCCGGTACGAATGAACCGATTACGATAAATAATATTAACCAGAAGAACCATAGTGAGCTATTTATCGACAATGATTATTTTTTCAATTACAGTGTTTTTAAAAGTGGTTCTTATATTTCAAAGTTCATTGGGTTTAAGCCCGTATTGAATAAGCTTTTTAACAGCAGTCACCGATCGAAAGGATTCTATTGTGTAGAGGCCGAAAGACGAAAACTGAATCAGGTGATCGTATCAAATCTCGGGTTCGATGGTCTCACACGGGTACTTCATGCCAGTTGTATTGTGAAACCCTGGAAGCTTTATCATCTTAAAATTGCCCTGGGCGATGTGGGTGATGCTATCTTCGATAGTGGTGTTTTCCTGGAAGAAAATTCATTTATCAGCGAGAAAGACACGACTGTGAAAAATTTCTCTGAGTATCCTGATCTGTATGCAACTATTGACTTTGACAGCATTTTTGGATTAAAAAAAGTTCAACTTTCAGATACTATCCCTGCAATTGAGGAACAATTTAAAATCACCGACATCAATTTCGATACAGATAAATATATCATTCCCGACACCAGTAAGATTGAACTTGATATGCTGGCAACCTATTTGCTCAGCCACAAATCATTCAATATCACAATCAACGGACACACTGACAATCAAGGTTCGAGGGATTATAATATCGAATTATCTGAGAACAGGGCTTTGGCTGTGATGGATTATCTGGCAACAAAAGGCATTGATAAAACAAGATTGATAACGCAGGGATACAGTTTTGATATTCCGGTTGCCGATAACACACTCGTAAAAGGAAGGGCGCGTAACCGAAGGGTTGAGATTAAAATTCACTCCAAATAGTTCGGGGTAATGTCTTTGTGAAAAAGCCTGACTCAAGCACAACAATAATGGTTAACTTTACCTCTCTTTAAAAAAACCTTCTTGTCTATTACCCTGAATCGATGAAGTCAGCCACACTCAACATACTTAAACAGGAATTAGTAAGCCGTTCACCGGAAGAATTATCGGAGATTTGTTTGCGATTATCAAAATTTAAGAAAGAAAACAAGGAATTACTGACTTACCTTTTGTTTGAATCGTTTGACGAGAATTTGTATGTTGCCAATATAAAAGCCGGGATTGACAGTCAGTTTGAACAAATAAACCGGACAAATTATTATTTCATCAGGAAAAGCATCCGTAAAATTTTAACCAGTACCAGAAAGTATATCAGGTATTCGCAACAAAAAGAAACAGAGATTGAATTACTCATTTATTTCTGTAACAAACTGAAAAACTTCTCTCCTTCAATTCATGGAAATACGCAGTTAAAAAAGCTTTTCGACACACAACTTGGGTTGATCCGTAAAAAAGTTTCTACTATGCATGAAGACTTGCAGTTTGACTATGGCATCGAATTAGATAAATTGAACGATACTGGTTATCAGGAAGGATAATGCCACCAATGCACCAAAACACAGAATTCCACCAAAGAAATCAGCTTCTGATTACTGTAGGACCAGATGTTATCGGAATATTCAAAATTGTTTATCTTTACATTAGATTTTAACAACCCAAAATCCGGAATTATGTCGCTGATTAGTGTAAATTGACTCCTATACGAAATATCAATCGTCATTAAATAAATAAAAACAAACCAAACAAGTACATTATGAAAAAATTTACTTTTACCATCACAGTGCTGCTTTTATTAGTCATTTCGTTGAACAGCCATGCCCAGGAATGGTCTGTACTCAACCCCTCTCCTACTTTCAACAACCTGCACGCTGTAAGCTTCCCATCGCCCGATACCGGTTATATAACGGGTGATAATTCATCTTTGTTGCGAACCTTCGATGGAGGTGAAACCTGGATAGCACTTGCATTTCCGATAGCGGATGTTCAACTCAGATCAATTAATTTTCTCAATAACAACCACGGCATCATTGTAGCCTGGAGCCATATAGCTACCACTTTCGATGCCGGTGAAACCTGGCATTATACACATTTACAATTATACTCCGATTTCATCGATTCATTCTTTTTGAACGATACCCTTGTTTGGGTTTCCAATGGCGATGGTACCGTACTTAAATCAATAGATGGTGGAATTAACTGGATTCAGTATAATACACAAAGTAATTCCTATTCCAATAAGGAGATTAAATTCTTTAATGCTGATATAGGCTATATTGCCGGTTCCTATAATTCATCTTCGCCTGTACCAAAACTCCGTAAAACGATCGATGGTGGTCAAACCTGGGTTAATTATGATGTACCGCAAGGTATTGAAGCAATTGCAGATTTATCGGTGCTTGGCGAAAATGACATCTGGATTGCAGCAAACAATCACATGGTAAATAACGATTCAACGGGCGTTGTTTTTAAAACCTATCATAGTATTGACGGAGGTCTCAGCTGGGCAACTATCGAAGTTGGACAATCGGATGGAAGTAATCTGAAGAAGATTAACTTTTTCAATGCGCTTGAGGGCAGATTGATGTCGTATTCAAAAATATACGAAACTTCCGATGGCGGACTTACATGGGCAAATTATGAGGTTGGATCGTCATGGAACTCCACATTAAGTGATTTCTCGTGGATAGATATTAATAATTGTGCAGTTGTGGGTTATGGTCCCGAAATAACCATCACAAAAGATGGCGGCCAAACATGGGAAAGCAAGATTCATGGCACAATAGGTTTGTTCCGAAGCATCTATTTTCTGGATGAAAACCATGGCTTTACCGGAGGCATCGCTGATTATCATCCGGTTATTTTGAAAACTGAAGATAGTGGTAATACCTGGACGAATGCACAAATTGATTTCGCACCGGGTGAAGATCAAATAAATACCATAACTTTTAGTTCACCCACAACCGGATGGGCAACAACCTATGGCCCATATGCTTATAAAACGACCGATGCCGGCCAAAGCTGGCAAGCGCTTACAACAGGTTTTGACTATAACTTAACCAATATAAGTGTACCAGATGATAATAACATTTTTTTAGCCGGTGGAAATGCAAAAATGATTAAATCGAACAATGGCGGCAGTAACTGGCAAGAAATCAGTCCTACAGTTGAGAGTGGTTATTATTTTTCAAGTGGTATTTCTTTTACCGATAACCTGACCGGATTTGTGGGAGTGGGTAACAATTATAATAGGGGTGACTTACTTAAAACCATTGATGGAGGCATCACTTGGACAGCGCTTGATTACGGATATGAATATAAAATTCAACATATTAGTTTCAGCGATAACAATCATGGAGTTATTTATATACAGGGTATTGGAATCCTTGTTACCGAAGATGGTGGAAACACCTGGTCAGCTCCTGTTTACGTCGCACCCTATCTTTCTTCAATAAAATGGATCGATACCATGCATGGTATTGCAACTTATAATGATAGTTATGTTGGATACACTACCGATGGTGGTTATACATGGGCAACAACTTACCAACAAGCTTCATTAGGAGGTTCAATATATTCAACCTATTTCATTGATGAACACATTGGATGGGCTTGCGGTAATAATAGCTTAATAATGCGCTATAACGAAACATATATTGGTATTGAACCAACCATAGCTTCAAAACCTATAGAGAATTTCATTTATCCAAACCCTGCCAACGATGTTATTCATTTGCAGAAGGACCAATACCAGAAAATTCAGATATTCAGTATTGAAGGAAGTCTGGTTCAAACCTATTTACCTCCATTTGGTGAATCGATCAATATCAATGCGTTAAAATCAGGTATGTATACCGTTGAAGCCAATACTGCCCAGGGAACCATGCGACAAAAACTATTGAAAAAATGAAAAAAATCTTGATCACGGGTCTTTTGTCTATTGTGTTTCAGACAATTGTTTTTTCACAAACTGAGTTTGGATTAAATGCTGGATTGTCAGCAAACTGGATACGATCGAATATTGGAAGTATAAATATCCCAATTACACCTGGTTTTAAAGTTGGAATGTTTGTAAAACGTAACATAATACACGATGCTTTTACCATTGGGACCGGATTGGATTACAGCTACTTACCAAGTACCGGAACTTATTCAGTTGAATATTTAAATAACTACCCAGGTGGACCATATTTTATTGTTCCTGATGTTATCTGTGAATATCTGAATACAGATGTTTACAGGTTCGATTTTCACCAATTATCAATACCGGTCAGTTTCAGGTTCAATTCAAAATTTGTTCAACCCTATTGCGGAATGGAATTTTACTTTAAGCAAACACAAACTTATTATGATTCCAGCGATGAGCCTTGTGTAACTGAAATGTTCGGAATTGGTGTGCTAATGGGGTTAAATATTCCAATAGTGGAACAGTTTAATATAAATATTGGATATTATCATGGCTTTACAGTTGATTGGAATGCACAGATTAATGATGTTGGCTGGGACATGAAAAACAGTCATATTGAAACTACCTTGCAATATACTTTTAAGAAAAAACGAAAGGATTAGTAGAATCCAAATTATAAAAAAGGCTGGCAATCATCTGTCAGCCTTTTTTTGTTTTAGATCGATTGAAATGATTATAGTTTGTTAGATAATGGATAGTCAATGATATAGCAAAAACTATGCTGGATGGGAAATTGCTGTATTTTTAATCCTCCGGGAATTGTGAGCGAATGAAAAATAAAATCCCCGCTACACAAAGTGGCGGGGATTTTATTTTGAAGGAAAATGGTTTATTATCGGTCAATGGATTAAAAACGACGTGGTTGCAAACTACGACGAACGGGAATTGCATTTCAAATATTATATTCCTATAAATGAAGAAGAAGAATCCGTGCAGGTATATTGCTGTTGGCAGCTTGCATTAAATTGCATTATTATCAATACGACTAAATTTAAACTTTCCATTATCAAAATTAAAAATCACCCAAAAACTACCACTATTGACAAAAAATATTTCGTTCTTTATTCGTGTATTGTAAGTCACAGCAAATGGTACAAATGATGTAAAAAATTCCTTATTCCTATATTCTAAAGGGAACAATCGATATAGGACAATCCCTTTTCTCTTAATTACCAACTGCTCTATTTCGGATTGTTTTATGATAATTATACTGACAGTCCCAATTTTTGTCATTAAACTATCAGTCAATTTAAAATCTTCCTCAACAAAGATTGAATCAGGAATCTGAATTTTCTCCTTTTCTAAGTACTTAAAATATTCTACAAATGTTTGATTATAGATATTGCTTACATCTTTTTTATTGGTATTATCTATGCCCTGACCAATTGTATTCAAACATGTCAATAAGCATGCGATAATAAATAAAATCCTAAACATAAGCTAAATTTTAATACTGTATCATCTTTCAATATTCTGACTAACGTCAAATTTCAACATTCATAACCAGTGAGTTACTAAATCCTGATTCTTCTGTTTTGAGTTCAAATATACTGATTTGTTTTTGAATCCATTTCACAATTCCAGATTTTCTATATTTCGGCATACCTAATCTCGGTTATTGCCATCAACCATCCAAAATCCAATCCAATTTCCATAATAAAGTTCAGGGTATAGATTTCGTTTAGCCTGTCCCGGCAGCATGACGGGGCTGGGTTCCCGATGTTCGGGACAGGCAGTGCCGACCACATGAAGCCCTAATTATTGGCTGCAGAACATACTTAATTCCTTTTCAACCACCCATTGTAATTTATTAAGGCCGAATCTAATTCTATTTCATAAGTCTGTTCAAACCCTAACGCAATGTTTTCAGCCTTATAAAACTGCTTGAATTTATCAATACCCCAGTTATCTATCAGGTATTTTACAAAAAAACCAGAAATGTAATAGTACTTATTCCCTTGAAAGAAAGGTTCATAACCAAAAATTACTGGTTTAATATCTTCATCAATGAATTCAATGGATGTATTATATCCCGCAGATAATTGAGAAGAATCCGTTACGAAATCATAATATTGCCGGATTCCTTCACTAAAAAAAGTGGGGGTATTTTCATTGTATTCTATATTAAACAAAAGATGAGAAGTTTCATGTTCTATGGCTCCGCCAAATCCTTTTGAATGAATTTCTTTACCATTGACCACACCGGCAGTATTACCTCCGCATAAATGACTAAAATGAGTTGATATGTATGAAATTTCTTCCTGGTCAAGATGTATAAAACATGGAATTCTATAAGTTGGTTTATGTAATTTCATGATTTCGATATACTTATCCACGAATAAATCAAATGAATCAAGTTTGGGCTTATATTCAGAAATTTGATTCACTAAACGTTTAGCAATATAAAAATCATAATATTTTGTTTGAACTAATTGGTAATATTTGGATTTCAAATCAGGAAGATAAACGTGTTTTGACTTATCATAATTGTTATCCGTACACTCTCCAAAATGGGTAATGATCCTATCTTCGAATATTAAATAACTATATCCAGTCCTCATATTATTTACAATAGGACGTAATGAGCCAATACTATTTCCTGTTATAACGATTCGCATTGCTTTTGTTGTGGTATCAGAAATGTAAAAAATAGCATCATCAAATTGATGAAATTTTAAATCACCAAACCTAAAACCTTTTGTGATTTGCTTTATTGGCGTCTCGAAACTATTCCATCTGCGAAAAGAATATATGGAACCTAAAACAAGCATAGGTTTTTCGAAGTCCTGTTCATTTAATTCACTCTCATATTTAATTTCGCATTCGGAGCCAAATCGTTTAAATCCATTAATCCATGATTTTGTCCACTCTTTATAAGTTAGTGAATCTTTGTCATTTGGGAAAACAAAAAGTATTTCTTTTGAACTTCTGAATTTTTTATCAGACGTTATTTCACAGTCATAACCGGGAATCTGAAAGTAATTATTATTTTGACAATTGGCTTGAATAGTCAAAAGTAAAAAGAGTGTTAATGCTATACTTCTCATAATTCTAAAATATAATGTTTAATTTAAACTTATATTAGATATCAGAATGTTTACATTGGTTACAGTTTTTCTTGTTTTGCTGCTAATGTTTTTCGGCTTGGCGATGTGGCGGATTTTTAGCACAGAAGTTTAATAGAATTCATAATGTTGAACCTTGCACAAATGTTTCAAAGAATCACTTCAACCGCCACTTTTGCCAAACCGCTGTTAGCGGTTCGTTGTTCTTGTCTATTCGTTGTCATTTGGTCTGATTTGGTCAGCAAGTTTTTTCGGTGCTACTTCACAATACGCTGTTGTCAAGGCGTCAATAAATAAATCTTTATGCACTTTATTCATTTCAATTAGTGTCCAACCTTGTTTACCCCATTTATTGTCCACTGGAAAAATGATTGTCTCGTCAGCAGATGAGAAAACATCCTGGTCAATTTCTGATAACTTAATACAAGCTCTATTCTTTACATCGTCATAGGTCGCAAAGATTTTCTTTTTCACTCTGAAAGAAGTTTTTCCAAAGTGAGTTTCTTCTGTCGCTTCTGGAAACGATAATGCCAGTATTCTAAAAGTGTCAATAGATACCATTTGTAAAGCTATTTTTTTACTGGTGTCAAGTGTGTCAATACACAAAGCCACTTATCATTCTCTTTTTTATAAACGTCTGTAATCCATTCGTCAGCTTCCAAGGCTTGTCCTTGCCAGGTTCCGGTATTTTGTCCACGACCAGTTACAAGTGCAATGTCGCCATATACTTTTACTCTCAATATTTGCTTCGTCATTGTTGAATGAGAAAGAAATCCTTGTTCAAGTACTTTAAAAAAACCATCTTGTGGAATAATTCCACCCTGGCTGTCCACAAGAACCCAGTCGCTTGTTATACATTTTTTAATTTCGTCAACGCTGTTTGATATCACAGCTATATTGAAGTTGTCTTCAATTTCCTGAAACTGCTTTTTTAATTGTTCTTCTATCATTTTACTCTATTTATGTATGTTTTGTTTTTGTCAGAGGTTCATGCTCACACTGTCGTACGTTACAACGACCGCTAATTTTGCTGCTACCCGAAGGTAGCGTTATCTATGATTTAAAAGAAAGTCCATTATCCTTCAAGGCTTCTTTTAGTTTTGGTATAGTACCTGGTCCCATACCGTGAAGGTTAATAATTTCTTTTTCACTCCATTTTGACAGGTCTTCCAAAGTCTTAATATTTTCCCTTTCTAATGCCCGTCTTGCCGGTGCACCAATTAAAGCAAGAAAACTGCCTTTGGGTTTACGTTCCTCTTCACAAACCGGACAGGTCGGACAATCACTACTTTTGTAGTATTGATGTCCCTTTTTACAAGTCTTTAATGTTTCTTTTGTCGCCATATTTTAAGCTTTTATGTGTCTTACAATTCTGACTAACGTCAAATTTCAATATTCATAATCAGTGAGTTACTAAGTATTAATTCTTCCGGTTTGAGTTCAAATTTACTGATTTGTTTTTGTATTCGTTTCACAATTCCAAGTTTTCTTTATTTCGGCATACCAAGTCTTGGTTATTGCCGCCAACCATCCAAAACCAATTTCCTTAATAAAGTTTAGGGTACGGATTTCGTTCAACCGGGGCTTCATAGCCTGTTCCGGCAGCATGACGGGGCTGGGTTGTATCGACCACATGAACTCCGCTAAGTCGCAGTGTATATGTATTTGAGTGAAAATTAATGATAAAAAAACTATTTGTATTCGTATCATTAACTGCTGCAATTCAGAACTTTGCGCCTTTGCGAGATGAATTATTCAGGTTAAATACCAGAAATAGATTTAGCAAAATTATTCGGGTTCCAACAAATTCTACTCAAACACAATCTTTACTGCCAGGTCTGCCACCAGGCAGGTTTGCGGGACATTATCCGGCATCAAATTGAAATCATTTCCCTACCCTTAAAACTCCATTCCCCCTTCTTCACCGCCTTGTTGACGATCCTGATTTTTCTTTTTCGCCTGATTGATACGGTAGTTGAAATTCAGGCTGACAACGGTCGATCCCCACTTGTATTCGGTTCGCGAATAAAAGTTGACATCGAATGATTCGAAAGCGTGACGACGCGATCCGAAAACATCGCGCACATTCAATGTAATGGTGGCTTTACCCTTGATGATGTCCTTGCTTGCTCCCAGATCGGTAAACCACATCGGTTCGCGTTTTCCCTGTGCGGTATTTACTCCTGCCTGATAATTACCGGTTAACTGAAGGTCGATACCTTTGGCAATATTGAATTTAGCATTTGCCCTGCCCGACCAGCTGTAGCTATCAGCTTTAAAATGTCGTTCGCCGATATCGCCTTCGGTGATGGTTCTGAAAAAATTGAGATTACCATTCAGATTCAACCATTTAATCGCTGAATATGAGCCAATTAATTCGAACCCATAAGAATCATTTGCCGCGAAGTTCTGCGGTTTAACAAAAGTGATCCCCGTGCTGTCGATGGTTTCGATCCGTTGAAAAACATCCTTACTTTTTCGGTAATAGGTATTAAAATTCAGGTTTGCCTTTTCCCAGTACCTGATATAACCAAGCTCGATGGCATCGGTGTAAACAGGTTTTAATTCAGGATTACCGGTAAAAATATTACGATTATCAGAATAGGAATGGAAAGGGTTAAGCTGCATAAACTCGGGACGACGGATCCGTCGGCTATAACTTATCTGAACATGATCGGTTTCAGTGATTTTGAAAGTGAAATGGGCGCTCGGAAAAACATCAATAAAAGTATTACCCGATTTTTCGTTGGTTTCCTGAAGATGTGTCAGAATATCGGAATATTCGCTGCGTAGCCCGAACTGGTACGAGAACCTGCCCCTGTCATCACCATAAAGAAGATACGCTGCATAAATTGTTTCGTCGTAATTGAAATGATTCGTAAACCTTTCCAGATTTGCATAACTACCTGACGAATCTTTTTCACTCACTTCATAGTTGTTATCAATTTGTCGCATCTGGAGTTTGAAACCAGCTTCAAGCCGGGCTTTACCATGAAACGGATGATAATAATCGGCTTGTCCCTGAAAATTTGATTCGAAGTGATCGTTCATACTTTTTTGAAAAACAGGTACATATCCAAGTGTATTTGGAGGAAAATACGACTCGTTGATATCACCGTTTTCGGATTCGTTATTGTTGAAATATTGGACACCCGCCGTTAGTGACTGATCTTTGCGTTTAAATTGCTTTTTGTAGTTGATGGCATATTCAAGATTCGGGTCTCTCTCGGTTTGATCCTCTTTCCTTTCACTGTGGTTTACAAGATCATTGTTTGGATTATAATCGTAATAAGTTATGGTCGAAATACTTTTATCGTGCGAAAGCCGGTACATGAAACTCCCGGAAATGCTTGAACTGGCATTAAAAAAATATTCTGTACCAAATCGTATGGTATTTCCCGAACTGTTTCGGTCACGCGCACTATGCTGATTGGTGATATACGTCCCTTCGTTAAAAATTTCTTTGTAATTATCCCCCGAGCCAATACGCTCGCGGTAATTATAGGCATAGTTTGCAAAGAAATTGAATTTTTTGAGCCGGTAATTCGTGTTTATCCCGATACCATATTGCAGCGGGTAGCCTAAGGTGGCGTCAACCGATCCGTTAAAACCCTGTTTTCTGTCTTTCTTTAAAACGATATTAATGATACCCGAAGTGCCTTCGGCATCGTAGCGAACCGATGGATTGGTGACCACTTCGATGCGATCGATCATATCTGCCTGCAAACTTCGTAAGGCGTCGCGGCTATTGATACCGGCCATACCCGAAACTTTTCCATCGATCAAAATCCTTACCCCGTCATCGCCCCTCAAACTGACATTACCATCAATATCAACGGTTACCGAAGGAATGTTTTCCAATACTTCAACAGCGTTACCGGCCTTTGAACTAATGTCTTTTCCAATATTAAACACCTTTTTATCGAGTGTCATTTCCATGGTGCTCTTTTCGGCGATAACCTCAACCTGATCGAGCATTCGCTGGTCGGGTTCAATGATAAACGATCCAAGATCGGTGAGCAAATTACCTTTTTTCACCTCAATAAAATCCGTTTTAACCGTGTTATAACCTAAAAACTGTATCGATAGAAAATAGTTACCAGGCTTCAGTTTCAGGTCAAACTGCCCGTCTTTTCCCGTAATTCCGCCAACAATGAATGTAGAATCGGGCAATTTGTAAACCATCACGGTGGCATATTCGAGGCCATTTCGGGTTGATTTATCCACAACTTTTCCCTTTACCCCGGTATCATTGTCATCTGGTATGTTTTCACTGGCAAATCCATGCATGGAAAAAAGCGTGGAAAATAAAACAAGAAGGATATTTATTGATAAACGAATCATATTATTTTCGGTTTAATGCGAATTAGAAATGAGCAAATAGTTGCTGTAATGCATTTTATTGAAATTGGGTTAATCATAAGCTATTGAGGATCGACATCGATATGGATCATGACCGATTTATAACGTGTGATCAGTTCGAACTGATGAATTTGTTCACCAAGTAATTCCTTAACCTTGGAAGATTGGTATTTTCGATCGAATTTTAAAAGAATCTGCTTGATATATAATGTCTTAATACGCTGAACAGATGGGTATTCAGGGCCAAGTACATCATTTTTAAAAAGCTTCTTCAATTGCTCAGCCAATTCGTAAGCAGCATGATCGAGAAGCGTTTTATCGCGGTGTTTTAGTCTGAGCAGAATCAAACGATAAAAAGGCGGATATTTAAACTGCTTCCTTATTTCCATTTGACGGTTGTAAAGTGATTCGTAACGGTAATTAACAACATCGTGCAGAATGGGGTGGGATGGCTGATAGGTTTGAATCATCACGATTCCCTGTTTACCTTTTCTACCGGCGCGGCCACTCACCTGCGACATGAGTTGAAAACTGTTTTCGAAAGCTCTGAAATCAGGATACGACAGCATATTATCGGCATTTAATATCCCGACGATTCTAACTTTTTCAAAATCGAGGCCTTTCGTAACCATCTGTGTCCCAACCAGAATATTCGTTTTGGCATTTTCGAAATCTTCGATAATCTGCTGAAACGCATTTTTACTGCGGGTAGTATCGAGATCGAGACGGGCTATCTTGGCCTCAGGAAGGATTATGCCCAGCTCCTCCTCCACTTTTTCGGTCCCGAAACCATGCATATGTATCTGTGTGCTATGGCAATCGGGGCATTCAGCCGGGACTGATATAGCATATCCGCAATAATGACAGCGGAGCATATTTTGTTTTTTGTGGTAGATCAGGCTAACATCACAATTTTTACAACCCGGTATCCAATTGCATTTATCGCATTCAATCCGGAGCGAAAATCCTCGTCGGTTTTGGAATAGGATCACCTGTTCTTTCTCTTTTAACGCGATTTTGATCGCATCGATAAGCGCTTTCGAAAAATGCGATTGCATCGTCTTTCGCTTCGTTTCTTCTCTGACATTCACTATCTGAATATCAGGGAGTTTAATGCCGCCGTATCGTTCAGTCATGGTTACCAGGCCATATTTCTGAATCTGTGCGTTATAATAACTTTCGTAAGATGGTGTTGCCGAACCCAATAACACTTTTGCATTGAATGTTGTTGCCAGCACGATGGCAGCATCACGGGCATTGTAACGGGGAGCAGGGTCGAATTGCTTAAATGATCCGTCGTGCTCTTCATCCACAATAATCAATCCAAGCCGGCTGTAAGGCAGAAAAAGCGCGGATCGTGGCCCGATGATAATCTGATAATTATTGTTTTTCGATTCGTCGAATGACAATACTTTGTTCCATATTTCGCCTCTTTCGTGTAGGTTATAACGCGAATGATAGACACCAACTTTTGGACCGAAATATTTACGTAACCGATTGATTATTTGCGTAGTGAGGGCAATTTCAGGCAACATGAACAATACCTGCCTGTTTTTCTCAATTTCTTCCTGAATAAGTTTTATATACAATTCCGTTTTCCCGCTCGATGTAACCCCATGGAGCAATACCACATTTTTCTCTTCAAATAATGCTTTAATCTGCGAATAAGCTATCTGCTGGAATCCGGTAAACTGAATCTGAGCAGGATCCATCGTCGAACTATAAGTTACCAACCGGCTGACAACCTTATCATACACCTCAAAAACACCTTTATCGGATAAACTTTTTAGCTGGCTTAATGCGGCTTTTGATTTTTCAAGAATGATTTTAACCTCCACCTCCCCGCTGTTACCCTCGATGCGTGTATGCGATAAAAACGCCAATACAATTTCGAGTTGTTTAAATGCCCTTTTACCTAACTCATCCATGAGTTTACGCATTTCATCATCTTCACTGAATCGCGGCGAAAGCTGCATGAACCGTTCAATCTTCGGTGAATATTTTCCGTTCAATTCTTCTTCTATCGCGATGATTTTTTTCTCGACCATCGTTTTTATCAATGGCATAACCTTCAGAAAACCAACGATTTTACTCACTTCAGTCAGACTCAGTTTTTCCTGAATACTGAGCGCTTCGGTAATCAAAAACTCATTTTCGTTGAGCTGTTCCTTATCGAAAACAAAACCATCGGCCAAGACGATCTTAGATTCTGAATTTAACTTAAATACTGTGGGTAAGGCCGCCTGCATCACTTCGCCCAGATGACAGAGGTAATATTCACGCATCCATTCCCAGAAACCGAATTGGCTATTGGTCATTATTGGTTGCTCATCGAGTACACCAATGATATATTTCGGGATATAATTTTTAGGAATTTCCTGATGAACGCGGTAGATGAAGCAGGCATATAATTTTTTGCTACCAAATTGAACGATAGCTCTTTTACCAACGGCAACCTCCCCATTCATAACAAATGGAACCCTGTAAGTGAAAGTCCCCCGAACGGGTATCGGAACGATTACATCAGCAAATAGGGTTAAACGATTATCAGGATCCATCACTTATTTTCAAACATCGACAAATGTAAGGAATTGGTGACTGGCAATGTCTTAACGATATGTTAAAAAAAAAGCCGGTTCGTTGAACCGGCCTTAATTAAGTATTCAATTGAATATCATGGCGTTGGGACATATATTTTCGAATCATCGCGATATCCTGAAACATCGTGGTACCAATCGGTAAATAGAGATCCACCACTCTCAGCCCATTCAGCAAAATGAAGGTGGGCGGCAATAACTTCTGTTTTCTCGTTCGGATAATCGAAGCGTTCGATGATATTAATTCCCCATGGCAGGTTATTTTGCGTTTTGTAGTATCTTCCACTTCCGGGAATACTGTTGTCGTGACCTGTACCTAATAAACTCAAATCAGCCAGCGAAGTTGGTGTTTTGTTCGGAAGATGAACTTCAACACCCCTGAGTTGATTAACAATAATAAAAGGATTATAAGGTGGAACACCCAGTTCGTTCAAAGGTACCGGATTGGTGAATTTTATTAAAACGTCCAATGTATCCGGAATAATGAATGGAACATCGGGTGTTGTGTTAACACCTATCGCACTTGAAACCGGAGGTAGCACTTCATACGAATCATCCCAGGCAATTATCACCGCGTTCGACTGACCTGATTCAGTATTATTACTGTTAAAAGTGATGTAATCATTTGTAATATTGGTTCCGGTGATGCTTTGAATAAGTGACGAAGCGATGGGCAGTTCAATACCAAAACCATTATGGTAATATGCTCCATGGGCTCGAAGTATAAATTTTGCATCCAATTCCACGACCTGATTGCTTCCGTTTGTTATCTGATTGAAGTTATAATCAATCACGGCATCATTGAAGTCGTAATCACCACGATAAGGCCACAAATCCTCAAAAGCCAGCGATCCGAAATTTCCTTCACTGAAAAACCAGTTATCGAAGGCTTTATCAGGGTCGAATGGATAATCATCGAAATTGTTATTCACTCCATCATCATCATCGTCCTCGCCAACATAATCAATAATTGGCAGCACAGAAAGATCAACAGCCTGAATAGGGTTTGCAGTCACAAAAAAAACAGCATCATTGAAATCATGGTCACAACCTGAAGAATTACGCCGGATATCTTCGATACCAAGCAATAATCTCTCCCGGCCAGGGTCATATAAAAAAACGGATTGTTGTTTACGATTTGGTTCAGGCGCCGGATTCAGATTTTTGTCGGAATAAACCATCCAGTATCCGTTAGTAACTTGCCCACCAACCCATCCGTTGGCTATCAATGCCCAGGCGATGGTGGTATTTGCATTAAATCGTCCGAGATAAACTTTGTTACCTGACTGCAATCCGCCGCCACTACCTGATAAGGAGGCATTCGGGAAAATGATTGTAACAGAGTCAATATCAGCCGGTGTTGCCGGAGTATCGCCGGTTGTGTAGGTATAAAATCCAAGAACATTACGGTAAGTAGCACCCTCATGAACGAAAGTCACCCAAACATCACAGGTTTCTATCAGGTTCAGGTTGTGATTGTAAACATCGAGTAGGTATTGCGGATGCGAAACCGGAAGCTGAACGCGCTCGGGTAAGGTATTGTTTATGTCTGCCAAAAAATCAGAAGTAACAGGATCATTCACCGGTTCGAGGTAGTTGGGAACACCATTCGAATTATAGGTACCCAGATATTTAAAAGTAGTGTTCGATTTTAAAACCGCAACATGTTTATCTTTTACCGGCACCGATTTACCACCATAAACCACATCGAAGCCAGTTTCGGATAGTTCAACCTCCATGGAGTTTGGCAATCCCAGATAGTCGGTTCCGATAAACAATGTTGTATAATAGGCCGGAACCTGATAATTCACTACATATTTCCCCTGTTCGTCAGTTACTCCGCTCACAATCAACTTTCCACTAAGCTCGGGATCAGCAGTATAAATTGAAAACCTGACATTTTTCAGCGGGTTATCCTGATTATCAAGTGCAGTAATCGAAAAAACAGCAGTCTTGCTCGTTGACCAGTTAAATGATTCAGGAACATTTAATTGCTCCATTGTCGAAGTGTTGTTGTCTGGCTTGGGATCCTTATTGCAAGAAATGACAACAAGTGCCACAATAACGAGATAATGTAACTTGATTAGCGTTTTCATGATTTATTATTATATAAAATTAAGCTCCAATAATTGTACCTATCATAACAGGTATTTGATATTCAATATTCTATAATCCTTTAAAACAAGCATATTTCCAAAATTAGGAATTAATTGGAATAATGTGATTGTATCAGATTATATCCCACCAATTGATCATAGGCCGTACCGGGCATTCGGAAATATAGAAATACCGAATATTCATATTGGGTATCCCAAAAATTACCTTCGATCGTACTAACATCTGCCTTTGATTGTCCCTTTTCGACAATACCATATAAATAATTATAATATCCCTGTTTTAAGAACAGTTTTCCCTCGTAGCCTTTTCTCTCAAAGTTGTATGTCATCAGGCTTTTTTCATCGAGGTTCCAATCGTTCAAAGCCCCGATAATATAAATGTTGTCGGGCATAAGTGGTAGTGGATAATCCAGAAAAAAATTCACCCAGGCATAGTCGCCTTCGATATCTGATTCCTGATCGTCGCGGGCTTTGATTAGTTTTCGTCCAAAAATATCTCTCTCAAAAACATAGTTCGCATTGTTACGTCTTTTTGAAGGCCACAGATATACCGAAAAACAGTCTGATTCCTGTCTGATTTCCTTAATGAACTCTGATTGATATTTAAAACTCTTCATGTCGAAGTTCCGAAACTGATTGCCACCTTCAAACACAGTGGATTCATCGTATTCATAGGTTACTTTATCGGTATAGGTATAATTGGGTTTTAGTCCGACAACCGCGTTATCCCATCGCCCATTTTGCTTTATAACCAAATTAAGTGATTGGTTTGGATTGACAAGAAGCGAATTATCAGCATTCACGGTTACGTCAACCTGGTGTTTCGTCTTAATATAATCAGGATTTTTGGGATATTGTGGAATAGCCGCTGTGATGGTTGCCTTGTCATCAATCACCATAAATCTTCTGTTAAACAAAAGATGTTCAGCATCGTTCCTGGTGTCGTAAACGATAAGGATATAATTTCCAGAAAGCCGGGGCTGCAGATTTTCGCCAGGGAATGTCAGCGAATAATGTACGTATGGCGTTAAGGTATTCAGCGAATACTGAAAGTCACGGATCTCATCTTCCTGATACCCGTTTATGTATTCAATCGGTTGTAAATCTGATTGTTTCCAATCGTAAGTACAATGCACAATGGTATAATTATACACGCTGTTTGCATTACCAAGTATGTCAAAAGAAAGGTTCAATGTGTTGTTACCATTGAGGTGAAGTATCGGATCCTGAAGCGGTTCATCCGTTGGGCTAAATAATACTGTCTGCACAAAATCCTTATAAACCTTATCGTTTAACTCGTAAAAGGGCGCTGCCTGAATGGTTAAAAAAATAAGGTTCGATAGTATAATCAGGATTAACTTTTTCATATTTGGCATCATTTCAGTCATTTGAAAAATTCACGGACAGTTTTAAAAGCATTATATCAACAAAAATAGTGATTAGTTAGCCAATATCACCAATATTTCGGGTATTAACCCAATTTTAATAGTATTGCTTGCTGAACTGTTAAACACAAATTCGCTTCAAATACATGAACAACATATCCCGGGTTTTATTTTCCGAACAATTTATCGCTTTATATGTCAACAAAAATTATTTTTGCATACTTTTAGAAACTGGCGATTGCAGTTTCGCATCAGTAAATTTAACGAACCAATAGCAACTATTGGACCTGATATTTTTGTAATACCATCATACATATGACATTTTTCAATTTTGGAGTAGCCGTGCTTATTCTGCTTGCAATCGTATTGGGCACAGTTACGATACTCTATTTTATGAAGCCCTGGCTGCTACACCGAAAAGTAAAGATATCGATCAACCGGTTAGTTGAACTTGAGGTTGCTTCCGGTTCAAGTTTACTCAGAACATTGGCCGACGAGAAAATATTTCTGTCGTCGAGTTGTGGTGGAAATGGCATTTGTGGTCTTTGTCAATGCAAAGTGATTCATGGCGGTGGAAAATTGTCGCATATCGAAACAAATGTCTTTACCAAGGAAGAAATAGCTGACAACTGGCGATTGGGTTGTCAGGTGAGGGTACATGAAAACTTAAGCATTGAATTACCGCAAGAAATTTTCGGAATCAGACCATGGGATTGTGAAGTAGTTTCGAACAGAAATGTTTCCACTTTTATTAAAGAATTGGTATTGAAACTCCCGGATGGAAAAGCAATGAATTTTAAATCAGGTAGTTATATTCAATTAACCACGCCACCGGTTGAAATAGATTTCGCAAGGGATATTGAAATCGATCAAGCATACCGCGATGAATGGGACAGGCTTGACCTCTGGTCATTGAAAATGAAAAATACATCCAAAAAAGTCAAACCGTATTCGCTGGCAAATCCACCTTCCGATAATACTATCGTGATGCTTAACGCGAGAATTTCAACACCTCCACATGATAGCAAAACCGGGCAATTCATGCATATAAACCCGGGCGTTAGTTCATCGTACATTTTCGCATGTAAACCAGGCGACAAGGTAACATTATCAGGTCCTTATGGCGATTTTCATATCAAACCCACCCCGAATGAAATGATGTTCATTGGTGGAGGAGCCGGAATGGCTCCCATGCGTTCACATTTGTTTCATTTGTTTCACACCGAAAAAACTAATCGTAAAACAACATTCTGGTATGGTGGAAGGTCATTGAAAGAATTATTTTACACCGGTGATTTCGAGAAAATTCAGCAGGATTTTCCAAATTTCACCTTCAATACTGCACTTTCAGAACCTCGTCACGAAGACAATTGGAAGGGTTATACCGGATTTATTCATCAGGTGATACTCGATAATTATCTGAAACAACATTCTGATCCACAATCGATTGAATATTATTTATGCGGACCTCCGATGATGAATAAGGCTGTATTGGAAATGCTTTCAATGTTGGGCGTGCCTATGAGTATGATCGCTTTCGATGACTTCGGATCTTAATATATTGGTTTATCCCAAACACCTGATATTGGCTTACTTTAGATTCCCATTATCGAAAAAATAAAGTATGAAATTCATAGCGATCATTCTTGCAATGCTGTTTGACTTACTGGTTTCCGCCAAAATTCATTGCCAGACACCCAAAATATTCCTGACCGGTGAAACGCAGGGAACTTATTATGCGATTACCTATTTTGATAAAAAAAACCGCGATATGCAGGATGAGGTCGATTCCATATTCAGGTTAGTCGATAATTCAGTGTCGCAGTGGAATGCCAACTCTTTGATTAACAGAATAAATAATAATGAGACGAATGTATTTCCGGATGAATTTTTTATCAATAATTTCAAACTGGCGATGGAAGTATCGGATAATACCGATGGTTATTTCGATATCACAATCGGGCCATTGGTCAGTTTGTGGGGTTTCGGATTAAAAAAACGGATACATGTCACACCCGAAATGGTTGTCGAAAAAAGTAAATTAGTCGATTACTGTAAAGTGCAACTCTTAAATGGTAAAATTATCAAAGAAGATACTGCGATGCGTATCGATTTCAACGCGATTGCCCAGGGTTATACTGTTGATGTGTTAGCATCCATGCTGATGAAAGCGGGTATCGACCGGTTTATCATCGATGTTGGTGGTGAAATATACGCGAACAGGACGAAACCTGACGGTTCACGCTGGTCGGTGGGGATCGAACAGCCCTCGGTTGATAAAGAATCACAACGGAATATTCAGCAACGCGTACGGCTTAAAAATAAGGGCTTGGCAACTTCGGGCAGTTACCGAAATTATTTCGAAGAAAATGGCAAGCGATTTGCTCATGTTATTGATCCGAAAACAGGCTATCCTGTAAATCATAATCTATTGAGTGTAACGGTATTGGCTGATAATACCGCTGTAGCCGATGCGTATTGTACGGCTTTTTTGGCGATGGGCATCGAAAAATCGCTCCGGGTTATTGAGAAGGTTCACGGCCTGGAAGCCTTATTTATTTCGGGAAAGGATAGCACTGATTTTGAAATCTTTGTAACCAAAGGATTTCGCAAAATAATGGTTGAATAGTCTTCAGGCGTTTTAGAAACTGTCTAAAAATGTTAAAATGAAATTATTAATGATAAAAACTCGTATTTCTGTCACATTGTGCAGCCTGTCTCGGCAACAAGACGAGGAAGTCGAAATGCTCTTTTTTAATATTATAAACGAGTTTTTTATTTGTTTGGTCGGCTTCGACTGCGCTCAGCCTGACATTTGAGTATAACACTCAACTTAACTTAAAATTTTAGACAGTTTCTTATTGCAGATACCAATAATTATTCGTTTTCCGGCTTATAAATTGTCGAAATATTTCAATTTCAACATTGATTTTCATACTTTTGGACAATAATTTATAATCGATGAAAAAGACATTTATTTTAAGCTTTTTAGTATCTCTTGCGATTTATTCCATTGCCGGTACAATTGAAAAAACCTATTATTTCGCAAGTCCGCAAATTGTTCAGCATGGTGAATATCAACTTGTTAAATTTGATAATACCATGAATTCGGGCCTACTTGGCCAACCTACCTTCCCGTATCAATCGGTAAGCCTTTTGGTTCCTCCCGGAGAAATCGCAAGTTCGGTTGAAATCATTTGTGAAGGTGAAAAAATATTAGATGGCGTCTTCAACCTTTATCCATACCAGCCTTCAAGGCCGTTGTCGGATGAAAGTAAACCTGCTTTCCAAAAAAATAATGCTGTTTATCAGTCAACAGAAGCAATCCCGCTAAGCATGACAGGAAACCTCAGCACCTCGTTCATGAACGGGTTCGGGTTCGCTTTTTCTACTTTTACACCGGTCAGATTTATCCCATCAGAAGGAAAACTAAGTTATTACAGCAAAATCACCGTCCGCCTCACTACCATGCCCGATAAAAGCGCTGAAGCTGCCTTGAAAAACCTGCAAAGCTCTGTCTGGACCATGGAAAAAGTAAAGAGTCTGGCTCAAAATCAATCTGATATTGAAGCCTATAGCCAAAAAACAAACAGGACATCAACTGCTTATGATATGCTCATCATCACCACTGAAGCCTATATGAATAGCTTCACCGGTTTGATCGATATGTATTTACACAGGGGCATTAAAACACAGCTTGTTACAAAGGAAACAATTAATTTTGAAGGTACCGGAGCCGATACACAGGAGAAAATCAGAAACTATATCATTCAGGAATATCAAACCAATGGCGTTGAATTTGTGCTGTTGGGCGGTGATGTTGAATTGATACCCTATCGCGGTTTTTACGACTATGTGGTATCAGGCAGCGGTTATGAAGATTATGGAATTCCTGCCGATTTATATTACTCGGCTTTGGATGGCAACTGGAACACCGACAACGACAACAAATGGGGCGAAGCCGATGAAGACGATTTATTGCCTGAGATTGCTGTTGCCCGGTTTCCATTCAGTAATGTAGCCGAGCTTGCCAGTATGATTCACAAAAGCGATTTTTATCAGAACCAACCCGTGTTGGGAGAATTAACTAGTCCGCTGTTGGCCGGTGAATATCTGTATTCAGGCCCGGATACCTGGGGAAGTGATTACCTCGAACTGCTTGTTGGTGAGCGAAGTGACAATGGTTATACCACCTTCGGCATTCCGGAAAGCGATAATATTCAAACAATGTATGAAGAGGAAACACCGTGGTCGGGCCAGGATTTAATCAATGCAATTAATCAGGGGAAACAGTTCGTCCATCATGTGGGCCATGCAAGCCAGACATATGTGGCCTACCTTTCGAATTCCGATATTACGAATGCCAATTTCTCCGGCGCCAATGGTGTTGATCATAACTATACTTTTCTTCAGACACATGGTTGCGATTGTGGTGCATTCGATTATGGTGATTGCATTCTCGAGAAGATGGTTACAATCGATAATTTTGCTGCCGCTGTAATCGGAAACTCGCGTTATGGATGGTTTAACGAAGGCCAGACTGAAGGTCCGGCAGCCCACCTACACCGCGAAATGGTTGATGCCATGTATCATCATCAAATCAATTTTCTGGGAAAAGCGATGGTCGAAAGTAAAATACAAACAGCACCCTGGGTCGAAGCTGCTGGTCAATGGGAAGAAGGCGCCTTACGCTGGAATTTTTACGATTTAAACATACTTGGCGATCCGGCACTGAGCGTTTGGACAGCCGAACCCATCAGCCTTGAAGTAGGTTATCTGCCCGAAATTGCGATCGGGACTCCTTCGACCAACGTTCATGTAAGTAGCAATGGCGAACCTATGGCTAATTTTAATTGCAGCATCTTATTGAACAACAACATCATAGCACAGGGATTCACGGATGTTAACGGCGATGTTGTTTTGCAGTTCGATCCGTTGGTTCTTGAAGTTTGCACTGCATCACTGCAAGTGGTTGGTTACAATAGTTTACCGGTTTATCACGATATTTCTTTCATTCCTGACGATGGTCCTTATCTTGTGTATGAATCGCATATCAATAACGATTCAGATGGAAACAACGATGGGTTTGTCGATTACGGAGAAACCATTGGATTATGTATGCTAATTACCAATGTTGGAACTGCATCTGCCTCGAATATTACGGCAACACTCTCAAGCACTGATACTGAAGTTGTTATTACAGATGGCACCGAATATCTTCCCGAACTTGGACCCGGTGTAACCGTATCCCTTACCAATGCTTTTTGGGCTGATTTTTCGGCTTCGATTGCCGATCAACATATTGTAAACTTCACATTAACATGTACTGATGGTACAGATACCTGGATAAGTAATTTCTCAGTTACAGTTCATGCACCACAATTGTCTATCGGGCAATTTGTTATTGACGATTCAGGAAGTGGTAATGGAAATGGAATGCTCGATCCGGGTGAGACAGTAATCCTTAATATTCCATGCTCAAATTCAGGGAGCAGCGCAGGTTTTGATGCAGCCGCGTTATTAACCGAAACAGATCCAAACATCAGCATCACTTCGGGTCAGTTTCCATTAGAAACCCTCGTGGCAGGTGAAACCAAAACAGCAAGTTATGAGATTCTTGTGGCTGCTGATGCAACAGTCGGAACACCGGCGGCCATGGAGTTGCAACTCTCCTGCACGGGCTATCAGGTTCAGGAATCGATATATACTACCATTGGATTGATGATCGAAGATTTTGAAACAGGTGATTTCAGTGCTTTCGAATGGCATCATGAAGGTGACGCAAACTGGATGATCACTGATATAAATCCGTTTGAAGGCGTTTATAGCGCTAAATCCGGCAGCATTTCGGATACCCAGCAATCGAAACTTTGGGTAAGTTTAATTGCCGTTGGTGACGATGTAATAGCTTTCCAGCGAAAAGTTTCATCGGAAAGCAACTATGATTTTCTACGATTTTACATGGATGATGTGAAGCTTGGTGAATGGAGCGGTGAAGCAGATTGGGAGCAGGTTTCGTATCCTGTTACAGAAGGTCAGCATAACTTGCTCTGGGCTTATGAAAAAGATTACAGCATGGCAAATGGAAGCGATTGTGCCTGGATAGATGAAATTTATTTCCCGACCACTACCATGGTAATTGGTGTTAAGGAAAGTTTAACCGCTACAAATCCAAGCATTTATCCAAACCCAAACCAGGGACAGTTTACTGTTAATCTTGGTAATCAGGCCAAAATAAATGACATCACCATTTACAATTCGGTTGGATTGCCTGTGTATTCGATAAAAACCGCTGATCAGATATTGAAGCTCGAACTTACAAGTTTGCCATCCGGAATGTATCTGCTCAGGAATAATGCTGACGGTAATATTTCATATAATAAGTTTGTCGTAAGATAGGGTTGGTCATCGATGAATTAGACTCAAAGTTTTTAAAACAGTTTTAAAACAAAACAAAATGGAAATGCCTGCATTAACATTCAGTTTAATTATTCTGGCAATCCTTGCTTCAGGAATCAGGATTGCGCAGGAATACCAACGTTCGATTGTATTTCGTCTCGGAAGGTTTACAAAAGTGAAAGGTCCCGGAATCTTTTGGATTATACCATTAATTGAGCGTCAACAACTTGTCGATATCCGCACAAGCACGGTTGACCTCGAACAACAGGAAACCATTACGAAAGACAGTGTTACAATAAAAGTAAACGCTGTGTTATGGTATCGGGTAACCGATCCTGAAAAGGCGATTATTAAAGTGGCAGATTATTATAAAGCCGTGTACCAATTCTCAGTTACTGCGCTTCGTAATATAATTGGCCAGCATTCACTCGATGAGGTACTCCGCGAAAGGGAACAGATAAATGGCACGCTTCAGAAAATAGTTGATGAAGCGACCGAACCCTGGGGTGTTAAGATTGAAATGGTTGAGATGAAAGACGTGGAGATTCCTGAGGCCATGCAACGTGCCATGGCGCGGGAGGCTGAAGCAATCCGTGAAAAAAGAGCAAGAATTGTGAAGGCCGAAGCAGAACTTGAAGCTTCAATAAAACTAACACAGGGAGCCAAACAAATGGAAGGTAGCCCTATCGCTTTGGAACTCAGGCGTATGCAAATGCTTTCTGAAATTGGTACGGATAACAACACAACAACCATCGTAATGGTACCTTCAGAATTTACGAATGCCGCTAAAGCATTTTCCGATTTCGTAAACACGAAGAAAAAAGAGGAATAGAATTAACCATTATCTATCGGATGAATTGAATTTAAAATGCTGTTACATTGCTTATTGTAAAGTTAGTATTGTTTGACATGCATTATTATTTTTTATATTATTGTGCATTAGTGTCCGGTTAAAAATTGTCCGCCTGCGGAAACGTGTATTTGGTTTAACCTCTACGAGGTATACTAAGTTTGTAGCCTGATTTTACTACAATACTAAATCTTCCCGATAAAAATCGGGACAGGCTCTACGGAGAATATTCCGCGTAGCGGATAAAGTATTGTAGATCAAAACAACCAAAATTCACTTTTCCGCGTAGCGGATAAACTTTTAATTTTACCGGACAATAGTGATTATTGAGTTATATTTTGATCTTATACCAAAGAAGCAACCCAAAATTGGGTTGCTTCTTCATTTTCATTTCACCATTCTTCTAATTAAATGACTCTGACTCCGATTTTGTTTCATCATGGTCACATGAATGGGGATTTTCATCTTTCGATTGCTGACATTCAGTTTGGTGCGGGCACCGATTATATTTCCGGCCAACTGTTGCAAAAAGAGTTCCGGCAGTCAGGAATGTAATTACGAGGAATAATGCTATTTTAGGTTTTCTTTTCATTTCTTTCAGATATTTGAGTGATTATTTAAACAGTTGGAGCCTGGGTTTTGTGATGAAAATTGCAGCACCTGGTTTCGAATTTCTCAACGAAAGCTGCCCTTTCGTCTTCCGTCATGTTTTTAAACCGGTGATACCCTCTGTGTCCATGGCAGCCGAAACCTAAAAGTCTGGATGCCAGTTTAAACAGTATCAGTATTACAATAAGTTTGATCAGGATAAAGGGCATTAAAAAAACAGCTGTCCCAGCCAGGATACCTGCCAATAAGGTTTTTAAAATTGTCATTTTCTAAGTTTTAGTGTTAATACAGTTGAAGACGAACTATACCGGGTTTTACTTTAACACCCACGAATTATTTTCAATTTGAAATCGCCTTTTGCATTATGATAGTAAACGTTGAGCCCACTCCGAAAGCTGTTAAAAAAAGAAATGCCACGATCTCGTCATGCATGCTATGACGAGACCAAATCTCCAAAATACACCAAACACTCACAATCAATGCTTTACCATTGGTGAAATATGGTGTTTTCGTGCTTTTGTGGCAATATTTTGCTTATTGGAGGGGACTCAACCTTTGCATAAAGAAAACCTTTTTAAAAAAGTCTCGACTCTATTGCGGTTACTACAATCTGCCGCAATGGTCACGCCAGCCGGCTTTGAACTTTTCTTTGTCTTCATCGGTTATATTCATCATCTTTTCTTTCCAATACTCATGATGATCATGGTGACCACATTTTCCATGTGGCTTTCCCCTGAAACCGCCAAACAGTAATTTACTCAGTATCAACAATCCGATTGCTTTGAAGTAGGTTAGTTCACCTACCCCGGATATTGTTCCGGGCAGTATGTAGTTCCAGAGCTGCATCACCACATAACCACCGGCAAATACGAATGCGATGGCTACAATTGGGAAGAAAAAGAATTTTTTGCGATTTTTAATAGTATTTTCCATTATTTTCAACGTTTAATATTTTAACATATCGATATATAATTCGTTTAACCTTTTTCGTAAATGTTTCACAGCATAGCCTTTACGCGAGATGATCGTTTTAATATTCTCGCCGGTCTGATCCGCGATTTCCTGCAAACTTATGTCTTCCAATTCATTCTGAACAAATACGTTACGCTGCTTTTCGGGTAGTTCATCCAAAGCAATCATTAACTCTTCCCAGAACATTTTCTTTACAAACTCGTCCTCGGCGGTTGTATTGATGGCCAATAATATTTCTTTAAAACTGAGTTCACCCGCTCCGTTTACGAATTTAAAGTCTTCTAATCTTTCACTCTTCTTTTTTCGGAAACGGTCAGTGATTTTATTTTTCGCCACTTTATAAAGCCAGCCACTAACACTTTCAATTGCCTCGAGATCATCAATATTGCTTAATTGAAACCAAACATCCTGTAAAACATCCTCCGCATCTTCTTCAGTTGGCACCTTACCACGCACGAAACCAAGCAATTGCTTGCCATATTGGTTCACAGTTTGTATGATATTCAGCGTTTTATTTGCCATTGCTGTTTCCATTCAATGTCTTTTTACTAACAAGACGATTGATCAGTATATTTACTTTAAATCGGTTACGAATTTTATTAAAAAGAGTCATTAATGACTATGAATTGATATTCGATCATATCAGTCCATCGGATGAAACAACTTTGTCAGTTGTTTTTTTGTGTATCACGAAGCTTGTTGGCTTCTTCAAGTTCCATCTTCAGGTAATGCGCGGTATAACTCGTCGGATGTTTAGCAACCTGTTCAGGCGTACCTTCACACAAAATATTACCTCCTTTTGTGCCTCCTTCGGGACCAAGGTCAATCACATAATCGGCCACTTTAACAACCTCAAGGTTATGTTCAATAATCAATACTGTATTGCCTTTGTTTACTAACTTGTTCAAAACATCAATCAACACTTTCACGTCTTCGAAATGAAGCCCGGTGGTAGGTTCATCAAGGATATAAAATGTTTTACCTGTGTCTTTCTTCGAGAGTTCAGCCGAGAGTTTCACACGCTGGGCCTCACCGCCCGAAATGGTCGTAGATGCTTGTCCAAGACTAAGATAACCCAATCCGACATCGTTCAATGTTTTGATTTTATGAACGATAGAAGGGATATTTTCAAAAAAATCAACGGCTTGTTCAATGGTAAGATTCAGGATATCGTTGATCGATTTTCCACGATATCGCACTTCGAGTGTTTCGCGGTTATAGCGTTTTCCCTGACACTCCTCACAAACCACCGAAACATCGGGTAAGAAATTCATCTCGATGATACGTACGCCGGCGCCACCACAGGTTTCGCAGCGACCACCTTTCACATTGAACGAAAACCTGCCGGGAAGATAACCCCTGATCTTCGATTCGGGAAGTTCGCCATACAACTTACGAATGTCATCAAATATCTTGGTATAGGTTGCGGGATTCGATCGTGGCGTGCGGCCAATGGGTGATTGATCGATCTCAATCACCTTGTCGATATGCTCCAATCCTTCGATTTTTTCGTAAGGAAGTGGTAATTTCACAGAGTTATAAAAATAGCTGCTCAAAATCGGATACAATGTCTCGTTGATCAAACTCGATTTCCCTGATCCCGAGACACCAGTAACACAAATCATTTTGCCTAAGGGCAAGGTAAGCGTAACATTTTTCAGATTGTGTCCGTTTGCGCCGCTGAGCACCAGATTTTTACCAGCATGACCTTCACGCCGTTTATCAGGAACCTTAATGCTGCGTTTGCCACTGAGATATTCGCAGGTAATACTTTGGCAATCGTGCATCTCACCCGCATTCCCTTGCGCGACGACCCATCCTCCATGGATTCCTGCGCCGGGTCCAATATCAACAACATGATCAGCAGCCAGTATGGTATCCTTATCATGCTCGACCACGATAACCGAGTTGCCGATATCACGAAGTTGTTTGAGTGATTCGATAAGCCTGTGATTATCACGTTGATGCAAGCCAATGCTTGGTTCATCAAGAATATAAAGTACACTCGTCAGTTGCGAACCAATTTGCGTTGCCAAACGGATGCGTTGCGATTCACCGCCCGATAAACTGTTTGCCGGACGGTTGAGATTCAGGTAATCAATCCCGACATCGAGCAGGAAACTAATTCGTTTTTCAATCTCCCGAAGTATTTCTTTTCCAATCTGAAGCTGCCTTTCATTCAAAAACGCGGGTAATTCAGCCACCCATTCCGAAAGCTGACTAACATCCATATTCGCCAATTCGGCAATATTTTTCCGGTTGATCAGAAAATAACGAGCATCTTTTTTAAGTCGGGTACCTTCGCAAACGGGGCAAACAATATGGTTCATAAAGCCTGATGCCCAGCGTTTAACACTTGGCGAGGCGGTTTCATTATTCTGGTTATTGATAAAATTGATGATACCTTCAAAATTCAGTGAATAGGAGGAGGTAATGCCCAGATACTCCTTTTTTATTTCAATATTTTCGTTCGAGCCATAAAGGATAACATCAATAGCCTCATCAGATATTTCACTGAGCGGTGTGTTTAAATCGAATTCATACTTTAGTCCTATGGCCTCGAGCTGACTGAAAATCCAGTTATTTTTAAACTCACCAAGGGGTGAAAAACCGCCTTTCTTAATGCTTAGTGTTTTGTCGGGCATGATTTTGATCAGATCTATTTCCGAAATTTCACCCAATCCATTACATTTGTGGCAGGCGCCATAAGGCGAATTGAACGAAAAACTGTTGGGTTCAGGCTCATCATAACTTAGTCCGGATTCGGGACACATAAGCATTTTACTGAAGTACCGAAGCTCTTCTTTTGAAACATCCAGCACCTGCAATAATCCTTTGCCATGTTTCATGGCTGTTTGAATGGTTTGCGAAATTCGGTTTTTATCTTCATCGCGCACCGTCAACCTATCGATAACAATCTCAATATCATGCACTTTATACCGGTCTAACTGCATACCAAATGTGATTTCGAGCAGCTTGCCATCGACCCTCACTTTCAGAAAACCGGCCTGACGTATCTGTTCGAACAACTCACGGTAATGACCTTTCCTGCCCCTCACCACTGGCGCCAGAATATAGATTTGTTTTCCCTGAAATTGTTCCAGAATCAGACTGCTGATCTGGTCTTCCGAATATCGAACCATCTTCAGGCCTGAAGTGTAAGAATAAGCTTCGGCTACGCGGGCATATAACAGCCGAAGGAAATCATAAATTTCGGTGATGGTACCAACGGTAGAACGTGGATTGCGGTTCACCGATTTCTGTTCAATGGAGATAACAGGGCTCAGTCCGGTGATTTTATCCACATCGGGGCGTTCCATATTGCCGATAAACTGACGGGCATAAGCCGAAAACGATTCCATATACCGTCGCTGTCCCTCGGCATAAATGGTATCGAAGGCTAATGATGATTTGCCACTTCCGCTCAAACCAGTAATTACAACTAATTTATTTCTTGGAATTTTCAGATCAATATTCTTCAGGTTGTGTACCCTGGCACCGAATATTTCCAGAAATTTATCCTCTGCAACCTGATCTTCCATTAATTTAATTGTATTTTAATAATTACTCGTTACCGGCAAAGGTTTTATTGAACGGAGCCTCCGGAATCTTAATCTTATAGGTTTTACCATTTTGGTTTTTAAGCTTTTCTGTTCGCAGCCAGGGATTAAAATACTTAAGTAATTTATAGGTAATTCCATGTTGATTTGCAAAATCAGTCCAGCTGCTTACACTTCCCGAAACACTTACTTCAGCAGCGGCTAAAGGGGCATAATAATCTTCTTCATCTAATTTAAATCCATATTTCTTTGGATCTTCAACAATTAATTTCATCGAGAGTATCCTGAAAAGATACCGCTCTGTTTCTTCAGGCATCAATAAATCATGGTAGGATGAGACACGTTGGGCTGCCAAAAGATCTGAAATCTTTTTTTGTCCGGCATTATACGAAGCTGCAACCAAACTCCAGTTTCCATATTTCAGATAGGCTTTCAGAAAATAGTTACAGGCAGCCTCCGTTGAAAGTTCCACATCATACCGTTGATCAACATCTTCGGTCACCTCCAATCCTAACTCTTTGGCGGTAACTTCGAGAATCTGCCAGAAACCAATCGCTCCGGCAGGTGATTTGGCCTGCAACAGATTACTTTCAATCAGACACAGGTATTTAAAATCGTCGGGTACACCATTTTTCTTCAAAATCGGCTCAATTACAGGAAACCAGCGATTGGTACGTTTCAGCAACATAAGGGTAGAACTGTGCCAGTAAGTATTCACGATCAGTTCACGTTCGAGGCTTTCGCGGGTGTAAAAAATATCAAGCGGGATTTTCTCACCGGCAAAAGAAAGATCATCAGGATAACCCGGCACTTCGATAAAATCCTCAACGGTTATGCTGGTTACTTCGGTTCGTTGTTGCGAACTTGCCGACAAATGAGAAAGTAGAAATCCTAAAGCTAATCCTATAGTGAAGATTACTGCGGGTACAAACCATTTCTTTTGTAACATGGAATCAGGTTTTTAAAAGAAAGTTTAATGAATATTCAAATTATTAAATGAAACGACGTCCTTATGATTTGTGAACGGAGCAATACATTAAAACGGACTCACAAAATCCTTAAAAAGAGGCGATTGCTGGTCTTTCTCCGAAAGGATAGGATTTGCTACACCCCAGTCAATCTTTAAATCGGGATCGTTCCACCGAACGCTGCCTTCCGAGTTTTTATTGTAAACATTCGTACATTTATAAAAGAAGACTGTATTGTCTTCCAGGGTCACAAAACCATGTGCAAGTCCCGGTGGAACCCAATACATCCATTTATTCGATTCGGTAAGCTCAATCGATGCCCATTTGCCATACGTTGGCGAGTTCTTACGAATATCAACCGCAACATCGAGTACAGCGCCTTTCATCACGCGCACCAGCTTACCCTGGGCAAAGGGCGGCGCCTGAAAATGCAGACCACGCAGCACGCCTTTCATCGATTTCGATTCATTGTCCTGCACAAAATTATGGTCAATCCCTTTCTGAAGAAACTTTTCTTTGTTATATGATTCGAAGAAATAACCACGATTGTCTTCAAAAACAACCGGCTTGATGATAAGCAGGTCCCTGATTTTTGTCTCAATAATTTCCATTGCTGATTGTTTGGTTAGCAAATAGTTAGTTTAATTAAACAGCTTTGTAATCAGGGGCTTAACTTAAAGTGAAGCCCTGACTAAATTACAGGTGAATTACTTCGCCATAGGCATCGGCAGCCGCTTCCATAATGGCTTCCGACATGGTCGGATGCGGATGCATTGCTTTTATAATTTCATGACCCGTCGTTTCCAATTTACGCGCAACCACTGCCTCAGCAATCATTTCGGTAACATTATCACCAATCATGTGGCAACCAAGCCATTCACCGTATTTGGCATCAAAAATCACTTTCACGAATCCATCTTTGTTACCCGAAGCACTGGCCTTGCCGGAAGCAGAAAATGGAAATTTCCCGACTTTGATTTCGTATCCGGCTTCGATGGCTTGCTTTTCAGTCAGACCGACTGAGGCAACTTCAGGATTTGTATAGGTACATGAAGGAACATTCTTATAATCAACCGGCTCAGGATGATGACCGGCGATAGCTTCCACACAGGTAATCCCTTCGTGGGAGGCAACGTGTGCCAGTGCGGGACCGTGAACAATATCGCCAATGGCATAAACCCCTTCAATATTCGTACGGTAATAATCGTCAACAAGAACTTTGCCCTTATCAGTTTTAACACCAACTTCTTCCAGGCCAAGGCCTTCGAGATTCGTTGCTACTCCAACGGCAGACAACACAATATCGACATTCACGATCTCCTCACCTTTTTTTGTTTTTATAGTGACTTCACAAAGATCGTCTTTCAGTTCAACTTTTTCGACCGTTGAACTTGTCATCACTTTCATCTTTGCCTTTTTGAAAGAGCGTTCGAGTTGTTTAGAAACCTCCTCGTCTTCGATCGGTAAAACATTTGGCATAAATTCGACCAGTGTTACATCAACACCCATCGAATTGTAGAAATAAGCAAATTCGGAACCAATAGCGCCCGAACCGACAACCACCATCGATTTAGGCAGCTCAGGCAAAACCATAGCCTGGCGATATCCGATTATTTTTTTACCATCTATTTTCAGATTTGGCAACTCTCTTGAACGTGTTCCGGTCGCTAAAATCACATGGTCAGCTTCAAAAATTGTAACTTTACCCTCACCATCAGTTACTTCTACTTTTTTACCAGCTTTCAGTTTTCCAAAACCTGAAATCAGTTCAATTTTATTCTTTTTAAACAGGAACTGAACACCTTTGCTCATACCTTCGGCAACGCCACGGCTACGTTTCACAATAGCTTCGAAGTCGGGTGTTGCTTCAACGCCTAATTTTATACCATAATCTTCGGCATGTTTCAGGTAATTGAAAACCTGTGCGCTTTTCAGTAGCGCCTTGGTAGGGATGCAACCCCAGTTTAAACAAATACCACCAATTTCGGCTTTCTCAACAACAGCCACTTTTTTACCCAGTTGGGAAGCCCTGATAGCAGCCACATAACCGCCCGGGCCGCTGCCGATTACAATTACATCATATTTCATAATTCGTAGAATTTCAATTAAGGAATGTTTGACTGCAAAAGTAAGAAATATTACTGCTGCTAAGGAGAATGGAATCTGAAATATGGTGAGGATAAGAAAGAATTACTGTTGGGAAACCCTGATAATTTATAATTTTCTCTGGTTTTTGATCAATCAGTATGATGGCGTTGAAATCCACAATCAACATGCAACAAACGAGGAACAATAATCAGCAACTCACTCATTAACTATCAGATAAATCACCTCATTGTCGCGTTTCATAAGATATTTTTCGCGGGCAATGCGCTCAAGAAGCAAGGTATCATTTTCGAGGGCTGCGCTCAGTTTGTTATTGTTGGCAATTTCGGTCAGATAATATTTTTTCTGATCGAGCAAATTCAGGTATCTGGCTTTCAGATCGTATTGCTTCGAGATTTTGTTCTCATCAAAAAAGAACATCCACACAAGAAATAACAAAATCGTATATAGATATTTATGGTTGACGATGTGTCGCAATATGGATTTCATAAAACCAATCTTTCGTAGATTTATTAATACGAAGCAGCAAAGATAGCTATTCGTTCAGGTTCAAATGCTTCGTTTTTTAATAATTATCCCCAGCCGATTGTTAATTGCAAAGCATGAACCCAGTCCGATTTTTGATAATTGACAAATACAACACCAACTACTGTTCTATCAAACCCACCTCAACCTAAAAACCAGCGTTCTCCCCCGTTTCGGGAGCCGGGAGGCAAGATTTTCCCTTTTCTTACCAAAAAATCTAAAATACTGATTTAAAGCATTTTATCAAATAATATAGATAAAATGTATGGGCATCATTCCGTTGCATTAGATACGTTGTCGGGGGTAAAAACTTTTTTACACCATTTTACAGCTACATCTTTGCGACTTCAAAATAATCTAAAAGTAAATATGGAGAAGAAAAACAGGCAAATCCTCAACCCGGTTCACGACAATGAGGGGTCTGACAATGAGGCCGGTGAAAACCCGGATGATATTGAAATTTTTATTAATCGTCTGGCCATCCAACGTAAACTGCTCGACAAATTTGTTGATTCCGAAGAAGTGCGTAAAAGCCGGACCGTAAAAGAGAAAAAACTTTCAAATAAATAATTTATGTCTAACTCTTAACAAAATCTGCACGATGAAAAAATGTTTAACGCTTTTGAAATTGATCTATGTTCAACCCTTAAATCTACTACGACCATGAAAAGACTACTACCCTTGCGATTATTTATTTTCAGTGCATTATTATTTATTTGCGCTGCGAACCCGATTTATTCAGCCATAATAACCTCTGCCCAATCCGGCCTTTTCAGCGTTGGTTCAACCTGGGTAGGAGGCTCAGCACCAGCACTATACGATGATATCGTAATTGCAACCGGACATACTGTTACCCTTGATGCAAATGTTACAATATTTAATATTACTATTCAAACCGGAGCAATATTGGATAACAGCACATTTATCATAACAATCGATAACGGGATCGCTTCAGGCAATCCAAAATACACTAACAATGGCACCCACAATGGAACAGGTAACATTAAAACTTATTCAAATTTTGATACAGAAATAACGGGCTCCGGAATAACAAACTGCACATTTGAAATTATTAATTATGGGCTCAAACCCTTGAATGATTGTAACCTCACAATTAATGGTAACATTCAGCATCAAAATCCTGGAAACACCGGAATGAACGGTAAATATTTAATACAAATGAGTTCCGGCAACTTAACTATTAATGGAAACCTTATTACTGATGCAACCTTTGGCGCTGTGGGAATTACCACTTCTGGTACCATTACTGTGAACGGGAATGTGAGTATGTTAGGAAGTACAGATTCCGGTGCTGGAGCAACAATTGTAAATTCAGGCACAATCAATATCTCGGGTGATTTAACTTTAGGAGTTTACGCAAGCTTTTGTCAAAATGATGGCAGTATGATCATTGGTGGTGATTTATTGGGTTCTGGCTTAGGTGATTCTTATTTCTGGAATGGATTAAACGCTACCGTTAAGTTAGGTGGCAATGTTTTTCCTGATCCTTTTGGCGGTTTATTTTTTGGAATAACAGAACCCGCAGGTTCATCGTCAACCGAGCCCAATACAATTGAATACAACGGAACTTTGGCACAAACGATCAGGGTACCCGATGATGCTGCATATTCAAATCTGATCATCAACAATCCTGCGGGTGCAACAATGAATTTAGCCACTACGGTTAACGGATTTCTCACAGTCAAACCAGGCGCTACACTTACCGATGTAAGTGGTTCACTCGCAGTTACCGGTGCATTCACCCTACAGAGCGATGCTACCGGTACCGGTTCTCTGATCACCACTGCTGCCACAACAGCCAATGTTGAAAGGTATATTGCAGGATCAGTAGTAGCTAATCATGGCTGGCATCTGCTCAGTTCGCCGGTTGCAGCACAGGCCATCAGTGCTTTCCATACAGCCGGTTCGGGTAACGATTTCTACAAATGGAATGAACCTACATTTACCTGGATCAATCGTACGGCAACCGGAGGTGGATTAAACGGTGATTTTGAAACAAACTTCCTCGTGGGAACCGGTTACTTAATCGCCAATATGGCAACAAGTACGCAAACATTTGCCGGATCATTGAATATATCCAATGTTGCTGTCAGCAATCTCAGCTATACCGGAAGTAATGCCTACACGGGCTGGCACCTGCTGGGCAACCCTTTCAGCAGCGCCATCCGATGGAACGATGGCAGCTGGGCGCTCAGTAATGTTGATGCCAATTGCCAGATATGGAATGAAGCAAGCGCCTCCTACTCCGTCATTGCAGCGAATGGTATTATTCCTTCCACAAACGGTTTTATGGTTCATGCCAGCGTAAACAATGCTTCGCTCACCATTCCGGCTGCTTCACGCGTTGTAAGCAGTGCCAACTGGTATAAGAATGTTGAACAAAACAACCAGATCGTACTTACGGTAAACGACCCCGAAGGCCAGACAGCCCAGCCTACCATCATCCGTTTCGATGCCAATGCCACTGATGCTTACGACAGTCAATACGACAGCTATTTCCTGACAGGATTTGCACCTGTTTTCTATAGTCAAAGCCAGCAGGAAATGTACGCGCTGAATACATTATCCGGAATCACCGAAGGAATGAGTATTCCACTTGGTTTCGTGAAGAATGCATCAAACCAGTTCAATATTGAGCTCACCGAAAATATTTCCGGACAATCCATTTACCTCACCGATAATAAAACCAACCAGACCCTTCTTCTGAACGATGGCAACTATGCTTTCACTTCTGAAGCCGGTGACAATGCCGATCGTTTTGTAATTCATTTTGGTGTTGTAGGTGTTGGTGAAAAAGCGGATGATGCAACCATTCATGCATGGTACGCGAACGGACAATTATACCTTCAAAACACGGATCAGGACGTTCAACTGAGCATTTTTGATGTACAGGGGCGTAATCTGCAAAGCTCGGTGATCAATTCAACAGGCTTGTACAGCCAGGCTCTGAACCTTCCGGCAGGTATATATATGGTTCGCTTGCAGAACAGCTTAAGTGTAAACACGGTGAAAATAATTGTTCAGTAACAACACAAGAAAAAAAGTATCCCATGAAAAAGATAATCACAAAAATAGCATTGTTAAGTGTATTCCTGATAGCAAGCCAGATCCTTCTGGCACAAGGCCCACCTCCGCCTTCGGGCGGAGGCCATGGCGCCGGTGGTAACGAAGTGGCCGGTGGTGGCGCTCCCATTGGCGGCGGTCTCGAAATACTGATAACACTTGGCCTCGTCTATGGCGGAAAAAAATTGTACAACTGGAAAAATAATGGCCAGAAATTGGAAGAATGATCAGAAGATATTACCCGGTAACTATGCGTGTATAGTTACCGGGTAATTCTAACCTGTATTATTCACAAAAAAATCTCGCAAATCAGCTAAGTCGCAGTGTATATGAATTTGAGTGAAATTAATAAAAAAAATATTTGTATTCATATCATTAAACTGTTGCAATTCAGAACTTTGCGCCTTTGCGAGATGAATTAATCAGGCTAATAAAAACTGATGAAAATAGTTTGAACATCAACTCATATTTTTTGCAAACAAAAATCAGGATGAGAAAAAGCTTTATTTTTTTGGTATTCATTTATACCTTATTTCTTTTCGGTCTGAACAACGGACCGGTAACTGCCCAATGGACTTCCATTGGTCCCGAAGGTGGTTATATACACTGTATGACGAGATCTGGGAATAATTTGTATGCGGTTTCTGGAATGTATTTTTTAATTCCACCTCAATTATTCGTTTCTACGGATAACGGGCTTTCCTGGTCAAAAATGAATAGTATAACATTTCCTGACGATGTAAGAGCTATTGCTTCTATTGGGAATTATATTTTCATAGGCACAGGATCGGGTGTGTTTCGCTCTGACGATAATGGGCTTACATGGATAAAAAAAATAAATGGATTCCCCTATGGTGAAAAATACATCAATTATTTAGCTGTAAGTGATACAAGTTTATTTGCGGCTGGTACTGGTTCCGGACTTATTCGATCAACTGACTATGGTGAAAACTGGACAACTGTCACAAATGGGCTTACCGATACCTACCTGTATTCACTCACTGCAAATGAAACCACTGTTTTTGCCGGAACTGGTGATAATAATTTAGGTGTATTCCGTTCAACTGACAATGGCGCTACCTGGCTTCAGGTAAGCGATGGAATGGCATACTATTACAATGGTAACTGGATACCCAATATGGCACCCATGATAACATCGCTTGCCTATGTGGGCAGCGATCTGTATGCCGGCACTTCCGAATTCCAGGGTATCTGGAAATCTTCAGATGATGGTGACAACTGGGTATTTACAAGCATGGAAACCATGAATTACAATACCATTTCTGCAATTTCAGGAAATGAATCAATGGTTTTGGCAGGTTCGTTTAATGGTGAAGGAATTATAAAGTCAAACGATGGAGGTGTTTCATGGATCGAGGCGAACCATGGGATTGATGTTTACGGGCTGGTTTCAACTTTTCTCATGGAATCCGGAAATACTTTTGTGAGTACAAAAGGTGGAATTTATAAATCAGTTAATAATGGTGATAGTTGGACGAACGCTAATAGTGGAATTAAAGCAGATCAGATTACAGGTTTTGCCGTATTTGATACCGATTTATATGTGGGTGCCGGTGGTGGTGGAGTATTCCATTCAACTGACGAAGGTATGAGTTGGAATACCGTAAACAATGGCTTACCAATTAGTGAATGGACTCTGGATGGGTTGAAATCGAATTCGACCGCAATGTTTGTCTGGGATCGTCTTTCGTTTGACGGTGGTAATACCTGGGAAATGTCAAACATTTATTCTCCGGGTTCAATATCATTTGGTTTTGATGGCCCCAGATGGCTTGAACATGGCAACGCCTGGTTTGCCATAAATTCGTATGAAAATGCAGGGGTCTATCGCTCAACGGATAACGGTCAAAACTGGACTACAATAACCAACGGCATCAACAACCCATCTAACTTGTTATATATGAATATTAATTCTGATGGACCCACTTTATTTTTGGGCACTTCAGAAGCCCCTTATTATTCTACCGACAATGGCGACACCTGGCATGCCGGAAGCTTTCCAGGAATTAATAACTGGGCTTTGGGCGGTGCCGAATTTCTCTCAACCGGAACATCTCACTTATACGGTCTGGTCGATGGTGGTGGTTCAAAAGGAATATACCGATCTGCCGATAATGGAAGCCATTGGCTTAAGGTTTTTGATGGTCTGGTAACAGGGAATTTTGTCATGCTTGGAACCGATATCTTTGTTTCAGGTTGGACTAAAGAAATCATTAATGACGAAGAAGTTATAATTAAACAAATTTTGGTATCCCATGATGACGGACAGAATTGGACAAAATTACTTTCTGAAGAAATCAGTAACATTAACATTTCTTCATTTATTGCTGCCGATTCAAAACTATTCTTTTCAACATCAGCCGGACCGGAATACAAAGTTTATTGTTCAGTTGACAATGGCAATAACTGGGTAAATATCAGTGACGGACTTTCACAGAAAACAATGGTCAGTTCACTTTATGAATTCAATGATAAATTATACGCGGGCACCGGCACTTCTTCAGTATGGTCGCGTAACCTTAGCGAATTTGTAATACCGACACAGCCAAGCCCTATTGTTGGCTCTGAAACTCCTTGCATCGGTTCATCACAAACTTATAGCGTAACCAATGTACCGGGAGTAAATTATACCTGGCAGGCTCCTCAGGACTGGACCATAGTTTCAGGAAACGGTACCAATTCAATTACGGTAAATATTGGTAATTCAACAGGATTGGTACTTGTTATCCCGTCAAATAATTTCGGCAGCGGTCCATCACAATATTTGATGGTTAGTCCGGTAGCTGTTTCAGAAATAACGGCAGGCATCGAAGCCGATCAAAATAATGTGTGTGAAGGCGTTCCGATAACTTTCACCTCAAATACCACAAACGGAGGTAATCAGCCGGTTTATAACTGGTTTGTTAACGGTTTATCTGCAGGTGACAATTCTGCTGCTTTTTCCTATACTCCGGTCAACAACGATGTTGTTTCGATGATTTTTTCATCAAATGCTGCCTGTCTTATCGAAAATCCTGTTACTTCAAATACAATTACTGCCATAGTTAATCCAATACCCGAAGTAAGCTGGACAAACTTTGAATACGATACCCTTTGTATAACCTGGTTACCTGTCAACCTGAGTGGCGGATTGCCGGCCGGTGGAATCTATTCGGGCAATGGCGTAACGAATAATGTTTTTAATCCATCGGTTGCCGGTGCCGGGGATCATGTAATTACATATACCTGGTCGGATGGTAATGATTGCACAAACACCACTTCAATTACCTTATCGGTCAATAGTTGTCTGGGTATTGAAGAACTGTCTTCGGCCACACTCGTTTACCCGAATCCGGCGACTTACAGACTCACTATCGTTTTACCCGACAACCGGGTTATCCGTGAAATCGCCTTATTCAATCTGATGGGAACCAAAGTTTTTGAAATGAGTTCGATAAATGCTTCCGGTTCGGTCACACTGCCGGTTCAGGATATTCCTTCGGGTAACTATATTATCCGCATCAACGGAAATGACGAAAGTATTGTAAAACCGATTATACTGAAATAACCCCGCCATATAACATCTGGCCTTGAATATAGCAGAAAAAAATTGTACAATCGAAAACATAATAGCCAGCAATTAGCAGAATGATCAGAAGATATTACCCGGTAAATGTGTATGTATATTTGCCGGGTAATTTTTATAGAACTGATGAAAATATTTAATAATCAATGTATGTTTTTTTAAAACAAAAAATTAGAATGAAAAAAAACTTTATTTTTTTGGTATTCATTTATACCTTATTTCTTATTTGTCTGAACAACGGACCGGCAAATGCCCAATGGACTCCCATTGGCCCCGAAGGTGGGTTTATCAATTGTATGACAAAATCAGGCAACACATTGTATGCGCTTACAGGATTTTATTTCACTGTCTCACAACTCTACAGTTCTACAGATGACGGCCTCCATTGGGAGAAAATAGAAAGCGAATCATTCCCTATTGCTGATGTATTCGGTATGACTTCTGTCGGAAACAGTCTGTTTATCAGTTCTGATGGCATTTACCGCTCCGATGATAATGGCCATACCTGGGTAAAAAAATACAATATGGGTGCAGGGCTTCTCACAGCGAATAGTACAACCGTATATGCTGCTATCCAGAATCAAGGAATACTTCATTCATCTGACAATGGCGAAAACTGGACTTTATCAAATAATGGCCTGACCGATTTATGGTTTTATTCGATGACCGCGAATGAAACCTCTGTTTTTGTTGGGACAGGTGATAATAATGAAGGTGTATTCCGTTCAACTGACAATGGCGCTAACTGGCAACAGGTAAGCAATGGCTTTGCGTATTATTATAATGGGAATTGGATCCCCAATATGGCGCCTATGATCAGTTCACTCGCTTTTATTGGAAACGATTTATATGCCGGCACCCAGGAAAACCAGGGAATATGGAAATCGACCAACAACGGTGATTATTGGGAATTTACAAGCATGGAAACCATGAATTATACCAATATAACATCATTTACAGGAAATGAGGCTATGGTATTAGCCGGTACAGGCCTTGGAGGTGTCTTAAAATCGATCGATGGCGGAGCAACATGGTCCGAATCAAACGCAGGAATTGCCATTTATGGTAACGTAACTACTTTAAAGATGGATAATGGAAATATCTATGTAGGTACGATGGGTGGAATTTATAAATCAGATGATAATGGCAACAACTGGAGAAGTTCTTACAGTGGAATCAAGGCACTCATCATCACTTACCCGGGTTTCGCACTATTGGGAGATGACTTGTATGTAGGATCAGGTTACAGTGGAATTTTTCATACTGCCGATGAAGGCACTACATGGAATGATGTAAATGAAGGACTTCCGGTAAATGAATGGACTTTAAATAACCTTTATGCGAATGAAACTGCATTGTTTGCCTGGGATCGCGTTTCTTTCGATGGTGGAGCAAGCTGGGAAATGAGAAATGACTATTCACCCGGATCTGTATTTTTTGAATACAATGGTCCAGGATGGTTAGAGCACGGAAACGCCTGGTTTGCAATAAATTCGTATGATAATGCAGGTGTTTACCGCTCAACCGATAACGGACAAAACTGGAGTACAATAAACAATGGTATCCCAAATCCCGAATCGACCTTTTTTTATTCCATACATTCAAAAGGGACGACATTATTTCTCGGAACCTCAACAGGATTCTATTATTCAAATGATAATGGAGATAGCTGGCAAAAAGGTACATTTCCTGATTTATTTTACTGGTCTTTACTCGGAGCCAGTTATCTTTCAACAGAAACGGTTGATGTCTGCGGCCTGATTGGTGGTGGGGGATCAAAGGGAATTTACCGATCTACTGACAATGGAGATACCTGGACAAAGGTAAGTGATTTGTTGACCCATAAATTTGTAACAGCCGGTAATACCATTTTTGCTTCGGTAATGAACCCTGAACTGGTGAACGGCGAAATGGTTGATGTTCCACGCATTTTTAAATCACAGGATAACGGGCAAAGCTGGACAAATACTTCAGAATCAATTAATATCTCATTAAATTCATTAGCTTCAGACGGGTCAAATATTTTTATCGCGCAAAATACATCCGGGAATAGTGCGATTTATATTTCGAAGGATGAGGGAGATAACTGGGTCGAAATTTCCGATGGCCTCTCGCCAACAATTTATACAAGCTCATTTTTCATACACAACAACAAGATTTATGCAGCTACCGTTTCCTCATCTGTTTGGGCCCGCAACATCAGTGAATTTGTAGCCCCGACCCAACCAAGCCTTATTGTTGGCTCTGAAACACCCTGCATTGGTTCATCACAAACGTATAGTGTAACCAATGTCCCGGGGGTAACCTACACCTGGCAGTTTCCTTCGGATTGGGTAATCACCGGCGGAAATGGTACCCATTCGGTTACCGTAACCGTTGGAAACACAGCCGGAGTTATTCTTGTCATTCCTTCAAATGCATTTGGTTTCGGTCCGGCACAAATACTTGTTACCAATCCGGTTTCTACAATCGATGCCTCGGTTTCCATTGAGGCCGACCAAAACAATATCTGTGAAGGAAGCCAGGTAAGTATCACAGCAACGCCAACAGAGGGTGGCGATTCACCTGTTTACCAATGGTTTGTGAATGGTATCGAAAACGGGGAGTCAGGTGCAGTTTTGACTTACCTGCCCGCAAACAATGACGAAGTGTATGCCTTATTGACTTCTTCTCTCGAATGTGTGACCAACGATTCCGTGCAATCAAACACCTTACACTTATTGGTGACAATTGCTGCGGATGTCGATGTTTCGATTACGGCGGATAAGAATAATGTTTGTGCCGGTGAAACAATAACATTTACTGCATCAACAACCAATGGCGGCGCTCAACCCACCTACGAATGGTATGTGAACGAAACCAAATTGGGTGAAAATTTACCGGACTTCTCCTATGTACCGCAAAATGGTGATTTCATTTCATTGCGTTTTACTTCGGATGAATGGTGCGTTTTGCAAAACCCTGTTACTTCAAATGCGATTGTTGCCATAGTAAAAGTACTACCCGATGTAAGCTGGACAAGTGTTGCGTACGATACCCTTTGTATAAATTGGTTACCTGTCAACCTGAGTGGCGGATTGCCGGCCGGAGGAACCTATTCGGGCGATGGCGTAACGAATAATGTTTTTGATCCATCGGCTGCAGGTGCAGGAGATCATGCGATTACATATACCTGGTCGGATGGCAATGATTGCACAAACTCTGCTTCAATTACCCTTTCTGTTAATAATTGTCTGGGTATTGATGAATTATCTTCGGCCACGCTTGTTTACCCGAATCCGGCGACTGACAGGATCACGATCGTTTTAACCGACAATCGGGTTATCGGTGAAATTGCCCTATTCAATTTGATGGGAACCAAAGTTTTTGAAAAGAGTTCAATAAATGTTTCCGGACTGGTCACCATCCCGGTTCAGGATATACCATCTGGAAACTATATTATCCGCATCACCGGTAATAATGAAAGTATTGTAAAACCAATTATATTGAAATAAACCTGCAAAATCATGAAAAAAACACAATTAAAGATTATTACAATTTTAAGCTTTCTGATTGTAATTTGTTCTCAGAATCCTTTGCATTCAGCAGTAAGGGTTTCAGCTCAATCGGGCAATTATTATAATCAAAATACCTGGGTAGGCGGGTTTTATCCTGCTTTTGGGGACGATATCGTAATCTCTTCAGGTCATACAGTTACACTCGATGCGGCTGGTGCTTCTGTGCGAAACATTACTATCGAAGCAGGAGCAACGCTGGTGAACGGAGCATTTGACCTTACGATTTTAACAGTCCAGGTAGAGAATCCTGTTTATACAAACAATGGTGTTCATAATGGCCCGGGAAAACTAATTGCCTATGAATATTACGACACAGAGGTAACTGGCTCAGGGGTTACAAACTGCACCATTGAAATAGTTTCTTACGGATTAAGGATTTTGGCATCATGTAACCTAACTATCAATGCAAATGTTCAACACTCTGCCAATACTTCGCAAAGTATGAATGGCAAGTATTTTATTGACAGCTCGCAAGGTGGTAGTTTAACCATAAACGGAGATATTATAACTACTCCCTTATGGGCGGTTGGTATACAAAATGGTAGCAACCTTACTGTAAATGGAAATATTTTTCTTTATGGTGGATCCAATTGGGGTGCAGGTTCTACGCTCGAGAATATGGGGAATTTAAATATCTCGGGGAATCTATTGCTCGGTGACAATCTTGGTTATGCATGGAACCACACTAATGGTGTAATGAATATTGGAGGTGATCTTTTAGGTTCCGGAGCCGAAGTTACTTATTTTTTTCAGGATCCAAACTCCTTAGTCAGGTTTGGTGGAAGTGTTTTTCCTGCAACCAATGATGGGGAATTGTGTGTTGCGGGTCCTGCTGCTGAACCGAATATTGTAGAATATAATGGAAATAACAGTCAAGAGATTAAAGCACCTTCTGATGCTGAGGTACTTGAATTGGGATATACATTAAATACTTACTCTAATTTAGTGATAAATAATTCGAGTGTTAACGGAGTTACACACAATTCAGATATCACTGTTAATGGAATTCTCACCCTTACCGATGGTATCGTAAACCTAGGAAGTAACAATTTATTACTTAATGAAGGAGCCACTATTGCCGGAACACCCTCAGCTGATAATATGGTAGTTGCAACAGGAACGGGTGAACTGAGAAAGCGTATGACCGGTGCCGGAAGCTTTACCTTCCCGGTGGGCGACAACGATGGCACGGCTGAATATTCGCCAATAACAATCGATTTCACAGCAGGCACTTTCGACAGCGCTTATGTCGGTGTAAACCTTGTGAACCAAGCCTATCCGGGTGTTACCGAAAATTACATCAACCGCTACTGGAACCTAAGCTCCGAAGGAATCACCGATTTTAGTTGCAATACCCGGTTCGATTATGTTCAGGCTGATGTTGCCGGAATCGAAGATTCAATTTATTGTTTCCGGATGACGCCCACTACCGACCTTTATAGCATCACCAATGTGAATTTGAACCGGTTAACAGCAACCGGAATAAGTGCTTTAGGAAGTTTCACCGGCAGGACGAAGGGACTCCCGTTTGGATTTGAAGTAACAGGAACCGGTTCGTATTGTGATGGTGGCGAAGGACTTCCGGTAGGATTATCGGGTTCAGAAACCGGAGTCGTTTATACACTCTATAAAGATGCTGTTATCGAAGCATCAATGGCCGGTACCGGATCGCCAATCAGTTTTGGTATTCAGCTTCCCGCAACCTATACCATAAGTGGAACCAATGACTACGGCACAACACCCATGTCAGGTAATGCTGTGATCACTGAGAATCCTTTGCCTGTTGTAACCTGGCCATCATTCTCACCTACCACTATCTGTATCGAAGATTGGGGACCGATCACACTCACCGGCGGACTGCCCGAAGGCGGAATCTATTCGGGTGACGGTGTTACAAATAATATTTTCTATCAGGCTGTTGCCGGTATTGGAAGCCATATCATCACCTACACCTACTCCGATGAAAATAGCTGTTCAAATCAGGTAAGCATGGAATTGTTTGTTGATGCCTGCCTTGGTGTTATTGAGAACAATAAAGAATTACTCGTTTACCCGAATCCGGCGACTGACAGGCTCACTATTGTTTTACCCGACAATCAGATTATTGATGAAATTACCTTATTCAATCTGATGGGAACCAAAGTGTTTGAAAAGAGTTCGATGAATGCTTCAGGGCCGGTCACACTATCAGTTCAGGATATTCCTTCGGGTAACTATATTATCCGTATCATCAGCAATGACGAAAGTATTATAAAACCAATTATATTGAAATAAATCCGGGAAATTATGAACAAAATCATCTTTAAAAAAATGACATTTTTGGGGCTGCTGGCTCTGCTTTTATTGAACTGTACGATTCAGGCTGCTACAGTTACCTCAGCACAATCCGGGCTGTTCAGTATCGGTTCCACCTGGGTGGGTGGTGTAGCGCCAGCTCTATACGATGATATCGTAATTGCAACCGGACATACTGTTACCCTTGATGCAAATATTACAATATTTAATATTACTATTCAAACCGGAGCAATATTGGACAACAGTACATATACTATTACAATCGATAATGGTATCGCTTCAGGCAATCCAACGTACACCAACAATGGCACCCATAATGGAACAGGAAATATTATTACTTATTCTAATTATGATACAGAAATAACGGGCTCCGGAATAACAAACTGTACTTTCGAAATTGTAAATTATGGACTCAAACCCCTGAATGATTGTAACCTTACAATAAATGGTAACGTTCAACATCAAAATCCTGGTAATACCGGGATGAACGGTAAATATTTAATACAAATGAGTTTCGGTAACTTAACTATTAATGGAAACATTATTACTGATGCAACCTTTGGCGCTGTGGGTATTACCACTTCTGGTACCATTGCTGTGAACGGTAATGTGAGTATGTTAGGAAGTACAGATTCCGGTGGTGGAGCATCAATTGTAAATTCAGGCACAATCAATATCTCGGGTGATTTAACTTTAGGAGTTTACGCAAGCTTTTGTCAAAATGATGGTAGTATGATCATCGGTGGTGATTTATTGGGTTCTGGCTTAGGTGATTCTTATTTCTGGAATGGATTAAACGCTACCGTTAAGTTAGGTGGCAATGTTTTTCCTGATCCTTTTACTGGTTTGTTTTTTGGGATAACAGAACCTGCAGGTGGGTCATCAACTGAACCCAATACGATTGAATATAATGGAGTTTCTGCACAAACAATCAGAGTACCTGATGATGCTGCTTATTCAAATCTGATCATCAATAACAGCAGCAGTGGATTATCATTGATCGCAGAGATCACGGTTAACGGAATCTTAACCCTTACCGATGGCATCGTGAACCTTGGAAGCAACAATTTAATACTTGCCGAAAATGCCACTGTTGCAGGAACACCTTCGGCTGAAAATATGGTGATCGCCACCGGCACCGGTGAACTGAGGAAGGTAGTGACAAACACCGGAAGTTTTACATTCCCGGTAGGTGATAACGATGGTACCGCCGAATATTCGCCGGTAACACTCGATTTCACTTCAGGCACTTTCAACAGCGCTTATGCTGGCGTGAATCTTGTAAATGAAGCCTGGTCAGGTGTAAGCGGAAATTACCTGAACCGTTACTGGAACCTGACTTCCGAAGGAATCACCGATTTCAGTTGCAATGCCTCGTTCGACTATGTTCCAGCCGACGTAACCGGTATCGAAGATTCAATTTATTGCTACCGTGTGACACCTACTACCGACCGTTATTCAGTCACCGACGTGGTTTTGCACCGCCTGACTGCAACCGGAATCAACTCATTAGGTACATTTACAGGCAGAGAACAAGGTTTTCCGTTTGCCTTTGAGGTGACCGGAACCGGTTCGTATTGTGATGGTGGCGATGGTCTTCCGGTAGGTCTATCAGGATCGGAAACCGGAGTCGTTTATACGCTCTATAAAGATGGTGTTGCCGAAGCATCAATGGCCGGTACGGGTTCAGCAATCAGTTTTGGCATTCAGCTTCCCGCAACCTATACAATTACCGGAACCAATGACAACGGTACTACACCCATGTCGGGAAATGCCGTTATCACCGAAAACCCATTGCCTGTAGTCACCTGGACGACTTTTGAACCTACCATAATTTGTATCGAAGATTGGGGTCCCGTTACACTAACCGGAGGATTACCCGAAGGTGGAGTATATTCAGGTGATGGAGTTACCGGAAATATTTTCAACCAGGCTGTTGCAGGTGTTGGCAGCCATATCATAACTTACACCTATTCGGATGAGAATAGCTGTTCGAACCAGGCAACGATGGAATTGTTTGTTGATGCATGCCTTGGCGTTACTGAGAATAACAAAGAATTACTTGTTTACCCGAATCCGGTTTCCGACATGCTCACCATCGGTTTACCTGATAACCGCGTTATACGCGAGATTGCTTTATTCAATCTGATGGGCATCAAGGTGTTCGAGAAAACCGCGATGAATGCTTCAGGGCCGGTCACACTATCTGTTCAGGATATTCCTTCGGGAAACTATATTATCCGCATCACAGGCAATGACGAAAGTATTGTAAAACCAATTATATTGAAATAAACCTTCATAATCATGAAAAAAACACGCATAAAGATTATTACAATTTTAAGCTTTCTAATTGTAATTTGTTCTCAGAATCCTTTGCATTCAGCAATAAGGGTTTCAGCCCAATCGGGCAATTATTATAATCAAAATACCTGGGTAGGTGGGTTATATCCTGCTTTTGGGGATGATATCGTGATCTCTTCCGGTCATACAGTTACACTTGATATGGCTGGTGCATTTGTCAAAAACATTACCATTGAACCTGGTGCAACCCTGGATAACGGAGAGTTTGACCTTACTATTTTAACTATAGAAGTTCATAATCCCATTTACAGCAATAATGGCATACATAATGGCCCAGGGAAACTAATTGCCTATGAATATTATGACACTGAGATAACCGGCTCAGGGATTACAAACTGCAATATTGAAATTGTCAGCTACGGTCTCCGGATTTTAAATACATGTAACCTGACAGTCAATGGGAATATTCAACATTCAGCAAATCCCAGCTGGAACATGAACGGTAAAATTTTCATCGACAACAGCCAGGGAGGGACTTTTACGGTAAATGGCGATATCATCACCACGACACTGTATTACGTGGGCATCCAAAATGCCATGGGTACGCTCAATTTAAACGGAGATGTTTACCTGTATGGTGGATCGGAATTTCTATCGGGTTCCAATATTGAAAATTCGGCAGTTTTGAATATTTCCGGAAATCTATTGCTCGGTGACAATCTTGGTTATGCATGGAACCACACTAATGGTGTAATGAATATTGGAGGTGATCTTTTAGGTTCCGGAGCCGAAGTTACTTATTTTTTTCAGGATCCAAACTCCTTAGTCAGGTTTGGTGGAAGTGTTTTTCCTGCAACCAATGATGGGGAATTGTGTGTTGCGGGTCCTGCTGCTGAACCGAATATTGTAGAATATAATGGAAATAACAGTCAAGAGATTAAAGCACCTTCTGATGCTGAGGTACTTGAATTGGGATATACATTAAATACTTACTCTAATTTAGTGATAAATAATTCGAGTGTTAACGGAGTTACACACAATTCAGATATCACTGTTAATGGAATTCTCACCCTTACCGATGGTATCGTAAACCTAGGAAGTAACAATTTATTACTTAATGAAGGAGCCACTATTGCCGGAACACCCTCAGCTGATAATATGGTAGTTGCAACAGGAACGGGTGAACTGAGAAAGCGTATGACCGGTGCCGGAAGCTTTACCTTCCCGGTGGGCGACAACGATGGCACGGCTGAATATTCGCCAATAACAATCGATTTCACAGCAGGCACTTTCGACAGCGCTTATGTCGGTGTAAACCTTGTGAACCAAGCCTATCCGGGTGTTACCGAAAATTACATCAACCGCTACTGGAACCTAAGCTCCGAAGGAATCACCGATTTTAGTTGCAATACCCGGTTCGATTATGTTCAGGCTGATGTTGCCGGAATCGAAGATTCAATTTATTGTTTCCGGATGACGCCCACTACCGACCTTTATAGCATCACCAATGTGAATTTGAACCGGTTAACAGCAACCGGAATAAGTGCTTTAGGAAGTTTCACCGGCAGGACGAAGGGACTCCCGTTTGGATTTGAAGTAACAGGAACCGGTTCGTATTGTGATGGTGGCGAAGGACTTCCGGTAGGATTATCGGGTTCAGAAACCGGAGTCGTTTATACACTCTATAAAGATGCTGTTATCGAAGCATCAATGGCCGGTACCGGATCGCCAATCAGTTTTGGTATTCAGCTTCCCGCAACCTATACCATAAGTGGAACCAATGACTACGGCACAACACCCATGTCAGGTAATGCTGTGATCACTGAGAATCCTTTGCCTGTTGTAACCTGGCCATCATTCTCACCTACCACTATCTGTATCGAAGATTGGGGACCGATCACACTTACCGGCGGACTGCCCGAAGGCGGAACCTATTCGGGTGACGGCGTTACAAATAATATTTTCTATCAGGCTGTTGCCGGTATTGGAAGCCATATCATCACCTACACCTACTCCGATGAAAATAGCTGTTCGAATCAGGCGACCATGGAATTGTTTGTTGATGCCTGCCTTGGTGTGACTGAGCTTAGTTCAGGACTAAATGTTTATCCAAATCCTGCCTCAGAAAGTTTCAAAATCCAACTGAATAATCAGTCAATTGTTGAAGTGAGCCTCTATAACGCGATGGGAATCGGTGTATATGAGTATCATGATTTGAAAGGTCTGGAAAGTATTACAACACCTGTTCAGAACCTTCCGGCGGGCACTTATATACTGAAAGTTACAACTGAGAGCGAAACATTCATCAAACCGATAATTATTAAATAAAGAAACCTTTGTTTTTTTGGTTAGGAACATCAAGACCTGTTTCAATAGAAAGCAAACGTGTAGGGAGAGAGAAGGTCTGATTTAGGAAAGGGGTTGCCAGTTGGCAGCCCTTTTTTGATTTATAACCGTTCACATCAAAGTATAATTTTGTACAGCTGATCCTATTCGATATATTTGCAAATATTTATCAGTATTCAGCCTGAATGAGACATGAAAAGATTCATTTGAAATTAGTGTTGACCATCGTTTTCGTATGGTGCTCAGTAACACTATTTTGTCAGGCAAACGAAACCTTCGACAGCCTGTCTAAAGCGTTGATTCAATCAAATACTGAAAAAGATAAAATCGGAATTCTGTTGGCACTCTCGGCAGAGGTAGAAGGGAAACACCCCGAAGATGCTGTTAACTATGCAAAAAACGCCCACGAAATCGCGGTCAATTTAGATATGCCTAAGGAAACCATCCTGACATTAATCCAGTTATCGAATAGTTACCTTCGTTCAAGCAGGTATCAGGAAGCCACCGAATGCGCTGAGAATGCACTTGATATGGCAACCGACCTGCACCTAAAAAATGAAATCGCCCGGGCAAGGGAAAAACTTTCGGTGATCTTTTTCGAGTTAGGCGACTTCGATAAAAGCGCAAAATTCGATTTCGAGAATCTTAAATATTATGAGCATATTAACGATCAAAAGCAGATAGGAGTAACTCTTGGGAATATCGGCATTGACTTTATCAGTCAGAACAATTACCAGAAAGGATTGGAGTTTTTAAAGAAATCGCTTGATATTGCCCTGAAAAATGGCGATTCAAACGGAATTGCCTTTCAATACAACAATATCGCGAGCGTTTATTTTGAGCAATACAATGATTATAAAATTGCACTCAGTTATTTCAGGGAAGCACTGAAAATCAACGATAACCATACCGAAAAGCAACAACAGGGCATTTACCTGATGAACATTGGCGTCTGTCTTGCAAAACTTAACCAAACCGATAGCATACTGGCTTACTATCAAAATGCTACCGGTATATTCAGAAATTTAAAGCAAAATGATCTTTATGCTGAGTGTCAATCACTGCTGAGCGATTATTATTTAAAAAAAGGTGAGACTGCCAAAAGCATTGCTTATGCCGACACTGCCTTCCAAATCAGCAAAAAATATAATTATAAAGAAAATTTGAGAAAGTCGGCCGGACTGCTTCATAAGATTTACCTGAGTAAAAAAGATACCACAAGAGCTTACCACTACGCCATGATCGAAAACGAGGTAAAAGACAGTCTCTTTATCCTGAGGAATCAAAAAGACGTTTACCGGCTTGAGTTTCAGTACAATTTTGAAAAATACGATAAACTAAAGCAGATTTCGCGCCAGAAGAAAGATAATCTGATGGTAGTTATTATACTAAGTCTGGTTTCGGGTTTGATTATTATCATCCTGATGTTTTCGAGGCACCGTATCAAAGCCAGGAATCTGGCCCTTGAGAAACAATCAATCGAGAAAGAACTTCAGTTCAAGGATAAAGAACTCACCATCAATCTCATATCTCTTATTAAAAAGAACGAGTTACTGTCTGATATTTCCAATAAACTTTATGAAATAGGGCAAAGCGCGAAAAAGGATGAAACCGTTGAAGCAATCAACCGGATTCATCGCGAGCTTCGCCACAGCGCGGATGATAAGATGTTAAAGGAGTTTTCGGTACGTTTTCAGGAAATCCATAGTGGATTTTATGAGACCTTGTTGAAGAATCACCCCGATCTCACGCAAAATGAATTGAAACTTTGCGCTTTTCTTCGGTTGAATATGTCGAGCAAAGAAATTTCTGATTTAACCGGTCAGCGAATTTTAACGATTGACCATGCCCGGTACCGGTTGCGTAAGAAACTCGGTATTTCCAATTCGGAGGTGAACCTCGTCACTTTTTTGTCACAGATTTAAGCCGGATTCAGTTATTATCAGGTATATGATTCATCGCGCAGAATCCAATGTCGATTAGTTAAGAATATTGAATTTTGAGTCCCCTCAGATATGCCAACTATTGCCACCAAAGCACAAAAACACCAAATTTCACCAATAGTAAAGCGCTGATTGTGAGCACTTGGAGTATTTTGGAGATTTGGTTTCGTCATAGCATGCATGACGAGATAGTGGCATTCCTTTTTTAAACAGTTTTCTGAGTGGGCTAAAGTTTAATTGGCATTACATCTATTATCAGTTTTTGGACTGGGCTCAATTTTATAAGTTTTTACAGCAAAGCTGCCTGATGATTGTCCGATAATAAATTGATTGCCGGCTCACACCAATCTGATAACAAATACGTTTTGTTTAAATCCCGTTGAAACAGCTCCTGCTCCCACCCTGTTCCAACCATTTTACTCCATCCTAACTTTCCATTCAACGCGCTGAATATATGTACCATAACTATTTATATACATAAAATGTAGGGGTACTATTTTATAGCGATGTGTATGTTTTAGGGGTTAATTATTTCTCCACATTAAATATCAGGCTAACCTTTGTTGCTGTTAAAAAAAAAGAAAACTCATGATACAAAATAACAAGGCGGCCAGTGACAACGAACCAGACCATGATGAATTTTATGAAGAAAACGAGGAAAATAAGGAAGACCTGAAAAAATTCATCGATCGGCTTGCAATTCAGCAAAAGCTGTTAAAAAAATTAGTCGATCCGGTTACCGTCAGATCAACAACCCGAATTGAAAATGAAGATAATCCTAATAATCAACATAGTAACTAATAATTAACAAATCTGTAAAATGAAAAAAAATCTATCTTTTTTTGCATTTATCCATGTACTGATCCTGCTTCTGAGTATCAGTACTGTTTCGGCCCAGTGGACCACAACAGGTCCCGAAGGCGGTTTTATCAAGTGTATGACACGTTCAGGTTCTACGCTGTATGTTGTTACAAACGGGGTTGGGCGTGCAATATACAGTTCAAATGACAACGGCAATACCTGGACTTATTTAAGCAGCCCGACTTTACCAACGGATATCAGGGCGATTGCCATTATCGGGGATATGATGTTTCTTGGAACCGGCTCCGGATTGTATCGTTCAGACGATGCCGGTGCAAGTTGGGTACTAAAAACAAATGGATTTCCGGATGGAGGGAATTGGGTTAACCAGTTGGCCGTAAGCGACACTACACTCTTTGCAGCGGCAACATCATCCAAAATGTTGCGTTCGACTGATTATGGTGAAACATGGACTATTAAAAATACAGGCCTGACATGTAACGACATTTATGCCCTGGTTGCTACCGAAACAGCCATCTTTACAGGAGGCGGGAGTAATAAGAAAGGCGTTTTTCGTTCAACAAACAACGGAGATTCATGGCAACAGGTAGTAACAGGAATGGCCTATTGGTTCCAAAACGGATGGGTACAGGGTTATTATCCTAATGTTCAGTCATTGGGCTTTAACGGTACCGATTTATATGTCGGTTCCAACAGTTTTCAGGGAATCTGGAAATCATCAGATAACGGCGCTCACTGGGTCTTGACTAATCCGGCTACCAGAACAAATCAGTGGTATAATGCCATATCGGGTGATGGAAACACCATATTTGCTGCAAGTCTAATCAATGGTGTGTTTACATCAACCGATCAGGGCGCAACATGGTCAGCGGCTAATAACGGAATTGACATTTATCACAATGCAAGAACAATTTTTCTCAATGAAGGAACCGTTTTTGCGGGTACAAAAGCCGGACTTTACCGGACAAATGATAATGGTGCAAATTGGACGAAAACATGTACTGGTTTAAATGGTCACGGAACCGCTTTTAGTGGAATTCTTACGGTGGGTACCGATATGTTTGTCGGGACAACTTACGGCGGCGTTTATCGTTCCTCCGATGCAGGCAACCTGTGGACAGCCGTTAATAATGGTCTTCCAATGAATGTTAACTTAAGCTATAATACAGCTATTTATTCAAATTCAACAACTTTGTTCGGGTATGACCTGATGTCAACGGATCATGGTGATAATTGGATCCCAATCGTAACGCCAGGTGATTATGTTAGTGGAATGGGTATGCCTTGGACTGAGCATGGAACCTATTTATTTGCTTCAAATTCAACAAATAATCCGGGAGTTCATCGCTCGATGGACAATGGCCAAACATGGGAATTGGTTAATAATGGTTTTGACCCAAACACACTAAGTTTTGGACAGGTCAGTTCGGATGGCACTAATTTGTACATTGAAACTGATATGGGATATTATTATTCATCAGATAATGGAAATACATGGAATCTGGGAGTTTTTCCATTGGATATTTTTGTCGGTACCAGAATTGCTTCAATCAATTCAGCCCGGATTTTAGGAATAGGTGGCGAATGGGGCCAGAGAGGAATTTTCAGAACAACCGATAATGGAGCGAACTGGGTGCAGGTTAATGATTTTCTGGTACATAAATTTATTGTTAGCGGTAATAAAATTTGGGCAAGTGGAACAAACCTTGAAGTTATCAATGGAAATGAAATAGAGGTGCCATCCATTTTCCTGTCACAGGATGAAGGTCAAAACTGGACAAAGATCAGTGGAGCAATATCTGTTAGTACATATTCAATTGCTGCTGAAAATGACAATATTTATGTTGCTACCTATTCTCCTGTTTTTGATGTATTTCGATCATCTGATAATGGAAATAGTTGGATTAGCATAAGTGACGGTCTGAACCCAAACACTGAAGTATCAACGTTAAATATAATTAATAACAAGCTTTTTGCAGGTACTCAGGGGCATTCCGTCTGGCAGAGAAACCTGTCCGATTTTGTCGCCCCCGCTCAACCCGATCAAATTATAGGCTCTGAAACCCCTTGCATCGGTTCATCTCAAACTTACAGTGTGACTAATGTATCAGGTGTTACTTACAATTGGCAGTTCCCCTCAGGCTGGATCATTACAGCCGGAAACGGAACTCATTCGGTAACTGTTACCGTTGGAAGTACGGGCGGTGTAATAGCAGTTACTCCTTCGAATGGTTTTGGAACCGGACCCTCACAGTTTCTTGTTGTAAGTCCCGCTCAAACGGTCGAAGCCACTGTTTCAATTGTCGCCGATCAAACGAGTGTATGTGAAGGCACATCGGTTTTATTTACAGCTACTCCTGTAAATGGAGGTGAAACACCGGTTTATCAGTGGTATGTAAATGGTATCGAAAGTGGTGAAAATAATCCGGTCTTCACGTATATCCCGGTAAACAACGATATCGTAAGTCTTCAGTTAACTTCATCCATTGGTTGTGTAACCAACAACCCGGTTCAGTCGAATACCATTCAGATTGAAGTAACAAGTCCGACCGATGCTGTATCTGTTACCATCAACATTGATCAATCAAACATTTGTGAAGGCTCCTTAGTTACCTTCACGGCTACTCCGTTAAATGGTGGTGAAACGCCTGCTTATCAATGGTATGTGAATGGTGTGGCATCGGGAACAAACAGCCCGGTTTTCGGCTATGTTCCAACGCATAACGATGTAGTTTATGTGGTGCTTACCTCCTCAATCAGTTGTGTTATCAACAATCCAGCACAATCAGACCCGATCACCTTACAGGTCACTACTGCCATTGAAGTTACGGCAAGCATATCCGTTGACCAGAACGATCTTTGTGAAGGCAGTGAAATGACATTTTTCGCTTCGACAAGCGGAGGTGGTACAGAACCTTCCTACGAGTGGCTGATAAACGGAACAAGCGCCGGTGTTAATGCCGAATCATTCAGTTTTATTCCCGAAAACGGTGATGCGATATCGTTGGTATTCACCTCAAGTGAATGGTGTACAGCACAAAATCCGGTTACATCAAACACGCTTGTTGCCATCGTAAATGCCTTACCAGAAGTTAGCTGGAATTATACCGATCCTACCACAGTTTGTATTGAGGACTGGGGCCCGATTACATTGACTGGTGGGTTACCCGAAGGCGGAACCTACACAGGAGATGGTGTTACAGGTAACATTTTCAATCAGGCTGTTGCAGGTGTAGGGAATCATATCATCACGTATTCCTATATTGATGCCAACAACTGCTCCGCTCAGGCTCAGATCGAATTTATAGTGGATGCATGTCTTGGAATTACGGAAACAGCGAATGGATTGTTTGTTTATCCAAACCCGGCTTCGGACAACTTCACCATAAAGCTGAACAACCAGAATATTGTTGGGGTAAATCTCTACAACACCATGGGAATCAGGGTATATAGCAACCCAAGTGTAAAAACTTCAGGTATTACTGTCCCGGTTCAAAATTTACAATCAGGAAACTACATCCTGAAAGTGACTTCGGACCATGAAACTTTTGTGAAAACTGTCATGATAAAATAGTTTCCTCGTTTTTGAGTTCGTAAAAGACTGATTTGCTTTTGTAAGCGTACAATAAAACTAATAAGACGGGTCAGTATAGGGATAAGGGTTGCCAGATGGCAACCCTTATCCCTTTCATTTTTACACCTTAAGTAAAATTTTGTCAGCCAGCTCCTATTCGATATATTTGCAAATATATATGCGCAATCTTATAATGAGAATTAGGGAAGTTGACCTGAGGTTTTTACTTACAATTGCTTTTTCAGTTGCTCTATCGTTGTTGTACTCACAAAACAATGATTCATTCGACAGTCTGTCCAAAGAACTGATTCAAACGAATGATGAAAAAGCCAGGGCCAATATCCTGATTGCCCTTTCAGCAGAGGTTGAAGGCAATCGCCCGGAGAATGCACTTACCTATGCAATGTCAGCGCATGAAATCGCTGTAAATCATCATCTTGATAAAGAAAACATCCTCTCGTTAGTCCGGCTTGGCAATTGTTATATGCGCCTCAGCAATTATCGCGAAGCCCTGATTAATGCTGACCAAGCCTTAGAACTGGCTACAAAATTGAACCTGAAAGACGAAATTGCGAAGTCAAGAACAATTCTTGCACTCATTTATTATGAATTAGGAAATTACGAACAGAGTGCTAAACTCGACTTTGAGAATTTAGCATATTATGAACAAGTGAAAAATCAGAAACAAATCGGGGTAGTTCTCGGTAACATCGGGATCGATTTCATCAGTCAGAATAATTACGAAAAGGGACTTGAATACCTGAAAAAATCGTTCGATATTGCTGTCGAGACGAACGATTTTCGTGGTATGTCGTACCAATACAATAATATAGCGAGTCTTTATGCCGATTACTTTAAAGATTACAGCATTGCACTCAGATACTTTAAAGAGGCTTTGAAAATTAATAAAAAACTCGATGACAAACAACAACATGGTATCTATCTGATGAACATAGGTAATTGTTTATCCAAATTAGATGAAAATGATAGTGTATTGTGGTATTTTCAAAGTGCAACACGAATTTTTAAAGGATTAAACAATACGTATCTTTTATCAAAATGCCAATCGCAAATTAGTAGTTATTACCTAAAAACTAATGATTTGCATTTAAGTATCCTACATGCAGATACGGCCTTACAAATTGGACAAAAATATAACTACCATGAAAATATAAAAGCCGCTGCCGAATTACTGCATAAAATTAATCTGATTAAAAATGATACAATCAAAGCATACAGATATGCAATAATAGAAGATGAAGAGGAAGATAGTCTTGTTATTTTATTAAATCAAAAAGAAGTTTATAAGCTTGAATTTCAATATAGTTATGAAAAAAGCGATAAAATAAAACAGATTGCCCGCCAAAAAAAAGAAAATTTGATGGTAGTAATTATTATTAGTCTGATTTCTGGTTTGGTAATCATTTTATTAATATTCTCCCGATATCGTATTAAAGCTAAAAGTGTCGCGATCGAAAAGAGGTCTATTGAAAAAGAGTTGGAATTTAAAAACAAAGAATTGACCATCAACCTATTATCGCTGATCAAGAAGAATGAAATGCTATCAGAAATCTCGAATAAAATGGTAGAGATTGGGAAAGATGCAAAAAAGGATGAGACAAAAGATGCCATCAATAAAATCAGTCGTGAACTACGAAATAGTTCCGATGATAAAATGATGAAAGAATTTTCGCTTCGGTTCCAGGAGATACATAGCGGATTTTATGAAACACTATTACATAATTATCCTGAGTTAACGCAAAATGAATTGAAACTGTGTGCTTTTCTACGACTTAATATGTCAACGAAAGATATATCAGAATTAACCGGACAACGGTTTCTTACCATCGATCAGGCGAGATTCAGATTAAGAAAGAAACTTGGTATTACAAACTCTGAGACTAACCTGGTAACATTTCTTTCCCAGATTTAAGTTTCCTCCAACCAATCATTTTTACATAGTAAGTTAGTCAGGTATTAAATTATTTTTAAAAATTTACATATCATTCCTGTTTAAAAGCAAAGGGCGTTTCTGTTAAACTGTTTGCGCTTACCTCTATTCCACTCCATTTATAAACATCTGACTACATGTACTATAACTCCATGCATAAACAAAATGTATGGATGACATTCCCTGCTTATAAACACAATGTATAGACGATAAATCATTTATCTGAATTTTTCATGATGATATTTGCCCTATCAAATTTAATACAGATCAAAATGCATATCCTTAATAAAAATACTGGTATTACAGGTCAGGATGATGAAGGGCCTGATCAGGAAGATATTGAAGTCACCGACGATAATGAGGCTTTTATCAGACGGCTTGAAATCCAACGAAAATTGTTAAACAATTTCGTCAATCAAACAAAAGCGCAAATGCCTCAGATTTCGAAGAAAAAAAAACTAAATAATCATTCTATTAATAATTTAACAAAACCCTTACAATGAAAAAAAAGTTTATTCTGCTCAGTTTAATCTGTGTTCTGAAGTATCTGACAGGCATAGATACCGCTTCAGCCCAGTGGCAATCCGTTGGCCCGGAAGGAGGTTACATAAAATGTATGACTCAGATTGGCCCAACAATATTCGCGATTGTAAATCCTGCCAAATTGTACAGTTCTTCTGATAATGGAAATACATGGGTTCTTATTGCATCCCCCGAATACATCAATGCCATTACTGCACTCGGAAATAGTCTTTTCGTAAGTACAAATGAAGGTATCTATCGTTCTGATGATTATGGATTGACGTGGGTTCAGAAATACAATTTGGGAGCTGGATATATGACCGTGAGTGGTTCAAGCCTGTTTGCGGCAAATGGGGCATATTCAGGCATTCTACGTTCAACAGATAATGGCGAAAACTGGACCGTTGTAAATGAAGGACTTTCAGATACTTATCTTTATTCGCTTACTGCAAGTAATACCGCAATTTTTGCCGGAACAGGGATTCAAATGTTAGGTGTTTTTCGTTCAACTGACAACGGAGATACCTGGCAACAGGTTAAAAATGGTATGGCTTATTATTTCGAAGGGGAATGGTACCCTGATTATGCACCCGTGATTTCTTCACTTGGATTTAATGGTAACGATTTATATGCCGGTACAACCGAAGGTCAGGGGATGTGGAAATCTTCTGACAATGGTGACAATTGGGTTTTAACAAACCCGGAAACAATGAACTACGAATTTCGTAATGCAATAATCGGGAATGGGACAACAGTATTTGCAAGTACCTATGCAGGTGTATTAAAATCTAGCGATAATGGGGCAACCTGGGCAACAGCAAATACTGGTATTAATTGCATAGTTAATAATTTCGGATATATCAATTCTTTTATAATAAAAGACGCTAATGTATTCATTGGGACTGGGGACGGAATATATAAAACTGTAAATAACGGAGCTACCTGGACTATGTCATATAGTGGAATACGTGCGCTTGAACCAATTTACCAAACTTCATCTTTCTCGTCAATTGGTTCAGATATCTACTTTGGTGGTGCTCTCTCTGGCGTTTTCCATTCTTCTGATAATGGTGCGAATTGGACTAATGTGCATCCACGCAGCACACTTAGCGAATTATATTCTACTACTTCGGTTTTGTTTGCTGATGACAAATTTTCAACCGATGAAGGAGATACATGGCAAGTAACTACCTGCCCGGGCTATGGTTTACACTGGATTGAACAAGGTTCAGCGTTTTTTGCATTCTCAAATTATGGTACCGAAATTGGTGTTTATCGTTCATTGGACAATGGTGCTACATGGTCAATGATAACGAATGGGATTTCCTCTCCCGGCGAGGCCCAGTATTCATGCCTTAATTCAGATGGTGAAACTTTATTTCTTGGTACATCAACCGGAGTATATCATTCTGTTGACAATGGAGAAAATTGGATCGTAAATGAAAGCCCATTCCCAAATTTTAATGTGGCAGCTTTTTATGGTGCCAAATATGTTTCGACTGAAACAGCCGATATTTATGGATTAGCCGGTGGCGGTGGCATACGGGGCATATACCGTTCAACCGACAACGGTGCAAATTGGGTTCAGGTTCATGACTTATTGGTTCATAAATTTGTTCGTAGTGGCAACATTATTTATGTATCAGGCACAAATTTAGAACTTGTAGATGGAGAGTATGTCGAGGTTCGCAGAATATTATCCTCACTTGATAATGGTCAAAATTGGTCTGTCATTTCATCGAATTTAGATAACATAGCAAATTTAAGCCTTGCGGCTGAAGGTTCAAACGTATATGTCTCAATATTTTTAGCGCCGAATCATGGTGTTTACCGTTCATCGGATAATGGAGCAACCTGGATTAATATTAGTCAGGGATTACCACAGGCCTATATTAGCTCATTACATATTGTGAATAATAAAATATTTGCCGCGGCGAATGGCGCCTCTGTCTGGTCGCGAAATCTGGATGAATTTTATCCACCGGCACAACCGAGTGCCATTGCTGGCTCTGAAACACCCTGTATCGGGTCTTCTCAAATTTACAGTGTGACCAATGTTCCGGGAGTAAGCTATACCTGGCAATTCCCTTCCGATTGGGTAATTACAGGGGGTAATGGCACAAATTCAGTTACTGTTACCGTTGGCAGTGTTGCAGGGGTTATTCTTGTCATTCCCTCGAATGCCTTTGGCTCCGGTCCGGCACAAACACTTATCGTCAATCCGGTTTCAACTATCAATGCCGGTGTTTCCATCGAAGCCGATCAAAACAATATATGTGAAGGAACTTTGGTAAACATTACTGCAATACCTGTTGAAGGAGGTCAAAATCCGGTATATCAATGGTTTGTGAACGGCATCGAAAATGAAGAAACCGGTGCAGTTTTAACATACAATCCTACCGATAATGATGAGGTATATACCCTTATGACCTCATCGCTCGGATGTGTAACCAATAATCCTGTACAATCGAATACTATACAGTTTTCGGTAACCGATGCATTAGAGGTCATCGTTTCGATTACTGAAGATAAAAATGATGTTTGTGCCGGTGAAATAATAACATTTACCGCATCAACGACCAATGGAGGAAATCAGCCTACCTACAATTGGTATGTAAACGAAACCAATGTGGGCGACAATAGTGCCACTTTCGCCTACGCTCCCGAAAACGGTGATATCGTTTCATTGGTTTTTACTTCAAGTGAATGGTGTGTTTCACAGAATCCGGTAACGTCAAACGCTATCGTTGCGATTGTAAATGCTCTACCCGAAGTTAGCTGGAACTATACCGATCCAACCACCGTTTGTATTGAAGACTGGGGTCCAATTACATTAACTGGTGGATTACCCGAAGGTGGCATCTACTCAGGAGCCGGTGTTAGCGGTAATATTTTCAACCAGGCAGTAGCAGGTATTGGTAATCATGTCATTAGCTATACTTATACCGATAGCAACAACTGTTCGGCCGAGGCCCAGATTGAATTTACGGTTGATGCCTGTCTTGGTGTAACGGAATCAGCAAATGGATTACTTGTTTACCCAAACCCGGCAAATGACAATTTCACAATCAAAATGCAGGATAATCGGGCTATATTGGAAATTACCGTATTCAACAAAATGGGAATATGTGTTTATAATGAACATGATATTAAATCAATGGGAACAATAACGATTCCAGTTCAGAATCTTCCTGCAGGAAATTACATTCTAAAGGTAACCGGTAACGATGAAACACTAATAAAATCAATCATTTTAGAATGAAGAACCCCATATTATGTTTTAGTTAAAGTATGACCTGGTCATGAATAAGACACGATGAAGGTTTTCAAATCGGGTCAATGCTTTGAAAGGATACATTGACTATTCGGACGTAAATCCTGACACTGAAAAGGGTTACCTTATGGTAGCCCTTTTCTTGTTTCAGTCAAAAAAAAACTACTTCGAATATTCGATATCCGGTTTCTGTTATAAAATTGATTTAAGATTACGCTGATTTTTACTGTATTTTTGAAACGGTTAAATCACTTTAATAACCTAATTTTTATATGAATTCGAGGTTTATAATTAGAATAATTTTCATCCATCTTTTCTTCGTCCAAATAGCCGTAGCTCAAGATACTATGAATTCAGTCAGCCTTGATTCATTATTACAAACCATTAATGACCCTAAAAAAAAGGTTGATGCAATTATCGCCTATCTGGAAGAACCTGAAAACCGATATTTAGAAAATGTTGCTGATTACGCTAACCGTGCATTTATAATTTCGCAGCAGAATAATTATATGAAAGGTAATATCCAGGCAATGATAAAGCTTGGAAACTATTATTTCAGAAGTAGTGATTATAAAAAAGCCATGGAATTTGCACAGAAGGCAAAGGTAATGTCTGAAGATCTGAATTTAAAAATTGAACTGGCCAATTCATTAAACCTTATTGGTACTATATATTCTGAACTCGATGATTATGACCATAGTTCACAATATTTATTCATGAGCCTGAAGTTATTTGAAAAACTTAAGGACAAAAAAGGAATATCTTCATTATTAGGTAAAATAGGTATTGACTTTTACAGCCAACAGGATTATAATAAAGCACTTGAATACTACAACAATTCATTAAAACTTGCTAAAGAAATCAATTCCTTGTCATCAATAAAAACGGCGTATAATAACATAGCAGTTGTTTACCAATACCAAAAAAAATATGATACGGCAATAATTGCTTTAAGAGAGGCATTAGCAATAAATATTAAATTGGGAGATAGGCTATCGCAGGGAATAAATATCATGAATATTGGATACGATCAAATGAATAATGGTAAGTTAGATGATGCACTACAAAGTTTTCAGCAATCGCTCGACCTATTCACAGGATTGAATAATCGGATACATATGGCGGAATGCTATTTAAATTTTGGTTATTGTTATCAGGCAATGAACCAGATTGATAAAAGCATTGATTATTTTAAAAAAGCTTTATATGAAGGGCAGAATAAAGGATATTACCGTATCATATCACCATCCGCAAAATCACTTACTCAAATATATACCGAAAAGAGAGATACCGTTAGTGCATTTAAATATGTTGTTCTGGAAAAACTTGCCGGGGATAGCCTGTTTGCTTCCAAACAACAAAAACTTTTATCAAAGTTTGAACTTCAGTATTTATATGAGAAAAAAGAATTTGAAAGACATCAGGCACAGCAAGTAAAAAATATAATTATGTGGATTATAATATTAAGCCTGGTTGCTGTGCTCATTATTTTTGGATTAGTAATTTCGAGATACCGGCTAAAATCAAAATTCGTAATTCTTGAAAAGGAAAAAATAGAGCTTGAAAAAGAGAACATTGAACTTGAAAAGGAAAAATTACAGTCCGAGTTAGATATTAAAGATAGAGAACTAACCGTTCATTTGATTTCATTAATTAAGAAAAACGAGATGCTTGCTGATTTTTCTGATAAACTTGCACTATTTGAACAAAATGTGAAAAGTAATGAAACGAAAGTTGTATTGACGCAAATCGGCCAGGAATTACGGAAAAATATTGATGATAAAATGCTTGAAGACTTTTCGTTGCGTTTTCAGGAAGTTCATGCCGGATTTTATGAGAAATTACTGAAAGATTACCCGGATTTGACACAAAACGAATTAAAACTTAGTGCATTCCTTCGACTGAATATGACAACCAAAGAAATCTCCGAATTGACAGGTCAACGATTTGCAACAATTGACCAGTCAAGACATCGGCTCCGAATAAAATTAGGCATATCAAATTCAGAAACAAACCTTGTTGTTTTCTTAGCAAACATCAAATGCAATTGATAATTTTATTTTATCCATTGGTGAACCCATTGCATTTTTAGCAATTTCTCTCTCTAATCTCTCCATTCACCAATCAACTCCCTCCTTTAATAATAATTTATCTATATTAATCATTTTTAAGTATTTATATTTTTTCACCCCCTTCCTACTATTATTTTGTAAAGAAAATGTAAATAATTTTCCCGCATTTGATAACGTAATTGTATGGGTAAAATATTAGATTTTATGCTTTATCAGCGTTTCCTTTGCAGAGAAATTAATCTGAAACTCGATGGACACGAATAATAATCTTTCTAAGCCGACTGATAAAAATGACAAAGATTTCGAAGAAAAAAATGAAAATGTTCAGGTCAACAACGAAAAATTAGTTAAGAAACTGGAGATACAGCGGAAAATACTAAAAAGTATTATCGACCAGAAAAGCACATTCAAACCCGACAATTGAAAATATTTCTATTAATCTATATTTTAATTAAAATTAAAAAATCTGAATTATGAAAAAACGTTTAACTCTAACACTTTTACTTAGTATTATAATGGTTTTTTACCTTGGCATTGGAACCGCCACAGCACAATGGACTGCGATTGGACCTGAGGGAGGTGATATAATAAATATGTTTAATGCTGACGGTACACTTTATTTAACGGCGGGTTCAGCCGAAAGGGCAAATCTCTATACTTCTGTTGATAACGGAAACACATGGGAACCTCTGTCGAGCCCAACATGGCCTTCCGGGACTGGTAGTTTCAAATATGCAATTGCTAAGTTTGGAAACAGTTTATTTATTGGATGTTCTGACCATATTTATCGTTCTGATGATAATGGCATATCATGGCAAATTGTTTCTGACTATGGGGGAACTGCATTTGCAAAAGAAGGTAATACAATTTGGGCGGGAACCTTATATGGAATACTTAAATCAGAAGATAATGGCGATAACTGGACTTATACAAATTTGGGATTAGGTTATTCTGCTATTTCCTCAATTTTAATATCAGGCAATGAAATCTGGGCAGGAACTGATTCACAGGAAGGTATTTTATATTCTGCGGATAATGGAGTTACTTGGTCAACTATACCTGGTGAACTCGGCGGTGCAAGTGGGCTTGTAGTTTCAAAAATCGGGAATGATATATTCATAGGAACAGATTGGATTGGTGTATGGAAATTGACAAATGGTACAGGAACATGGATTAAAGTACTTGACGGGTCGTCGGATAATTATAATTTTAAATCAATTGTAGGCAATTCAAATGTAATAATTGCTACCGGTAGTCGAGTAATGCGCTCTCTCGACGGAGGTACAACATGGACAGATATTACAAATAACGGAATCGACATTAATATATGGTACATAGCAATGGTTGCTTCGACCACAAACGATGGACTATTAGTCGGCTCTCTCGGAGGAGTATATAAAAGTATTGATAATGGAGATACCTGGGTTCAATCAAATACTGGTATTTACTCTCAGGATATCTTAACCCCTGCATTAGTTACAATAGGCAATGATATATTCTCCGAAAATATTGTAAGCCAGATTTTTCGTTCTTCAGACGAAGGAAATACCTGGACAGAGGTAAGTAGTCCTGAAATAAATACATTTTCCGAACTAAAGCCATTTGGTGCCATTTCTACAACCTTATTTTCCGGTGAATTTATGTCAACAGATAATGGAAATACCTGGACCCCTCATAATTCACCGGGAAAGGTTAATAATTTACCCTGGATTGAAAATAATGGAAGGTTAATTACCGTTGATCAAAATACCGGAATTTATATTTCTGATGATAACGGGGCGACATGGAATTTAAGTATTAGTGGAATTAGTCTTCAAACTGTCGCTTATTATAATTTAATCGCCGATGGAACAACATTATGTATTGGCCTTAATGCCAATGGTATTGAAAGTACTATATATTATTCAAATGATAATGGAAATACCTGGTCTCCAAGTGCTTTCACAAATACAGTCTGGCCTCCGAATATGGTGTTATATCCCAAATTCATAAACACAGGTACTTCTTTAATTGTTGGCACAGCAAATCCGGGTGAATACTATGGAGAAGGTGTATATCGTTCAACAGACCATGGAGTTTCCTGGGAGCGTGTAATTCCCAACGTTGGATGTTATTCAATTGTAGCATCTGAAAATTATGTTTATGCAGTTGGAACACAGGATAATACCGGAAATAACCCGGCAATGTACATGTCGGAAGATGATGGTGAAACCTGGACAATAATTTCAACCGAAAGCGATTTGTATTATCCTTCTCTTGCTGCTTACGGATCTTATATATTTGTTGCTAAATGGTCTTATTTAAGTAATACTATACTATTTTCTGATGATGCCGGTGATAACTGGTACGAAATTCCTCAGGGCGGAGAAGTTGGAGATTATGGTATTTCCGTAGTAAAAGGCTTTTCATTTTTTAACGATAAAGTGTATGCCGGAACAAGAGGTAATTCATTATGGGTAAGAAATTTAAGTGATTTTGAATTACCTGGACAACCCAGTGCAATTGAAGGGACTGCAACGCCTTGCATTGGTGGAACATATACTTATAGTGTAGAAAATATTTCCGGGGTTACCTACACCTGGGTGTTCCCCTCTGACTGGGTTGTTCTTTCAGGGCAGGGATCAAATTCTGTTACTGTAACGGTCGGAAGTGAGTCGGGAATTATATTGGTTACTCCTTCAAATATGATTGGAAATGGACCTTTCCAGTATCTCATCGTTGCACCGTCGTTAGCTATTGATGCGGGCGTATCAATAGTTTCATATCCGGAAATTATTTGTTCCGGGACTCCAGTTACTGTTACTGCAACGCCCACCGAAGGCGGTGACACACCTGTTTATCAATGGTTTGTGAACGGTATCGAAAATAGTGAAACCGATGCAGTTTTGACTTATGTGCCTGTTAATAATGATAATGTATATGCCGTATTGACTTCGTCACTCGAATGTGTAACGAATGATCCCGTGCAATCCAACACCATCCAAATATTGGTGACTGATGCCGTAGATGTCATCGTTTCGATTACTGAAGATAAAAATGATGTTTGTACCGGTGAAATAATAACATTTACCGCATCAACGACCAATGGCGGCGATCAGCCTACCTACAATTGGTATGTAAACGAAACCAATGTGGGCGACAACAGTGCGACTTTTGCCTACGCTCCCGGCAACGGTGATATCATATCTTTGGTATTCACTTCAAGCGAATGGTGTGTTTCGCAAAACCCGGTTACTTCAAACGCTATCATTGCGATTGTAAATGCACTACCCGAAGTTAGCTGGACTTACACCGATCCAACCACCGTTTGTATTGAAGACTGGGACCCGATTACATTGACAGGTGGATTACCCGAAGGTGGCATCTACTCAGGCACCGGTGTTAGCGGTAATATTTTCGATCAAGCTGCGGCAGGTGTTGGTAATCATGTTATTAGCTATACTTATACCGATAGCAACAACTGTTCGGCACAGACCCAGATCGAATTTACGGTTGATGCCTGTCTCGGAATAACAGAATCAGATTCTGGATGGAACGTTTACCCCAATCCGGCTTCAGATAATTTTACCATAAAGCTAAACAACCAGAATATTGTTGATGTGATCCTTTACAACAGCATGGGGATCAAAGTATATGACAAACTGAATGTGAAAGCCGCAAATATGACGATTCCGGTACTGAACCTGCCCTCAGGCAATTATATCCTGAAAGTAACCACCAATCATGAAACCATCGTTAAAACTATCATAGTAAAATAAGTTCCTTGTTTTTGATTTTTTGTTAATGAAAAATATCAGGCCATTTAGCCTGATATTGAAAAAGGTTACCTCCGGGTGACCTTTTTTTATTCATTTAACCCACTTTAAGGAATTGTATGTCTCAATAAATAACTCAATATAACCAATTTAACATGATCAATCAGGCTCAAACTTCCATTTACTTAATTACTTTGTCAATTACAACTTTTCTTACCCTATTAACTTAACTAAGTTGTAATACCTTGATTTTACAGCATAATTGCAAAATGTTTACTTTTATACCTGAATAATAACAAATAGTAAATCATTTTCAATTGACTATTGTTCGATGAAACCATTATGTCATCTATTGCTTACTTTACTGTACCTAATTTGCACACAAAGTATTATGGCGCAGGGACATGAAAATACAAATCGTATTGACTCGATGTTAAATACAGTGAGCGACCCGGAGAAAAAAATTGATTTAATGTTGGAACAGTCCTCCCAATTAAAAGGACAATCACCGGAGGCTGCACTCAGTTATTCGAATCTTGCTTATTCTAATTCGATAAGCATCAATTATTTAAAGGGTGAAATTAATGCATTAATTTCCATTGGGAGTGTGTATTTGTACCTTGGTGATTTCGATAAATCAAAAGAAAATATTGAAAAAGCTATTTTAAAATCTGAACAGTTTTCGATGAAATCCGAAACTGCAAGAGCGGAAAGCATTTTGGCTTTAATTTATCAGGAATTGGGTGATTATGAAAAGAATGCATTTTACGATTTTAAAAGTTTGAAATATTATGAACAAATTCAGGATTCTTCTGGTATCGAAATAACCTTAGGTAATATTGGTATAGATTTTATCAATCAAAAAGACTACAAAAGAGCGCTGGAATATTTAAATAAATCGCTCCGTATGGCAATAAAAATCAATGACATTGATGGAATCGCATATCAATACAACAACATTGCAAATGTATATCTGGCCTATCAAATGGATTATGACAGCGCTTTGAAAAATTTTCAAGAGGCATATAAAATAAACCTAACCCTCAAAAATAAAAAACAGGAAGGTATCTATCTGATGAATATTGGCAATGCCTATCTGAATTTGAATAGGAATGACAGTGCCCTGGATTATTATAAAAAAGCCAGAAGAATCTTTCGTGAGATTAATAATGAACTTTATGTTACAAACTGTCAGATAGCTATGGGTGAATATTATTATAAAATACATGAAATGAACCTGAGCTTAAAATATGCCGATTCATCTTTTAATACAACACTGAAAAACAACTTCAAACCAGGAATATTATACTCTGCTTCATTATTAAACCAAATCTATTTAAGCAGGAACGATTCATCAAAAGCTTATAAATATTTAGTTATCAAACATCAGATAATGGACAGCATTGCTGATGAAATGAATAAAAAAGAACTATATAAAATAGAACATCAATATAATTATGACAAGGCAGAAAAACTGAAGTTGATTCAACAGCAAAAGAGAAATTTTTGGATAATCCTAACCATCGTAAGCCTGATACTGATGGTTATCATAACTATCTTACTTTATTCCCGGCAACGGATTAAAAACAGAAATAATGCACTCGAAAAGGAAAAAATTGAACAGCAACTAAATTTTAAAGATAAAGAACTGGCATTTAATATCATGGCCCTCATCAAAAAAAATGAAATGTTTTCTGATATTCTGAACAGACTAACAACAGTTGAAAGTCAAATTAAACATGTAGAAACAAAAGATATTGTGTCCAAAATTGTGAAGGATCTCAGACATAATAATGATAATAAAATGCTAACCGAGTTTACTCACCGTTTTCAGGAAGTTCATGCTGGTTTTTACGAAAAATTACTGAGCACTTATCCCGATCTTACACAGAATGAATTGAAACTATGCGCATTTTTGCGATTAAATATGAGTTCGAAAGAAATTTCAGAAATAACCGGTCAACAACCGCTTACCATTGATAAGGGTAGAACAAGACTAAGAAAAAAATTGTGTATTTCAAACACCGAAACCAACCTGGTAACCTTTCTGACACACATTTAAGCACAGTCAATCTCACCCATCACGATCCTTTTCCTGTCATATCATCAGTAAAGCTGAAATTTCCCGAAATAAACCCATAAACGCACAGAACTTTCTTCCGAGAAATTCTATAATCCCCTATTCAAATTCCTGCATCACATTACGTACAATACGTATCACAGGCTGAAAATAGCTTTAATTGTAGTTTTCTACAAATAAAAAAAATTGCCTATCCTATTCATTATTAACTATATACACTAAAATGTCCTTAAATTGTACGTACAGTTTTTTTTCAGGTACTTATTTTGTCATGGCATATAATTTTTATTTAGTATGGCATTAGAATAATTTTATCCCGGTTTTTAAACAGTTCATAAATGGGTAAAAAAAGAAAAAATGCTCCTGTCAAGGTAAACAATGAAACAGATATCTATTCGGATAATCTTATCGAAAATAGACTAATGATTAAAATATTAGAACTTCAAAGAGTTGTACTGAAAAAGTTGATTGATCGTGAAACTTCACCTTTCAATCAGTCCAAAAATAATAACGATAGAAAAAATACTGATTTAAATAGTAATTCACTCAATTAATCATTCATTAATACATCATGAAACATGAAAAAAAATCAACACTTTACACTCATTATTAGTACGTTACTGTTTTTTTGCCTTAATATTGGAATAAGCATGGCTCAGAATTGGGAACCAACGAACGGGCCTTATGGCGGTGCTGTAAGATGCTTCGCTGAAAACGAAGAATACCTTTTTGCCGGGACGACAGGCGGTGTATTCGCCAAAGGAGTATTCCGTTCGTCAGATCATGGAGCTACATGGACAACCATTAATAATGGCATCCAATCAGGTGGTCAAGGTTTACAAATTGATGCATTGGCAGTGAGTGGATCTAATGTTATTGCATCTACACTCGGGGGTGTTTATTCTTCCTCAGACAACGGTAATACCTGGGAAATCAGCAACTTTCCTTTGGAAATTTCCGGAACCCCACAGGCTTTTTTGCAAGTTGGCGATACATTGTTTGCCGGCGCCTATGGATTATTTACATCTACTGATAACGGTGCAACCTGGACAGAAAGCACGGCTGTATTTCCGGAAATCCCCGAAGGAGAGCGACCAAATATAAAATCATTTGCATTAAGTGGCAACAATTTGTATATCAGTACACAAGGGCACGGCATTTATCGTTCAACCGATTCAGGCGTAACATGGACCAATGTGAATGGTGGTTTAGGGACTGCCTATTATATTTCGAGTAGTACTTTTGTCAACCTTAGTGTAAACGGAACAGATGTTTATGTAAATAAATTTTATAACAAAGATTTTTTTCGATTACTGAATAATGGTACTACCTGGACCAAACATCAATTGCCCACTATTACCGTATCACTTTACTCTATGGTTGTAAAAGGCGACTATATTTACGCATCCACCCGTGATGGAGTTTATCGTACGAACCATACAGGTACGATAAATTGGAACCAGTATAACGGAAATGCCACTGGTCTTGGCTTTCCCAAACTCTTTTTAAGTGGTTCGGATGTTTTCGCTGGTGAAAACATAAGAGGCGTTTATATCACAACCGACGATTTTTCAACATGGAATCAATCTGCTGATGGAATGCTCGGCTTAAGTGTACGTGGAGTTTATAAAGGTTTGGGAACAGAAATACTTGCACAGACATATGAAGGGTATTTATACCATTCTTCCGATCTTGGTGATCATTGGACATGCGGAAACTCGGCTTGGGGTGTTCCTGTATATGCATATGGCGACACCTTGATTGCCGGTGGCTACCGTTCATTTGACAACGATATAAGCTGGGAACATATGCCTTTCTTTGAAGAAGGTATGTTTATGAGAAACTGTTATTTTAAAGGAGATACTATTTTTGCCGGTTGTACAGGTCCCAATGGGGTTTACTATTCTACTGACAATGGCGATAGCTGGAATGAAACATCAGGTATTTTCAGCAATTATGGTACGCCCGCCGTTTTTTCAATAGCAGCTATCGGTTCAAATATGTTTGCAGGTACATATCTCGACGGTTTATTCAAATCCACTGACAATGGTCTTACCTGGTTACAATGTAATCCTGCTGCTATGCCAATAATCGAAGTGAGTTCTGTTGTAACTAGTGGCTCTTATATTTTTGCAGGAAACAGCAATAGATATGATGATCCTGAATATATACCTATAGGGATTTATCGTTCAGCTGATCTTGGTAACAGTTGGGTACAGGTTAATTCCGGACTGCCCAGTTTAGATATCAGATCGTTGCTTGTAGATGGTGCAGATATTTATGCAGGAACCAGGGAGGGAATTTTTAAATCCTCTGATAATGGTGAAACATGGACATCGTACAACCAGGGCTATCAACCATCTCCTTTGGCAACTTCATTGCTTATTTATGACGATTACATGTTTACCTCTGATTTTTTAGCAGCTGGAACGGTTCACCGTCGTTTGATGTCAGGTTCAGTTCCAGATATGCCTGACGAAATAGTGGGATTGTCAAATATTTGTATTGGTTCAACTCAGATATATAGTGTAACTCTCGTACCCGATGTAACTTATACATGGGAGGTTCCTCAGGATTGGAGTATCATTGATGGTCAAAATACAAATATGATTACCGTATTAGTTGGTAATTCAAGTGGTATGGTAACAGTGACGCCTTCCAATATCTGGGGTAACGGCCCGGCTCAATCACTGTCGGTAAATGCGATCGAAGTTGTTGTTGCAAGTATTTCTATAGAATCTGATTTGAATAATATTTGTGAGGGGACCTTGGTGAACTTTACAGCCACCGCCGTTAATTGTGGGGATACTCCTGTTTATCAATGGTATGTGAACGGAATTTCAAGTGGCGACAACAGTTTAAACTTCACCTATTCTCCAGCAAATAATGACGAAGTAAACGTTCAGTTAACATCTTCACTCATGTGTGTTGCTGATAATCCTGTACAATCAAATACGATTCTGATGCAAGTGACTGATGCCGTGGATGTCATTGTTTCTATTGTCGAAGACCAGAACAATATCTGCGAAAGTAACATCATGACTTTCACTGCATCAACTACCAATGGCGGCGATCAGCCCTCTTACAGCTGGTATGTAAACGAAACCAATGTGGGCGACAACAGCGCGACTTTCGCCTATGCTCCCGAAAACGGTGATATCGTTTCATTGGTTTTTACCTCCAGCGAATCGTGCGTTTCGCAGAACCCGGTTACATCAAATGCTATCGTTGCGATTGTAAATGCCTTACCCGAAGTTAGTTGGAACTATACCGATCCTACCACCGTGTGTATCGAAGACTGGGGCCCGGTTACATTAACGGGTGTACTTCCCGAAGGTGGAGTTTATTCAGGCGATGGCGTTACCGGTAACATTTTCGATCAGGCTGTGGCCGGTGTTGGAAACCATGTTATTAGCTATACCTATACTGATGCAAACAATTGTTCGAATCAGGCAAGTATTGAGTTTACGGTTGATGCCTGTCTTGGTGTAACGGAATCAGCAAATGGATTACTTGTTTACCCAAACCCGGCAAATGACAATTTCACAATCAAACTGAACAACCAGAATATTGTTGGGGTAAATCTCTACAACAACATGGGAATCAGGGTATTTAGCAGCCAAAATGTAAAAGCTTCAGGCATTACTGTGCCGGTACAAAATTTACAATCAGGAAACTACATCCTGAAAGTGACTTCGGACCATGAAACTTTTGTGAAACCACTCATTGTTAAGTAAATCCTTTGTTTTAAATAATCAGTGAATGACCTGATTCAGCAAACGAATAATTAAAATAACAGAAACTGATCAGGTGCGATTCAAACGGCCAATGGTGAATAACCATTGGCCGTTTTAAGTTTTTTAGTAACTCCTAACCTCTTCCCAGGAATTTATGAATCCTAACTATCATCTAAAAACAGTTAAAATCATGGGTATAAAATTTCGTAAATTGTTTATTTTTGCCAAAATCATATAAATTAAACGCGTTTTTCTCATGGTCATTCCTTCGCAACGAAGATTGTGCCTTTTGGTGTTAAACCTTTTCATCATGAGTTTTCTGAACGGTCAGACGAACTTAAACCCCGATAGCCTGAACGTGATACTTCAGAATACCAAAGATGAGACTGCAAGGGCACGCCTGTTACTCAGGTTATCTATGGCCGAAGAACTACGTGATCCGGGTATTGCCTATAAATATGCCGAACAGGCCCGATTAATTGCTCAGAGAGCTGATTACGACAGCGCCGAAGTGAGGTCAATGATCCTGATGGGAACAAACCTGATTAGGATGCACAAACCAAAAGAAGCCATTGAAATTGGCATTCAAATCATTGAAAAGGCTACAAGATATAATATGCAATTGGAAATAGCTGATGGCAGAGGATTGATGGCCGTGGCTTACGCCTTGGGTGGTGATTTCGACAACAGTTCGAAACTGTATTTCGAAAACCTGAAACTTTATGAGAAACTGAATGAGAGAAGGTTATTGGGCAGTACGCTTGGAAATATCGGGGTCGATTTTATTGAACAACAAACCTATAAAAAAGCCCTGGAATATACAAAGAGAGCTCTTGATATCGGCTTAGAAATAAACGATTTAACATTACAGACCGATCAGTTTAACAATCTCGCTGCTATTTATGAGAGTGGTTTTGCCGATTATACTAATGCCTTAAATAATTATTTTAAAGCGTATAGTGTTGCAATAAAAACCGGAGATATACAGCAACAAGGGACAATTTTACTCAACATTGGTCACATCTACCTTGTGAAAAAGAAATACGATTCTGCCTACAATTATTTAAACCAATCATTTTTATTGTATAAAAAGCTCGATAACCCGATTCTTTTAGCCGATAGCTATACCTTTTTCGGAAGTTATTATTTTCAGACGGCAGACTATGTAAAAGGTAAACAATTTGCCCTATCAGCGCTCGAGATCGGGAGAAAATATGGTTTACAACAATCAATAATTGATGTAAGTAATATTTTACACAAAATCTGTCTTTCTGAAAATGATACCGCGGGCGCCTATCATTATCATATTATTCTTTCAGCGGCCAAAGACAGTCTGTATAAAATGCAGAAACAAAAGGAACTTTTCAGGATTGAGTTCCAGTATAGTCAGGAAAAAATTGCCAAAGAACAAAAGCTGAGACAGCTCAGTAACTATTTCATTCTCGGGTTTATAATTCTCGGATTAATCTCGGGTCTGTCGATTATCATACTTTTTAACTCCAGACAAAAAATAAAAATCAAAAATACCCTACTTGAAAAAGAAAAGGTGGAGACAAACCTCAAATTCAAAAGCAAAGAGTTAAGTATTAATTTGTTAGCACTGCTAAAGAAAAACGAACTCATCACCGAGATCAGTCAGAAACTCTCTGAAATTGAGAATGCCCCTTCAAATACCGATTTGAAAGAAGCTGCTGCCAAACTCAGACGGGACGTTAAGAATAACTCGGATGACAGGTTGTGGCAGGAATTCACCATAAGGTTCAGCGAAACCAACAGCGAGTTCTACGAAATATTGCTTACACGGTATCCTGATCTTTCTCAAAGTGAATTGAAGTTATGCGCCTATCTCAGGCTGAATATGTCAACCAAGGAAATTTCAGATTTAACAGGCCAGCGTACCGAATCACTCGAAAAAGCACGTTATCGGCTGCGTAAAAAGTTTGGTTTGACCAATTCCGAAAGTAATCTGGTCGCTTTTTTATCCCAAATCTGATAATTACACGTATCAATCTTTCATTTTCTTCCAATCCATGACAGCCTGGTGATAATTATATCTCCAAATCACTTTTTATAACTATCGTTATACGAAGTATTTACATTGCCTTGTCTGGTAAATGTCCAGTCTGATATTTACCTGAACGCAGTATTTGTACAGCCCCTATTTGAATATCCTGAAAAATAGCTTAATAGTTTTGTATCGGAATTAATCGGAAAGAACAATTCGCACAATTTGTTTCAAAAATAGTGGTTGCCGAAAAGCTAAGGGGTTGGTATTAACAAAAAATGAAATATCGAATGATAGAAATAAACCAAATTAGAATTTAACATGAACCAAAGTATTTTAGATCAGTGTATTAATTAAAACATTTACATCATGAAAAAAAATTACCTTATGAAAAAAAAATCAGGATTATTAAAATTGGGTTTATTACTCTTTTGTTTAACAATAGGGTCAATGAACACATTTGCTCAGTTTAGTCAAACCAATGGCCCAAAAGGCGGTGATATCAGAAGTTTTGTTAAACATAATTCATACCTGTTTGCAGGAACGTTTTCCGGTGGCGCTTTTCGTTCTTCTGATAACGGGGATAATTGGAACGCTATTAATACCGGCCTAACAACAGGCAGTTATGCACCTAACCAGGCATTACGGGTTAAAGCTTTCCTATCTTATGGTAATGATTTGTATGCCGGAACTGATGGTGGAGCATTCCGTTCATCTGATAATGGTGAAACATGGAACATGATCGATGGGATACCCATGAATGTTTATTCCTTCACCGCAATTGATTCAGTTCTCTTTGCAGGGACAAATACAGGTATTTACCGTTCAACAGATTATGGCAGTTCCTGGCAACGGATAACAAATGTATTTAATAGTGCCTGTAATGCGCTCATCAAAAAAGGAAGAAAAATAATTGCCGGCAGTTCATACCAGGGTGTTTATATTTCTGATAATAATGGTGATAGCTGGACCATCTCAAATTCCGGCTTATCCGATAAACATATACTCTCCTTCACGGTCAAAGGAACCGATTTGTTTGCAGGTACCTTTACCGGTGTATTTCGTTCTTCGAACAATGGTGGTACATGGACAAAAGTCAGCACGGTTGCAACAACAGGTTCATTTTGTTATTCAATGACGAATGATGGCGCCAGTGTATTTGTTGGAAGTAGCATCGGTGTTTTTACTTCATCAAATAACGGGGGAAGCTGGACAAGTGTAAACAATGGAATCCCTGCAATAAACACCTATGCTTTGGCTTACGATAGCACCAATATTTATGTCGGAAATTACACAGGAGTTTATAGGTCAGGCGATAATGGTGCTTCTTTTATCGAAACCAATAACAACTTAAACGCCAGGTTCATCTCCTCATTTGCTTCTATCGGTAGTTATCTGTTTTCATCATCACAATATGGTGGTGGTGTTTACCGCTCCGATGACAACGGCGAAACCTGGGAACTCAAAAATAATGGCTTACCCTATTTTTATACTTCTATTAAACTTTCATCTGAAGGAAATGCTCTAATTGCGAATGGTTATCTGGCTTCACCGATGGGTTATTATGATTATGTTTCGTATGATTACGGCGAAAGCTGGACTTTATTTAACCACAATCTTCCGGTTGTTGAATATATATTCTCACACATCGACATTGGGGATACCATCATAGTAAACACCGATGGTGATGGTGTCCTGCGTTCGATTGACGGCGGAGCATCATATCAGACAGTTAATTCAGGCTTGGAGGCAATCATCGACCCAATGACCGGATTATATCTGGCAGTTCCAAGTATGTATTTATATGATACAACTTTATTTATCGGAACACCCAATGGTATCTATCGTTCAGCCGATTATGGAGATTCATGGACCTACAGCGGGTTACAGGGTGTCACTTTAGTCGGTTCTTTTGCCTTTGAGTCAATTGGCCCGAATTTATTTGCCGCAACTTTATTGAGCGAAAGCAGCGATCATACTGATGCCGTGTATCTTTCATCCGACAATGGGCTTACATGGGAAACAATCTCATCAGGAATTACCCAATTTGCTACAGAACATTTTAAGAAAATGTATGTGATGAATACAAACCTGTTTGTAACGACAGATAATGCATCTGTTTTAATAACAAGAGATTACGGAGAACATTGGATCAATATCACTCCGTCAGTATCCGGAGGAGGCTGGGACAATTTCGATGTTGCAGAATCAGATTCAGTGATGTTCATTTCATCTTTCTTTACTGGCATATATGCTTCAATTGATGATGGGTTGAATTGGGTTGATATCAGTAATGGTATTAATGATGAACCTTATATCAGTGTTGGGACGATTATCGTTAAAGACGATTATTTATATGTCGGCACATCAAATCAGTCGGTCTGGAAACGAAATTTATCCGAAATAGCAGCTCCGGCTCAACCTGATGCAATTGCAGGTCCAACAACACCGTGCATTGGATCATCTCAAACGTATAGTGTAACCAATGTAGCCGAAGTAACTTACGCCTGGCAATTCCCACAGGGATGGACAATTACCGAAGGATCCACAACCAGTTCGGTAACGGTAACGGTTGGCAGTGCGGCAGGAGTTATTGCAGTAACACCTTCGAATAGTTTCGGCACAGGGCCTTCTCAATTTCTTGTTGTTACACCAGCTGCTTACCTTGAAGCCGGAGTCACTATCGTGTCAGATCAGAATAATATTTGTGAAGGAACAGCGGTTACTCTAACTGCTACACCTGCCAATGGCGGTGAAAACCCTGCTTATCAATGGTTTGTGAATGGTGTCGAAACCGGAGAAAATAGTCCGGCCTTTAGTTTTATACCGGTAAATAATGATGAAGTGAGTGCTCTGTTGACTTCCTCATACGAATGTATATCGAATAATCCCGTAGAATCGAACACCATACAGTTTCAGGTTACCGGAATGGTAGATGTAATCGTCTCAATCACTGAGGATAAAAACGATATTTGTGCAGGCGATGTTATGACCTTCACCGCTACCACAACGAATGGTGGCGATCAACCGGCATATAGCTGGTTTGTTGGTGAAGAAAATGTTGGTGAAAATGCGGATACATTCTCTTATATTCCCGAAAATGGCGACATCGTTTCACTTGTTTTCACTTCAAATTATTGGTGCGTTTCACAGAACCCGGTAACTTCAAATGCTATCGTTGCGATTGTAAATACACTACCCGTTGTTACCTGGAATTATACCGATCCTACCACCGTGTGTATCGAAGACTGGGGTCCAATTACATTAACTGGTGGATTACCCGAAGGTGGCATCCACTCAGGCACCGGTGTTAGCGGTAATATTTTCGATCAGGCTGTGGCCGGTGTTGGAAACCATGTTATTAGCTATACTTATACCGATGCGAACTATTGTTCAAACCAGGCAACTATCGAATTTACAGTTGATGCCTGCCTTGGTATAACAGAATCAAATCATGGATTGCTCGTTTATCCGAACCCAGCCTCTGAAAATCTTACAATCAAACTGAACAACCAGAATATAGTAGATGTGATCCTGTACAACAGCATGGGAATCAGGGTATATAACGAGCTTAATGTGAAAGCTTCAAATATAACAGTTCCGGTACAAAATCTGCAGGCCGGAAATTACATGCTGAAAGTTATAACTGATAGCGAAACAATTGTGAAACCGGTAATAATTAATTAGTGCCATTTTCATTGTAATTTGTAAGTTGAAAACAACGGACTATTTTGTCCGAAACTAAAAAAGGGCTGCCTTAGGGCAGTCCTTTTTTTTGGTATAGCGGAGTCTGTCTAAAAAAGTCCACTCTCCTTGTTATGATTGCACCAATACATCGCATTTACGATAAGTAAACTCCACATATTGGCACATGCCCCGATAACAAACTTTTTAGCTCAGACACTGGGTTTATGGATAAAAACTGATTATCTTAATAAAGATTCTCAACTGACAGATAACGCTCTCCTGTGTCGTAGTTGAAAGTCAGGACGCGGGAACCGACAGGCAGGTTGGGAAGACTTTTTGCCACAGCAGCCAGGGCAGCACCGGTTGATATCCCGACAAAGATCCCTTCTTCCCTGGCTATTTTTCGTGCATAATCGTAGGCTTCATCTTTACCAACCCTGACTATTCCATCGATCAGATCGGCCCGGTAAATTTTCGGGACAAATCCTGCTCCGATTCCCTGTAATGGGTGCGGACCCGGATCACCACCGCTTAAAACGGGCGAAAGCTCCGGCTCAACAGCAAAAACCTTTACGTTTGGAAACTTCGCTTTAAGTACTTCGGCAATACCTGAAATATGACCACCTGTTCCAACGCCTGTAATTATATAATCCAGACCGTCAGGAAAGTCGGTTAGAATCTCCTGAGCCGTTGTCCATTTGTGTATCTCAACATTTGCCTGATTGTTAAACTGCTGAGGCATCCATGAATTCGGGATTTCAGAAGCAAGTTCGGCAGCCCGTAGTATGGCTCCTTTCATCCCCTTTTCTTTGGGCGTCAATTCAAACTGCGCACCAAAAGCCGACATGAGTTTCCGGCGTTCGATACTCATCGACTCAGGCATGACCAGGATGATTTTGTATCCTTTTACCGCTGCCACCAAGGCCAGTCCAACACCCGTATTACCCGAAGTCGGCTCTATGATTATGCTGTCTTTGTTCAGTTCGCCTCTATTTTCGGCGTCCTCAATCATGGCCAGAGCAATCCGATCCTTGATGCTGTTACCCGGATTGTTTCTTTCTAATTTAATCCAAACTTCGTGTACACTGCCAAAAAGTTTGTTTATTCTAACATGCGGGGTGTTCCCGATGGTTTCTAAAATGTTATTTGCTTTCATAGTTTTGAATGTGATTTATATAATAAAATTTAATGGTTCAGGAAATTGTTGATTTGTTTTGATAATGATCTCACTCTTGTGAAATACAAGCGAACAGTCGGGGATCGACTGCGTGGTCCACACATTGCCGCCAATGACCGAATCGTCGCCAATGACTGTGTTACCTCCCAGAATGGTGGCATTGGCGTAAATCACCACCCTGTTACCGATTGTAGGATGCCGTTTGGTTCCTGCTATCTTCCTGCTGACACTCAGAGCTCCAAGGGTAACACCCTGATATATTTTTACATCGTTGCCAATTTCGCAGGTTTCACCGATGACCACTCCCGTTCCGTGATCGATCAGGAAACGCTCCCCTATTCTGGCTCCCGAATGAATGTCGATACCGGTTTTAAAATGCGCGTATTCTGATAGTAAACGCGGAATGATTTTCACCTCAGCCAGAAACAGCGCATGGGCCAGGCGATGGATCGCCACGGCATAAAATCCCGGGTACGAAAACAACACCTCATCGATCGACCGGGCGGCCGGATCAGAAATGAAGATGGTTTCCAAATCACTTTTTAACAGTCCGTGAATGACCGGAAGCTGATTAAAAAATTCTCTGACGAAAGCTGCCGCATCTCCGGGATACGCGTTTATCTCCCGGATGAAATGTTGCAAATCCTGTTTCAACTCTGCCTCTTTCGACAGAAAAACCTCAATCCGCGAATACCTGGGATGGATAGAAAAAAGCCAGTCGAAGATTTCATCGGCCCAGGCTGACAGGCTTCTCTTGTCGAACGAAAGCCGCAAAAACCGTGCATTATTCTCAAAAATCGGATGTGTCATATCTTATGATTATTTGTAAAATTAACTTCTTATATGTACTGATATACAAACTATTAACTATCGCTAAGTTTTATAAAATATAGCAGGTAAACGAAAAAAGCCCTTCTGCTTTCGCGGAAGGGCTTCTGAGAACGTGATCTGCTTTTACAACAAATTCAACAACACATAGGTTTGCCTTTCCGCATTTGTAAACACAAACAGCAACACATACAGTTTTGAACTGCGGAAGGAATGAATTTGGACTGATCTATCATGACAAAAGTTCTAGAATGATAAAAAAAAGGCTTCCCGTTAACGGAAAGCCTGATCTGAATAATATTTTATTATAAGGCTCTCCGGAAATCAAACGTACACCGTACAACACATAACTGTGTCGCAGGAAACGTTTAAAATATTTTGAGCGCTGTGATTCATTGTTCTTATTTGTGAACTGCAAAAGTAGAAGTAAGTTTTATTAATAAACAAGTTTCTTTTTCACTTTTTTTAACTAGCTGAATATATGCACGATAACCTATTATTATAAATTTTGTCATGAACTATCATTCTCCGGTTGTTCGACAGGATCACTGTTTGTTCAATGATCTGGTTGAAACAAACGGATAGGAATCTATTCTCGATGAACACCTTTCTATTTCAAGATTTTGCAGGTTCATAGCGAAGACAGACCCAAAGAAAGGATTTTGTTTCGATATAGAAATAGATTACTAATATATTAAATATCAATTATATATGTTCATTTGTACATAAATTGTACAGATGGATTTATTTCCTGGTAAGTATAATGTCGTGGTGAATTATTTTTTTTTCCTGATGAGGAGAATGACCTTTGTCATTATAAAAAAAAAGTCAGAAATGAATGATCAGGTAAACAAAAATGAGGAGAAAACAGTGAATTTGTATGTATTGGTAAGCAAATTAAAAATCATTAATTGTCTGAAAAATAACAATTTATCTATCAGATATATTTCCTTAACCCTTTTCATTTATTCCATTCTGTTCTGATTACCCAATTTTAACAAAACAAACTGATTCAAATTAATCATTAACAATTAAATAAACATCTATGAAAAAAAATCTGAATTTTACTCTGTTATTCAGTGCTTTGCTGTTTTTTTTCCTGAGCATCGAATCGTTGCAGGCCCAAACCTGGGAGCCTACCAACGGGCCGTATGGCGGACCGGTACAGTGTTTTGCCGAAAACGATTCTTATCTGTTTGCAGGATCATCGGGAGGTGTGTTTGCAAAAGGAGTTTTCCGCTCAGCTGACCACGGAGCAAACTGGACAACCGTAAACAATGGTCTGAGTAATGTTGGTATGGGAAAAGACATCTATGCACTTGCTGTAAGCGGATCATATATCGTTGCTTCAACAGGCCAAGGTATCTACCGTACAGCCGATAATGGTGACAACTGGTCAGTCTGCGATTATAGTGGTACGTATGTTCCCAATGCTTTTTACAGTATCGGATCCGATTTATTGGCCGGTGGCTCGTCAGGATTGTATGTTTCGACAGATAATGGACTTACCTGGGCTTCGCAAAACGAAGGTTTTCAAGGAATTAGCCCGCCAAGTGTACCCGAAATACAATCATTTGTAATGAATGGAACAACCCTTTATACCGGAACCAATCAAAAAGGTATCTTCCGTTCCACCAATAACGGACTAACCTGGACCACGGTGAATGGTGGATTAGGAACCCCTTCACAACTGAGCCAAAGAAACTTCAACAGCCTTGTGTTCGAAAACGGGGACATTTTTGCCGGGACATTCGGACAGGGTGTTTTCCGTTTGCGCGATAATGGCAACAACTGGACCAATGAGGTAAACGGTTTACCCAACTTTCAATCCAAATATATCAGGTCAATCCTCATAAAAGATAGCTACGTTTATATCACTACTCTGACTGGTCTTTATCGTTCTGAACTGGCTGGTACAATCAGTTGGACGCTTCAGGATATTACTCCCTCGGATTTAAATTTAGTAAAACTTTTTGGCAGTGGTTCAGATATCTTTGCTTCAACAGAAAGAGGCGTTTGTATATCTACCGATAATACTGCAACCTGGACCACATCTTTTGATGGCATGCTTGGATTAAATGCAACAGTGTATTCAGCAGGCGGAACTGATTTGTTTGCTGCTACCTCGGGAGTTGGCAACGGTTATTTTTATCGTTCATCCGATTTTGGCGAATCCTGGGATATGGGTAATATGGTTGGTGCCCCCTACCCTTTTAACGGATATCTGTTTTTATGGAAAGCTGAAGGAATTTTCCGTTCGGCTGATAATGGTGAAACCTGGGATTTAATTTATGATTTCGGTGGCTTGTGCTATTTTCATTCGATGGGATCAACACTTTTTGCAACCATAACCTGCTGTGAAACAATTTACTATTCAAATGACAACGGTATAAGCTGGACACCCTCAACCTTGTTGGATTTGGGTGGCTTTTGGGGAAATAACATACTTGATCTCACTAATGACGGTACTACACTCTATGCAGGAACTTTGAATATCGGGGTACTAAAATCTATAGACAATGGCGTGAACTGGACCACCTGCAATACAGCGATGGGTAATATTCCTATCCGCGCCATGGCAACCGACACTACCTATATTTATGCAGGCACAAGTAATTTTTATGAAGATCCAAATCTCCAGGCAGTCGGGATATATCGCTCTGCTGACAATGGCACTACATGGACCCTTGTAAATAATGGACTTGGTAATCTGGATATCGGTTCATTGGTAATCAATGGCAATGATATCTATGCCGGAACAAAATCAGGTATTTATAAATCATCAAATAACGGCGATAACTGGATTCCAATGAATGATGGATTTACAGTTTCGCCCAACACAACATCCATGGTGGTCTCAGGTAATTATCTGTTTGCCAATAATTTTGCACCCTCATTGGGCGCTCCGATTTACCGACGGGCTTTATCAGGCTCAGTTCCTGAACAGCCGGATGAAATCGTTGGCACGGCAACTCCCTGCATCGGTTCGAACCAAACTTATAGTGTAACCAATGTTCCCGGCGTGACCTATGCCTGGCAGGTTCCTTCCGATTGGACCATTCTGTCGGGTAACGGAACCAATTCAATCAATGTGACGATTGGTGTTCAGGCCGGCGCGGTATTGGTTACTCCATCGAATGGCTGGGGAAGCGGACCTACCCAGTTCCTGGCTGTTGTTCCAACCACAGCAGTAGAAGCAGAAGTTTCGATCGCAGCAGATCAGGATATTTTCTGCAGCGGATCAACAGCCATTATTACTGCAATGCCTGTCGAAGGCGGCGAAACACCCGTTTACCAATGGTTTGTGAATGGAATCGAAAATGAAGAAACCGGCTCGGTATTAACCTATATTCCAACCAATAACGATGAGGTATATACGTTGTTAACTTCATCACTCAGCTGCGTAACCAATAACCCTGTACAATCAAACACCCTGCAGTTACAGGTAACTGAAGCCATTGATGTAATCGCATCTATCGATGTTGACAAAAACAATGTATGTGCGGGCGATGTTATGACATTTACCGCCACAACAACGAATGGTGGTGAACAACCTGAATACAGTTGGTACGTGAACGAGGCAGTTGCCGGTGAAAATGCTCCGATTTTCTCATATACACCAGAAAATGGTGATATCGTTTCATTGGTTTTCACTTCAAGTGAATGGTGTGTTTCGCAAAATCCGGTAACATCAAACGCGATTGTTGCCATCGTGAAACCGCTACCCGATGTTAGCTGGAATTATACCGATCCAACCACGGTTTGTATCGAGGATTGGGGTCCGATTACATTAACAGGCGGACTTCCCGAAGGAGGTATTTATTCAGGCGATGGCGTAAGTGGTAACATCTTCAATCAGGCTGTTGCGGGTGCAGGTAATCACGTTATTAGCTATACCTATACCAATGCAGACTTTTGCTCAAACCAGGTAAGTATCGAATTTACGGTTGACGAATGCCTTGGTATTTCAGAAGCGACCTCCAGACTGCTCGTTTATCCAAACCCGGCAATCAATAATATGACGATCAAACTGATGGATAACCAGACGATCCTGGATATTACATTGATCAACAATATGGGCATAACTGTATATGAAAACCATGACGTAAAATCAATGGGAACAGTGATAATACCGGTTCAACATATAAAGGCCGGAAACTACACAATCAAAGTGACCGGCAATAACGAAACAGTAATAAAATCAGTGATCATTGAATAAAGAAATCCTTTGTTTTGATTTAGTTGCTTTGTGACCTGAACAGGCTGAAAGCGTGTTACAGGTTGATAGGTCAGGTTTATCAGGGTACGGAACGGAAGTTGGACGATGTATTTTCCTGATCTAAAAAAAGGGTAGTCTCAGGGCTGCCCTTTTTATTTTTAACTGCAAATCAATACAAGTTTGCACCTACATAGCTCAACGAATTATCTTCTTTCTATATAAAATGAACTGTTCTACGAACCTTAAGTTATACTGTTCAATACCAATCACATAAATAAGATTGTTCATAAAATGTACAGATGGTTTTCGTATCAGGTTATTACAATGTCGGGGTCGATTTTTTTTATATGCCAGATTAGAATATCAATTTTGCGCAATGAAACTGGATTCAGCGTTGAGAGAGAGAATCTCACATTATTCTGAAACGGAAATAGCAACACTATAACATAGCTGATTCAAATTAACATTAACAATTAAATAAGCATCTATGAAAAAAAAATTAAACTTTATCTTGTGGTTCAATGCTTTTCTGATTTTTGTCGTGGGCATTGAAACCCTGTCTGCTCAAACCTGGGAACCTACCAATGGTCCTTATGGAGAAAGAGTTCAGTGTTTTATCGAAAACAGTTCTTATATTTTCATTGGGACAGGCGGTGGTTATTATGCGCATGGAATTTACCGCTCGGCAGATGATGGACTTAGCTGGAGCAGTTGCAATAACGGATTATCCACAGTAAACATGGGACTCGATGTGCCAACCATGGGTTCATCTGGAAACTATTTACTTGCTGCTGCCGGATTTAAAGTGTATCGTTCTGATAACAATGGTGATACCTGGATACAAACCAATTATAATGACACTTATGTTCCCACTGTTTTTGTAAATGATGGAAGCTATTTATATGGGGCAGGGAATATGGGTCTTTATGTTTCGACAGATAACGGTTTAAACTGGATATCAAAAAATAACAATATACCGGGATTTAGTTCTCAAAATCCTGCGCCAATCCAATCGTTAGTCGTAAGCGGATCATACCTGTATGCCAGCACAAATAACCATGGAATATTCAGGTCGGCTGATCATGGCGAAACATGGACAACGGTAAATACCGGTTTAGGTAATGCCTATGAAATAGCGCACAGAAACTTCAAAAAGTTAGTCGTTGCCGGTGATGATGTCTTTGTAGTTGCAGAAGGAACAGGTGTATATCCGATCACTTTTGCAGGAGTTTTCCGGTTAGCCAACAATGGCAATACCTGGACGAATGAATCTACCGGCTTACCGGTAAATTTCTGGAATGGCCTGATGGTGAAAGATAATCTGATCTATTGTGGTGGTATTTCAGGAATTTATGTTTCCAGTTACAGTGGTCAGTTGAACTGGTCGGCTTTGAACAGTGATTTGCCGATTCAAAATATTTCCGTACTATACCAGGGATTTACAGATGTTTATACAGCCGGTGAAATGCAGATTTACCGTTCAACAGATAATTTATCAACATGGACGGCTGTCTATGATCAATTACCGGGCTATCATTCAAATATGATTACCAACATCGGAGATGATGTGTATGCAGAAATGAACTCGCATCTGTTTCACACGTCTGATTTCGGTGAAAACTGGACCTCACTGAATATGGGTACCTTGAGCGCAGGACCATGGGAACATGGAAACTATCTGTTTTGCAGCTACCAATACAGCGATTTTTACCGTTCATCTGACGGTGGCCTTACCTGGACTGAACTTCCAGAATTTGTAAATCTAACATGGGAAGCGCCTTCTACTTTTTTATCGAAAGGAGATACAATTTTTGCAGGTGGAGGCTTCCAGGGTGATGCCTATGGTATTTTTTATTCGTTGGATAATGGTGAAACCTGGAGTCAAACCGCTGGTTGTTATGTAGCGCCCGGATCTATAAATCAAGTAGGTAACACTATGTATGCTGGAACTGTAAACGGAAGTTTCATCTCTACGGATAATGGTTTGAACTGGAGTCCGTGTTTCCCTTTAAACCCGGGTATTTCGTTGTTTTTTAATGGTTCGGATATCTACTCCACCGGAGGAGGTGTTTTTCATTCATCAGACAATGGCGCCCATTGGAGTAACATTAGTATTCCTGACAGAACCCACAGTAAATTAGTTTTCAACGGAGACGAAGTATATACAGCCACACTTGAACAGATAGGATCGGAATTCATTCCGGGAGGAATATATAAATCAACGGATCAGGGTGCACACTGGACAGAATTTAATGAAGGTTTTGAGTCACTCCCTTACGCAACGTCATTGGCAGTTGCCGGAAATTATTTATTTGCAAATAACTTTTTTACTGGTGCTGCAGCGTATCGCAGGGCATTGTCGGGCGATGCTCCATCTGAACCCGATCCGATCGTAGGTAATGAATCGCCCTGTATTGGCTCAACACAAATCTATAGCGTAACAAATGTTCCTGAAGTCAACTATACCTGGGAAGTACCTCAGGACTGGATCATCACCGCCGGACAGAATACCAATTCAATTACTGTAACAGTTGGTACTTTCACCGGTTGGGTAAAAGTAACACCTTCAAACGGCTGGGGAAACGGTCCGGCACGTCTACTAACCGTAACCCCCACACTTACAGCCGATGCCAGTATTTCGATAGAAGCCGGTCAGAACAATGTTTGCCAGGGATCACCAGTCGTTATCACAGCCACCCCATCTGAAGGAGGAGACTCACCAGTGTATCAATGGTTTGTGAACGATGTCGAAAATGGCGAAACCGGCCCGGTCTTAACCTATATTCCGACCAATAATGATGAGGTGTATGCCTTATTAACCTCTTCACTCGAATGTGTCGTAAACGATCCGGTACAATCAAATATCATACAGATACAGGTTAGTGAGCCTATTGAAGTAACCGTCACTATTGATGTTGACAAAAACGATGTTTGTGCAGGCGATGTTATGACATTTACCGCCACAACCACGAATGGTGGTGATCAACCTGAATACAGTTGGTACTTGAACGAGGCAGCTACCGGAGAAAATGCTCCGACATTTGCTTATACTCCTGAAAATGGTGATATCGTATCATTGGTTCTCACTTCAAGCGAATGGTGTGTTTCGCAGAACCCGGTAACATCAAACGCGATTGTTGCCATCGTGAATCCATTACCCGAAGTTAGCTGGAATTATACCGATCCAACCACGGTTTGTATCGAGGATTGGGGCCCGATTACATTAACTGGGGGTTTACCCGAAGGTGGCGTCTATTCAGGTGACGGTGTTAGCGGTAATATTTTCGATCAGGCTGTTGCCGGAGCTGGTAATCACCTTATTAGCTACACCTATACGGATGCTGAGTTTTGCTCAAACCAGACAAGTATCGAATTTACGGTTGACGAATGCCTTGGTATTTCAGAATCAGCCACCAGATTGCTCGTTTATCCAAACCCGGCAAACAAAAATATAACGATCAAACTGATGGATAACCAGGCTATATTGGATATTACGTTGTTCGACAATATGGGCATAGCTGTATATGAAAACCATGACGTAAAATCAATGGGAACATTGATAATACCGGTTCAACAGGTAAAGGCCGGAAACTACATTATCAAAGTAACCGGCAATAACGAAACATTAATACGATCAGTGATCATAGAATAAAGAAAACCTTTGTTTTGATTTAGTTACAATTTGCTTACAAGGACATACCGTCCGGACGAAAAGGGCTACATTTAGGTAGCCCTTTTTAATTATGTAAACAATCCTTTTTCCATCTTTCTCGGGCTACAAAACCAGTTTCGGAGAATACGATTTGGAGTTATATTGATTTTTACAGTAATTTTGACATCATTGTAACTTCATCCAATAAATTCGTTGTATTGATGAGATCGGGCTTATTAATTTTTTTATTCATATATTTTTTCAGCATTCAATTCGCTGAAACACAGCATTATGTGAAAACAGACAGCCTCGATTCGGTATTACGTGCCCTGAAAGAACCGAACAGGAAGGTTGATGCCATCATCAAATTTCTGGAAGATCCTGAAAATCAATATCTCGAAAACGCATTAGAATTTGCTAAAAGAGCAAACCAAATTGCACAGGAAGCAGATTATACTACCGGCAGACTGAAAACGATGCTGATTATGGGTAATTATTATTTCAGAAGCAGTGAATATGAGTTGGCAATGGAATATGCCCAAAAATCGAGAGAGTTGGCCGAGGATCTGAATTATGATAAGGAACTGGCGAATTCATTAAGTTTGATCGGCACCATCTATAACGAACTTGGTGATTATGATAAAAGCTCGGGTTACTTTTTTAAAAGTTTAAAATTAAACGAGAAAATTGGCTATAAAGAAGGTATATCGCACTCTTTGGGTAATATCGGCATGGATTTCTTTTCGCTGCGTGATCATAAAAAAGCACTCAATTATTTCAACGATGCCCTGACTATTGCGCTTGAAATTCAAAATCAACAAGCCATAAAACGGCAATACAACAATATTGCCGTGGTCTATCAGGACCTTCAGAAATACGATACCGCGAACACATTCCTACGCAAGGCACTCGAAATAAATATCAACCTGGGTGATAAACTCGGACAGGGTACCAACATCATGAATATCGGCTATGGCCAGTTGAACAGCGCCGATTTTGATAATGCACTTATTAGTTTTCAACAGGCATTGGATTTGTTTACCGAATTAGATAATCGCCTGCATATGGCTGAGTGCTATCTTAATTTTGGATTTTGTTATCATGATGCAAAAAAAACAGATAAGGGTATCGAGTATTTTAAACTCGGTTTGAAAGAAGGTCAGAGTCAGGGTTATGACCGCATCATTTACTCGGCTGCAGAAGCACTCAGTAATATTTACACAGAGCGAAGAGATACAGCAAATGCCTATTCCTATGTTATGATCGAGAAATCGGCTGGTGACAGCCTGTTTGCCAACCAGAAACAGAAACTCTTATCGAAACTTGAGCTTCAATATATTTATGAGAAGAAGGAGTTTGAACGACAATTAGCCCAACAAACAAAAAATACGATCATGCTGATTATCATTTTCAGCCTGATATCCGGATTAGTTATTCTGGGTTTGATTTTTTCGCGGCACAAACTCAAATCCAGGTTCATCTTGCTTGAGAAAGATAAAATAGAATCGGAGTTAGATATAAAAAACAGGGAACTCAGCGTTAATCTGATATCACTGATTAAAAAGAATGAGATGCTTTCTGAAATTTCAGATAAGCTCGTACACCTCGAACTGAACGAGAAGGCGAATGATACAAAAACTGCCATTTCGAAAATAAGCCGGGAATTACGTAACAGCACCAACGATAAGATGCTCAATGAGTTCTCGATGCGTTTTCAGGAAGTACATGCCGGATTTTACGAAAAGCTGCTGAAATCGTATCCCGATTTAACCCAGAACGAGTTAAAGTTATGTGCATTCCTCCGTCTGAATATGTCAACAAAAGATATCGCGGAACTTACCGGTCAACAACTGCCATCGATAGATCGTGCACGATACAGACTTCGTAAAAAATTAGCTTTACCCAGCTCCGAAACCAATCTTGTAACCTTCCTATCTCAAATTTAAACTGCCGTTTTATATTGGTTATTCGTTATTTATGAATCAGAAACACCTTTCTGATCGAATTCCATTGCAAAATCCCGAATACTTGATTCAAATACAACACATTCATTATCAAATATCTACCTGTGATTGTACATAAATTGTACAGATGATTTTCGCCTCAGGTTATTACATTGTCGTGACGGATAATTTTTTATTCCAATAAATGCAAATGACATTTGTGACTTTATAATTGAACCGATAACTAACCTTAACTTAAGATCGGTTCAATGTATTGAACAATTTTTGAATTTGAATCTGGACAAAACATCACGAATAATTAACTAAAACATCCTTATGAAAATGAAAAATTTACTCTTATTGTTTTTAGCACTTTTTATTTCAGGTGTCAGCTGGGGGCAACTTAGCGGCGTCAAAACCATTCAGCCGACTGGTGGAGATTATGCGACCTTTACCTTAGCGATCAATGCCCTGAACACTTCAGGAGTCGGCGCCGGAGGAGTAACCTTTAATGTAGCTGCCGGGGAAGTATTTCCCGAAAACTGCCCTATCATCACCGCAACCGGCACGTTAGCAAATCCGGTCGTTTTTCAACGATCAGGCGCTGGTTCAAACCCGGTTATTTCGTCACCAGGTGCCGGTACCACCACTGATGCCGGTATTGCGATCAGAGGTGGTGACTATATCACTTTTGATGGAATCGATATCGAAATCAGTTCAGGTACGAATTTAGAAATCGGTTATTATATTTATAATCAGAATGGTACCAACGGAGCTCAGCATGTCACTATTAAAAATTGTACTATTACCCTCAACCGGTCAAATTTAAATTCGAAGGGTATTTACCAAAATGTAGCCGTAACCCCAACGAACGTAACCGGTGTAAATTCATACAATACATTCGATAATAATTATATACGAAATGCCTTTTCAGGTATTTATCTGAAAGGTAATTTAGGTAAACCCGACCTTAACTGTTTCGTTTCCAATAATACAATCGGTGCTGCTTCAGCCAACGATATCGGAAACGGATCGGGTCCGACACATGGTATCAGGATTAATAATGTACAGGACGTTAGTGTGTTCAACAATGAAATCAGAAATGTAAGTGTTGAAGGAAATTTTGCACTCTATGGTTTATATATGGAGGTAATGAAAGGCACACTAAACCAGGTATATAATAATAATATCCATAATATCACCTCATACGGTTCGGCATATTCTTCAACCGTGTATGGAATGCGTGCCGATGTTTATACCACTGGGTCCTGTGATTTTTATAATAATTCAATTAGTGCATTGCAACACGGAAGCACTTCTCCTGATCTGGTAGCAATGGTAGTTCAGGGTATCACTTTTGGTCTTGCCTCGGGTAATCTGGGAGCCGGAACTGGTAATTTTCATTACAACTCAGTCAGTATTAATGAAGATGAATTCCCGCCAACAGCCAATTTCTACTGGGGTGGATATGGTATTCTGAATTTAAAGAATAACATTTTTGCCAATTTCTCTACTGCCGGAACTACTCCTAAGTATTGTATTTATGCGATTTCGGGAACTTTGGGTTCTTCTGATTACAATGATTATTATATCACAGGCGGTACCAATAATTTTTTAGCATATAATGCAGGCACAACCTATTCAACTTTGACCGAATGGCAGACCGCCACCGGACTTGAAGCAGCTTCAATTGGTTCTGACCCTCAGTTTACTTCTACCACAAATTTGTTACCTGTTGCGGGTTCTGCTACCATTGGAGCCGGAACCCCTATCAGTGGTTTTACTACCGATATCACGGGTGCACCACGTAGTCTGACAGCGCCAACCATCGGCGCCTACGAAGTGTCAACGTTAACCTGGACGGGTACAACCGACAACGACTGGAATACTTCGACGAACTGGAACCCAGAAGGTATTCCGTTTGCCTCGACAAATGTGATCATCCCGAATGTAACGAACGCCCCATTAATCAATCAGTCAATAACAAACCCGGCTCAATGCAACAACCTGACAATCGAAGCTGGTGCAGTACTTACAATTAACTACGGAAAGGCATTGACCGTAAACGGCACACTGACCAATAACGCCGGTGTAACAGGACTTTTACTAAAATCGGATGCTACGGGTACTGCTTCACTGATACACAATACAGCCAATGTTGATGCCACCATCGAGAGATACATTGATGGAAATACGGTTATCAACGGAACATTCGATTTCCATCTCGTTTCCATTCCATTAAGTGCCCCGGTTACATCGGCCCAATTCAATTCGATGTACCTGTACGAATTTGATGCCACCACCCAGACATGGGTTTCGCTGGGCAGTTCAACTTCCACACCCTTAGCTATAAACAAGGGCTATATGGTGTTTTATCCCAACACGAATACAACAATATCCTTCGCAGGTCAGTTAAATAGCGGCACATTTACAACTTCTACACCTACTGATGCCGTGGACGAATTCAATCTGGTACCAAACCCCTACCCTTCGGCCATCGATTGGGATGCAGCCACAGGCTGGACAAAAACCAATGTACAGGATGCCTTTTACATCTGGAATCCGGTCAGCAATAATTATGTA
>JABFQW010000136.1 GCA_013141455.1 Bacteroidales bacterium
CAAGCTTTCAAAGAACTTATTCCCATTTTCCACACTCTCTTCCCTTCTTCCGCTTTCCCTTTGTGTGTCATTGGGAGTGCAAAAGTACACCCTTTTTCTTATCCTCCAAATTATTTGTGGAAAAAAAATGAATTATTTTTTAATAAGTTGAAAGTCATTTATGTAGGACTGAAAACATTTTTTATGATTACCTCAATTATACTGTTTAGGGAAATATATCAAGTTTTTCAATAGAAACAACTAATGGAAAATCATTGACTGATTGCTTTAGAATAGATTGAATTTTGAATAGAATTAAGTGAATTGGGAACATAGCTTCAATTATCTATTGAAGCTACATTCATTTAACGCGTGAAAACAGGACTGAACTTACTGGATAAATTGTGATTAAACAGGTACCTGTCTTCATGAAAAGTATTCAGGTATTCGGTATTATCAAGTTTATTTTTGATGATAAACGCCGTCATCTTACCCCTGGCTTTCTTCGCAAAAACACTTACAATTTTATGCTTTCCGTTTACTTCATCCAGAAAAATGGGTGTAACTATCTTACAATCAATTGTTTTTAGATCAATGCCTCTAAAATATTCGTTTGATGCAAGGTTGATGATTATATTGGTTTTTTGTTCTTCAAGGTCTCTTTTAACAGCATCCCGGATACTGCTTTTCCAGAAAGCGTATAAATTAGCTGACTTTCCGACTTTCAATTTAGTCGCCATCTCGAGTCGATAAGGTTGAATAAGATCAAGCGGACGCAGATATCCGTACAACCCTGAAAGAATTCTTACATGTTTTTGCGCAAATTCAATATTTTCCTTGGTTAAGTGACCTGCGTCAAGGGATGTATAGGCGTCTCCTGTATAAGAATAAATGGCTTGTAAGGCGTTTTTATCTGAAACATCAGTTAGGAATGTATGATAACGCTCGTAACTTGTTTGGGCAATATTTTGGCTGATATTCAGTAGATTGGATAATTTATTTACATCATACTTTCTGAGTATCGCCACCAATTGTAATGCTTTTTCAGCGTAAACGGGCTCTGTAAATTCAGGATACACATTTACTTTATGTGAAACCATCGTTTTCGAAGGTGATAAAAATATAAGCATCTGTCAATCGTAAAGGTTCAGAAATCAGAAACCACCAAAAGGAGAACTGCTGTAATTGCCAAATCCCTGGTAAGTTGACCTGTAAGGATTGTATCCATTGGAATAGTCGATGGAGGCATCGATCTGAAAATGATCGTTCACTTTATAATTTATTCCAACATTTATTCCTTCAGCTTCAAAATTGGTCGCCCTGGGATTTAAAGTTGTTTTTGGTGAGGAAAGATCAAATTGTTTCCATGCAGTACTACGAATTGTTGTTTTTGGATTCAATTCGTAAATACCTGATATATAAATTGTTCCTACTGAAATAGTTGCGGCATGATTGAGTTGATTCGCCTCTGCTACAACTAATTTATTCGTATTCACGAAGTAAGTTTGATAACTCATACCTGTAACGAGGTGTAATTTTGGTTTCAGTTTGAAGGATACCGAGGGTGAGATATTAGTGCCGAAAACTGAGGTTCCATAGGATGTATTAAAATAGGTGCTACTCATACCGATCCTTACTTTTGGCGATTTATCGGTAGTGTTCTCGGTCACGAAACGACTTGAAGGGTTGTATAAGTCGTTGAACATAAACTGGCTATAGCCATGTATCATTCCAAAAATCAATAATATAACAGTAAAAGTTGCTTTTTTCATTTTTACATTTACTAAATCAAATTAGCTAATATTTTTGAGCCCGGTTATACATTACTAATGATGGACACTCTTCAAAATCAATCGTAAAATTAGACATTTTCGCGATGATAGCTGTTAATCTATCTTAAATGACTCCAAACTTTCGATGTCGGGCATTTTCCCGTTAAGGATGAAACTTAATTCTTTCTCCGTCATCCTGATACTGATAACGCCAAAATAAACAAGATAGGCCAGAATGCTATTGATTTTGAATTTTGATAATCCCATAGCTTCAATGAGCGTGGTATAATTACTGACCGGATTGTTTATCAGATAATTAAGAACAAATCTTTCGTTTTTTGTTATGCAAAATTTTGCTTGTTTTTTTTCATCATTTAACTTCCAGACTTGTATCTGAATTGGATGTGCCAATAGATTCTGATCGCCAACCCTCACATAATATTTTGGTTCATTGTTTTTATCCGGAGCTTTATATTTCTGATTCATGCTTTTACTGACTGTTATTTCAAGAACCATTTTACCCTGAATGTTGAATTCATGCGAATTAAACTTTATTTCAGGAAAACAATACATGGTTGCCGCCGCCTCCACCATATAATACTCTTCTTCGGAACGCACCCCCGCAATAGCACCATTGTCTTTTACCCCAACCAATAATTTACCACCATCAGTATTTGCAAAGGCTACCAATGACCTGGCAATTTTACGGCTATCGGAAATCTCAAATTTGAAATCAAGTTGCTGATGTTCGCCTTCAGCGATGAGCTGTTCGATGTAGCTGTCTCTTGATTTTTTCTCAGAAATTCCAAATTTCTTGATTATATGCTTGTCAATCAATCTGTTAATTATGTTGTTATCAATTGATAATATTACAAAAAAAATCAGTGTTTGCTTATCGCCAACACTGATTTTAGTTATATTCAATACGTGCTAAAAGAAAACCATATTATTTTTAGTGGTAGTTTTTTCGCAATAATGGCATGCTAATTTTAAATTACCAGTTTCATCGGTTAACACCTCAAATTTTGTTTTCACATCCTCCTTGTTGGTAACGCAATTGGGGTTAAAACATTTGGCAATGCCTTCGATAGTTTTAGGGATGCTCACCGACACCTTACTAAATACTTCATAATCGCGTATTTCGATCAGCGTGGCAGTAGGAGCTACCAGGGCTATTTTGTTAATTACTTCATCCTTATAATAGGTATCACTTATTTTGATGATTCCTTTACGACCATATTTTTTGCTTTGGAGGTTTGTTCCAAAATATACCTGATGATTCGTCTTATCAAGCTCAAGCATTTTAAAAACCTGAAAAACACTTTCAGCGGGTATATGATCGATTACCGTGCCATTACTGATGGCTGAAACGATAAGTTCTTTTCTTTTATTCATTTTGTATATTTTTTAGTTGTGGTTACTTAACCCCCATAATGGTTGCAATCAGTGCCTGGCGAACAAAGACACCGTTAAGCGCCTGTTGGAAATAATATGCTTTCGGATTGGAATCGACATCGGTACTGATTTCATTTACTCGTGGAAGCGGATGCAGAATCTTCACATTATCCCTTGAATTATCTAACATAGCATTCTCGAGTATGTATGCGTTTTTTACTTTTTCATATTCCAATGGATCGGGGAAACGTTCACGTTGAATCCGGGTCATATAAATAATGTCTGATTTTGGTATAACCTCCAAAAAATCAGTGTATTGTTCATAGCTTAGGTTCGCTTCTTTGATGTGACGTTTCACTGCACTCGGGAGCTTGAGTTCAGGTGGTGAAACGAGATGAAATTTTGTGTTGAATTTCGATAAAGCGATAACATTGCTATGTACGGTCCGTCCGTATTTTAAATCGCCGACAAATGTAACGTCAAGATTATCAAGTGTTCCCTGGGTTTTTCGGATCGAATACAAATCGAGCAGACATTGTGTAGGATGCTGGTTTGCACCATCACCGGCATTGATGATCGGCACAGCCGACACCTCACTTGCGTACCGTGCCGAACCTTCAACCGGGTGACGCATCACAATAAGATCGGAGTAATTTGATACCATCAAAATTGTATCCTTTAGCGATTCACCTTTTGAAACACTGGTCGATGCTGCACTGGCAAATCCTATTACATTACCGCCAAGTTGTTGAATTGCAGTTTCAAAACTAAGCCTTGTACGGGTTGAGGGTTCAAAAAAAAGAGAAGCAATCACACGCCCGTTCAGCAGGTTCTGGTGTGGCTGTTTCTCGAACTCTTCGGCAAGATCCAAAATCCGGATGATTTCTTCCTTACTGTAATCATTGATGGAGACTAAACTTCGGTTTTTCATGTATTATTCGTTGTTAATGATTTCTTTTGGAAAAGGCAAAAAAAAGACGGCTAATGCCGTCTGCAATATCAATGAAATTGATAAAACTCTCTGTAAACCTGATTTTGACTTATTTGTTTTGGTTACCGTTAACATCTTTATTTCGTGTTATCGGACAGCAAAATTAAGCTAATTTATAAGGAGGTGGGCCTAATTTCAGAAGGGTTATTAACTTTTTATAAACATCATGAATTTTGACGGACCGATCCTTTGTGGATGATAGAATCTGGAAATGTTCAGGATAAGAGATATAGCTCCTTAACAAGGCTTGAAATTTGGTAATTACTCTTTTTTACGAAGATATTCCT
>JABFQW010000078.1 GCA_013141455.1 Bacteroidales bacterium
GTAACCAGCAACCAGTAACCAGTAACCAGTAACCAGTCACCAATTTATTCATGACTATGATGCGCATGATCATGTGTTTCTGATTTTCTGACCCCGGCGATTTTGCCCCTGAATCGCAGGTCTTTTCCGGCCAACGGATGATTGAAATCCATGGTAACACTCTCTTCCATTAATTTTATCATCTTACCATAATGACGGTAACCTTCGTTATCCTGCATCGGGAAAACATTGCCAATCTGTAATACCCCTTCTTCAAATGTTCCATCCTCATTTGCGAAAGAACTGTTTGGGAGATCGAAAATAGCGCCCGGATCAACCGGTCCGTATGCCTGATCGCAGTTGATAACAAAATCGAAGCTGTCGTTTTCTTGTAAACCGATCAGGCTGTCTTCAAAAAAATCGATCATCAGGCCCTGCCCAAACATAAACTCTTCAGGTTTTTCTTCATTGATCAGCTGAAGCACGGCCTCAGTATCATTATCGGTGAGTGTATAAGATAAAGTTGCAACGGTATTTTTATCAATTTTCATGTGGATTGATATGAAAAACCTCTCATCTGAAACGACAAGAGGTTAATTATAAATACTTGTAAATCAATGTTTACTATTTTTATTTCGCCAATGTCCGCACATAGTTTACAATTCTCCAGCGGTTATCAGGAGCGATCTGGCTACCATGTCCTCCCATCAGGGTCGAGAGTGAACCAACCGTTATGATATGGAATATTTCACCATCAGGTTTGGTTTGCACGAATGGTTCGATCAGCGAACGGGGTTTGGCCGGAAACAGCTTACTTGTATAAAGATAACCATCGCCATTGCCGCCAACGCCATGACAGTTAATACAATAGATTTCGTATTGACGCTTTCCTTCGGCGAGGTTAGCCGGGCTTGCTTCGATCGGGTTCATCAGTTCCAAACCGGCTTTCAACTGGTCATCAGGCGATTTCGCCTTGTAAGGATAAACACTTGCACCCCTCGGAATGGTTCCAACCGGGGGAGCCTGCATGGTCAAACCATTTGCGAAAACATTGCTCGCGCTGTACGATTTTGATGCTGTCGTATAAGCCATATCAGGGACAAAAGTATAACCCGGATTGTTTTTATCTTTATTGCATGACGAAAGCCACAAAGTAATTGTGAACATCATCATCAATTTTAGTAGGTTTTTCATATTTGTATCTTGTTTTGCAAAAGTGAATTATTGATTTTGTAGTTAAATATTTAATTATCAATAATTTGTATGATAATCCATGCTTTCTTTGTAGAAAGGGTGATTTTTCGGAGCCAGAGGCGCTTTCGTCAATGAGTAGAAAACTACCAGAAAAAACAAACCAACATATCCGATGGTAAGTCCAATTTCAAGAAATCCGATGCCGGCCTTTTCTCCACCTACTGCACCCGGCATAATCAACTGATAAAGATCGATCCAGTGCCCGATAAAAACGATAACTGCAACCGGTATCAGCGACCAGAAAACTCTTTTGGAATTACGTGTCATAAGTAACAAGAGAGGAAACGCCAGATTAACAATTGCATTTGCAATGAATAATGGCTTGAAATGGAGCATCCTTTCCGAATAATAAACAGTTTCTTCGGGGATATTTGCGTACCAGATTAACATATATTGTGAAAACCAAAGGTAAGCCCAAAAAATACTGAACCCAAATAGGTATTTTCCCAGATCATGAATGTGTTCGTTGTTGATATGGGTCATATATCCATTCCTCTTCAGAATATACAGGATAATGATAATCATGGCAACACCACTCGCCAGCATACTCATGAACACATACCAGCCATACAACGTACTGAACCAGTGTGCATCAATCGACATCAACCAATCCCACGATGACATAACACTGCTGATGGCATAGAAAACAATGAATATGGCAGAGAATTTTCTTAATTTGTGGAAATAGCTAATGTCATTTAAACTGTCAAGGTTTCGTGATGATTTACGGATGTACCAGGCAAGTAAACTCCATACAATGAAGTAGATAAAGAACCGGATATAGAAAAAGGGGACATTCAGATAAGGTGCTTTATTTAACAGAATCTCATCCATATGTTCAGGATGTGTCCAGTGGTAAATGGAATGTAACCCACCAAAGGCGAAAAACAGCAGCATCAGTACACCAGCAACGGGTATGAATGTACTCATTGCTTCACCGATTCGCTGCACACTTACCTGCCAGCCCGATTCGGCAATGGCATGCACTGCTACAAAAAATAGCCCGATCAATCCCATGCCAAGGAAATAGTAATTGTTCAGCAAAATGTTTGCCGAAATACGTTCACCTCCCAATCCCGCAAAAAAGCCATAGGCTAAGGCAATTAATCCAATCGAAACCATTATCAAACAGATGGTTACAATTTTTTTTGTTAACGTAAATGTTAAATTCTCCATAGCTGAAAATATCTAGGCTTTATAATTAATTCCTTCAGCACCTGCATCATGCAGTGCTTTTTCAATTTCATTGATTTCTTCCTTGCTGCTGTTTTCAGGTATATCTACAATCACCAGAAACCTGTCGTCGGTAACTCTTTCATCGTGAATGACCGGTTTGTTACCCGGGCCGAGTTTACTGACCACGAAAAACGCGATCACCATGGAGAATGCTGCGAAAAGTACCGTTGTTTCAAAAGTGACAGGAATGAACGAAGGGGCAGCGAAAAATGGTTTACCACCAAAGTTGATCGGATAGGCACTGGTGAAAACCCATGTCTGAAAACCGAAGCCCACAATTGCCCCGATAGCTCCTCCGGCGAAGGCGACACGTGTAAGTCGTGAGCGTCTCAATCCCAAAACCTTATCAATGCCGTGTACCGGAAAAGGTGACAGGACGTCTGCTACCCGTACTCCTTTGGTTTTTACTTGTTTGAGTCCTTTGAGTAGTTTTTCCTCATCAAGATAATATGCTGTGATATATTTATTCATGTTCGGAATGGTTTTTATTTTCACCTGATGTTTTTAAAACACTTTTAACTTCTGCAATGGCTATTACAGGGAACACTCTGATAAACAATAGGAAAAGGGTAAAGAAAAGGCCGAGCGTACCAACAAACAAGCCAACTTCAACAACGGAGGGTGTGTACATCGACCAACTCGAAGGCAGGTAATCGCGGTGTAAGGATGAAACTACAATTACGAAACGTTCGAACCACATCCCGATATTCACAAATATTGAAATGATAAAAGTCAGAACGATATTTCTACGGATTTTTTTAAACCAGAAAAGCTGTGGGGTGATCACATTACAGGTCATCATGATCCAGTAAGCCCAGGCGTAAGGTCCGAAAGCACGGTTTACGAAAGTGAACATCTCATATTCGTTTCCCGAATACCAGGCGATGAAAAACTCTGTTAAATATGCAATCCCAACAATAGATCCGGTAAGTATGATGATTTTATTCATCGATTCGATATGGTTAACCGTAATATATTGTTCCAGATTGAGCGCCTTACGGGTAACAATAAGCAAGGTTAATACCATGGCAAATCCTGAGAAAACGGCGCCGGAAACAAAATATGGTGGAAAAATTGTTGTATGCCAGCCCGGAATAACGGAGGTGGCAAAGTCGAAACTTACAATGGTATGAACCGACAACACAAGTGGTGCAGCCAATCCGGCGAGTATTAAACTCACTGTTTCGTGGCGCGACCAGTGTTTGGCCGATCCGGTCCAGCCGAAACTCAGAAATCCGTAAATCGCTTTTTTGATTTTTGTGGTCGCTTTATCTCTTACGGTTCCGATATCAGGTATCAAACCTACATACCAGAATATCAATGATACGGCAAAATAGGTGCTGATGGCAAAAACGTCCCAAAGCAAAGGCGAGTTAAAGTTGACCCACAATGCTCTTGTGTTTGGGTAAGGGAAAATGAAGAAGGCCAATGCCAGGCGCCCCATATGTATCAGCGGGAAGAATCCGGCGCAGGCGATTGCAATCAGTGTCATGGCTTCGGCTGAACGGTTGATACTGGTTCTCCATCTCTGACGGAACAACAACAATATAGCCGAAATAAATGTTCCGGCATGGCCGATTCCTACCCACCACACGAAGTTGGTGATATCCCATCCCCAGCCGATGGTTTTGTTCAGACCCCAGCTACCGATTCCGGTAAACAAGGTCACGTAGGTTGCCCATGCACCAAATAGCGCGGCAGATAGTGCCAGAGCGATGCCCATATACCAGTATTTGGAAGGTGTCCCGGCCATGGGAGCCAGTATGTCTTTGGTCACCTGACTGTAGTCCTTGTTCCCCCGGATCAGAGGTTCTCTTATTGGAGATACGTACATTATCTATAAGTTTAAATTATGCGATTGTATTTTTCACTTTTGTTAAGTAGCCAATTGATGGCAAGGTGTGTAGCTCTTCCAATAAATGGTAGTTGCGTTCGCTTTCGAAATTGACCGACACTTTACTGCGCACATCGTTCAGATTACCAAATACGATGGCTTCTGCGGGACAAGACTGTGCACAGGCTGGTTTTATTTCGCCATCGAATAACTCACGGTTTTCGGTTTTGGCGACCAACTTTTTCTCCTGGATACGTTGAACACACAAGGAACATTTTTCGATGACCCCTTTGGCACGAATTGTAACATCCGGATTCAGAACCAAACGACGCAAATCGGTAGTCATCTGAACTTCGTCCTTTTTGTTGCCCTGAATAAAATCGGCTCCAGTATAATCGAAGAAATTGAAACGGCGCACTTTAAACGGACAGTTATTGTTGCAATATCTTGTCCCGATGCAACGGTTGTAGGCCATCTGGTTCAGCCCTTCGTTGCTGTGGGTTGTTGCGGCTACCGGACAAACATTTTCGCAAGGTGCATTGTCGCAATGCTGACACATCACCGGCTGACGAACGAATTCAGGATTATCGGTGTCGCCCGAGTAATAGCGATCAATACGGATCCAATGCATTTCGCGACGCATCAGCACCTGATCTTTTCCAACTACGGGAACATTATTTTCGGCCGAACAGGCAATCACACAGGCATTACAGCCCGTACAAACATTCAGATCGACCGACATTGCCCAATGCAAGCCATCGAACTTTCGTTGCTCGTAAAGTGATGTTAAATGAGGCTGAATCTCCTTGTGCATTTCGTTACCCGATGATGGATCTTTTAAGTATTCCTCCAACGAAGTTTCTCTTACAATAGCACGGCCTTCCATCGAATGGTGGGTTTGGGTACGTGCGATTGGGTAAGTGCCAACTACTTTTTCGATGCTTACATCATTTAACCAGTATTTTTTTTCACCGGCGACAAAATTCATCAGCGGATAAGCGTTTTGACCAACGCCATTTGACGGGATACCAGCATTTTCGCGGCCATAACCCAGCGCTATCGAAACTGTATTTTTCTCCTGACCGGGTTGAATGACAACCGGCAAGGTGATCAGTTTGTTGATTTTCACCAACTGCTCATCTTCCAGACCAAGTTTTTCGGCGAGTTTTGGTGAGATGGCTAAGTAATTGTCCCAGGTGATTTTCGAAATAGGATCGGGAAGTTCCTGTAACCAGGGGTTATTGGCATGTTTTCCGGTTCCGACACTAATGTTTGCATACAAAACCAGATCGATGGCATCAGGGTTTGAAGTACCTTTTGTATTTGCCAGAGCTGCATCAGCGGGTGTATTGTCGAAAGTTGAGGTAAGCGCTTCTTTTTCTCCTGACTCAAAAACCCCATCGTGGAGTTTTGCATTCCAAAAAGCCGTTAAGGAGAGGTAACCGGTCGATTTTGGGAACATCGTTGTTTCCCAATAATTTTGAAGATATAATCTGAAATCAGCTGCTTTTCCTGACCATTTCAACAAACTTTCCTGTGCCTGTCGTGTTGTGAATATCGGACGGATTGCAGGTTGAGCCAACGAATAGAATCCTGTCTTTATTTCGGCATCGTTCCACGATTCAAGATAATGGTTGTCGGGACAGATATAATTGCACAATGGTGCGGTTTCATCATTCAAGCTTGATGTAGAGATGCTGAGTCCTGCTTTCTTTAATCCGCTGATAAACAAATCTTTCTGTGGATAATCATAGGCCGGATTGATATCGTATAGGATAACGCCATCGATATTGCCGGCATTCAATTCACCAACAAATGTTGTCATCTGATCATCGGTTCCTTTACGGATTTTCAGTTGAACTGCGGTGTCGATGGTGGTTCCGTAGTTTTCAAGAAGCTGATTGATACCGTTTACCAACAATTGTGTTTCGGTATCATCGCTGCCACTGACAACCAGTGATTTTGATTTTTTTGACCACAGTTCCTGAGCCAGTTCTTTCATGTCAATGGCACTTGCTGGTGCATCGGCAGATGAAAGTCCGGCAAGTTTCTTCAGTTCAGCATACAGGTTGGCAATAACAATTTTTTCTTCGGAAGGACGAATCTGAATCCGTTTGTCAGCATTGGAACCGGTTAATGAAACGCCACCTTCGAAATGGATATGACGCGACATGGTGCGCTGTCCTTCGGTGAGTTTGCGGTTTTTGATATATTGTTTGGTATATTCCAACGGACTCAGCCAGTTACCCAGAAAGTCGGCATTGAAACTTAAAATAATATCTGCTTTTTCGAAATGGTAAGCCGGAACAAAGGCTTTACCAAATGTTTTTTCGTTTGATTTCAGGATGGAGTTTGCCGAGAGTACATCGTATTGAACATGGTAACTTCCCGGATAGGCAGCGAGAAATTCGTTGATAACGGCCTGTGTGGCAAGGCTGATGATCGTCGGACTGACGATAACGATTTTTCCACCTTTATTTTTGATTGAGGTAAGCTGACTTTGAATCTGCTGATCCACTTCGTCCCAGGCAGCATCCACACCTTTAGCCTGCGGATTTTTGTATCTGGCATTGTCGTATAAACTGAGGACTGAAGCTTGTGTACGGGCATTTGTACCGCCTAAAGTTACGGATGAAAGCGTATTACCTTCAATTTTAATCGGTCGGCCATCGCGTACTTTTACCAGAACGCTGCAATAGTCAATCCCGTCGAAAAAGGTGGAGGCATAATAATTTGCTACACCAGGTACAAGGTTTTCGGGTTGAATAAGAAATGGAATGGCCTTACGCACCGGTTGCTGACAGCTGCTTACAATGGCGGCTGATGCAACAGTGAAACCGAAAGCTTTCAGGAAGTCTCTGCGTGTGGCACTTGTCAACGATTTAATTTCATGCTGCATTTCGAGAAGCGATTGCTTGTCTCCGGCAGGTTGATTCGAGTTATCATTTTGATAATCAATAGTTAACTCTTCAATACTTTTAAAATATTTCTTTTCCATCAGGAATCGTTTATCTTATTTTAATAATGACATTTCATACAATCGGTTCCGCCAACCATATCGGCAGTCACTTTTTTGATTTCACCGTTTTTCATCTGCTCATGCAGTTTCTCGTAAGTCTTGTAAAAGGCGTTGTTTGCGAATTGTACTTCAGTTTTACGATGACAATCGAGACACCAACCCATACTCAGATCATTTACCTGCATCACGACATCCATTTTGGTAACATCACCGTGGCAATCAGCACAAGCCAATTTACCGGCTTTTACGTGTTGCGCATGGCTGAAAAACACATGGTCGGGCAGGTTATGCACTTTGATCCATTCAACCGGTTTGTTCGTTTCAACAGCTTTATAGATTTTATCAATTTCGACCGTGCCCGTGATTTTTCCCTGACGAACCTGGCTGTGGCAGTTCAGGCATACATTGGTAGGAGGGATGCCTGCGTAACGGCTGCTCTCGGCTGTGGAGTGACAATAAAGGCAATCAATCTTATTTTGGGTGGCATGCACCTTATGTGAGAACCAGATCGGCTGATCGGGTTGGTAATATTGCTGACGTCCCAAAGCCGCAGCCTCTTTATACATGATTTCACCGATCACAAAAAACGAAATAAGGATCACCGTAATATGAACAAGTTTCGATTTGATGATTTTTGTGCCAAACAAATCAATCAAAACAATAAGCAGTAATGCAAGCGTAATATAGAAGGTTGTGCCGAAACTTCTGTTTGCATCCCTTTGCATATCAGCCTGTTTCTGTTCCTGCAAGGCTCTTTCGGCAGCCAATTCCAGTTCAAGTTTTTCTGATTCGCTCACAGGCACCGCGACTATATATTCGGCTGCCACTTTACCGCCGTTGTTGATATACGCAAGAATATCATCAATCTGAGCGTCGGTTAGATTATGAGGAGGCATGGGGATTTTATTATTTTCCTCAAATATTTTGACCGCATACGCATCACCTGATTGTACAACTTCGGTTGAGTTTCGAACAAATTTGTAAATCCATGCTTTATCTCTGCGATCCAAAATACCGGATAATGTAGGTCCGATAAGTTTTGGTCCGCTGATATTATGACAAACTTTACAAGCCTGGAAATTTTTTTCAGCTTCAGGCGTCTGCGCCTTTAACTGAACACCGGAAAGCACAAAAAACGCAATGATTGAACAGGTAATCAATGACTTAAACTTTCCTGAAAAAGTAACAGAAGGTATCATCATAGCTGATGCTTATTTATAATTGAATGGAGAATCTGAAAAGAAACTGACAAAGTGCATGTATTGAAATGATCTCGGGACGAGGTGCTAAATATCATCTTCAAAGGTAATATTTTTTGCAAAAATACAATTCAGTATTGAACTACCAAAATATCAGATAAAATAATTCTGAATAAATGGTAGGTAAATTTAGGAAAAAAAAGGGCAAAATTATCATATCAATAACTAATTTAATTTACTAAGATTTGTAATCATCAGAATTACAGATTTATAGTCAATTTGTTGGTTGTAAAGAAGTCGGATTATTTGTAAATAAATCATTTCTAAAAATAATATTGTCCGGTAAAAAAAATGTGAATCCCAGTCTGTGGCTGGCATGCGCTACGCGGAATGGAAATTTTGGTATTCTTTTAAACTACAATACTATATCCCTGCCTGCATCTGGCAGGCGCTACGCAGAATTTTTCGCCGTAGGCGATTTAAGTATTGTAGATAAATAAGTCCAAAAGAAAGATAAATTACCTCGTAGAGGTTAAACAATATAAGCAAAACCTGATTTTGATAGGAGATTTACCGGACCGAATTATTTTAAAAATTGAATGGAGATGCCAAATTCAGTTTTTCTATAAGTGAAAATTTGACGATGACAGACATTCAGACACTGACTATTACTGCTGAATCATTAACGCTGACAGGTCCTTTAGACGCTGTCAGGTTAATGAACAATTTCTACAGGCTGATCGTTCCTCCGGAGATGGGTATGCTAATCCTGACACCGGTGTATTGGTGATGACTACCTGAAAATCCAGCCACAATCTCAGCATTGAAAAGTAAAAATACCTGATTTAATCCATAGCCTATTTCATAATAAGGCTTGTTGCCAGATGTGCAAAGCGTTTTTGCGAACAGGGTTTCTTTGATCAGGCTGTTCGCCATGAATGGCAGGCGTTTGATAAGCAATCGCGCATGTTCGTATTCAAGATGGGCCTGAAAAAATTGTTTGTTTGTGCTGTTTTCATAAAACTGAAGTGTTCGGAACATATCAATTTTTTTTCCATCGTTTATCAAAAGCGGATTGTTGTTAAAATGCCTGTAATCAGCAAAATAAATTTGTTTATTATCCATAAAGGTTCCTCCCGACACAAAATAACTGAACCTGCCTATCATACGAATATTGAAGGTTTGTTTCACAGAAGCTTCCAGCGAATTAAACCTGGAATCACTACTAAATACGCCTTTAATGCCTTGGCGGTAATGCAGCGAAAATGTTGGATAGTTAGAGTAAAGCATTTGCTTGTGCTTGTTTTTGATCTCGTAATAATGTCGCGGCGTGAAACTCAAATCAACATCAAGTAAAAATGCACGGTGGTTTTTAACCAATGAACTAACAGCAAATACAGGAATATTGGAAGTAAACGCATCTCCAAATGGATTGGAAACAGAAAAATCGGTGTGGTTATCAAGTTGCCGCCTATCAGCATATTCCATGCCTACCGACAAAACAAGCCCGTTGGTAATGTCAGTTTCATAAGATATTTTCACGAAATCTTTTTCATACGATTTCAAATAATTCTGTGTGAAGAACAAGGTCGTTATGCTATTGAAAAGCGGCAAAACGCCTTGTTCAGCATTGAAATCAGAGGTTGTTCTGCCTCCACTCAACTTCACGGAAGCCCTTTGTAAGGGATGATAAAGAAACGCTGTTTCGAGTTGAGCGTTGAAAGTCTTACGCTCAAATGCATACGAGGTTTTGTTGTCTAATGTCCATTGTCTTCCATCAATGGCATCGTAAATTACTTTTATATTTTTGGATAGAAGCAAACCGTCCACGGTATTATAATTGAAGGTTGATAGTCCAAACAGCCCGTTGTGCTTTAGTTTCCAGTGGTCGTTCAGTTTTACATCGGAACTGCCAAACCAAAGTCCCGAACGTGAAACCCAGGTTTTCTTTTTATGGGTTGTATCGTTTACATCGGTAGTATCCGACTTTTCTTCAAAACTTTTAACTTCGTTTACTGTGAGTGGCACAGGACGGTTTTGTTGCCAATAATCAACAGGACGTATCTTGGCACTGTCTGCCACATCTGTATTGAGTTGCTTCACTTCAAGCGGTTTCTTTGGTTTTGAAGCATTCGTTTCCAACTTTATCAGTTTGTTCAGTTCACGCATCTCTTTGTTATTCAGTTCCTGACGGGCCAGGAGTTCTTTCATTTTCTGTTGCTGGATCGTTCCGGTAGTATCAGGCAATGTTTTGCTCACCTGGTTTTCTATCGATTGATTTTTCACTTCAGCAATCTCTGGCATTTCTGAAGATTCTGGCTGATATAAATTATGGTCGATGGCCGGATTCAGTTTAACGTTATTATAATTCACCGAAACCAGATATTTGTATTCGAGTTCAACACCCATGACGGAAACCGCGACATCAAAATCGTGACTAACAGGCAGCCAGACAAATTTGGAAACCGGCTTATAAACCTGTCTGATTGTAGCGTCAAACATTTTCTGCGACACCTTTAGGTCAACGGTATGTAAACTCCAGCTTTCATTGCGGATAAAAATGAAACCACTGTATAAATCAGGACCTTTCCTGCGTGGGATAACCTCAATTTTATTGATAGTTTGACCATCTTCGGTAAAACTGCCTTCCAGTTTGAAACGATACACCTGCATAGCATCGCGGCTTAGCGGCGAAATGATACCATTTATATCGTCATACAAACTCATGATTACAAACTGCATGGGGCTCGCTTCATTCTCATTTCCTGAGCTTTGCATTGAAATGACTTTAGTTTGCAAGGGCTCACCAAGTTTGAATTGTATGTCAGAAATGTTTTCCGACACAAAATATTTACCTTGTTCGACGCCATCTTTTTTCAATGTGCTACGTAAGAGGTAAGGGATTTTTTTCACCACACCCGAACCTTTAAGATAGATATGCGCCGAATATTCTGACACCTGATTTTTATAATACTGGCTCATACTGATGGCCTTACGCATGATGTAATAGGCTGGATCTTCGCCGCTGGCAGTGATAATTACTTCTGCCAGATTGTAATATTGTGGCTCAAGCACAATATTCAGTTTCTGGAAAGTATTGCCTATGTCAACCGTAAGCGATTGCTGTTTATAGCCTAAGTATTGAAACACAACTTCATACGTCTCCTGTTCGAGTTGTAACTGGTATTCGCCATCGATATTGGCCGTGGTGCCGCTGTGAAGTGAAGGCACATAAATTGCAGCAAAAGGAACAGGATTTCCTTCTTTATTGGTAACCACACCCCTGATTCCTTGGGCGCGGGCTACTATGGAAAAGAGAAGTAGAATGAGAAGGGTAGTTAATCGTTGGTTGGACATAATCATGTTGCTTGAATTATTATGCATAATTAAATAGATTTTGCATCATATTCAAGCAATTAACAATTTTTGTAATATTGATAACCAATACCATGTGGGGTTCAGTCCGAAAATCGAAGTTAATGAACACAAAGATCAGGCATAGCCAATAACATAGGTTAGCAGCTATTTGTCTTTGTTTTTTTTATAATCAGAATCCATATCAGGTGTGCGTAATCCTGCTACTTCATCGGCCATCAGTATAAAAACGTTCCAGCATAATCCCCTTGTCGATGGCCACCAGCTATCGGTTGTGGTCCATTTTGTGGGTATAAATTCTTTACTGAACGGCCATGTTGGATGCAAGTAAATCTCGGCCCACACCCGGTTTTCCATCAACAATTTTGCTTTGGTCCAGCCATGTTTTAATCCTACCACATAAGCACAATATTCCGCCCTGAACCAACTGCCACCATTGTAATAAAACCCGTCACTTTTGCCATTGCTGTAATTTTCTTCGCCAAATTTTTCAAACGGCTGATAATCTCCGGTGAGATAGGAAAAACCTTGTACATCGTTTGTTAGCCTTACGCAGATGGGTGCCGTTGTCCCATATTCAGGGTGCGGAGAATTCGAAACTTTGTTCAAAACAGGTATTTGATTCAGATGATTTATTACCATTTCATCTGTTAGCATTGGCCGGTTGAAGAGCCATAAAGAAAAGAATTCCGGTTCAAGATCGGTAAGGGTAATGATATCGGGAAAATTCCGGTCGAACAACAAATGTTTTCTTTCTGTATCATAAAAATTCCGGTATTCTTCCTCAGCCTGTTGAATATACGTTTCCGAAATATCAAAACCTAATTCTTTTATGGTACGCAATGCAATGGCCAGCATGCCCTGGTTCACACCCAAGCGATCGGTTTTCGGATTAAAATCGACGATATCGACCTGGCTCAACGAGAAATGTGCGCTGCATTTACCATCGCCATCAGCATCAAACTCGTTCAATACATACGCAACTGCTTTTTTTATTTTTTCCTGTGGAAGCGTAACATCGAAGCGACGTTTGTTCAACATCGCCCAGATGAGCCATTCGATGGTGGCTTCGTTGTCTTTGGCCTCAACCGAACCCATGAATGGTGTGATAATCGTGCCAATTCCACCTTTGGGCGTTTGTGTTTTTCCCCATTGTTCCCAGATCGAAAGGTTTAGTGATTTGTTGTAAGATGACACGGTAGCAAAAAAAGAATCGCGGTTGTACATGTCCGGCGCATAATTCATATTCGGCACATTGAAAGGCGTAAAATCTTTTGTATCAGTGATCCATGTAAGCATATTGAAGTTGCTATACAACATTTTCTCGATCAGCGATCCTTTAAAACCTTTCCCTTCGGCTAAGCGCGACTGAGATGAAATCATAAATTGCTGGTGCGATTTCCAGTGTTCAGCAAAAATATAGGTGGTTTTCTCCACTTTCTCACCCATCGGAAGTAGGTTATAAGGCTCCTGCTGGGGCTGATGTTCAATAAATTGCAGGTCTTTAATCTGGAGCTTACATTCTTTTTCCGATTGTGAGCCAATAAACATGCTCACACTATCGCCTTCGATATAAGGCACCAAGATGCTTCCTTTAAAAAGTGTCCACTCATTTTCTACCGCAGGAAAATTATCGATATACTTCATGCCATTTTCCAATTCAAGCGTTTTTTGCCCGTTTTTAACCCTGAAAAGCTTCAGTGCTAAACCTGTGTTTCCTTTGCATAAAAACGAAATAGTATAAATCTTCTGATTCTGAAATGGTGTAATACATTCCAATCCGGCCCTGCCTCCAGGATGGCCCGTTATTGTGATCAATCCGTTCTCTTTGGTCACCTCAGTATTGCCTTCTTTTAGGAAGGATTCGGTCGTTTTTAAAACGGTTTCCGTGCCGGCATCTAAGTTATACAATTCGCCAAATGTCTGCCTGATGTAATGGTTATTTTCTTCTTGTTCTGTTATTGTTGCAACAGAAAATAAATTGGGATCAGGTAAGCGACGCATGCCAACAAACCCACCACCACGGCCGCTAAACCGGCGGCGTGTATTTCGTGTAAATTGATTTTTATACCCGGCATCCGTCAAAAAACCAACTACCATATTTTCCGGCGTAACAAAACCCGCAGCAGGAAACATTTCATGTACAAAACCACCGGGAAAACTATCGTACTCAAAGGTTACATACTTTTGGGGTATTTCAGCTGGTTTGGAGGTTTCCTGCAATATATAAACCATTCCCGGCATGGATGGCTGAAACAATTCAACCGTCTTTTTTATCATATTTGCGTTCACTACCTGATAAGTCACACTTACTGACAGATTGGCATCAAATTCAGTAATATAAGAATCTCTTTTTAAAGTGATGCTGTTTTCATCCCCTGTCCACTCCTGTCCTGTCCAGTGTGTCAGGTTGGCTAAGGTACTCAAATCGAGGTTACTAAGCTTCAGTGAGAATTCTTCCGAATTTGTCACCAGCAATTGATCGCCATGATAAATATCAACACGAAAACCATTCTGATCATCACCGGCCACCCGAAGTGAAAGTTGCTGACCGAAGGCGAATGAATTGTTGAATATAATAAAAACGCAAAGAAAAAAAAACGCCAACTTGTTGTTAATATGTGACATACCCGGATGATTAGATTTAAAATAGTCTTTGAATGCTGCTTACTGTATCACAATTTTTCTGTTGATCAAACGCCCGTCTTTCAGTAAAATCCGCAGCAGGTATAATCCTGATGCAGATTTTGGAATTTCAATCTTAAGCTTGATACCTACTGATTTTACCTGATAATCAATTACTTTTCTTCCATCGGGAGTGAGCAGCATAATATTTTCTACCGGGATGATCTTGGTGAATTCGACATAAATCATGTCGTTGGCCGGGTTGGGATAGATGTTTGCCACTAATTGATTATCATCAATTCCGAAAGGTGTTGCCCATTGGCCCATTAATTCTTTGATCTGAGGAACCGGAATTTCCTTGTCCCAAAGTTTAACCTCATCCACGCTTCCGCGAAGGGCATACAGGGTTTCCACATTGTCCATCCTGCCAATGGTGATGGGTTTGGTGGATGATTGTATGGTTCCCGTAAAGGCTTTAAAAGTATCCAGTTCACCATCGAGATAAAGTTCCATTGAATAACCGGTATAAAGTGCGGTAACATGGTAATAATGGTTCAGTTCGATGGGTGTTGATCCATCTAGGTCGGCAACGCCTGTGTTTGTTTTAACGGTCCACCGCAGCCTGCCTTCGGGTGTAATGGATAACTTATATCGTTGCTGCCACGATCCGTGAGAGATGATAAACCGTTCAGAACCAAATTCTTCGCATTTCACCCAGCAACTCAGGCTCAGTGCTTCACCAAAGTTAAGGTCAGCATGGTTTTCAGTATAAATAATATTTTGTCCGGAAGTGAATCGGTAAGCCAATGATGGCATGCCGCGCGAATCTTCTGTTTTGGTTGCGCCGGAAACAGTGGCATGGAAGCGGTCGGCAATGGCATTACGATCGTTTGCATCGAACGGATACCAAATCAACGGTGATTGTATGGCAAGGCTTGTATCTTTCACCAATGCCCCAACAGATACTGTGGTGGAAAGCATATCCTGATTGGTAACCTGCACTGTGATTTCGCCCACAACTGGCGTTGACGGGGCCTGCCAGATAACTGAATTTTCTGTGGTTTGGTTTAAGACGCCTGTTGATGCGCTCCATAAATAAGCGAGAATCTCGCCGGGCGCTGGTTCAACAAGCGCAGTAAACGTATTTTGTTCTCCGATTACAGTATATTTTGAAGCGGATTGTATGCCATTCACAACAGGTGGGGTGGCAATATGTTCAACAATCTGAAGGTGCAATGTATCTTCAGCGGATTGCCCGTTGAAGCTAATTCTGCATTTGAGCACCAACTTAGATGATGGTGTTCCCGGCGCTATGAGTTCAACCTGCGATTGGTTATGACCTTCAACCAACACATCATCCAGATACCATTCAAACTGCACCTGATCGCCCGGGATGATATTTCCCGGTTTGCAAAAAGCCGTAAACACCGTATTTGTTACAATGGGATTATGATCGGTCGAAATTGCTTTGATGCGCAGGTTTTCTGAATAATCGTATTGATAATGATAATCGAGGATATCGTCGCCGGCATACAACCTGCCATTGCGGGCATCAGGAATTTGTCCCGCTGTATAAAACCGGATCAGCCTAACTTCTCCAGCCGGTATGCTTAATTGAATTGAACCGGATGCTTCCGAAAACGGAATTGTTTCGGTGATCGCCTCATACACCCCGAATGTGCCGGAAGGCAATGTAACGCTGACTTGTTCGACAGATTGTGTCGGATTAAAATACAGGTATGAAATCAGGGAATTATCGCCATAAAAGTCAGTTTTATTGAGGTCAATCCGGAGGATTTCAGCAACATTGGTGGTTTGCACCACGGCAGCAAGATATCCCACACCTGAGCCACTGTAAAGCGATAAATTTGTGGCTGCCCAGCCACCACCGATAGCATCTCCTGTGGCAAAAGGCGACTTACCCTGCCATAATTCTTTCATCGATTCGTGCGGTATGCAGGCCGTGGGGTCATTTTCCGAAGCCCATGCATATGAATCCTGATACGTTGGCTGAAGTGCATTCCAGTAGAACAAACGACTGGCATTGGTAACATTCAAAATCCATTTAGCTATGGCACGGGCATAGCGTTTGTCATATTTGGGTAACGGTGCCAATGCGGCTGCCTGCTGAAAGCCGTTCATCACAAACGCGTAATCGTTTCCGTTATCGTTGGCTTCACCAATCAGACCCGAAACATCATAACCGCCCCAGTTTCCAATAATGGAACCCCATCCCCGTAAGTCTCCCCGATCGAAGCACCAGTCAAGCATTTTCTGAATGGGATAATTGGTTTCTTCGATTGCATTCATGTGTGCTGCAGCATGTGTTCCGTAAGGAAGTTGCAGTTCGTAAGCGGGGTTTGTTTCAAAACCGGCCAAAAAATCCATTGCGAGCTGGGCGCCTTCAAAATATTTTCTTTCTCCTGTTTCGAGGTAAGCATTATAAAGTATCCAGGATATGCTTCCGGCAGATTCAGGCTCCGGGACACCTGTCGTTAGAGGAAAACCCGTAGCGAGGTCAAATGCCCGGTAGTTCATATAGGATTGTACCCAGGGCGTGGTGCTGCCTCCCAATTGCTTTACACAATACAACCAACGATCGGCCACCGTAATGAACTGACCATCAAATTCAGGTGTTGCATCAGGATAAAGTGATCGCAGCTGATAGAAATAGATGTTGGGCATTACATCATACCACCAGTCGTCGCCCGAAGTTGTTGAATAGCCGTTCAGATAGACATTCTGGCCGTTTTGAAGGTTAAAAAAATCTTTTGACATGGCTACCCAGTTCATGCCGTTCTGGTTGCTTTTATCGATTCCGGCAAGCGATGCCCCAACAATGGTCGGAATGATATTTATCGCTTCAGCCTGATTGAGATGATCGTCAGCGCCCACATAAGAATCGAGAAAAACGGGTGTATTATCGGCATAATTAAAAACTCCCTGCGTGCCAAGTCGCGACAAGGGCAAATATTGACCGGTTTTAGTTAAATTGAAAACATAGTTATCGTAATCATGTGCCACCGTATTCCAATCCCTGATTTGTAAGGGTAATGGAAGATCAGGCATCAGATCAATGCGTGTAACACCCAATTGTCCTTCCTGGGGAAATACGTGCATTGTAAAAACGCAAAGAAGTAGTAGAAGTAATGAACGTGTCATATTGTTTGATTATTAAAGCGCAAGGAAAATAGCAAATGAAAAAGAATATAAGGTCATAAAATTACTAATTCAATTAGAAAAAGGGAGGCTCAATTTTCTGCCAACCAACAAGCAGGAAACATTGAGCCTCACCTTTAACACACTTAACTACTAATCAAAATCAAACAATTATGGCTTTTCTACTTTGTAAAGTCTCGAAACCTGACCATCGGCCAAAGCAATGTTGTATATCTTCAACTCATCGATAGCGCCTTTGAAAGAGGCTACGTTTGCTGTAGTTATCCAACTGAAGTTGTCAGGTTTATCAGCTATTTCGGCATCTGTTGCAAAAGAGCCAATTAAAAATGGTTGTGCAGTATAGGTATTAGTACCATCAACAAATGAAAGGGTTTGAGTCAATGGGCCTACATTATCTTCACCTGTAAATTTATGTGCCAACACCCCGTTAATGAAAAATTTCAATTCTTTGGTTGTACTATTAAGTGAAACGACAACATGGGTCCATACAAGAGGGGTAACTATACCATCAACTGCATCAAAATCCTGAACGCTGGTGGCATTAATCCGCTCAGTGAACAATGGTTTTCCCGCAGATTGGGTTGCAAACTTATAACCCCACCAGTAGTTTTGTGAAACGATACAGTTGTTCTCCCAACCTTGCAGATCATTTTTAATCCATGCTGAGATAGATATGTCAGCAGGCAGGAAGCTGGGCGAATATGGCACCTCGAGGTGGGCTCCATTATCCAGATAAATTGCTTTACCACCTTTTACACCATCAATCCATGTGGGTAATGCTGCATCAGCATCTAATAAAGTAGTCCATCCTTTGGTAAAAGTTGCTACTTGCGCAGCAGTGGAGAAGGATGTAGCTGTTGTTCCTGTTCCTTCATCGAAGTGCCAGCCGGCATTCAGATACAACGATTCATCAATGTAACCGTAAATCTGTGTATCAAATGTGTGCCTTGATTCGGTTAAATTAATATTAAGATTATTAATCTGTACCTCTGTAAGTAAAGCAACAAAAGCTGTTTTGACCGTTTCGATTTTATCCTTGAATTCATCAATAGCAGCCTGAGGATAATCATCAGCAGTAGCAGCGTTGGCAAGCGTTTCACACTCTGCAATTAACGCATATAAGGCCGCATAAGACGCATTACCATACGAATTAAAAGTGGCGATAGCAGCATTTAAGGTTGAAAGCTGTGCATCAACTTCTGCTTGTGTTAGTGTTGTGGATGCGGATGCAGCTTTCACTGAGGCCAGGGCAGTATTGAAAGCATCAATGGCGGCCTGAGGATAAGTGGCGATAGTTGCAGCGCTGGCAAGTGCATCAGCCTCTGCAATTTTTGTTGTCAAAGCGGTTTTGTCTCCCACTTCATCTTTTTTGCACGATCCGAGGATCATTGCTGAACTCACGATGAGCATAAGCAACAAAGTGTGCAGGTTCATCAAATTTTTAATTTTCATAATGTTTGAATTTAAATTAGTGAATTGAATGAATGAATTGATTTTAGTGAATAGATTTATTGAATTATAGCCTGGTTCGCATCAATCTCGGCCTGTGGGATCGGGAAATAGCGTTTGGTATCATAATTGAAATCGGGTCCAAGTGCAGTTTCTGCAACTGTCTTTCCCCAACGCATCAGATCGAAATAACGGTGAAACTCCTGAGCAAGCTCAACCCTTCGTTCCTTTTGAATAGCAGTCCTTAGTACGTTAATATCTGTTGAACTGATATCTGCAAGCAGGTCGGTTGGCGGAACTCCATTAAAACTTGCGCGGGCACGTTGTCGCACTTTGTTCAGGTTCGCTCTTGCCGAATCGGCATTGTTTGATTCGCAAAACGATTCTGCTTTCATCAGTAAAACGTCGGCATAACGCAGGTAAATATAGTTGAGGTCGCCATCGCCTTTAAGCGACGAAGAAACTTCTGAAAGCGGTTGCTGGTGTTTTTTAGTGAGGAATCCGGTTGGTGACCAGGTTCCGCTGAAAATTTCACCATTCAGCCAGGGTTGTCCATCGCGGCCGACTGATGCATCAAGGCGCGGGTCAACTTCACCGGTTGAACTTTTTTCAAAAGCATTGACTAAGCTTTGTGTGGGGGCATCGAAATAATAACCGCCTTCCGCTGCCGGTGCAAACCATTGGTTCATACCACTTCCCGTGAATGGATTATTACCTGTTACATGCTGAATCTCGAAAATGGATTCGCTGCTGTTTTCATTTGCCAGTTTGAAATTATCGGCATAAGAAGGTAACAAACGGTATATTCCCAGGTCTTCAACCTGCTGAAAATTTACGATTGCGGCAGCCCAATTCGCCTGATATACATTGGCTTTGCCAAGCATAGTAAGAGCCGCGCCGCGGGTTACCCGGCCCAAATCGGACGAACTGTATGAAACAGGTAAAACCATGGCTGCTTCTGAAAGGTCCTTTTCAATCTGCAGATAAATATCGCTTACTTCGCTCAGTGGAACCTGAATGGTTTCCTGAGTAAGCTGCGGAAGCAGTTTCAGCGGGACCTTACCAAAAACATTTACCAGATTGAAGTAGCTGTATGCCCTGATAAATTTAGCCTCTCCGATAATTTGGTTCTTCATCGCCTCGTCCATGGTTACCGCCGGAACGTTGGCTATTACGTTGTTGGCGCGTGCAATGGATTCGTACGAAAAAGTCCAGTAATTGCTGATTATCCCATTGTTGGCATCAACATTGAACGCATCAATGTAAGTAATTTCGGATTGATCGCCCGGATTACCGCCTTTAACGGCATCGTCGGAAGCGATATCACCAAACACCCACAAATCATTGCTGAAACTGCTGAAACTTATGGCATTATAAACTCCGTTCAGTGCCTGTTTTGCCTGTATATCATTTTGATAAAAAGTGTCAGAAGAAAATTCACCTTTGAGTTCTTCGGTTAAAAATTTCTTGCAGGCGCCAAGCATGGAAATCGAAAAAACCAACAGCAAAATCGCTGTATAAAGTTTGAACCTTCCGTTTACGGCGAACTTCACGTTCATTCGTTGAAACCTGAAAGTATCTGATATTCTGTTTAATATATTTTTCATAGCCTTTAGAATTAAAAATTGATGTCGATTCCAAACATGATCGTCATAGCCGATGGATACGTGCCCCAATCGATACCGGCAGCGCCGTCGCCTTCGTTCTTGGAGTTGTCGCTTACGGTCATTTCCGGATCAAGTCCCGGATATTTGGTGAGTGTGTACAGGTTAGATCCCGAAACATAAACCCTGGTATGTGATACATGAACAAACTTGAGCAGGTCGGCCGGAATGGTATAACCAAGCTGAAGATTTTTCAGCCTTACGTATGATCCGTCTTCAAGGAAGCGCGATGAAGGCCGGGCATTGTTCGATTTGGAAGTCCACGATGGCCTGGGCTGTGTGTTGGAGGTTCCTTCACCTGTCCAGCGTTCGTCAAAATAGCGCTGTGTAACCGTAAAAC
>JABFQW010000019.1 GCA_013141455.1 Bacteroidales bacterium
TTCATACTCATTGCAGTAACGGTAATAGTATTGGCGGCTGTCGCCCTGATAATCACCTATTTTTATATTAAAAGTGACAGAAAAACTGCTCCTGAAATAAGCGAAATCAATGTAAAAACACCCATTTTAAAACAGGTTAAACCAACCGAAGTAATGGATAATGAGCCTATTGCGACTGAGCAACAGGAGAAACCCGCGCTAAAAACGGAAGTATTATTTCAGAAATTTGAAGGAACCTGGGTAAGTACGGCGAACGGTAGTATGCTGAACCTGAAAGATGAATCATTTCTGATTGATTTTCCATCCGTTGAAAAAAAGGTACCATTAAAAGGACATTTTGTTGTAAAGGGAAATTCAATCACATTCATCGCATCGAATGATGACCAAAGCTGCGGCGTTGAACCTGGTCAATACACCTTCACCTTTAAAGATAAAGATTTGATTTTGAGTAAAGTACAGGATAAATGTTCAAAACGTGCCTCCATGCTTGAAGCCAGGTGGTTTAAGCTTTAGGCTCAAATTATGAGTCCCTTCCGAAATGCAAAATATTGACACAATCTCGTCATGCACGCAATGACGAAACAAAAACACCAAATTTCACCAAGGGTAAAACACTGATTGTGAGTATTTGGAGTATTTTGGAGATTTGGAGTATTTGTGGCATTTTTTTTGACAATTTTCGGAGTGGGCTCAATTATGGATAGTTTGGCATTTATAAGCTTTCTTCTGATTAATTTGGGTCAAAAAAAACGACACCTTTATTAAAGATGTCGTTTTAAACGGATGAAACACTAAATTAATCTTTTAACGCTTTCTGTTTGATTTCCAGTAGTTTGAGATCATTTTTAGCATTACTGATTTTTTTCTCATATTCGGCTTTCATAATTGCGGCCTGCTTGCTGTTAGCAAAGAAACCGATATTATTCTCCCACAAAGCAATCTCTTCACGTAATTTTTGAATACGCTGGCTCAAGGCGCTACGTTCGCGACGGATGCCATCATTCGACCCTGAATCACTGTTATCGTGGCGTTGATTATCGAAATGTGAACGATACTCACCGGCATTAAACTCTTTTTCAGTTATTTTCATTTTATCAAACAAAGCGTCAATGGCTTTACGATAGGTGATCTGTAACTGATCCTTCACTTTGATAGGAACATGGCCAATTTCCATCCATGAACGTTGAAAAGCTTTCAGCGAATCAAGGTTGGTTGTACGATCGCGCGTAACCTCAAAACCTTCAATTTGTTTAATAAGTTCCTGTTTCTTAATCAGATTCTCATCTTCACGACCACGCATCCCATCGAAATGCTCAGCTTTATTTTTGAAAAATTCATCGCAGGCTGCACGGAATCTTTTCCATATTTTATCAGAATTACGTCTTGGAACCGGACCAATCAACTTCCAATCTTCCTGTAGCTTTTTAATCTGTTCGGTCGAATTACGCCATTCGGTGCTGTCTTTAAGCGATTCTGCCTGTGCACACAGATTGATCTTTTGGTTATAATTTTCGAGTTGCTGCTCTTTCAGTTTTCCAAAATACTCCTTTTTATTTTCAAAGAAAACATCCATTGCAGCCTTGAAACGTGTCCAAACTTCATCGTTTTGTTTCTTAGGAGCCTGACCAATCGATTTCCATAATTGAAACAAATCGCTTATTTCATTCGATTTCTGTTGCCAGGCATTCAATCCCTCAACACTTTCGCTGATTACTTCTTCTGCTTTTTCGCAAAGTGCAAGTTTGGCCTGGTAATGGTTCATTTGTTCATCGTGCAGCGAGGTATAATGCTCTCTTCGGATGACATTTATTTTATCGGTCGCAATCTTAAAGCGTTCCCAAACTTCATCTTTTTTATCCTGAGGTACTGGTCCGATCTCTTTCCAGTCTTCATGATATTTCTGTAATAGCTTGAACGACTTAATAACCGATGGCTCTAACAAAAGTTCTTCGGTTTTCTCGCATATCTCGATCTTGGCCTCAAGGTTTTTTCTTAAATCGAGGTCACGTAATTCGCGATTTATTTTGACCTTATCAAAAAATTTCTCTACAAGAAAATGATATGAATTCCATAGATTAGAAATGTCGCTTACCGGCACCTGACCTATTTCCTTCCACTTATCCTGTAATAATTTGAACTCATCATAGGTTTTTTTAAGCGTTTCTTCCGAAGAGATCAGATGTTTCAGCTCTTCCAGAATCACTGTTTTAAGCTTAAGATTTTCAATCTTTTGCTTTTCAATTATTTCATTATGATGTGCTTTGTTGTCCTTATATACGTTAAACGCTGCTTTAAATCGCGATTCGAGCGGGTCATCAACATGGGCATACGATTCCTTGTCGCCGCCATCTTTTATAAACTGCTCTAACTCGTTTTCAATATCTTCTTTGTTCAGCTTCAGAAAAAATACTTTAATCGCTGAAACTTTGTTTTTGATTTTCGTGATATCTTTCTCCAAAACTGCCTCTTCAAGCATCTCAACCAATTGAAGCTTATTTGAACCTGAATAATCATGTTCTAACTCTTCCTCCTCTATATCATGTTCGGCATCATGCAATTCAATCTCATGATGCAACATTGAAACCGTATCTTTCGGGACATCTGAATCTGATACAATGCTCACTAACTCAGCATTTTCAGACTGAGTTATTTTTACTTCTTTACCCGTTTCAATTCCGGGAACCCGGTTCGACTGAATGTCCTGAATTATTTCATCTTTTTCTTTCTGCGAAATAATTTGTTGATTCGCAACTTCAGTTGGTTCAGCTACTGCCACAGCAACTTCCTCTACAAATATTTCATCGTTATAATCAATTCCAGGCAGCCTGTCCGATTTGATAGCCTTAACAATGAAATCTCTTTCGGCTTGAGTAATAATTTGTTGATTTTCAACGTCTTTCGGCTCAATCGCTGCAGAATTAATTTCTACGCTTTCAGAAGGATTACTTGGTACGTTTTCCGGTTCAATGTCGGATACCTGATTAACAGGTTGAGGGTTTAGGTTTTCCATTATCTTACAAAATATGTTTAGTAATTATCTGAATGGCCCAATCTAAATGGTGCCAAACTGATAGGGGTTATTTTCAAAATTATGTTGCAAAAATAAAAATTATATCGGCTTTACAAATTTTTATTACTATCCGGCGATGATTTCAGGTTAAAGGCCTCAATCAAACATTGATTTGTTAAATATCAGGTAACCAAAATTGAACATTACCGCGTACTTTTCTCCGTTTCTGTCCAAATAATTCAGGCTGATGCTTGCCGGTCCCAGGAGTGTATGATAAACGATTCGGGTTGAAAATGAGAACGATGGGTCGGAAAATGCAGTGCCAAAAGTTGGCTTCAAATCCAATCCCTGGTTGACGATCCGTTGGTAAGGCTGAAAAATATAGGCCTCGGCCCTGATATCAGCATTTTTAAAAATATCAAAAATAGTTTTAAAACCGCCGCCAACGTAGCCAAATGCCCGATACCTTTCGAGATACATTGTTTGCATTTCGGGTAATGGAACAAAAACGGGTGATGATAACAACGTGCTTGTCGAATTATAAAGGAGTGGCTGATTTGAGGCCGTAAGATCGCCAAAAAAGCCGAAATGTATCCGTTTGCCATGAGCGAAAAAATTATCATAAAGTAATTTAAACTGGAAAAAGCTTTCATGACTGTCCGAAGTATCAGATAGAGTGCTGAAAGAACCCGGTATATTGGTTTCAGTACCATTTATGTATTTTCCACTCACATAAATCCTCATACCCTTACTCGCAAACTGTTTGCGGTTCAGCGTATTATATTCATAAAAAAAATGAGGTATAAGGAAGTTGAAATCAGTTTGATCGGCAGTATCATTCCGGGTAAAATTGTTCGATTGATAATAATTGAAACTTCGGTTAACAACACCTAATCCCACCGAAATTTTGTCCGACTTTCCGAGCTTTTGTCCAATATCCAGATTAATAAACCTTTCATCATTAATTAAAAAAGCCGGTGTAGGATCTTCAAAAAAATAATTCGTATTTTTAAAATAATCCTTACGTGAGAGATTGCCTGTAACATCAATGAAATAAGGTGTATTACCCGGTATTTCGAGTAGTGCATTTACCTGAATCGAAGAGTAAAACCTGCCATAATAACCACTTAAACCGAATTGTCCGCCAATACCGTGTAAAAACATGTATTTAACCGAAATGTATGCTTCGTTTGAGGCGCTGGAAGAAATATTGCCACCAAACCGGGCCGAAAATTTTTCTGACATCGTTACATCAAGAAGCAGGTTATAATCGGCAATTGCTGAATCATAATAAAGTTGCGGATAGATATTACTTATTTTTTCATCAGCGATCAATGAAAAATAATTATTTGTTATATCATTGATTGTATGATACTTATTACGAAAACTTAATCGGGAACGAATATTCTGAGCCTGGTGTGAATTCACTCCGGTAATCAGAATCGAATCAAAAGTCAGCGGTGGGCATTTTGCCTTGAATCGAGTTCGTAAGCGTTGCAATGAATCAGTATCAACACGTCGTGAAACCATTGTCCTGATAGTTTCCATTTGATCCACCGAGGCTGAATAACCACTATCAATATAGGTTTGAATCCGGCTGAAATCCAAAACACTCGTTTTCCCCATCTTCGATTCAATAAGAATGCCTTTATCGCCTGGAATTGAAAAATCGGCTTTACGCATCAGCATGTTTTGCACCTGCGATACAATGTCCGATTCCTCCGATGGCGGATAGTTTCCGGCTGCTTTGCTGCCGATGATAACATCCGGATGAAATTCGTCTTCGGCAATATCAGCTGGAAAATTATTGTACATCCCGCCATCGAAAAGTAACCGATTATCGATTCGGATCGGCCGGATATAAAAAGGGAATGTGGTTGATGCACGTACCGATGAGCCTAACTGCCCCGATTTCAACACAATCAGCTTGGTTGAATCGATTTCAGAAGCCACACAACGAAATGGAACGACAAGACTGTCAAAATTATATCCACTGGCCGCGCTTGCTGCCGAGAAGACGTTCATAACAGCAAAATCCATCAAATGCGGCGAAACAAAACTTGCCGGCAGGCTCGTTTTAATGTTTCTTTTAAGCGAGAACGGTAACCCAACCCAGGATGCATCTTCATTGTTAATCATAATATTATATGAATCTGCATCAACACTTCCACTTACCCATTCACGAAATGAATTACCTGTAACAAATAGTTCAATTTCCTCAGGCGAATATCCAATGGCATAAAGTGCGCCAACTAAGGCTCCCATCGAGTTTCCCACGATATAATCGATGGGTATCCTGTTTTCGTCCAGTGCTTTAAGTACACCAACATGGCTTAGCCCCTTTGCTCCTCCTCCACTTAACACCAAGGCCACTTTTTGAGAATAGGAAAATAATGGCAGAAGAAAGAATAACAAAATTAAAATTTGCGATGCGATAGATCTGGTCGTCGTTTTCACGAAGCGAAGGTATTAAAAACAAATCGAACAGTAAATCAAAGCGAATGAGATTATGAAATAAGTTCTACACACAAGCTAATGCCTGATCTAAATCGGCAATAATATCTTCAACATTTTCGATTCCAACAGACAGGCGAACCAATCCATCAGTAATGCCGGCGGCTTTTTTGGCATCCTTCGATAGTTTTGAGTGTGTCATGCTTGCGGGATGCTGAATCAGTGTTTCGATACCACCTAATGATACGGCAAGCAAAGCCATCTTAACACTATTCATCATTATTTTCCCCGATTCAAGGCCTCCCTTGAGTTCAAAACTAATCATTGCACCAGGGCCACGCATCTGTGTTTTAGCCAATTCGAATTGAGGATGTGATTTCAAACCCGGATATTTAACCCATTCAACCTTAGGATGGTTTTCGAGAAATGAAGCCACCTTTATTGAGCTTTCCTGTGCTCGATCGATGCGGATTCCAAGTGTTTTCAAACCTCTTCGGGTCAACCAGGCCTGGTGGGGATCCATATTGCAACCCATAATTACCATCACTGGGCGCAGCTTATCATAAAACGCTTTGGTTTTTGTAACAATCATTCCGGCAACCACATCCGCGTGACCGTTAATAAACTTTGTCATCGAATGAATAACGATATCGGCCCCCAAATCGAGAGGGTTTTGCAGATAAGGGCTACAGAATGTATTATCCACACAAACCGGAATATTATGCTGACGGGCAATCTCACAAATTGCGACAATGTCAGTTATCTCGATGGAAGGATTTGCCGGTGTTTCAAGAAAAATAAGGCTTGTTTCAGGACGGATAGCATTGATTACATTTTCGACACGGGTGGCATCTACAAATGAAGATGTGATCCCGAATTTGGTATATAGGCCTTCAATAACACTGCGTGATGGGCCATACAACGAATGATGTCCGATCATGTGTTTTCCGCTTCCCAGCATGGCCATATAAACTGTGTTTACAGCCGCCATCCCCGAACCGGTGGCAATGCCTCCGTAACCGTGTTCAAGCGCTGCAACTGCCTTCTCTAATTCGCCAATTGTAGGATTTCCGATCCTTGTATAGATAAATCCATCTTCTTCACCCGAAAAACACCGGGCTCCATGATCCGCATTTTTAAATTTGAATGTGGATGTCTGATATATCGGAGAAACAGCACTACCCAACGCATCTTCGATACTACCGGCATGAACGGCTAATGAATCGAAACCAAGATTAATATTTTCCATAATATATTTTAAGTGTCAATGATTAAATCAGAATGGCCAGAAATTATTGTCATTCCAAACCTGTTCTTTTAAGTCTTCGTTGAGCTGATACAGCAATTTATGATGGCTTTTCTCCCAATCGGCCAGCATCTGATACATACCTTTCTCGTTGGTATCTGTCGATTCAACAGCACGTTTTGAATAAACCTCAATGGCTCTGTTTTCGAAATCAATGGCTGCCGAAATTGCTGCTGCTTCGAAACCGGCAGCTGAAATTTCTTTCTTTATATTTTCCGAAAGAATCATAACTGCATCCGTTTCATCAACATCATGAGGATTTTCAACAGGTAAAAACTCGTGTGTTTTTTCGTAATGCAAAAACTGGGTCGATAGAAATGTGATATGCGCCTCTTCCTCTTCGGCCATCATTTCAAATATTTTTTTTACTGATTTACTGTCACTCTGCCGTGCAACCTGGGTATAAAAAGCTTTGCCCCTGCGTTCGAGCAAAATTGCAGTCTTTAAAATGTCAGTTGATATTTTAAGTGTATCCATGATGAATTGTTTTTGAATAGTAATACTTCCTGTTAAACAGCAAAAATACGTCATTTTCCAAAGCACTTATCCCGGCTCTCTTTCACTACCTTAAAAAATGTAAATTTGTACTCATTCTAAATTGAAACAATGCCGTCATTAAAGGAATTTAACCTCATCTTTAGTCAGTTATATAAAGACCACACCGGGTCAGATTGTGAAATAATCAGCCCCTTAGCCGAATCAGGATCAATGCGGAAATACTTCAGGGTAAATGGAAGTAAGGGTTCATTTATAGGCACTTACAACCCAAACCGTGATGAAAATTATGCCTTCTTCTCTTTTTCTGAATCATTTGGAAAGCTAAAGCTTCCTGTACCACAAGTACTCTTTCGTTCGGCTGATAATTTGAGTTATCTCCAGACCGATTTTGGCAATATCAGCTTGTTTAATCTGGTTCAGGAATGTCTTATTGAAGGTAATTTCACGGAACAATTGATCGCACATTATAAACAAGTTATTTCGTACCTTGTTCAATTCCAAATTGTTGCACATAAATCATTAGACTATTCAAAAGCATTTCCTTCGCCTTATTTTTCATCGCAGAATATTCTTGACGATCTTGAATATTTTAAATATTATTTTCTGAAACTACATCAGAATATACTTTTCAACGATGAACTGCTGCACATCGATTTTCAAAACCTGACCACCTTCATATCTCAGGCACCTTCCGATTATTTTATGTATCGCGACTTTCAATCGCGGAATATCATGATGTATGAGGACAGACCTTATTTCATTGATTTTCAGGGTGGCAGAAAAGGGCCATTGCAATACGACCTTGTTTCACTGCTTTATCAGGTAAAGGCACAACTTCCCGATTCAGTCAGGGAAGAATTACTGACATTTTATCTTGGAGAATTAAAAAAACACCTCCCTGATATTCAAACCGAATTTGAAACGTATTATAGTTCATTCGTTTATCTCAGACTATTTCAGGTATTAGGCGCCTATGGATTCAGAGGATTGATCCAGAAAAAATCACATTTTGTTGATAGCATTCCTTATGCATTACGTACGCTATCCGATTACCATTCAAAATATCCACTCGAAGAAAAGTATCCCGAACTCGCAAAAGTGATACAACAACTTTCAGGTTTGAAATCAGTTTATCAACCTAAACTTGTTACAAATCCCCATAAACTAAAAGTTCAAATCAATAGTTTTTCCTTTCTGAAGAAAGGTATTCCCATGGATTTTTCGGGAAACGGAGGTGGTTTTGTATTCGATTGCCGGGCATTGCCAAATCCGGGAAGAGAAGACAGATATAGAATGCTTACAGGTTTAGATAAGGATATCATCGATTTTATGGAAACGAAAAATGAAGTGAAACCTTTTTTCGAACATATCAAAGCATTAAGTAAACAAAGCATTATAAACTATATCAACCGGGGATTCTCTTCATTGACACTTAATTTTGGCTGTACGGGCGGCCAGCATCGATCTGTATTTTTCGCTGAAAAAACCTACCAATGGGCAAAACAGAAGTTTCCTGATATTGAAATAGAAATACAACATACAGAATTACAATAACATATGCCAAAAAAGAAATGCAAGCTTAAATCAGGATCAAAACAAAAAAAAATAGATCTCACAGCATATACCTGTGCAAAGTGCGGATTAAAAGCCGGATTGAAAGATGAACTATGCAAACCTGTTAAAAAAGCATGATAACAGCAAATAAGAGTGCAATGATACTTGCAGCCGGATTAGGAAGCCGGTTAAAAGAATTGACCGTTACTACACCGAAGGCTTTGATAGAAATTAATGGTGTCCCGCTGCTAAAAATAATAATTAACAAACTGAAAAACAATGGATTCAACCATATCGTAATCAATGTTCATCATCATGCCGAACAAATTAAAGCGTATCTGAAAGATAATTCATACTTTGAAACGAATATTGAAATCTCTGACGAAAAGGAACAATTGTTGGATACGGGTGGGGCAATTTTGAAGGCATTGCCTCTTTTTGCAGATTCCGATGCCGTTTTAGTACACAATGTTGATATCGTTTCAGATGTCGATCTTACTAAGTTTTATCAATCTTTTTTGCAAAGTAAGATGGATGCCAGACTGATGTGCAGAAATCGGGAAAGCAATCGTAAATTTCTGATTAGCAGTAGCAACCGGCTGATAGGCTGGAAGAATTTTCAAACCGGTGAAATTAAAATGACCGATTCAACTGACGAAGATTACGAGGCATTTTCATTTTCAGGAATCCATATTTTCCGGCCACAACTATTTTCAGGTATTGCGCTAAAAAAATGTTCCATCATCGATATTTATCTTCAACTTGCACGCTCAAAAAGAATAGATTGTAAGATCATTGATGATGGTTATTGGTTTGATTTGGGTAAAAAGGAGGATTTTGAAAAAATTTCACTCTTGCTTAAACAACACTAATTCAATATTATGGAAACTTTTTTAGGAAGGGTTGCCACACACTTATTAGAATTTTATCCCAAAAATTTAGGGGATATAACTGTAGTATTTCCAAATCGAAGGGCAAGTATGTTCCTAAAAAAAGAACTTGCAAAAAGGATTCAATCCACCACCTGGTTACCCAAAATAATCACGATTGAGGAGGCATTAAAAAACTGGACTGGATTTCAAATAGCTGATCCACTGCATGTAAAATTTGAACTTTTGAAAATCCACCTCAAACTTTCCCCTGACGACAAACAATCGATGGCCGATTTTGTGGGTTATGCCGAGATGTTCGTACGCGATTTTGATGAAATTGACCAATATCTCGTTGATCCAAAAGCCCTGTTTAGTTATCTGTCGGAAGCAAAAGCAATGGAGTTGTGGCATATTGATGGTACAGACCTGACCCAATCCGAAAGAAATTTCATGAGGTTTTACGAATCGATAATAAATTATTACAATCTGCTCAAAGAGAAGCTTTTGGCTGAGAAATCAGGCTATCAGGGTATGTTGGCCAGAATCCTGGCAGAATCAAACACAAATGAATTGGTTGATAAGGTAAATGTTGAGAAAGTGATTTTTGCCGGATTCAATGCACTTACCAAAGCCGAAGAAAAAATCGTTTTCACCCTTGAACAGGAAGGCAAAGCTGAAATACTTTGGGATATCGACAGTTACTACCTTCAATCGAATGGGTTTGAGTTGCCTGAAGCAGGTTTTTTTCTGAGGAGATTTTTAGAAAAACAAAACCGGAGAACACCGGTAAAATGGGTAACAGAGAATATTCTCAAAACGAAAAAACGATTTTTCATTACCGGAATCCCTGGAAATGTTGGCCAATGCAAAGCACTGGGAAATAAACTATTACATGAAAATAATTTTGAAAGTACAGCGGTAATTCTTGCTGATGAAAATCTTCTATTACCTACAATCAACTCAATTCCAACTAATGTTGGCGTATTCAATGTGACCATGGGATTGCCTTTTTCGAAGAGTCAGGTTTATAATTTTTTGATCAAATTGATTGATTTTCATGTATTTATTAATAAATCATCAAAAAATGAAGGATTTTATATCTGGACGGTAGTACACCTGTTCGATCTTGAGTTTTTTTCTCACATACTGAATCCAACCGAATTAAAAGAAATCGAAAATATTAAGCAGAATCTGATTAAAAATGGTAAAACTTTTGTAACACCAGCCGAAATTTATGCCAACGAAAATCCCGTTCAGGATTTGGTTTTATTATTATCAGCTATTTTCGAACCCTGGAAAAATAATCCGGTTTCCTGCCTGATGCAGATACAATCGATACTCGAACAAGGCATACTTCGCTTAAAGCTAAAAAATAAAAATGATCACAATTACCTGTTATTAAACCAGTTCAGCGCTGGGATCAGAATCTGTAAACGATTATCGGATCTGGTTACCGGCAACGAACATCTTGTCGATATTCAAAGTATCCGTCAGTTAATCAAACAGATTGCACCCTCTTACACCATTAATTTTTTCGGTGAACCATTATCCGGTTTACAACTTATGGGATTACTTGAATCACGTAATCTTGATTTTAAAACACTGCATTTACTCTCGGTAAACGAAGGATTGTTACCGGCAGAGAAACACAACAATTCCTTTGTGCCGTCCGATATTCGTCAATCGTTTGCTTTGCCAACCCATGCACATAAACAGGCAGTCTTTGCCTATCATTTTTACAGGCTACTGCAATCAGCCGAAAACATTCATATCTATTACAACACTGAATCAGGCGAAATTGGGGGTGGCGAAAAAAGTCGGTTTATACTTCAGATCAAACATGAAATCGCCAAATTGAACCCACTCTTCGAAATTGAGGAGACAATCAGCACAATTCCATTGCTTCAAACAACAAAACAGAAACCTGTTACAGGTATTAAAACTCCTGAGATTATTCAAAAGATTCGTAATAAAGCACTTTCAGGATTCTCGGCAAGCAGTTTATCCACGTATCTGAATTGTCAGTTAAAATTTTATCTGACCGAATTGCTGGAAATAAGGGAAGAAACTGATGACAACGAAATAATTGGATTCAACACGATTGGCAATATCCTGCACCGTGCCCTGAAAGATCTTTATGAAGGATATCAGAATATCTTGTTAAACAACAATGTTTATCAAAACTCTGATACGATAATTGCGCGGGCATTTACGAACGAAACAAAAAGTGAATTGCCCGAATTTGGAAAAAACAAGTTAATTTTAGAAGTAATAAAGAAACTTTGGGATGATTATATAGCTTTCGAAAAAAAACAGATTGGTCAAGGGAAAGAAATCAAAATTCTGGACCTCGAAAAGAAATACGAACATCCGATGATTATTAATTCAGCAGAAGAAATCATGCCCTGGAAACTGAAAGGTACCATCGACAGGGTCGATTTGATGGATGGTGTGATGCGGATTATCGATTTCAAAACAGGAAAGGTTGAGGACAAGGATTTAAAGATTGGTGATATCAGCCGTGATTCGGTTAATGAAAAACCAAAAGCACTCCAATTGCTCATCTATTATTATCTGCTTTCAAAAAACAATCCATATCCTGAAAACAGGCATATTATCCTGGGTTTATACAAATTATTACGCTCCGAATCAGGCTTCATGCTGTTCAACATACCCGAAACACAAGCCAACCTAAGTTTGATTGATGAAATAGAAATGATGCTTAATCTGATTGTTGAAGAAATTTATGATCCCAATCTTACCTTCAGTCAAACCGAAAATCAGGATCATTGCAGGTATTGTTCATTTAACGATATTTGCGAAAGACAAATAAATGATAATATTCATTAAGTATTTGATTATTTTTGCTTAACTTACGCTGCAAGGAAACAAAAAAGTAATACCATATATTATGGAAAAGAAAACTAAATTTAATATCCTTATCGTTGACGATCGCCCGGAGAACCTTTTGACAATGGAAGGTATTCTGGAAAACGATAATTTGAATATCCTTAAGGCACATTCGGGCAACGAAGCGCTCAGTCTGATGCTTGAATACAATATTGCCCTTGTGTTGATGGATGTGCAGATGCCCGGAATGGATGGTTTCGAAGTCGCAGAGATCATGCGCAGCAGCGAACGAACCAAACATATCCCGATAATATTTGTGACGGCCATTTCGAAACAAAGGCAGCATATTTTCAAGGGTTACGAATCAGGAGCCGTTGATTATCTTTACAAACCATTGGATCTGGAAATACTCCAGAGCAAAATAAAGGCTTTCATCGATTTCTTTCAACATAAAAATGCCCTCGAAGAAACCACCCGTAAACTCGAAAAAACGATTGCCGAACTAAACGATTCAAAGCAATTTGCCGAAGAAGCAACAAATGCAAAGAGTACTTTTTTGGCGACAATGAGCCATGAAATACGCACACCGCTCAATGGTATCATAGGCATGGCCGAACTTGGCCTGATGGATGATGAACTTACACCAACACAACGCGAACGATTTCTCGACATCAAAAACTCGGGTGAGTCGCTGTTGGATATCATCAACGAAATTTTGGATATTTCAAAAATTGAAGCCGACAAACTTGAATTGGAAGAGATAGAATTCAGTTTGAGAGAAGTGATCGAAAAAGTAGTTAACTTATTATCGGTGAAAGTATTTCAGGAAAAATTAGAGTTTATCTGTGAGATCGATCCAACCATACCCGACATTATTCTGGGCGATCCGCTCAGGATTCGGCAAATACTGATTAATTTGTTGGGCAATGCCATCAAGTTTACCGCCGAAGGAACGGTCGGGATTTACATTCAGATGATCGATCTTGTTGAAGAACAGGTTTCAATTGAGTTTTCGGTTAAAGATTCGGGCATTGGGATACCACACGATAAAATCGACCTTCTTTTCAAATCATATTCTCAGGCCCAAACTTCAACAACCCGTACGCATGGCGGAACCGGACTTGGCCTTAACATTTCGCAACGATTAGTGAATAAGATGGGCGGACAAATTAAGGTGGAAAGTACTTTTGGCGAAGGCAGCAACTTCTATTTTCGCTTAAATCTGATTTTGGGCGATCAAAAAGACAAACCCTGGAAAATTCAACTCGAGAAACCCAACGATGAATACAACATCCTTGTAATAGAAGACCATGAGAAATCGGCACAAATAATCTCATCTTTACTCGAATGTTGGGGTATCAGGCATAAAATTGCGCATGATTGCAATGCTTGCTTCGACATCGTGCGTAACGAAAATTTTGACCTGATCATGATCGATTATTTTTTGAAATCGATGAACGGTGTTGAGGTGGCTAATAAAATTCATGAAGTTTTATCAGACAGGAAAAAACCCGAAATCATTTTACTTTCTCCAAGCAAAGCAAATGTTGAGGCCTTGAAACTTCAAAAGGCACAAAGGTTCGAATTCCTTACCAAACCGGTACTTCAGAATGATTTGAAAAGTATGTTAATTCGAAAATTTGGTTCTGAAGACCAAAAGATTCGTAAAACTGAAATAAAGACTGAAATAAAAAAGGCAATTGAAGGATCACTGAAAATATTGGTTGCCGAAGACCAGATTATTAACCGTAAGATTATCACCCAATTGCTTGAAAAGAAAGGGTATATTGTAAAAGCGGTTGAGAATGGTAAGTTGGCATTGGAAGAAGCCACAACAAACCAGTATGATCTGGTGTTGATGGACGTTCAAATGCCTGAAATGGACGGATTTGATTCGACAAAAGAAATCAGACGTTTCGAAAAACGCAGTAAAAACCATATCCCTATCGTTGCCATGACCGCACATGCCATGAAAGGCGACAGGGAAAAATGTCTTGATGCAGGCATGGATTTTTATATCACAAAACCTGTTAATCCAAATGAACTTTACGATACAATCGAAAAGTATAAACGCATTAACGATTAGTAAATTAAGACTTAACTAAACCAGCATCAAATCCATGGACAATCTCGACTATAATTCCGCAAGCACCTGGCAAAAAATAAAATTATCATTTCGATCGTGGCGATATATTGGAGTTGGAAAGTCATTATTACTATGGTTTTTAGTCATATCAATCGTTCCATTGGCTTCGATCAGCTTCATAAATTTTTTAAATGCCTATCATGGTTTAACCATTGTTGCCGAAAAATCGTTGAATACCACCTCTCAATTGCGTGTTGAGTACATCAATACCTTCTTTAACGAAATAACTGATTTCCTTGAATTCAACAGCCAGCAAAGAGCTGATATTGAATTTATTAAAGATTTAAAAAAAGGGTACCAGAATAACAACAACAACTTCAGACAATTTCATGACCAGGGTAACTGGCAGGAAATAACAGCCGCCCATCGTGACGAATTTAAAGAACTGATTAAAAAAAATGGATATTATGATATTTATTATATTGATAATGAAGGCAATATATTATTCAGTTTGAAAGAAGAGGCCGATCTGGGTACAAATATTTATTCCGGCGAATACAGATTGACAGGTTTTGCCAAAAGTTGCCGCGGAGCTATTGATGACCGTAAAATACAATTTTCAGATCTTGAATTCTACAATCCATCCTACAAAAGACTTTCAGGATTTTTCGTTCAACCCGTCATTGATGACGCAAATAACTTTATCGGATTGATTGCCATTCAGGTAAGCATGGATCGTATAAATCAAATTATACGCCAGGACGCGGGATACGGTGAAACCGGACAGGCTTATATTGTTGGTAAAGACCGTCTATTACGGTCCGCTATGCGTTTTGGAGCAGAAAACGAGATTCTGAAACTCGAAATTAACAATCAGAAAATATCTGATTGGTTATTTTATCTGCAACACCAGAACAATCCTAATATGCTTAAAACAGCCGAATTAGACGAAGAAAAAGTTTCAACCTATGATTCGGATGGCAATAAAAAATACGTATTGGGGATTTATCGTAACCTGACTTTGCTTCAATCGCTTGGTGTGAACTGGGTTCTTATCGAAGAAATTGAACACAAAGAAGCATTCGCTTATGCACGTAAGCTTTCTGACATCGTTAAGATATCCTTCATTATAACAATCATACTTGTTTTCTTCACTTCCATATTGGTTACACGATGGTTCGTCAACCCTATCAAACAACTTTCATCCTGGGCAAAGCTCGTCGCTATCGGGCATCTCGATAACAAATCGATTAAAGCCCCTAATAATGAAATAGGAGAAATGGTTGATACCTACAATCGTCTGGTTAACTCACTACAATCATACGCAAATGTGGCTAAAACAATGGCCCGTGGCGATTATAACGAGGTTGTCGAAATCAGAAGCGAAAACGATATCTTAGGCAAATCGATGAATCAGATGGTCGAGAGCTTCAGGCAGGTGGTAGATCAGGCAAATAGGATTGCCAAGGGCGATTATAGCATCACCGTTGAACCACGTAGTGAGAACGACACACTCAATATCGCTCTTATTTCGATGACCAAAACGCTGCAAAAAAATGCAACGGACAATACAAATCTGGATTGGTTAAAAACCGGGATCAATAAGCTTGATGCTGAGTTGAGCGGACAAAATGATATGCGGTCATTATCAGGTAAAATAATTGCATTTATTACGCAATACCTCGGCGCCCAAATCGGTGTAATTTATATTTTAGATAGTGAAAACGATCATTACCTGCGTACAGGAACCTATGCCGTTGATAGTAAATTAAATAACCTGCCTGAGTATATTCTGCCTGGACAAGGTTTAATCGGGCAGGTGGCTATCGACAGAAAATTACTTATTGTTTCGTTACCCGACGATCAACTAAAAATTCAATTGGCCAACGAAGTTTGCTCGCCGGTCGAATACCTTTTCTTCCCATTGATTTTTGACGATAAAATCATTGGCATTCTTGAAATTGGATCGATTAAAGAGTTTACTGAAATAAACAAACAATACTTAGAAATGGCTGGTACCAACATTTCTATTGCAATTCAAACTGTTTCGTCAACCGAAAAAGTAAAACGATTGCTTGCCCAAACCCAGGAATTAGCCAATGAACTGGCCATTCAGCAGGAAGAATTGCGACAGGCAAATGATGAATTACAGGAACAGACTTCTGCCTTAAGAATTTCGGAAGAGCACCTTCAAACGCAACAGGAAGAACTGAAAGTTACAAACGAAGAACTCGAAGAACGTACAAAAGCCCTTGAACAACAGCGTGATGCAATAAATCAGAAAAACCAGGAGTTAGAAAGTGCCCGAAAAGAAATCGAATTTAAAGCCAACGATCTGGAAAAAGCTTCCCGGTATAAATCAGAGTTTCTCGCGAATATGTCGCACGAATTGCGCACTCCGCTCAATAGTATCCTGGTACTAAGCCAACTTTTGGGTGATAATAAAAAACAGCACCTCGATCCGAAAGAACTCGAATATGCACGCACTATCAATGGCTCGGGAACTGATTTACTTGAATTGATTAACGAAATTCTTGATCTGAGCAAGGTTGAATCGGGAAAACTTGATCTGCACCCCGATAACCTGTATATCGATGATCTGGCAAATTTTATTCAAAAAAGCTTTAGCGCACTTGCCGATAAAAAAGGACTCGAACTATTTACCAATATCGGATTCAATCTTCCCGGCATGATAAATACCGACGTGCAACGGGTTTACCAAATAATTAAAAACCTCTATTCCAATGCATTGAAGTTCACACACGAAGGTGGTGTAACATTAAATGTGTATCGGCCCGAACCAACAACTCAATACTCGAACCAGGCATTAAAAAACACCAAAGTCGTTGCCTTCGCGGTCGCCGATACCGGTATCGGGATTTCGGCTGATAAACTTCAGCTCATATTCGAAGCATTTCAACAAGCCGATGGAACAACTTCACGCAAATATGGTGGAACAGGTCTTGGTTTAAGTATTTCAAAAGCCTTGACAAGTCTGCTTGGTGGCGAGTTAAAAGTTGAAAGCACCGAAGGGCTTGGTACAACCTTCACCCTCTATCTACCGGAAGTTCTTGTACTTCCCGAAATTAAACCAGAGGAACAATTATCCACAGAAAACACCGGTCAACAGGTTAATAGCCAACTAAACACGGTAGGCCAACAGCAGAATATCGCTAAGAAAATCGAAGTTTTAACTGAGAAAAACATTGTTGCGGAAGCAAATGATGACCGTGAATCGTTGGTCGAAGGCGACAGAATACTTTTAGTTATCGAAGATGACCCGAATTTTTCGAGGTTATTATATGATCTGTCTCACGAGCATAAGTTTAAATGCCTGATTGCAAATGATGGTGAGTCAGGGCTGCATTATGCTGACTTTTATGGCCCAAGCGCGATTATCCTTGACATTGGACTACCGGGTATCGATGGTTATGAAGTAATCGACAGATTAAAGAAAAATCAACGGACAAGGCACATTCCGGTTCACTTTGTTTCGGCCTCAGATAAAACGATGGAAACCATGAAAAAGGGTGCTATTGGATTCTTACATAAACCAGTCAGCAAAGAATCGTTGGAGGGTGCATTTAAAAAAATAGAAGATATCATTCTTAACCCGATGAAAAAGTTGCTTATCGTTGAAGATGAAGATCTTATGCGAAAAAGTATCCGCGGTTTGATGAAGGGTGATCATATCGAAATCATCGAATCTGATTCGGGAGAAGAAGCCTATGAAAAGCTTAAAACTGAGAAATTCGATTGTATGATTCTCGACCTCGGACTAAAAAATATGTCAGGCTTCGAGCTTCTTGAGCTAATCAAAAAAGACGAACAAATGAATTCGTTGCCGGTTGTAGTTTATACGGCGCGTGACCTGACCAAAGAAGAGGATATTAAACTGCAACGCTATGCCGACAGTATCATCCTGAAAGGCGCCAGATCATTTGAAAGATTGCTTTCCGAAACAACATTATTCCTTCACCAGATTGAATCAAAGTTATCGGAAAAGAAACAGGAAATACTTCGTAAAATTCATAATCATGAAGATGTATTAAGTGGCAAAACCATCATGATTGTTGATGATGATATGCGAAATGTTTTCGCACTTTCGAGTGTATTGGAATCCTTTAACGTATCGATAGTTATCGGTAAAAATGGAAAGGATGGCATCGAAAAACTCAAAGCAAATCCGCAGATTAACCTGATCATGATGGATATTATGATGCCGGAGATGGATGGCTACGAAGCGATGCAATTGATAAGAAAAATGGAAAAATACAAGAAACTGCCAATCATCGCTTTAACAGCCAAAGCCATGAAAGATGACCGTGAACGTTGCCTTAGTGCTGGCGCTAACGAATATTTAACAAAACCAGTTGACACGGCTAAATTATTGTCACTGCTGCGTGTGTGGCTTTATAATTAATCTTGTCGATGCTGGTATAATTGTTATGGCCTCCGTTTTATCGTAGAATTAATTGCGTTACAACGAAACGATTGATTTTCCATTTCAAATAGGGAATTTAATTCCCAAATTGACCCTGATATTTATAATTCAAATATTCTGACCGCACATATTTTCATATTTGCAGCTAGTAATAAATAAACTTACAAACATCGAATACGTGGTTAAAATTCATAATTATGAATCAGATTAAAACGGATTTTCCATTGCCTGAAAACCAAACGATTTAGTCCGGCAAAAAAAGTCAAAGGCGTAATAGATCGTTAAATTATCAGGCTTTATTGGTTTGCGTTGCAAAGAAGACACAATCGTGATTGAATACATTTTGGAACCGCATTCGGCATTTGGTTTAAATAACAAACTGTGACCTGCTTCTGTTAGTGCCATTCAAAGATCAAATGTGCATCAATAAATAAAATTTTTCGGTTACGGAATGATAAAGTCAGAAAAATTAAAAATTAATGGCATAGAGGTTGATATTCAATTATTTTTACATTATTAATAGTTGTATTACACGTTTGCCTTATATCTTTGTTATCTGTGGAATCGTTTTACAATAAAAATGAAACGAATGTTATTCACGATTGTTACATAGTAAACTACGTCCAAATTTACCGGATGTGGAATTTTGAATAATAAAAAATTTAATTTCGCAAATACCAATGAATTTTTATTCTGCCAATGATATTCCTTGACTGTAAATTGCCTGCGTTTGAATTTCTAAATAACGGATGAAGAACAAAGCTAACATACTCATCATCAACGATAAACCCGGGAAATCGGTTTCGGTTGAGAAACTACATGATCCTTATCATTTTAAGTGTTTCCATACTCAATGTGATAATGAATCATTAAAATTGATACCATCCCTCGATTTCGTTTTGGCTATTATCGATGTTCAGGCATCTGAAAAAGATGGCCTGAATTCATTGCGTTTTCTTCATAACACGAAAAATTTCAAGGATGTTCCTGTGATTTTTATATCGGATACAGTCCCCAAAAGCAGTTTCTTTACAAAATTGGTCAAATCAGGTACAGTTGATTTTTTATACAGACCAATCATTCCGGGTATTCTCCTTGGTAAAGCCACATTTTTCCTTAATCATTATCGTCAAAAGGCAAATAATGTGCAGTTATTGAAGGAAAAAGAAAAAATAAATCTTGCATTAACCGAAGCAAAATATAAAGCCGAACAGGCCAGTTTTACCAAAACTATGTTTCTGGCAAATATGAGCCATGAAATTCGGACACCCTTAAACGGTATTTTAGGCATGGCCAATGTTTTGGCCGAAACTGACTTATCGAAGGAACAACGATCATTTCTCAATCTTGTCCAGGTTTCGGGCGAAAACCTGCTGATGATTATTAACGATATACTCGATTTCTCAAAAATTGAAGCCGGTCAGATTTCGATTGAAGAAGTAATTTTTGATTTACCTTCCGAAATTGAAACGGTAATAACCCTCATGCAACTTAATGCATTAGATAAGCATTTAGAACTAAGGTACTTTATTGATAACCAGATTAATAAATATGTTATCGGAGATCCGCTTCGATTAAAACAGATCCTTATTAATTTGATAAATAATGCCATAAAATTTACTGAAACAGGAAGCATCAGCCTAAAGGTCGATTTGACCATGAATTTATTCGATCAGCAAAATCTAAAATTTTCGGTCATCGATACGGGTATTGGTATTAATGAAGAATCAAAATACAAACTTTTCGAAGAGTTCAGCCAGGCAGATAATTCTATTACCCGCAAATTTGGCGGAACAGGCCTGGGATTAGCCATTTGCCGGAGTTTGATAAAGTTGCTTCAGGGAAGAATTGGACTGGAAAGTGATTTAGGGAAAGGCTCTACTTTCTGGATCGAAATTCCATATCGCCCCAGTTTTAAAAATACGGATCAGGATGAAATGATCATTGAAGGCC
>JABFQW010000084.1 GCA_013141455.1 Bacteroidales bacterium
CTCTTTACATTTATTTTTGCCACATTTTGATAAAAATACCATTAATATTGTCAAAAAGCAATCACGATGTTGTAATTTCGTTTTTCAATGAGTTATCCCAATAGTTGTAGTATGTGTTGGATGGGGGATTCGCGTTCTTTCCGATGATTCAGTTTTATTAGTTTTTGTTCACTACGTTTTGTTATAACATCGAAATTGTGAGTGGGTGTCAATTCCGGTATAAACAAAGTGAATGGGAACTGCTGATTTGTAAATTGTTAGTGATCAACATCTTGAAGTTAAATATTTTTTTAACGAAGTATTCATAGCTGTAATATTGATTCAAAACCACTAAAACTTTTGCAAAATGAAAAAAACTTTACTACTCGGTTTAATTTGCCTTACCGCTTATGTGCCTGCCATTGCCCAGTGGGACATTGTTCCTAATAACCTCACAGAAAATGTTGTTGACGTAGTTGCCTCAGACACAACCGAACTATTTGTTGTGGGCTCAAATGGCAGTATTTATAACTCGGAAGATGCCGGTCATACTTTTCAATTGACTTATGACGCAACAACAGATGATAAAATGAAAGCCTTCTGTTCCAATACCAACATTATAACACGATATGCCTGTGGTGAAAATGGGAAAGTGTTGGAATACACCCCATCTGGTTGGGTTGAATATACTACTCCGATCGCGAACAGGCTAAATGATATCTATTATGTAGGTGAACTGATTGGGTATGCAGTGGGCGAAAACGGAACAATAATAAAGACATCAGATGGTGGATCAAACTGGAATATTGTTCAAAGTCCTACAACGCAATGGCTAACAAGTGTATATGCATTTGATCAGAATAATGTGAAAATTGTAGGTGATGGCGGACTGGTTATTAGTACAACAAATGGTGGAGATTCATGGTCCCAAACCACAATACCGGGAGATTGGTGGTTGGGAAGTGTTTGGCTTAACTCACCAACAACCGGATGGCTTTCAGGGACAGAAGGAAAGCTGTATCAAATTAATGCAGAAGGTTATATTGAATACCCAACCGAAACTACCAATGGCATCGTTTCGCTTAATATTCCATTTTCCAACTACGGTCATGGAGTGGGAGACAACGGCTATATTACCCGATGGAATGGTGTAAATTGGGAGGCACAAGTAAGTCCGACAACCAATTGGCTTAACAGTGTTACGAGTTATTATAACTCAGATAATAAATCTTCTGTTGCTAATATGTATTCTTATGCTTGTGGTGAAAACGGAACAATTCTCTCATCCACCGAACTTGTAACAGGAATCAATAATCCAACAGGCCCGTCAAAAAGAATCAATCTATGTCCAAATCCCGCATCTGACAATGCCTTTCTTGTCGGACTAAAAGAGAATGAAAAAGCAAGCGTATTAATTTCAACTGTTAATGGCTTGATTGTCGCAAACATGCAATTAGAATATCCGTTAAATGTTGCAATTCCGGTAGCAGAATTGTCCAATGGGATTTATATTGTTACAATAAAAACAAGCCGTGGTTTCTTTGCTGAAAAATTATTAGTGAAACACTGATAATTTTTTATTTCACTTCGGGCTTTATTAAACTTGAATAAAGCCAGATAGTTAAATTAATCAGGTAATTCAACTTCACTATTCTTAGTATTTCAGCATAGCGATTTAAACCATAGGTCGGCGCAATCGTTTTCTGTCCTCCAACATGAAGAAATACAAGAATCAGTATTGTTTATTGGTTGGTTCGCCTTAATTTTACCCATCTCTTTTTGTTTTGAATTTCTTTTGGTTTCAAAACCATTATCATAAATAATCATGAAAAAATATCCTGTATTACTTTTCCTTATTTCCTTTTGGTTTTTGATCAATCAATCGGGTTTTGCCGGTAATGATACAAATATCACGATTGAACCTCCAAACTGGTGGACCGGCATGAAAAATCCCGACCTGCAGTTGATGGTTCACGGCAAAGATATCTCACTCACCAAAGCGGTAATCAATTATGCTGGTGTTGAATTAGTGTCGCAAATTTCGGTTCAAAACCCGAATTACGTTTTCCTCAATTTGAAACTGAAACCGGAAGTGAAGCCTGGTACGTTTCAGATAAAATTTATGCTGGGAAAGAAAGAAGTTTTTTCGGTTGAATATGAATTGGAAAAGAGGAATGAAGGCTCCGCTGACCGAAAAGGCTTTGATAATAAAGACGCTATCTACCTGATCATGCCCGATCGTTTTGCCAATGGCGATCCATCGAATGATAGTCAGGACGATATGCTTGAAAAAGCTGATCGCGCCAATCCGAATGGCAGGCATGGTGGCGATATTAAAGGCGTTTCAGATCATTTAGATTATCTGGCCGACCTCGGGGTGACCGCAGTTTGGCTTACGCCGGTACTTGAGAACAATGCCGAAGCATACTCTTACCATGGTTATGCCATTACCGATTTTTACAGGGTCGATCCGCGTCATGGCACAAATGAAGAATACGCAGCTATGGTTGAAAATGCCCACTCTAAAGGTCTGAAAGTGATTATGGATATGGTGTTTAACCATTACGGAACCGGCCACAAATGGACTAACGACCTTCCGATGCATGATTGGGTAAATGAATGGCCTGAATTCACACGTTCAAACTACCGTGGAGGTTCCATTTCTGATCCGTATGCTGCCGAAAGCGACCGAAACCAAATGTCGAAAGGTTGGTTCGACGGACACATGGCTGACCTCAATGCCTCCAATCCTTTTGTTGAAACGTATTTGATTCAGAACAGCATCTGGTGGGTGGAGTTTGCCGGACTCGACGGAATCAGACAAGACACCTATCCATACAGTAACAAATTTGCCATGGCTAAGTGGATGAAAGCGCTGCATGATGAATATCAATACTTTTCAGTCGTTGGTGAGGTATGGCTCAACTATCCGTCACAGGTTGCCTATTGGCAGGAAGATGCAAAAAATGCGGACGGCTATAATTCAAATTTAGATTTCGTTATGGATTTCCCTTTGAAGTCGGCAATTGGTTCTGCCTTCAACGAACAAAATGGATGGGACAAGGGAATATTGCGGCTGTATGAATCACTCAGTCAGGATTTTCTGTACAGTCATCCCGATCAGATTGTAGATTTTGCCGATAATCATGATGGTGACCGCATTTATTCAGTGTTGGGTGAAGATAAACTGAAGATGAAAATGGCCATGACATTTCTGCTTACTGTTAGGGGATTGCCGCAATTGTACTATAGTTCCGAAGTACTTTCAACCGGGTTTGAGCATCAGGGGCATGGTTTCATTCGTAAAGATTTTCCGGGAGGCTGGCAGGGTGATCAGGCGAATGTCTTTCTTGCTGATGGAAGAAATACTGATCAAAATGAGGTTTTTAACCATATACGTACTTTACTTAATTTCCGTAAGAGCAACGAAGTGTTACAAAACGGCAAAATGAAACATTACCTGCCGCAGGATGGAGTTTATGTTTATTTCAGATATAACGATGACGATGCTGTGATGGTAGTATTGAACAACAACAAGGATGAGAAAACAATCGAAGGCAAACGCTTTTCGGAGAATTTAAATGGCTTCACAAGCGGAACGGATATCCTGCATCGAACCTATTACGAAAACTTTGAGAAGATCATTATCCCTGGAATGTCGTCACGTGTGATACTGCTTAATTGAAAAAGCAGATTTAATTGATTGTCATCGTTTTATACTTTGTTTTCGAAGAATCTTATTGGTGGAAAGTTTTAATAATCAAGCTTATTTAAATGTGGTTTATTGTATAATTGACCGAAAACCTTATATTTGTGTGCGAGTTGACAATGTAACTTTTCGTGTTTTAACTATTCTATGGTTCGATTGGTAATACCTTTTTTTTTCTGTTTGGTACTTTCTGCGTGTAATGGGTCACACGATGATCATGATGGTTTACCTGTTCGTGGTAACGAAAATCCCGTGTTTGAATTCTCCGACTTTGAGACTGTAAATCTGAAACCTTATTCGTGGAGTAATGAGAATACTGTTATCAAAATGCCTGTCGGAGAAGCGCATTCAGGTTTGTACGTTTCTCAGGTCGATTCAGTGAACTACGGATCCTATGGTTTCAAGGAAAGATTTATAAATATTGCTGACTTTCGTCCGCAAAAGATTCTGGTTGACGGCTGGGTATATTTGCCCAAAACCAATGATGAACTCAAGATTTTTTTGATTATTAGTAAAAACAGGCAGATAGAAATTTCTCTTTCACACAATCTGAAAAACAGCCCGCTTGTGTTGAATCAATGGAACCGGTTCACAGCAGAATTTACTATAGATAAACCAGTAGGAAAGCAGCATGAAGTTCATATTTATGGTTTTAGTAAAAAACAAATAGCCTATTTCGACGATTTCAAAATCACTTTTTTATAGATCCGATAACCAATTAATAGCAGTATGCTTTTCAGTTCTCCGATTTTCCTTTTCCTTTTTCTTCCCATTGTACTGGGTGTATACTATCTGATTCAAAAATCCTTCAGAAATTATTTTTTGTTATTCTCAAGTCTGGTGTTTTTTGCATGGGGCGGCGTGAGCTATTCATTGTTGATGCTTGTGTCAATCACGTTTAACTATTTGTTTGGCAGAGGCATCGGAAAAGGTAGAGGAAGCAAAAACTCGAGGGTATATCTGATTTTGGGGATAATTGTCAATGTTTTGTTTTTGGGTGTATTTAAATATACTGGTTTTATTGTCAATAACCTCAATTTTTTATCTGACATATTTACCTTCACCCCCATTACAGATCCGGGCATCATTCTTCCGATTGGTATTTCGTTTTATACCTTTCATTCAATGTCCTATCTGATCGATGTGTACCGTGGTGAGTCTGAAATGCAGCGAAATCCATTTAATCTTGGGCTGTATATTGCACTTTTCCCTCAGTTGATTGCGGGACCTATTATCCGTTATCACGATATTGCCAATCAGTTAGAACACAGAAGTAGCACTATCAATGGGTTTTCATACGGACTTCGACGTTTTATTCTTGGCCTTGGTAAAAAGGTGTTGCTGGCCAATCAGATGGGTGCTATTGCCGACAGCGCTTTTGGCACTCCGGTGAGTGAACTCACGGGTTCGCTTGCCTGGTTGGGGCTGATCACCTATGCCTTACAGATTTACCTCGATTTCTCAGGATATTCTGATATGGCCATTGGATTGGGACAGATGTTTGGATTGCGCTTTCTGGAGAATTTTAATTATCCGTATATCTCAAGATCAATCAAGGAGTTCTGGCGTCGTTGGCATATCAGCCTGTCGAACTGGTTTCGAGACTATTTATACATTCCGCTTGGTGGCAGCAGGATTTCAAAATGGAGAACCAATCTCAATTTGATGATTGTTTTTTTTGTAACAGGATTATGGCATGGTGCCAGCTGGTCCTTTGTCGCTTGGGGTTTCATTCATGGTTTTTGCATCATTGCCGAACGACTCTCTAACAATCGGTTTCCACAGAAATTATGGCAACCTCTTCAACATTTCTACACCATCTTTGTTGTCCTGATGGCCTGGGTTCTATTCAGAGCCGATGATATTGGCTATGCCTGGGGATATTATGGTGTACTCTTTGGTGGTTCAACCGCAATACCTGATATGATTATTTATAACAAGGTACTCAACAATGACTTTCTCCTGTTTTTCGTTTTAAGTATCCTGAGTGCAACCGGACTATTGGCCTATCTTGGGAAATACTTCGATAATTATATGGAACGATTATATCAACATAACCAGGTGTTGGCCGAAACAATTCGCATGACTAAGGCTATCGGGCTGGCATTCATTCTTGTAATCTGCGCGACATTTCTGATTAGTAATACATACAATCCATTCATTTATTACAGATTTTAATATTGGCTATGAAGCAAAGTGACCATAAATTTTCTGATTATTTTCTGATAGGATTGTTTCTTATTATACTGTTTTCGGCCTTTATCCAGCAGGCAACGAAAATTATTCCCGAAACTCCCAATCAGGAAAACAGAAAACTGGCTGATGAGCCTGTTTTTGCAGTAAATCTTCTCGATCCTTTTCCGGCTGCTTATGAGAAATATTATAACGATCATTTTGTTTTCAGGAATCATTTTGTGAACTGGTATGCCCAGATCAGTTTCAACTGGTTCGGCATCAGTCCATATCCCGAAAAAGTAATCATCGGGAAAAACAATCAATTATATCTTGTTCCAAACGAACTAGACACGTATCAATGTAAAAATCTATTGACTGAGGCTGAAATTACCATAATCAGGAAAGAGTTTATACATCGTAACGCTTACTATTCTGGCAAAGGCGTGGATTATTATATGGTAATCTGTCCAACTAAATATTCAGTATACCCTGAATATCTTCCCTGGTTTGTAAGGCCGGATGGGGATGTCAACCGTACGGATCAGTTTATAAAAGTTGTGAGAGAGACTGGTGTTGAGGTGGTTGACTTGCGGAAGGCTTTATTGCAGGCAAAAGATAGTGTTGGTGATAAATTGTTTTGGCCTACCGACAATCATTGGAGTGAATTGGGGGCTTTTTTGGGTTATCAGGAGATTATCAGGCAGATACAAAAGAAACATCCTGAAGTTGAAATGCTGAAATTTGGTGATTTTGATATCCGGCCTTTTGACAGAACCGGTGGTAATCTTGCCTCAATGCTTAATATGCAGAATAAACTGCGGGATTCAAGATATAAATTTATTCAACTATATAAGAACATGACCAGCATGATTCAACCTTGCCCGTTCCCTTTCCCGCAAGGAATTGATAAAGGCGAATATTTCAGAGGATTTGAAATGCAGTCAGATAGTTTACCACATTTGCTGTTTATTCACGATTCCTTTGGTAAATTGATCCATCCGTTCATGAAGGATTCTTTTTCGCGTTCGGTATTTATATGGGATAATTGGCAGTATAAAGTTAATGAGCCCATTGTTGAGGCTGAGAATCCGGATATTTGTGTTACGATGACTCTCGAAAGTCTCATTGGTGGTTTGATAAAGAATATCAATTAATAACAAAATCACTTATCGTCAAATTCCAGAAAAAATCAAAAGAAACTGTATTACCGGTTTTTATCCTAAGTTAGCAAATTCAGATGTTGTGAAACCATTATGATTATCAACTTAATAGATGGAATGATGAAAAAATATTTAGTTTTAATAACCCTGATGATGGGACAATTTATTTCGATTTGCGCTCAGGATAATCTGAGCCAGAGTCTTGGCAACCTGACTTCAAAAGACTGGGATGGTAAACGCCTCGAATTATTGACAAGCTATGGTAAAGTCAGGATTTATTTCGTTGATGAAGGCATTGTTCGTGTGCATACCGTTAAATCTGATTTCAAAAAAGATTTTTCGTACGCCGTTGTCGAACAAACTGCCAATCCAAAAGTTGAATTCAGTCAAAACCGCGGTTTTCTCGAGCTTAAAAGTAGTTTGATCAGGGTTCAGATTACCGAAAGACCCGTCAGGATAAGTTTTTATTCGTCTGACGGACAGTTGCTTAACGAGGATGACCCTTCATTTGGTACCAGCTGGATAGGAAATGAAGTTACTACTTACAAAACCCTTCAACCCAACGAAAAGTTTATCGGTCTGGGTGCCAAAACCGGGGGTTTAAACCGGTTCGGATCGGCTTTTGTTCATTGGAACACCGACAATCCGAATTATCAAACCTACAGCGACCCGCTTTATACAAGTATTCCTTTTTATATGGGGATTGTAAACCAAAATGTTTACGGTATATTTTTCGACAATACCTGGCAAAGCCGTTTCAATTTTGGCGCTTCAAACGATAGGTTTTCCTATTTTTCGGCCGATGGCGGCGAGATGGATTATTATTTCTTTCACAGTAAGAGTGTAGCCAACATCATCGACCTCTATACCCAATTAACCGGACGGATGAATATGCCTGCCTTATGGACGCTTGGCTACCAGCAGTGCCGGTGGAGTTATACACCCGACACGGATGTGCTTAATGTGGCAAAGACCTTCCGGTCGAAGCAAATACCTGCCGATGTGATGTATCTCGATATCGATTATATGGACGCATATAAAATTTTTACGTGGCATCCCAAAAACTTCAGTAATCCAAAACAGTTGCTCACCGATCTGAAAGAAATGGGCTTTCATACAACGGTGATTGTCGATCCGGGCATAAAAGTTGAGAAAGGCTATCACGCTTACGAAGACGGATTAAAAAAGAATCTGTTCGCTGTTTATCCCGATGGAACACCTTTCACAGCTCAGGTTTGGCCGGGCTGGTGTCATTTCCCCGATTTCACAAATCCTGAAGCCCGGCTTTGGTGGGGAAACCTGTTTGGCGGATATGTTGATTTAGGCATTGAAGGTTTCTGGAACGACATGAATGAAATTGCGACCTGGGGACAACAGGTTCCATCCTTGGTTCAGTTTGGCTGGGAAGGCAAAAAAACAACTTACCTTGAAGCCAAGAATATGTATGGCATGCAAATGGCACGCAGCACCTTCGAAGGAACCCGGAAGTTGCTCAACGGCAAGCGGCCTTTTGTGCTTACCCGCGCTGGTTTTGCAGGTTTACAACGATATTCGGCGCTTTGGACCGGTGACAATCAGGCGCATGACGAACATATGTTATTGGGTGTACGTTTGGTTAATACGCTCGGTTTATCAGGCATCTCGCAGGTTGGATACGATGTTGCTGGTTTCATTGGTAATGCAACACCCGAATTGTATAGCCGTTGGATCAGTCTGGGTGCATTCTCGCCCTTCTTTCGCGGTCATACGGCAAAAAATACCGTGCGATCCGAGCCCTGGTCCTATGGCGAAGAACCCGAAGCCATCGCTAAAAAATATATCAGTTTTCACTATAACCTGATACCATACATCTACTCCGCTTTCAAACAATCCACGCAATCGGGTTTGCCTGTTCAACGTAGTCTGGCAATAGATTACACCTTCGATGAAAAAATCTTTAGACCTGCTTTTGAAAACCAATATTTGTTTGGCCCTGCATTTTTGGTAGCACCGGTCACGAGTGATCAAAAAGCGGTGGAGGTTTATTTCCCTGAGGGAAAATGGTACAACCTTTATGATGATCGCATGATAGAAGGCAATCACGAACAATTTGTTGAAGCGCCTTTACATCGCCTGCCTGTTTTTGTAAAAGGTGGAAGCATCATCCCGATGCAGTCGGTTGTTCAAAACACAAACGAAAAACCCGATGAAACACTCGAAATGCATGTTTACAACGGCAAACAATCAGAACCCTATAGTTGGTATGATGACGATGGAAGCACCTACGAATTCGAAAAGGGTTGCTATTATCAACGTAATATAGTCTTTGATGATAAAGCCAAATCGCTGGTAATATCAAAAGTTGAAGGGAGTTTTGCCGGCAGATTCACCAATATTCGTTTTGTAATGCATGGGTTTGGCGATGAATTAAAAGATTTAAAATCGGATAACAAAAAAATTAGCTTTGATAATTCTGTTACATTTATCGACATATTGAATGATGGTAAAAAAATGGATAATCTTAGGATATTCACCATCGAAAATACAGAAAATCAAATAAATATAACCTGGTAAAACCTAATATAATGAAAAAGAAAAACGCAAGTCTGTCTGGAGTTTTGGGCCTGATATTGGTTATGTTGGCCATTGGATTAATGGCCTGCCAATCGGGTAAAGTTACCGGACAAAAGGAAGTTAAGGCGCGTCCGGTTTCAACCGTAAAGACGCCTGATTGGACTAAAAATGCCACCATTTATGAAGTGAACACCCGTCAGTTTACCAATTCGGGAACCTTCGATTCCATTGTCCCACATCTGTCGCGTCTCAAAGCATTAGGTGTTGATATACTGTGGTTTATGCCGATTCATCCCATCGGAAAACTGAACCGCAAGGAAGGATTGGGAAGCTATTATTCTGTTCAGGATTACAAAGCGATCAATCCTGAATTTGGTAATCTCGAAGATTTCAAAATGTTGGTTGACACTGCCCATAAATTAGGCTTCAAGGTGATTATCGACTGGGTTGCCAACCACACGGCTTTCGATCATCAATGGGTAAACGAGCATCCTGAGTGGTACAGGCACGACAAGGATGGTAAAATTATTTCGCCATTCGATTGGACTGATGTGGCGCAACTGAATTTCGAGACCAATCCTCCACTTTGGGATGCCATGATCAGTGACATGAAATATTGGCTTACCGAAGCAAATATCGATGGTTTCCGGTGTGATGTTGCCGGCATGGTTCCGGTGGCTTTCTGGGATAAAGCGCGTGTTTCTCTCGATGGCATAAAACCCGTGTTTATGTTGGCCGAAGAAGAAGGAAAAGCTGAACTGATGACGAAAGCGTTTGATGCCAACTACGGCTGGGAGTTTCATCACCTTATGAACAAGATTGCCAAGGGTGAAAAAAACGCCAATGATGTATTTGCCTATTACCAAAAAAATGATACCCTGTTCCCTGCCAACACTTTCCGTATGAATTTCACCTCAAACCACGACGAAAATTCGTGGAACGGCACCGAGTTTGAGCGTCTGGGAAATGCTGTAAAAGCCATGGCCGTATTGGGTTTCACCGCTCCGGGATTTCCGTTAATATATAATGGTCAGGAAGTGGCACTCGATCACAGGCTTAAATTTTTTGTAAAAGATGAGATCGACTGGAAAAAAGAAAGTGATTTTACGGCTTTCTATATGAAATTGAACGAAATAAAAAAAGATAATCCGGCTTTATGGAACGGTAGTTTTGGTGGCGATCTTCAACGTATCGAAACCGATAATCCTGAAAAGGTACTTGCTTTCACACGAACAAAAGGTATCAATAAAATAGTAGTGTTAATTAATCTGACCGGCGTAGAGCAGGAAGTTGGCCTCGAAAATAAAGATGCCTCTGGTTCATATACCGATTTGATGACAGGAAAAAAAGTGATGTTGAACACATCCGGCACCATCGAAATGCCGGCCTGGTCTTATCTGGTGCTGAGGTAATACGTATCATTTGACATGGTAAACGACACAACGGGGATACTTTTGGCAGGTGGAAACTCTTCACGGATGGAAACCGAAAAAGGATTGGTGTTACTCAATGGGAAACCTCTTGTGGAGTACGCGCTTGAATCGCTTCAATCGGTTTTTAAAAGGATCATTATCAGTGCCAACAATGATGCATTTGATGGTTACGGATGGCCGGTTGTAAAGGATGTATATGAAGGTTGCGGCCCGATGGCGGGCATATTTGCCGGTATGCAGGCCTCGCAAACCAACTATGTTTTTGTCCTTTCCTATGATATGCCATTCGTAACTACCGGTCTCATTCACTCATTATTGAATAAACGTGCTGATTTTGAAGCTGTTTTGCCGTTTTGCAATAACTTCCCTATTCCGGTATGTGCCTGTTACAATCGAACAATATTACCACGGCTTGAGAACAGTATTCTTTCAAAAAAACTAAAAGTTAGTCAATTTGTTGAAGGAATCAGGTATCATTACCTGATCCCTGATCAAAGTCAGAACGACCAGTTTTACAGCGTAAATACGCCTTCTGATTTGCAAACAGCCGCGTTACGATTCGCAAAATCATAAACCTATTCATTGTATCAGAGGATATTTTTTTTATTATATAATTGATTTACTTGACTTACATTGAAAAATGCGCTTACATTTGCATCAATTATTTAGATCAATTATTAATAAAAAACAGAACTTATGAAAACCACTGCAAAAATTTTCTTACTCCTCCTTTTGGTAGGCATTGTTTCCCCGGGATGCAAAAAACTACTCAATGTTGACTTCGATGCCGATTTTAAGGCAAAAATGGATGTGTCAGTTCCGCCAACAAGTTTAAAGGCAACGAGTTATTTCTTCGATGAAACTGACATAATTGACCCAACAACTGATGCTGACTATAAAAAATATGCCGATAAAATTGTTGGATTACAGGTTAATTCAGTAACAGGAACTGTTACATCAATCAGTAAACCGGTTACCTTAGTTACAGCAACTATAGAAGTGAGTAAAACAGGTTTTACGACTGTTAGCTGGACTGTCACCAACACGCCCATTGTAGTTGGAACTTCCATGACGCTGGCAAATACTGATAGTCAGTTTTCGGATCTTGAAGATATTTTGAGGGATACGAATCCAATTACTGTAAGATACTATGGTGAAACTGATCAGGACGATGTTGATTTCACGTATGAAATAACTTTCTCAACAACAGTTACAGCGAATCCGCTTTAGCAGAACCGCATTGTTTTTAATAGAAACAAAAAGGCCCGTTGAATTTTCAACGGGCCTTTTTACGTAATTGTATCGGAAAGTTTATGTATTTGCATGAATACAAATTTGCATATATTGGGTTAAAGCACAGTAATACAATGCAATAACTCTTATTTTGCACATCATATATTTTCCTTTGGGGAAAAAATCAGTCGCCAAAAAATGTAAATATTTAAGAATTTATGATTTTTGGATCAATCTTTGTAATATTGCACCTCAAATAGCGATTCGCAAATAATGTAGTTTTGATACGACACTCAATAATTCTAATTAATAAATAACAAACTATGAAAACACGTATTTTTTTATTCAGCACCATGCTGATTGCTGCCTTTGCTTTCTTTGCATTCAGTGTTCCACAGGATCAAAAGAAACCGGCTCCCTGGAAAATTGATGCAAAATTTAAAGCCATGAAGAATGCTGCTCCCGGTGATGCCGAAAGCATTAAACTCGGAAAAGCGCTCTATGCAAAACATTGTAAATCATGTCATGGTAACCTTGGATTAGGTGATGGACCAAAAGCTGCGAACATGGAAACATTTCCCGGCGATTTTTCAAATGCAAAATTTCAATCGACCTATACCGATGGCGAATTATATTTTATGATTACTGCCGGCCGTGATGAAATGCCAAAATTCGACAGCAAAATTCCTGACGAAGAAGGCAGATGGGCTGTAATCAACTATGTCCGTTCTTTAAAAAAATAGTTGATCAATGTTTTAGCGGCATAACTGCTATAATGAAGAGGTTCACAAGGAGATAGCTTAAAACTATCCGACTTGTGAACCTCTTTTCTTTGATGGCTTCTTTCGGGTAGTATCGTTCGATCACTTAAACCTATATTACACATTGCATTGTAAATTAGTTAAGCTTAACCAACGTATTTGAGGTAAACCGAAATTCGAAAAGATGGAAGGCTGATAAATAAATAGAGGAAAAGTAGTACCTGTTTTATCCATTCGGCTAATTTCTTTTCGTTGCCCGTTATGAATTATCGATGAAGCCATCTTTTTAGGATATTTTAACAGATTCTGTTTACCTGGTGAGAATGCTAAATTTACTAATAAATATTATAATATCTTGTAAACTAATCATATACGCATGTCTATTTGTATTAAAAGTGATGTATATCAACAAATTAGTATGAATAAATCGCCTGAGAAACAAAAAAATGTCAATTTGGAGCAAAGTGTGGTTAACGAAAAGCGGGCTAACATTGTAGTGGAAATAGAACAAATATTTTTAAAGATAATTTAGAGAACTAATTAATTACAAAACCCAAAAAAAATCACATTATGAAACAGTTTAATTTTTTACGCATGATGTTGGCCATTTTAGTGGTGGCTTCGTTTGCGATGGCTTCATGTACCAAAGAAGGTCCTGCCGGTAAAGATGGTAAAGATGGAGTAGATGGTGCTAATGGATCTGATGGTTTACCAGGTGTAGATGCAACTGCCGTTTGTATGACATGCCATACAGCTGCAAACATGGATGCAAAACAGGCACAATATCAATTCTCGAAACATTTTACAGGTAATACCAGTGCCAGAAATGGTAAATATTGCGCCAGATGTCACACCAGCGAAGGTTACCTTGAAGTAACTGACAATGGTCAGGCAGTTGTTCGCAATGATATTGCTAACTCAACAAGAATAGGCTGCGTAACCTGCCACAAACATGGTGGATTCGATTTTGAGAATTCAACTGACACAGTTTCTATGATTATGAGAGTAACTGATCCTGTAACAATGGTTTACAATGACTCGATTGTGGATTACGGTGCAATGAATAACACTTGTGCTACCTGTCACCAGATCCGTGGTACGACCACTCCTAAAGTTAGTGATACAACCGGTACTGTTGATCCTAACTATATACAACTTGCTCATTTCCCACTTAAAAATAATGAGGACGTAAATACCCCTGTTAAGTTCAAGGTTGGACAAAGTTTCTCGGTGCATGATGGTAATCAGTTTAATTTATTCAAAGCACAGTATGGTTATGAATATCCTGGAGAAACTTATACCAGAGAATGGGTGCATTCAGATAATGATTGTGTTACCTGTCACATGAATGAATTAAGCGCTGATGGCAAAACAGGCGGACATACGTTGCTTGTTAACGAAGAAAAATGTAAGGAATGTCATGGTGTAAATAATCCTATAACAACTACTCAGGATGATGTTGATTTCCTGAGAGTTTCATTAGGTGAAGAACTCGTTGCCAAAAAACTTTTCAAGAAAACTACCAATCCAGAAACTGGTGCTGTTTCTTACAGTGCAGTAAATTCACATGATTACTACGGAACTTTGTTCCCAACAACACAAACTACCCAGCGATTTGGCGTTTCCTTAACCAACTCAAACACGGTAGATCCAAAAACCGGAATGGTTGTGTATAACAGCATTGTAAAAGCTGATGTTGATGCAGCCTGGGCTCAACGTATTGGCCGTGATTGGAAATACGGTGAATTAGGCGCTGCTTACAATTATGGATTTATCAACAGTGAGTTATCGAAAGGTGTTCACAATCCTAAATACGCAAAAGAATTGTTGCAGAAATCAATCGATTATTTGCGTTCATATTAGAGTGATATTTGATTCATGTTGTCGAATATAAATTGAGGAAAAAGGAAGATTTTTATCTTCCTTTTTCTTTTTATAGTCGTTTCGTAGATTGGTAATAAGCTGCCTCGTTTATGGATTTCACCTTGATCAGTAGCACCGATGAAATTAACTCCTGTGATACCGGCCATTTTAAATTTTTCTTTGAATTCCTGTGAAAGTGTTACAATGAATTACTTTCTCTGGTTTCTGAGATTGGAGGGCTGAGTAAAATCAGTGGTTTTCTGTTTGCTTTTTATCTGTTTTTCGACCATGAAGTAATTCGAAATTTAATGATGGTGACGAAGAATTGGATAAAATGCATTTGTGCTTCGAAATCCATCAACCAGATTACATGTATGTTTTTTTGAATTTTTAACTATTATAGATCAGTCTGATAAATAGAAAAAATCGAAAATATTATATTTAATCCTTTGATAAACAAAGGGGTAAGAGGTATAATGCCAAGCAAAGATGATCTATATCAATTAATAGTTAAGATTAAATCGCTTTAGAAGCAAAAAAATGTCAATAGAAACTAAATTGCCGATAACAAAAAGCTCGGTAACATTGTATTGGAAAATAAACAAGGTTTTGGGCCAGTATTTTAGACCATTAAATGGATTAAAAAAATCCTGAAATACTGAAAATCCTGTTTATTTCAACGAGTTCTTTTATTACGTCTGATTGCTGACACAATTGTAAAAAAGTTAATTTGGTTCAGCCAGGAATAAAATGGATAGTATTTCTTATTTTTGAAGATTAAAAACTAAAAACTATGTTCAAGACCAAACATTATTTAAATTTTCTGATGTTCACATCTCTGATAGGGATTCTTGCATCGTGCAGTTATGATTATATCGAGTATCCTGTGGTTGCACCACCTGATCCGAATGATACCGTGTATTTTGCACAAAAAATTGCACCCATTTTCACCACCGGTGATAAATGCACCTCATGCCATAAGGCAGGTGGAACTGCATCTCCTGATCTTTCAGCGGGAGTAAGCTATGGTTCAATTGTACCGGCATTGATCAATACTTCGGAACCTGAAACAAGCAGAATTTATTGGTTTCCAAATCCTGCCTCATCTGATCATGTGTGGAAGAAACTTAGCCAAAACGAGGCTGATCTGATTCTGCTTTGGATTCAACAAGGTGCTTTGAATAATTAACTTATTAAACGAACAAAAGATGAAAAAAATATTATTTTCAATACTATTGACTGCCGCATGCACATTCAGTATGATGGCTCAGGACGAAGTTGCTGCTGAAGCAAAAGTTAAAGATAAACCGGTTCGCCCGGGTTTTCAAAGTGGCATGTTGATCGACAACCAAACCACCTACGTATCCAGTCCTAAAACCCTTGAAATGGATATTCAGCACAAATTCGGTAAAATGGATAAAGGTTTTAGCGATTTATTCGGTATTTATTCCCCAGGAGCTAATATCCGCCTTGGATTCAGCTATACCCCAATCAAAAATCTTCAGGTTGGTTATGGCATTGCCAAGCAGAATATGTATAACGATTTTTCGGCCAAATACGTTGTTTTCGAACAAACCCGTAACAATACTTTCCCGGTGGCTTTGGCGCTTTATGGTAATCTGGCCATTAATGGAACGGATACAACGGGTTCTGATAAGCTTAATTTTTATGGAGTCAACCGCCTTTCCTATTTTGGACAGGTGATAATCAGTCGTAAGTTTACCGATTGGTGTTCCGTTCAGCTTAATGGTAGTTTTTCGCATTTTAATGCAATCGATTCATTGTATGATCATGATAAGCTGTCAGTTGGTATCAATGCAAAATTCCAGTTTTCACCGCAATCATCTATCCTTGTTGAATATGATGTGCCACTTAAAGTTCAGGGAATAGCTGAACATCTTGCCTTTTTTAATCCTGCTAAACCAAACCTTGGTATTGCATGGGAGATTTCGACAAGTACCCATACCTTCCAGATTTTCGTTAGTACAGCAGATGGTTTGTTGCCTCAGCATAATGCAATGTTTAACCAGAACGACTTCACCAAAGGTGATTTGATGTTTGGCTTTACCATTGCCCGTTTGTGGAGTTTCTAAACATTGATCAATAATTTTTAAAACTATATACTATGAAAACAAGAATCATTTTTCTCAGTACTTTACTTTTAATTGCTTTTGCATTTTACGCATTCCATGCCCCTCAGGATAAAAAGAAGGGCGGACCATGGAAGATAGAAGCCAAGTATAAAGCAATGAAAAACCCATCAGCCGGTGATGCCGAAAGCATTAAACTTGGAAAAACACTGTATGCAAAACATTGCAAATCGTGTCATGGTAATGCCGGATTGGGCGATGGTCCGAAAGCAGCGAACCTCGAGACTTTCCCGGGCGATTTTTCAGATGCGAAATTTCATGCCGCCTATACTGATGGTGAAATGTATTTTATTTCAATACTCGGACGTGACGAGATGCCAAAGTTTGATAGCAAAATTCCGGATGAGGAAGGCAGATGGGCCGTTGTAAATTATGTTCGTTCATTGAAAAAATAAATGATTTTTATTCTTTCAGAAAATTAATCCGATAATTATAAAGGTTTACAACGGAAGGGTGTAACTGCCATGTAAGTTGTAAACCTTTTTTACTTAATACGAATACTGATGTTTAGCCGAAGTTTATTATTAACGGGACTACTTTTGGCGCTTTGTTGCACAACAAAAGGTGCCACAGCCGGGGAGAAGGATAAATTGCCCGCCAAATTTGAAGAGAATAAGCATTGTTTTCAGTGCCATTCGCAACAGTTTTATACTTTCGACAATCCTGTAAGTGAGCGGAAAGAACGAAAGGCGATGAATCCCAATTTCGTGTATAATCCTCAGGAGTTTTACAAGGGAGTTCACAGGAATTTTGCATGTACTGATTGTCATGCACCTGAATATGAAACATTTCCGCATAATGCAGAGCTTCGTCTGGAGCCTAAATATGCCTGTATCGATTGTCATGGCGGTGATCCTGAATATGAAAAATACCACTTTGAAGCCGTGGAAGAAGATTTTAACAAAAGTGTTCACGCCACACGTCATAGCGAAGATTTCACCTGCTGGATGTGTCATGATCCACATTCGTACCGGCCGATGACCCATGGTAACCATACGATTACCGAAATTGTTACCTATCACAACAATACCTGCAAACGCTGCCATAACAACAGCTACAATTTTCAACGTATTTCCGATTCGATAAAACCGGCACTCGAGACAATACATAGTTTTCTACCAAATTTCGAGCTTCATTTTTCAAACGTACGGTGTATCGAATGTCATACCTCTGCCCAGGATACACTATGGGTACATCACAATATCCTTCCAAAGAAAGAAGCCCGGCGCAACTGCATCGAGTGCCATTCATCAAATACTATATTGTTGGGATCACTCTATAAATATCAAAATCTGGAAACAAGAAAATCGCGTGGTTTTGTGAATTCGGTGATTCTGAACGAAGCATATCTGATTGGTGCAAACCGCAACGAATATGTCAATCTGTTGAGTTTCATTATATTTGGACTTACCCTGACAGGAATCGCCATTCATATTGTTTTACGAATCTTAAAGAAATAAACGATGTCTGAAAAATTATATTTATACCCGATCTGGCTCAGGGTTTGGCATGCAATTAATGCATTGGTCATTCTTATTCTTATTGCAACCGGCATTAGTTTGCAGTATATCGACATCAATTTTGAAATGATGAAATTTGACAGTTCTGTTACTTTTCACAATATTGCAGGTTACATAATGGCGATTAACTATACATTTTTTGTTATTGCGAATTTTGTAACCGGTAATATCAGGTTCTATCGTATTAAACCGAAGGGACTCGTAAAGAAGTTACTGAAGCAATCGAATTACTATGCTTTCGGAATGTTTAAAGGCGAAAAAACACCTTATCCGATCACGAAGGACCGGAAATTCAATCCGTTGCAGAAAGTCACGTATGTATTTTTTATGTTTGTGATCGTGCCGTTATTGATTATTTCGGGTCTTGCACTGCTTTTCCCGGAGTTCATTTTACCCCGTGTACTTGGCTTTAGCGGAATTCAGTTAACAGCTATGTTGCACGCGTCAACAGGATTTTTAGTTTCGTTGTTTCTGATAATTCATATCTATATCAGTACTACCGGCAAACCCATCTCAGCTAATTTTAAAAGTATTCTTAACGGATACCACGAATAAACTAAATTTATTAAACTCATAAGAACTAAGCAATGAAAATTCCAAAACATTATTATAGGTGGCCTACCTTTATTGGTGGTTTAATCGCGATTCTTTCGTTATTCCTGATCTTTATCCTTTTCCTTATATCAACATTTTTTGGCTTAGGAGATAGTTATTCAGGATTGTTTACCTATATTATTCTTCCCGGAATTATGATCTCGGGATTAGCGATAATTCTGATTGGTAAATTGGTCAGGATTCGTAAGGCCCGTGTTGTTACGGAAGATGCAAATGTAAAATTTCCGATCGTCGATTTTAACGATCCCAAACAAAGAAGCGTGTTTTTTATTGTTTTAAGTGGTCTTTCTGTTTTTATCGTGTTATCAGCGCTTGGTAGTTATCAGGCTTTTCATTATACCGAATCGAATGAATTTTGCGGAACATTATGCCACAATGTGATGGAACCTGAATATACTGCTTATCAGGGATCGGCCCACGCGAGGGTAAATTGTGTGGAATGTCACGTTGGTTCAGGCGCAGGTTGGTATGTGAAATCGAAAATGTCGGGGCTTTATCAGGTGTATTCCGTTTTGGCCGAGGCGTATCCGCAGCCAATACCAACACCATTGCATAACCTTCGTCCGGCCCAGGAAACCTGCGAAAAATGCCATTGGCCCGAGAAATTTTATGATCGTAAATACGTTTCACACAAGCATTATATTGCCGATGAGCAAAATTCGGAATGGGATATTACAATGGTGATGAAAACGGGACCTGCTTTCCGTGGAATGGGCATACAGCAAGGTATCCATTGGCATATTAATAAGGAAGTAAGCATTGAATATGCTGCTACAAGCCTTGAGCGCGATACGATTGTTTATGTGAAATATACCAACCTGAAAACCGGTAAGGTAAAAATTTATCAGGATGAAAAGAATCCGGTTGATGCCGCACAGGTTGCCAATCTTGAGTTTCGTAAAATGGATTGTTTGGATTGCCATAATAGACCATCACACAATTATAAATCGCCTCAGCACTTTTTCGATGATGCGATGACGGCAGGTGATATCTCAAGGGATTTACCCGATATCAAGATAGCGGCTATGGACATTTTGAAGAATGATTATCCTGATAAAGACAGCGCTTTCATGGCAATCGAAAAAGGCATCAACGATTATTATGAAATGATGTATCCCGAACTGCTCGAAACTGAACGGGTAAAGATTGATCAGGCCATTGCCTCCATTAAAGATGGCTATTCAAAAAATATTTTTCCATTCATGAAAGCTAAATGGAACGAATACCCTAACTACCTCGGACATATTGAGAACAATGGTTGTTACCGTTGTCATAATGATTCATTTAAAAATGAAGAGGAAGAGGTGATTTCACGTGATTGTAATCTCTGCCATAATATCAAGGAGCAAGGCGTTCCGGGGGCAATGCAATACGCGAATGATCAGGAATATCTCGAATTTGAACACCCTATCGACATTAAAGGAAAGTGGAAAACCAAACTTTGTGCCGAATGTCATAAAGAGCTTTATTAAGCAAAAGGTCAATCAGCCGGCAACCCAACATTGCCGGCTGATTTTTTTTATATCCCATCTGGTTCCTGATATCAATTATTCAGGGTTTATTACCAGGCTCATTTAGCTGATCAGCCAGAATATAAGTCTTCGCTTATCTCTATTCGCGAAACGAATCCTTTATTGACCATCAGTTAATTCACGCTTGCTCTTATTATTGGAAGTATTTAGTATTGTTATTAAAATAACAAAGACAATAAATATTCATTCTAAATAATACCTTTCAGAACAGGGCGTATATACC
>JABFQW010000105.1 GCA_013141455.1 Bacteroidales bacterium
TGCTCCTTTCATTTTTGTCTAAGTTATTGAAATGTCATTTATCTAAATGATGAAAATCTTTAGGTGACTATTGCGACAGTGTCCACCTCTTCCCATTCCGAACAGAGAAGTTAAGCCTGTCTGCGCCGATGATACTGCAGTGAAATGTGGGAAAGTAGGTCGTCGCCGCCCCTCACACTTAAACCCCTGTCACTTCCGTGATCAGGGGTTTTTTTGATTTTGGACAATGTGGTCAAATTTTGTATCCCAATGAATTACTGCTAACTGATTTTCGTAATCAGTAAGTATTTGGTTACAATAAAGTAAAAGATAATGCCCCTTTTCGGGAAGAATTATATTGGTAGAATAAACTCAACTTCTTTAAAATCGCAATATATTATTTCACCATGCTCGGGCTCAAGATGTAATTGACCATAATCATTAACACCCAATATTCTGGCTCTGATGATTTTGCCCTGGTATCTATAGTTTTCCCAAACCTCAAGCCGATACATCCTGCTTAAATACTCGAAACTTATAAAGTGATGTAAATCAACCTCTTTTAGTTGAATTAACCTATCGTTGACTGCCAATAGTAGTTTATTCAACACATCTTCCAAATCGTATTGTTTAGTCGTAATTTGCGAAATAGAGACCGGATTCGGTACCTTCTCAGGAAACTTTAACTGATTTACATTTAATCCGATCCCGATTATCGATAATTCAATTTGATTTGCATTTATTGTATTTGAAATCAAAATACCAGCAAGCTTTGAATTATCGTAATAAATATCATTCGGCCATTTTATCGAAAGCTTTTCAACATCGACATATAAGGAAACAGCATCAACAACTGCCAGTGAAATGGCTTTGGTTAGCATAAACTGATGTACAGGTTCAAGATTTTCGGGTTTAACAGCCAACGATAGCAATAAATTTTTTTTTGCTTCGCTATCCCAGCTATTCGAATCTATACCTTTTCCTGCAGTTTGATAATCAGTATAGTAAACATGATTTAAAATGTTTTTACCGGCTTGTAAATCCTCCTGCATCTTTCTGTTTGTTGATCCGGTTTCTGCGAAATGAACGAATTGGTATATTGATTTCATCCTGGCTGTTTTTAAAAAGTATTTGATAATTTGAAGACAAAAATACAACACAATTTACCGATATGAAAGTCATAGAAAACTTGATGGTAAATGAACATTAATTTGGTTATTTTTGTTCGGTTATTCTAAGTAGTATTCATGAGTAAAAAAAGAGTTTCGAAGGGTTTGGATGAATTACTTTCGTGTATCGTAAAAACGATGCAGGATAAAAAGGCAAACGATATCATTAGTCTGAATCTTACAAAAATTCAATCTGCCGTCACTGACTATTTCGTGATCTGTCATGGAAATTCAAAAACACAGGTTGATGCTATTGCCGATCATATTATTGAAAATGTCAGAAATGAAACCGGAAATATTCTTTATCATTTCGAGGGATATGAAAATTCGGAATGGATTTTGATAGACTATGTGGACGTTGTTGTACATGTTTTTTTGAATACCACCCGGTCATTCTACCAATTGGAAGATTTGTGGGCTGATGCCGAGATAGTTGCATACGAAGAATAGCATGATTATTAGGAAAATATTGACTAAAGACAGATAGAATACCAATGAAAGAAGAACAAGATGACAGCCAAAAAAAGGCAAACAAACCAACTGACACAAACAAACCTAAGTTTAATTTCTATTGGGTATATGGAGTTTTAGCTGTTGTTTTTATCGGACTGCAATTACTGAATTTTGATTCGGCCACAGAGTCGATCGAAAAAGGGAAACTGATGGAAATGTTACAAAATCAGGATATCCTAAAGATTGATTTGGTGAATAAAGAGATTGCCGAAATTTATCTGAAACCGGAGAGCAAAACAAAATATAAAACGGAAGAAAAGGGAAATGGACTGACAAGCAATCTGGGCGGACCAAAACCTGATTATACTTTCCAAATTGGTTCTATTGAACAATTTGAATCGTTTGTCCAAACAGCTCAGGATGGGAAATCACCAATCATTTACGTGAATAATATCAATCGCCGTAACTGGGGAGGTGAAATCATCGGCTGGGTATTACCAATTTTATTATTGGTGGGCGTTTGGTTCTTTATAATGCGTATGATGAGCCGTGGTGGTGGTGGACCGGGTGGTCAGATATTTAATATTGGCAAGTCGAAAGCACAGTTATTTGATAAAAACACCAATGTTAACGTAACTTTTAAAGATGTTGCCGGCCTTGAAGAAGCTAAGGTTGAGATTATTGAGATTGTTGATTTCTTACGTACACCTGATAAATACACAAAACTTGGAGGTAAAATTCCAAAAGGTGTTTTGCTGGTTGGCCCTCCTGGTACAGGTAAAACGTTACTTGCAAAATCAGTTGCCGGGGAAGCACATGTTCCATTTTTCTCAATTTCTGGTTCCGATTTTGTCGAGATGTTTGTTGGTGTTGGCGCTTCCAGGGTAAGAGACCTTTTCAAACAGGCAAAAGAAAAATCGCCTTGCATTATCTTTATTGACGAAATAGATGCCATAGGACGTGCACGTGGTAAAAATGCTGCGACAGGTGGCAATGATGAAAGAGAAAATACTTTGAATCAGTTGCTTACCGAAATGGACGGTTTTGGCACCAACTCCGGAGTTATTGTGCTGGCTGCAACCAACCGGGCTGATATTCTCGATCGTGCGTTGATGCGTGCCGGACGATTCGATCGTCAGATTTATGTTGAACTGCCTGATTTAGAGGGAAGGAAGGAAATATTTGAAGTGCATATGCGCCCTCTCAAACTCGATCCGAGTGTGGATAAAGAATTTCTTGCCAAACAAACACCTGGTTTTTCAGGAGCTGATATTGCCAATGTTTGTAACGAAGCGGCCCTGATTGCAGCACGACATGGTGGAGAATCGATTACAAAACAAGATTTCATGGATGCCATTGATAGAATCGTTGGTGGTCTTGAAAAGAAAAATAAAATCATTTCTGTTTCCGAGAAAAAAGTAATCGCTTTCCATGAAGCAGGTCATGCTTCGGTCAGCTGGCTGCTCGAACATGCGCATCCACTCGTTAAAGTAACCATTATCCCACGTGGTAAATCGTTAGGCGCAGCCTGGTATTTGCCCGAAGAGCGCCAATTATCGACTTACGAACAAATGATGGACGAGATTACTGCCACTTTGGCTGGAAGAGCTGCCGAACAAATTATCTTTGGCAAAATATCAACCGGTGCTTTGAACGATCTGGAGAAAGTTACAAAACAGGCCTACGCTATGGTAACCTATTATGGTCTGAGTAAAAAACTCGGGAATGTTAGTTTTTACGATTCAACAGGTCAGCAGGAATATGCATTCAATAAACCTTTCAGCGAGAAAACCAATGTTATCATCGATGAAGAAATAAGTGAAATGGTCGCTGGTGCTTACCAAAAAGCGATTAAAATCCTCACTGAACACAAAGAAGGACTTATCACACTCGCGAACCAGCTATTAGAAAAAGAAGTGATTTTTGGTGAAGATCTCGAGAGTATCTTCGGAAAACGTCCATGGAAAAAAGAAGAAGCAATGGCTATTAAACCATCAAACGCGACAATTCCTGTTTTGCCGGCTGACGATGTTGAAAAAGATAAAATTGCTGATGATAACACATCGACAACACTTTCTTAATACTTTTACACCAAGTTAAAATCAGGATAGTATGAAAGAAAGTACGCATCGCGAACAAATACTGACTAAGGTACGCAACGCGCTCATCGAGAAAACGGAAAATCCTTATACCGACATCGATCTTACATCTGATGTATTACAAAAATTAGATGAAAGTGAAGGCCTGGAAATAATCTTTGCAAATGAACTCCTTGCTGTTGGCGGTCAATTTATTTATTGCGAAAATGAAAAGTACTTTATTGATGACTTGAAAACATTAATGGAGCAAAAAGGCTGGTCGTCGATATGGTGTGTGAGCGAAAAAGTTTCATCAGTCTTAACAGCAGGACGAATTCCACATCATTCGGATGTGATGGAAGACTCGGCCGGCGAGGTGGTCGGACTTACAAGTTGTGAGCAACTTATTGCCCGAACCGGTAGTATCGTAGTCACTGATACAAATAGCGGTTCACGCAGTGCTTATGCCTATCCTGATGTACATCTGGTA
>JABFQW010000070.1 GCA_013141455.1 Bacteroidales bacterium
GAAAGCAACACAGCAAAGATTCAATTGTATGGAAAAGCCGATAAATCGGCCATGATAACCGGGCCCGATTCGGTTTTCGTTTGCGGTGAGAAGGCAAAGGTATATGCCATGATTAAACTGGAAAATATCCGGTTCTCTGGCAAAAGGGAACTGAAGTTTCAGGTGGATTGGATAGGAACAAACGGGATGTCGTTTTATTCAAAAAAGATAGACTTGCCAGTTGGTGACACAACAAATGAAATCAATAGTTCTATCTCGGTTGCGCCTGAAAAAAGGCTGCCCGGGAGATATGCCGTGCGTTTATCCCTTGCCGGGGAACTGATCGGCTTGAAGAGATTTGAATTACTGGGGGATTTTGATTGACCCCAATGATTTGAATGGCCCGAAAAAGTGGAAAGCCTACAAACATTTATCAAAATATTCAATTAGCCAACCATAACCAAATCCAATTTCCATAACAAAAGTTTAGGGTTAAGTTTGTGGTTCAATCCGGTCATCATGCCTATCAAGCTGCACCAAAATTCGAGCGTGACAAAATACCACAATTTCCACTAAACACTTATCTAACACTTGTTTACCTCTAATAGCGTAATGCGTCTTCTTCCATTTTTGTTACAACATCATTTTGAAAGTTGTAAAGTTTTACTAAAGTTTGAGAAGAAGCATCGGTGCTCTGTGGTGTGATAACTACAAAATTCATCGTGGTTTTATCCGGATTATGATCAATCCATGTCCCTGAATTTGCATAAATACATTTCTGATTGTTAAAATTTTCAGGTGCATCCATTCTGGGTGTATGCGTATGGCCAAATACAACAATTCGTTTATCTGAAGCCTGGTTCATAAAGTATTGCAGACTCGCCTGATAATCGGTCTCTTTACTCGAATTTACGGAATCGATGGCACGCGATGTTTCAATATGGATAGCTACATTGTTGTGGATTTGTCTTTCTTCCCAACTGTTTTGAATCCCATTGAAAAGAACCAAATCTATAAATCCGCCCGGAGATGATTGAGAAGGAACAAGATCATCCACTGAGTAATTACCCGTGAATCCATTTACGTTTGTATGAATGATTTTCTCATCAAATCTGTTTTCAATAGGGAACATATGAATTGTCATTTTCCACATCTTCCAATACCGGAATAATAAATCCTGGCTTTCATCTCCTCCGTTATTTTGGGTAACAATGGGCAGTGTATCTCCTGGTAATGGGTGATTTTGAACCTTATAGAGTGCTCCTATTCTTGTAAAAAAATAGCCGGGCGGCAAAATGGTACCCGGAGCAATATCCTGATTTGAAAACGGATCGGGTGCACAGAAAAAATTGTAGCGGTGACCATGCTCAATAGCTATTTTGGGATAGTCAACCGGGGAATACGTGCCTAAACCCAATACTTCATCGCGTACCTGGTTTATTCCCGGAAGGATACTTTCGATATTAGTTGCCGTAATTGTTAAATCATGATTTCCGGGCACATAAGTAACCAAAATATCTCCTTCCTGAATGATGCTGTTTATTGCATCAAATACACCTTTGTTGGCTGTCGCAATTCGCTGTACAAAATCAGCCTGATCTTTTCCCAGATAAGTGTCAGTTGTTGCCGGAACAAACCATTCGTCGAGCAGGTCTCCCGCGATAACAAGTTCTTTAACATTAGGTGCTGCTTTTATCTGATTGAGCAATTTTTCGAGAGATGGAAGGTTATTTTTACATTCGGCATAATCCAGGTTTGCGCCGAGATGCAGATCGCTGATAATAACGATCATATTCCTCTCATTTCCGCCATTGCTAAAAGGGTTTATTTCAGTATCTGTTGGATCAGACTTATCGCATGATGCAAATACACTGATAAATGTCATAACATAAAATACACTTAAAAATCTCAGAATAGTTTTCATGGTACATTCGGTTTTAATTTTTCCTACGCGTAAATCTTTTTGGAATCCGCCCGGTTTTATAATTAATTTCTTGTATTCAATTTTTTTTCTGATTCAAAATGGTTCTATCTATCATTTTAAGGGATTTTCGCTATTTTAATGTATATTTGGTAACATAGAGCGTTTTATTCATCGTTCTCCTACAAATATAATAACAAAGTACTGGTTATCAGTAATTATTTGAGAAAGAAATGAAAAAAGCAGGAGAATAGAGAATAAAACCGGGATGAACGTACCGTTTTGCTAAGGAAATTTATTTAGTCACAACTGAAAAACTACTTCAACGTATAAATGATCATCTGTCTGTATATACAATTAGCCATCCAAATCGCAATCCAATTTCCATACCGAAAGTCTAAGGTTAGGATTTCGTTCAATGGGAAGTATTCGTTTTGTAATGTACTTCAAAAGATAGATTTTTCTTCCCAGGCCGATTTATTATTGAGTCTAATTTGTTTATATTCAGACATATATCCGATATAAACTATAAGATTGTTGTGGCATTGCTTTAATTATCTCAAGTTGTAATACAGTCCAAAATTAACTCCGTAAGAATATTGATATTGCTTTATTGGAGCGTTAACAATTGGGGATATTGTGTCTGAATATCGGTTCTATTCTAATGTTGAGCGCTTTATTCAAGTTGTAATTTATTCCTCCATTGAGCAAAAAAGCAAAATACAATCTTGATTTTGACGTTCACACTTTTTTATTCGGGTTTTATCCAAAAGAGGTCAGGATTGTTTGTTTTGTATTTTGTGAATGTTGTTCCGGTTTTATCATTTGTTGGCTCACTTTTCTGAAGTGTTTGCCCGATTCCGTCTATTGGTAAAAGTTCTACATAACTTATTTCTTTACCATTTTCCTTAGTTTCAGTATTGTATTCGCTAACTAATGGTGATTCAAGCCTGTAAAGATTTTTTGCCATATAGTATTCTAAATAATACGCTTTGGTTTGCAGGTTTGTTCTGTTCCAATTCGCATCGGCATTTTATACCAAAGGCTGACCATGAATTAGTCTTTCTCTTACTTCATGAATACCGAGTAAGTTTCCTTCATCGTCCATCACATAAGCCTCAAATGTCGGGTCAATCCAAATCCATTTGTTTAAATCGTTGCTGTAAACTGTATTGATTACATGACAATCGTCAAATTCAGTTTCTCTCGGCATACATGTAATATATCTTGATTTTATTCCCATCGAGAGATAACACTCATTTAAAACAGTTGCCAACATTCTGCAATTCACCCCACGGTTTTCTGCCTTACAAACTTTAATCAAATCGATGGCGTTTTTTAACGTTGGATTATTGCTGTTCCCATCGTGTTTTATAAGATTATGTACCCAATGCATCAGGTTAAAAATTTGAGAAAGTTCATTTCCGCTTCCTGCTATCGAATCCAGATGCAAATCTTTTCTTATTCTTATGAGGTTTGGGTCATCCATCGATTGGTAAGTGAATTTTGGAACAGATCGTGTGTCGGAATAATTGTAAGTTGCTCCTGTTTTATAAATGTCCACTTTTGATTCTTCCCAGACAATTCGGGTATATGCAGAGTCTTTTCCGTTGAGCAAGATCACGAAATCGTATTGTTCGTTGGGGTTAATGGTAAAGGAAATAGAATCGATATCGGTATAAAAAGTTACTTTTTTTGCAGAGGTAGTATAAACATCCGGATTTACTTCCGGTACAATTTTCCATGCGCTGTTTCTTAATGGACTATCATCCCTGATCGCCACCTGTGTTGAGGTTGCTTTTATGATTGGCAATTCCTTTTGAGCCAACATGGTTTGGGTTAATAATACCATTGATAGTAATACAAAAAACTTATTTTTCATTTAGTAACTGTCTATTTATTAATTTGATTTATTTAGTTTGAGGTCCCACCTTGGAAGCTAAACGCAGAGACGGATTTCGGGTTCCGCATCCGCGGGATCATACCGACAAACTGCCTGACCGGAAAGATATACACCGAAATGCATTGCCACCGAATTTACGGGTAGTTTATGTTATTGACCAGCTTTCACTCTCTGTCGCCTGTAGTATTCATTTTTTACTTCGTTTAAATAGTCTAATGTACTCTGTCGTTTTACCTGGTTTTTATCAGCTATTAAATCTTTTAAAAGCTTGTATTGTGAGTTTATAAATAGAAGCTCATTGTCAGCAAGGTAATAGGATAAAATCTTGTATCTGTCTAATTTTGAATTTGTAAAGTCAGCAATAAATTGATTTTGATGGTTGTCCCAGTTGTAAATGATTTCTGTTGAGTCTTCCAGAATTTGGATTGGTTCACCTTCTATTCTGTCAGGGAACTCGTTATAATAATACATTTTCAAAGTCAACGGATTTGTCGTTACAATACTTGTCTCTAACCAATAAGACCGGACACTCCAATAGTACTGTAAATTAGCGTTTTGCAGTTCGTTGAGTACCGGAATGATTGCGTTGTCTGAATACTTGTAAAAATTGTAATTATACCACCAAATGCCGGATCCACTCTGAAAGTTTTGCCTGTAGTAAAAAACAGTTTTATTGTCATTGTCTTTAAAATGCTCCAAATCAAGTCCGTATCGGTGATATACCTTGTGTTCACCCACTAATTTATTCTGGTCAAAGAAATATACAAGGCATTCCCATGAATAGCCATCGTCATAAGCAGGGACAATTGCAAAATGCTTAAATTCATCCTCATCCGCATCAAACGAATAAAATTCGACAGGCAAATTTCCTTCTTCAATTTCCTGTTTGAAATAGGCAGTGTCGGGTTGGAAGTCTGGAAAGATTCGCTTCACAAAATCGACAGCTAATATTTTCTTTTTGCAACCCGACTTCAAGGTTTTAAAGTCTGTTTCAGAAAGTTGATTATTCAACGATTTCTGATTCTTAAACAATGAATCAGGATAAAAGGAAACTTCATTTGCCCAAATATCCGGGTTTAATTTGCCTACGCTATCAAGGAAGTTAATGAGCTCTTTTTCCGGGTATGCAATTGTTATTAATGAGTCCTGATTTGTCAAAACGGATGGCTTGTCGGTGGTTTTATCATTAAAACCGGTTAACATAAGGAAAACGATAATTATTAATGTCCATTTCATGGGTTGAGATTGTCTTTTTAAGGTTGCTAATGTCGTTTGGCTTTAAGAAAAGTTGCTGATTGCGAGCTATTTTCAGTCAGGTTACCCGAAAGTTGAAGCGAGCTACGACCTTTGATATATTACACTTTTCCTACTATTACCAATTCAAATTGTCAGGCACTTTTTTATTCACTGATTAGGATTTCTCGTAATACTTTATCAACCCGTGTCTCATTCAGACCAATACTCATTTTAGGATGATATAATAAACGGACTAAATCCATATCAATTGGAGCATAATTGGTAGTAGCAGTCCATTCAGATTGAAAAATGCTTTCCATATACAAAGGGGAATCTTGTGCTAATCCCAATGATTGCGTAAACTCTTCACGTAAGAGATGTTTCTGTTCCATTGGATTAGCTCGCATAATATCAACAAACATATGCCCTGAATAAAATTGATTTTGACCGTTATAATAGACGAAAAATAAACCCCAATTGAAATTAACATAATCGGACTCATTTGGAAATATTTTAGCATATTTAGTTCCTGTGCCTAAAAAGATATAATAATTTGATTGTGAAGAATCATTTACAACGGTCACTTTAAAACCATTGGTTGCTAATGCGTTAATTTCAGTTCTGATTTTTTCGAATTCAGTTAATAATCCAGCATTGGGTTCCCCGCCAATAAATACTCTCATTTCTGTATTCCATCTTCGGGTTATATTACTTGCGTCTCCATATTCAAAACCTAAAGCGATGTCTTTAAAATAATCTATAACACCTATTTCATATTCGTTTAATGATTTGTCTTCTTTATCTTTTGAACATGATGATGCAATAATTGATAAAAGAAGAACTAATAAAAGTTTATTTTTCATAGTTTTAATGGGTAGTATTGTGCTTACTAATTGATAATCATGTTTATAGTATATTTTTCATGTTTAAATGGGTATGTTGTTGATCAGTTAAATATATCATAAAACAAACAAAATCTTCACTTTTTCTGTGTTTATCCAAATAAAACCCGATTGTATTCATGTGAATTATTTGGCTTTTAGCGGGAAGCGGGTAATACATGCCGCACGTAAATAAGATATTGTAATTCAATTTATTAAATATATTTCATTAATTGATATTGATATATATGCCGGTTCTTGCTACAAAGGTCAGGAAAACACCAGTTTCGTAGCTAAATGCAAACAAATCTGTACTAATATCAAAATCCAAATAGATCCGGTCTGTCAATCTGATCAAACAACCGCTGCTTACCAAGGTTGTTAATCCTTGACCTTCATCGCTTAAAAAATGCATATTAAGGCCAATGTCAAATTTCGGTTTAATTACCTTAAATGGATAAACATATTCAAATTGGATTGGAATCTGGATATAATCAGAAGTGCGTAGTTTTGTATAATTCAGCCCGGTTTTTATATATAATCTCTCACTTGAACCGGGTATCCATAAGTATAGATTCCCGCCATATGAATACATAGGACCTTCATGACTAAATGCTTTTTTCAGGGAATAACTGAAAGTTGGCTCAAATGCTATCTTTACCGGGTATTTTTTTTTCTCGTAAATGATGCAAGATCCTTCACCACAATTAATATCGTGATATTTTTTTGTTAATGCAATCAGGGATTTACGTTCCAGAGATTTTAATTGCTCTATTGCGGGAAAAATTGAAGGGCAATCGTTGAAATAAACTTTCAAATATCCGATATGTAGTTTTGACTCTTTTTGATAGTTAATTCCATCAAGATTGATTAATTCAATCTTGAATGGAATTTCCTTAATTACCGTATCTGATACGCTGAGGGAGTAATGAAATCCTGAAGCAGACCTGTGATAGAATAAATCTTTTTTGCCTCTGACCAGGTATTCTGCAAAAATCATTGATGTGTCCTTAGCGACAACGGCGATTTTTGATATGTAATATTTCCCTTTCTCAAAACTGTAACTCTTAATTTCGAAAGGCCTGAACACTGAGTCATAATCCTGATTTCTGAACCTGATTTCTTTTGAATTTTCAGTATCTTCTTGAAAATTAAGCTCCCCTCTTATTGTATCCCCGTTTAATTTGATGATTTCTCCTTTACGGAAGTCGGTTTGTGCATAAATTTTACATGAAAATAAAATTAGAAATAGAAGTATTATATTTTTCATTGCTCTTTTTTATCTGATTTATCCTTGAATTAAATTAATGCCAACGACTCTAAACATCTTATTGCAGTTATTCCATCATAAAAATGATACAAACCAGCAATTCCAATCCTTTCATTTTATGAAGGTTGAAATATGTATTTCATCTAAAGGCATAGTTTCGGTTAGTATTATGAAATTCAGCTATCAAAGGTCAAAATAACAAATGAGAAAACCTACATTTTTTTTTCAGATATTTCTTGTGAGGGAGAATGATCATATTGTATAGTCGTATCAGCTGGTTTGGGGCTTTCTTACATTAGGGGATTGGAAAGTTTATGTAGCGGTTTATCTAATATATTGAAACGCCTTGTGCTGCAACAATAGTAACGATGATTTATCTTTATCATGACCAACGATAATATGTTGATCAGGGATGAAACAACCTGCATAAAAGTTCGGTGGCGTTTCAATTTTATAATCAAATTCGAATTGACCTAATAGTGCGTTTTCGATGTTTTTAGCTTTAAAAACGACTAACATCCCTTTGCGCCGTATAATTTTTTCATCATTACTTTTTTCGTTGCTGAGCGGGGTATAACCTTTTTTACCGGTTTCGATATAGTCATTTTGTTCCCAACAACATGCCATCAGCATGATTTCCTTTGCGTTATTCATGCATACCGATGGAAGTTCCAGTTCTTCAAATTCACCATTATTCGGAACGATTGATGGATTTACCAATGTCCAGTTATCTAAATCATCTGAAACCAACAGTGCTATGGTTGCATTGAAATGCTTGCGATTCAATTTTGCAGCGATTAACATATAGAATCTGCCGTTGTGCTTAAAAACAAAAGGGTCTCTCCAGCTATGGATGGTATAACTACTTTTATCGGGCAAGTATTGAAAAATATTTTCGTCATTATCGGCTAATTCGGGCGTCAGATTAAGATTTTTAAAATCAATTGTTTTGAAATCTTTTGTTTCAAGTCGCTTAATGGTTTGTTTTGCCCAATAGCCGTTTTCGGATGAACGAACCGTATAGAATACATGGAATTTTCCGTTGTCACTAAATATGCAGCCACCCCAGATATCCGAATTTGCTTCTTCTGCAATCAATGCACGGTTTACAATATTGAAATCGATGAAATTTTCGGTAAACAAATAAACCATATTGGTATTACCTGTTTTTTGTCTGGTCAACCCGATAATATGGTAACCGATTTCGTCTGAATAAACGATTGGGTCGGTAATGGTCAGGTTATCAATTGTAATTACTTTGGTGGATTCTGTTATGTCGATATTTTTTTTCATAATCTATTTCGTTTTTGCTTGTCAATTAAGGCATTGGAAGGTTTATCGTGGTAAAGGTTATCGAATGATTGCCTGATGTTTCATGACAATCTTCCGGTTTCACCTTTTGTAATGCTGCAAATATCTCCCAATCTGTATTTCATTAATCCTTATCAATTTTATAACCGATTCTGTTTCGCGGTTCACTTTTTTGTACCAATAATTGCCTTAATGCATCGAATACAACTTTAAATTGTTCATCGTATTTCGATTCAAGCGAGTCAATTTTCTTTTTTAGTTCTTTGTTTTCTTCCAGATATTCTCGCATTTTTACGAAAGCCCTCATTATTGAGATGTTAACATGTATGGCCCGTTCGCTGCGGATTATTCCACTTAGCATGGCAACGCCTTGTTCTGTAAAAGCAAAAGGTGTAGCAGGCGAAAATTTATTGGCGCCAAGGTTGTCACAATTTGTGATAAGCTCTTTCCATTCTGTATCGCTTAATTGAAACATAAAATCGGCAGGGAAGCGGGATAAATTTCTTTTTACCTGTTGTTTTAATGCTCTTGTTTCAACTTCGTAAAGCGATGCCAAATGAAAATCGAGCATTACTTTCAATCCACGGATAAAAAATATCTGCGATACGATTTCTTTGGTTTGTATTATTTCATGCATAATCTTCTGCTTAGATTAAGAAACTGTCTAAAATTTTAACTTAAGTTGAGTGTTATAATCAAATGTCAGGCTGAGCGCAGTCGAAGCCGACCAAACAAATAAAAAAACTCGATTATAATATTAAAAAAGAGCATTTCGACTTCCTCGTCTTTCGGACGAGACAGGCTGCTCAATGTGACAGAAATACGAGTTTTTATCATTAAAATTTCATTTTAACATTTTTAGACAGTTTCTAAGCCTTTTTCAATTCGTTCAGTAAAACAAGCGATGCCTGAAACGAATGCTCCAGTTTTGCCAAAATTGTTTTTCTGTCATAAACCACCACCTCAACCACCTTATTGGGGTTCTTAATGTCCAAATCAAATCCACGATCCTTAATGGTGTCGATGGAAACCTTCCAGCTAACTTCGTTTTCTTCTCTTTTCGTCCACCAATCTTTTATGGTGTCAAATTCCTCAATCCGGATAGGTTTTGTTTTATTGTAAGCTTTGGCACCTTCGGGCAAAGTATGTTCGTAATACCAAATATCCTTTGTTTTCTTGCCTTTCTCGAAGAATCGGCTTTCTTGTCCTGTCCGTATTTCATGCATTTTCTAACTTTCACATTGGTTAACTTTCAATTAATGTCAGTTGTTTCTATCCACTTACACTTGGTGGTAACATTCCGCAGCTATTTGCAGGGCGGGATTTGACCGATGAACTTCCTACGAAGATTTGCTTTTCATCCCGCACATGCGGGATCCTGTCAATGAAGCACCTGCCTGTCCGCTTTGGCGGGAAACCCGACATGCAGGTGTTTTGCTGTTATGGCAAGCACTCATTTTTTTTTAATGATATATATTGTTCCCCGATTCTTCCCTATCGAATCAATAATCTGCTCTATTTTTAAATATTGTAAATCCTTTTTTAATGAATGGATTGAAATTTCCGGAATTGCTTTCACTAAATCAGCTAATTTAATTGGCTGTTCTTTTTCTATGAAATCCTTTATTTTCTTTTGCCTCTCGTTTAAATATCCACCTTTTGTTTTAAATACATCATACTTTTGTTCAAGTCGCTGAATTAATGTCTCTAAGGAAGTTAAGAAAAATATTATCCAACTGGTAATTCTTTCAGTTTCTGTGTTCCTGTCTTTTTGTCCATCCATAAGTGCTTCATAGTAGGACTTTTTCTTTTGCTCAATCAAGTTCTCAAAGGAGACATATTGGATAAATTGATAATCATTTTTTAGTAATAGTAAATTTGTTAGTAGTCTGGACAATCTTCCGTTTCCATCTTGAAATGGATGAATTGAAAGGAATTCGTAAATAAATAATCCAATTATCACTAATGGATGAATCTCATTTAGTTTCAATTGTTGATTTGCCCAATCAATCAAATCAGTCATTTCGTTTTCAACCAAATGTGGCTCAGTAGTATTGAAAATAACTTTTTGAATACCATCAGGATAATTGGCAACAACCTTGTTCGAGAGATTTTTATAATTTCCTCTGTGTCGTTCATCTTTTGTACTGTATTTCAGTAATCGCTGATGTAGCTGCTGTATGTAGTTTTTTGAAATTGAAATATCAGCGAAACTCTCATAAATAAGCTCCAGGACATCGTAATATCCTACTACTTCTTGCTGGTCACGAGTCTTGAGCTTTGTGATTTCCATATTTTCAAGAAGTTCCTTAATCTCCTTATTTGTCAATTGAGCACCTTCAATCCTGGTTGAAGAACCAATCGATTCAATCGTGGCAATCTTACGAAGTTCTTTTAGGTAAGCATTTTCTTTTTGTTCAACTATATTCCACTTTCCTTTAAATGAATCAATATAACTTATCAGTTTTAAAATCTGCTGATTAGTTCTAAAATCAAAGTGTAATTTATTCTGTAATTTATCCATTTGTTATCTATAATTTATCCATTCAAAGATAAGTCATAATATCGAAATATCTATTGTCTATCTATAAATTATCTATTTGCAGTATCGCTTTAGTATTTGCCATAACGTTCGCAAATACACGCAGGGCGGGATTTAACCGATGAATTTCCTACGAAGAGTTGCTTTTATCCTGCACGTTCGGGTTCCAGTAAACGAATCACTGAAACACGCATTGCCGGGTAGCTTGCTGTTATGCATAGGGTTCTAATTCATCGGATTGCTAAAAGAATAAATATCAACATCATATTTTCTTTTTTCAATTGTTTCTACAAGTCCTTCGGCTGTTTTATACATAATCCCACTTACATAAAGAAAACAAGAGATATTTTCTGCCCTTGCCCATTTTCTGGTTCTAATACGTCTTAATTTTTCTGGTTTCAACTCATGGACAAGTCCAATAAAACTAGCAATTAATTCGGCATAAGCAGACATGTGTTTGACTTCTCCAAAAGCTATCAATAAATCATTCTGTAATGCAGTGTCAGTATTGAAATAGTCAATGTTAATGTCATCCATAATTACAATGTCACAAACTATATTGGCGGATTTATTATTTCTGTCTTTGTAAGATTCTGTATGAGTTCTTAGTCCATGTCGAATTTGGCAAGAATAACCGTTTTTTTCGCAATGTGCATATGAATAATTGAAAGGCGCGCCCCTTGTATTAAATTTTAAAGTAAAAACCTGTTGTCCATTTTTAATAGGATTAATAATATTTACAGTCCAGCCATTTTCTTTATACCATTTAATGACATTAGCAAAAACATGAGCTTCAAAAGTTTGATTTACAGTGCTTCCGAAATTATTAATAGTTGCTTTCTCATTTACAAAGAAGTCTTTAAGTTGTATTTTTACAGTAGATTGGTCAAATAAATAGTCTGCCATTATTAGATAAATTTTTTGTATTCATTTAAAATCTCATATACATAATTTGAATGTGTCACAAGATTTTTCGCTTTCTCATCTTGAATTGTATCAAGTAATTGTTGAGAAATTTCATCTCCTTGAATTACTTTGTCGTTTCGCTCTGAAAAATAATTTCCACCAATATAAAAGCCTTCAACATTAAGATCTTTGAATGTGTCTACAGCTTGTTTTGCTGCTTTTGCTCCCTCAAGAAAAAATTTGTTTAGTAGAAACAAAAAAACCAGTGTTGACGCTTCTTCGCTGATAGATTTAAGTCTCGCTATTTCTTTTCTTCTTTCAGCTTTTGTTTTCTTTTTTATGAGTTTCTCCTTAATTATCTGTTCTGAAAACAATGTCTGCCAGACATATTTATGAACAGAATTAAATCTGGTGGTTATAAATTTTGGCGCTCCCGTTAAAAAGTCGGTTGAACTCATATTTTATCGTCTGTTTCGTATCGGAATACCATTGTGCATAACGCTGAAACCCTTATTGGTTATAGCCTTTATTACCAGCATGTTCTTTTTTATCATGGATTCATATTTATAAATATATGAAATACTTCTATTTCATTTGTTTCTCTCAAGTGAGTTACTTTAGCTAGTTTCAAATTTGCTCTTGATGGTGAAATTTTTAAATCACGCTCACATTCTATATGCTGATACTTCCCGAAATCAATTCTTGAAATGTAGTCAACGTATTTATCCCATGTTCTAGAAAATTCCTGTGTTTCACAGTATGAAATAATAAATAATGGACTAATTCCAATTGGCTCATTCCTAAATATTTTCTGGACATGTGACTGTATATAGGATTCTTTATCAATATCCGTGGGAACAGATTTTAATCTTAGACATTCAATTGCTGAAATATGTTGTTGTTTTTCGTTTAGTATTATAAAATCACGTGATGAAATCCCTGCGTTAAATGCTTTACTTGGAGAATCTGTTGTTCCACCCTTTGATTCTTCATTTACTGACCAACTTCTGTGCTCAATTGCTTGTTTTAATAGACCTTTTATTATCAAGTTGTAATTGTCTTCTGAGGGTGTTTTTTTGTGAAGATAAACACTGTCTAAGAAGGTTGATGTCACGCTAATAAGAGTATCAACTAAAAAACGGTTATCGTTTTCGTTTTTTACACTCCTTTTATTTTTCAACCATTCTTTAATAATCAATTGATAAATTTGATAATCACTTCGAGCATATCCTGACAGGACGGGCATAATACGGTATTCTATGTGATTTAAGAAATCAATGTTAGCACCGTTATATTTTTTATAGTGAAAATCTAAATATTGTTTAATATCTTCTCTGGGTCTGATATGGATTAATTCCCATTTAAACTCTCCATGATAATCATTGAGATGATATTTAATATCTCCAAATTCTTCACTTACATTGTTTGTATCTTTTAATGCGAGATATTCATTCCAAGAATCATCTAGGTTTTTCAATTGATATTTTTGCTTTTTTATTTTTTTGCTTTTTTGAACATCATAATAGCCAGGTATATTGTCAGTATTTATATAAAATTCGTCTAAGGCATCAAGCTGGTCAAGAATTGAATAGTGGGCTTTATTTGTGTCGGAAGGTTCAATTGCTGTTAACATTGTTAAATAACGCTCAGTTTCTTCAAAAATACCTATAAGGAATCCTATTCTTTCAAAGTTTATTTTTGCAGGGTCTCCTCCTAAACTTGCTTCATGGTCAATGAGAATACGATCTACTTCTTTATTAGCATCTTCTTTAACTTTATACAACCACCTAACCAAGTCTTCTTTTGAGAAAATTATTCTTCTTATATCGTCTAACATCTTATGCAATTCATTAATGCCATTCTCTTTCTCAGATAAGCATCTTTCCCCAAATTCTCTATTCTCTAAATGCTTGAATAAATATGAATTGAGCACTGTAATATATTTTTTTGAATCATCTTTAATAGATGAAAAGAATGATACGTCTTTTAAGAATATTTTTTCCATAATTTCCTTAGTTGCACGAAGTCAGCATTGCTGGTAACGTTTCGCAAATACACGCATGGCGGGATTTAACCGATGAACTTCCTACGAAGTAATGCTTTTCAATTTATTAATTTCCTGTCAACGAAGCGCCTGCCTGTCCGCTTTGGCGGGAAACCCGACTTGCGGGTATTTTGCTGTTGCCGGAGGCATCTATTGTCCATTTTTTAAATTAAGCGAATTTGAAATATGGTCTACAAAATCTAATGTTTGATTTAATAAATTTGTTACTGTTTCTTTTAGTATTATCACGTCATCTCCGTCTTTTGTCTTGCCATTTCTATGAACTAAATCGTGTCTTGTATTAACTGCCCTTGAAAGTTCCACAATGTCCGGGAATTCAATTTTAAATGTTGAGATGTACATATTTTTAACCTTGGCCAGATTGTGATAAATAACTTCTAACATTTCTTTTTTAGCTGTTTCTTGTAATTTGTCATACTCGCCATAAATCTCATTTAATTGAAATTTTCTTTCTTTGAAATTCGGGTAAGTCTCAATAAAGTTTCTAAAAAATTCGGGATGTTCGTCTGTTATGTTTATGAATGTCTCTGAGAGAAAAGTTTCTAATGCACCAATAGCAGTTATGTATAATTGTCTCTTTAAAACTGATTGTAAAATTAAACTATCAAGTTCGATTTCATTTAATTGTCTAACGTTTGAAATTTCATTCTGAAAACTGTCATAGAAAAACTTGTTAGCAATTATAGCTTCATATTGTTCTTCATAGTCGTAATATTCTTCATTATAAAAATCTAGTGGAGAAAACCAAACTTGATTGTTTTCATCAAGGCCTTTAATTTTATCTAGTATATGACGAGGTGAACTGTTCTCAAAGTATACAATATAACCGAAAGTGGATCCATCATTATGCTCATCTGGTTCTTGGTGCCATTCCGTCTCAAGCAGTTCGTCATAAGTAATACCTAATAATTCAGCAAGCTTTTCATCATCTTTCTGCTGCTGTTGTTCATAATAAATTTCCTTGGCTCGTCCCATATATTGTTTGTCTGTTGTTTGTTGCACTTATGCTTGCCGGTAACATCGTAGGAAGCTACACGCAGGGGCGGTCTGCGGGCGATTTCCTGTCAAGCCAAAAAGCAGCCCGAGCGGAAAGATGCTCGCCGAAAACCACTGCTGCCGCACTTGACGGGTAACTGATGTTACCAGCAGTTTTTCTATAATGTCGTGTCATCTGCTCCATAATTGACACCAATATTGCTTTGTGTTGTTTTCAAAATCTTTAAAACTCTTAACCCGATGTCAACAAAAGCCAAAAACTCTTTTTCTGACATGGTGTAGCTAACTGCATGAACTATACTATTTCTAAACATCCAGAATTGCCGAAGAAGTTTAGTTAGTTCTAAGTCAATAACATTATTCTCTCGAAGAGACTCAATTAAAACTGAAACAGCCAAAGGTCTTTTTTTGTCTCCCTTCATTGTTGCATCATAAATTGACCGCAAGGTTTTCTCAATCTCAATTGAAATTTTCAGAATTTCTGTCGGCAAGTCACTTGTAATTGTATAGTCAAAGTCTAATGGTTGTTTTAGACCACCTGGGCCTTTGAATTTCAAACCCTTGTCTGAAATCATTTTTTCAATAACTTCTGTCTTTTTGTTAAGTTCTTCTAACTCTACTTCAAACCCTCCAACTTTTATTCTTTTCGCTCTGTCACCAATGATAGTAAGCAGTGTCAGAATTCTTCTGTAAAATATTATAATTATTAACAAAATAGTTATCGGCCAAATCAAGTCTGATAGCAGTTTGCAGTCACAGACATTTGTCCAACAGTCACTGTTATTATGCTTTATAGTTTCAACTGTCGTATGATGACTGGTAGTGGAGTCTCCAACTTTAAAAATAGAATCGGTTTGGGTTGTAACCTTTGTTGTATCCATATTTTTCAATTGTCATTATTAAGTGTTAAGCCGTCTGTTAAAATTGCTGGTAACTATAATATATCACCAAAGATATAGTACTTTATTGAGATTCCATTCGTATTAATCTTTTAGTTTTCAATTCTATCCGGTTATAGTGTATCGGGCACATTGGCAATATTCCCTGCTGCATTGGGTGTTATTGGCGTGTAAACCAAGGTCGTTTTTATGTTGCTATGCCTTTTCAATTGATATATGTAACATATACCGGTGCCGGTTTCAGTCAAATGGCTGGCTATACTATGCCGTAAGGTGTGAACCATTGCTTTCCTTTCGGGTCAGACCTTATTATTTTGTGTCTGATCCGTTTGTAAAAAAAATCGTTCAATACTTGCATATATGGATTATGTTTTTTTAAATTTGGACTACTCAACCAGCTAATCCGGTAATATTTAAGTATAAAAACCCTAAAATTAGATTCATTATGAAAAAAACACGTAATTATCAGGGCAAAGATGTTGATATGCTTACGGCATGTCGCACCATTGCCGGCAGCTTTGCTGCCAACATCACCGAACTCTCTACGATACGAACCGGTTGGACAGCTGCTTATTCGTCCGGTCTGATTACCCGTATTGACACCACTATTACTGACTATCTCGGCCTAGATGCCCGCCACGATCAGCGTGAGGCTACAGCAGGGGTGATTGCCCTGCAAGTTCCTGCCCAACGCGACCTTACTTTTTTCAAGGCACAGGTTGATTCCGACTTTAAAAAAGAACTGCTTCGCCATGACGAAATCTTACGCACTCTTGGTTTTACATCCTATTACAAAGATGTTTCAAAAGGCAATCAGGAATCGATGGTGCAGCTGCTTTATTTCTTCAAAACCAATATGACCGATGCCCTGAAAACCGAAATAACTGGCAAGGGCATGAGTATCGAACTCATCAACCGAATCCTCACCTATGCCGAAGCATTTATGCAGGCCAATACCACACAGGAACAGACCAAAGACAGTTCGATTGAGCTCAAAGCCGGAGCCATTGAGGCTTTCAATGAAACTTATGACGAGATGATAGCCATTTGTAAAATTGCAGCATCGTATTATCGTTTCGAACCCCTCAAAAAGGATCTGTTCACTTTCACCAGGGTGCAGGCCAACCAGAGAGGAGGCACATCAAACCGCGTACCCGAACCGGCTCCGACGCCAGTTCAGTAACAACACAATCATACCGGATTAACAAGCCTGCAAACAAACAACTTGCAGGTTTTTTTTATACATAAGCCTCCCGATTCGGGCAATGTCATTAAGTTAACAGAAAATGTCTCAAAAATTAACCGCAGAGTGCCGCAAAGGTTTGCGCAGAGTTTCGCAAAGAAGGTCGCCGAATAAGAACTCTGTGGCTCTCTGCGCCTTCTCAGCGAATCCAGTCTGTCGCCAGGCAGGTTTGCGGTAAAAACATTTCAGATTCAAAATCCTTAACTTAATGACATTGCCCGATTCGGGGGGTTGGGGGGCAATACATCAATCCGGAGGTTTTCTCCGATATCATGGAGGTTCTCTACATCATGCCGGAGGTTCTCTACATCAATCTGGAGGTTCTCTACATCATGCCGGAGGTTTTCTACGTTATTATGGGAGTTCAATAAGTTATTCCTGAGGTTCTCTACATTAATCTGGAGTATTTCCACTTTAATCCGGAGGTTCTCTAAGTTATGCTGGGGATTTTCTACGTTAAGCTGGAGGTTCTCTAAGTTATGCTGGGGATTTTCTACGTTAAGCTGGAGGTTCTCGATGTTAATCTGGATGTTCTCACACACGATCAACGTAACCCTATAACCCTTATAACCCTATAACCCTATATACCCTATAACCCCTATAACCCTATACCCTTATAACCCTATAAACCCTATAACCATTTCGTTCCGTCGTTATTATCGTTACTTCGTTGTCTCAATGCTTCTTCGGGCTGCAACACGAACCCTCGACTTTTACCTCTTTCTGTGGGTTCAAGGCCTCTTCTTTCGGGCTGATGTATGGTATCCCGAGTGTGAGACCGCGCAGGATAAATACGATTCCCAGCATCACGATAAAAGCCGGTAAAATGCGGCTGAGTTTGTATTTGAGGGTCGAGCTCATCAGGTTACCGGCCACCGAAACAGTAGTCAGAAGCGGCAGGGTACCAAGCCCGAATGTCATCATATACAGTATGCCGGTGAGGGTATCATGGGTGTTTAACGCCCCGGCAACTGCCACATACACGAGACCGCAGGGGAGGAGCCCATTGAAAAAACCAATCAGAAACAGATTGCTGAACGAATGTTTCAGGAAGAGTTTTTTGAGCCGGAAAACCAATTTGGTCACCAAGTTTCCTCCAAGGTTCAGGTTGGAATAGGCTTTTTTAAAAATCATCGGAAATACAACCCAGCCGATCATCACGATGCCCAACGCAATGGAAATCCATTTCTGGATTCCGGCCAGCTCGAGCCCTTTACCGATGGTTCCAAACAAAGCGCCTAACAAACCATAGGTGAAGATGCGACCGAAGTTATACAACAAGGTTCCGGCCAAACGGTTCGCGATGCTTTTCGATCCTAAGGGTAATGCGATGGCGATGGGTCCACACATGCCGACGCAGTGCAGACTTCCGACCAATCCGATGGTAAATGCAGTGTAGAGCGCCAGCATGATTAAGGAATATTTAAAACGTTTTCGTTAAAATAAGAAGTCCCCGCGTGGTCCCATTCCGTTTTCACAATATATCGTCCATGAAGTCCTTCCGGCTGGTATTGGCAGACTCCATTTTGATCGGGTTTCAGTTCAAACGTAAAATCCATTTTACTTTCCACCCTGTGATAGAAATGTACCTTACCGCTAATCTTGCTGTAATCGATGCCTTTTGGAAACCGGATGCTTACAATACCATCAGCAAAACCGAGGATGAGCGAGTCGTTCAAGGCAGCGCTGTGTTGCTTTTTATCAATGATTTCCTGATAGTTTTGTCCTTTGGGATAATAATCTTTTTCAACCAGATTTACATCTTCGCGCATCATCAATACTACAAAAATGATAATCATGATCATAAAGGCAGCCATCGAAATGGCGAGTTTTGTTCCCCAGTTAATCTTCATCGTCGTGATGTTTATCAAGTTTGTTTGGCCCAACAAAGGCGGTGGTATAATCTGTGATCTTATCGTTGCCCGAATAGATTTCTATTTCTATTTTTTTACTACTCGATTTTATATGTTTCTTTGGGATCACAACCATGAAATCCGATTCAGATACCTGACCCGGTTCTACAACGATCGGGCTTCCCAACATGATAATCTCGCCTTCGATCGATTCGAGTTTCAGTTGAACAGGTAAGATTTTTCTGGTTTTATTGACTAAATGAATCTTATAAAGATTCGCGTATTTGTCGGGTCCATATTCCTGAAACATCGATCCGGGAGCACGCATTATCGTTGCCTCAACATCGGTGCGTAAGGTGAAAAGTGTGGCGACTACGAACAAAAGGATGGTCAATACCGCTGAATAGGCAATCGTCCTGGCGTTAAATATAGCTTCTTTTCCATCGCGGATCGCTTTCTCTGATTCATAGCGTATTAATCCGGTTGGCAGATTTACACGTTTCATGATTGAATCGCATGCATCAATACAGGCTGTGCAATTGATACACTCAAGCTGGGTACCATTCCTGATATCGATTCCTGTCGGGCAAACAGTTACACAACTCGAACAATCGATGCAATCGCCTTTGCCTGTTATCGATCTGTTTTCTAAAGGATTATGTTTTCCTTTTGGTTCGCCTCGTTTATAATCGTAAGCTACAACAATCGATTTATTATCGAGTAGAACACCTTGTAACCTGCCATACGGACAGGCGATGATACAAACCTGTTCGCGGAAGAAGGCAAAAACAAAGTAGAATACGCCTGAGAAAATAATCAGGGCAATGAACGAACCCAGATGAAGCATGGGCCCGTCAGTAACAAGCATTTTAAGATGTTCTATGCCAATAATATAGGCAAGAAAAGTGTTTGAGATGGCGAAGGCAATCCCATAGAATACGAGGTGTTTCAGGGTTTTTTTCCAAATTTTTTCGAAGTTCCATTCCTGTCGGGCGAGTTTTTTCTGTTTATGTGCATCGCCTTCGATCAGATACTCAATCTTACGGAACACAAACTCCATGAAAATGGTCTGCGGACAGGCCCATCCGCAAAATAAACGGCCGAAAATCACAGTGAAAAGGATGATAAATACGATCAGCGTGATGAGTGAGAGAACAACGAGATGGAAATCCTGTGGCCAGAATAACTGTCCGAATAGGATGAATTTACGCTCAAGGATGTTGAACAGCATAAAAGGCTCTCCTTTGTATGTAATCCATGGCCCGGCAAATAATAATGATAACAGGAAACCGGCAAAAGCCCAACGGTAGTTATGTAATTTACCACTTGGTTGCTTCGGATAAATCCAGTTTCGTTTTCCTTCCGCACTGATAGTTGACTGGCGATCGCGGAAATAATCATTGCCAGGGTTATCAGTATTGGATTTAATATTGTTCATGTTGATGCAAAATTATGACATTTTTTCGGCTATAAAACATACACCCCAGACTCCAGGGAGAATGGGGTGTATGCATAACAAATCAACGAAATGGTAACCTACATTATTCATATAAATCACCTTGCGGTGCTTTCGGTGTTGCAGGTGTAGAGCCTTGTAAATTGGTTAAAATAAAACTGATGACTTCGAGACGCTGTTTTGGCGAGAGCTGATCTTTGTAAGGAATCATCCCTTTTTCGATCCAGCCGTTGGTAACTGTATTGAAC
>JABFQW010000065.1 GCA_013141455.1 Bacteroidales bacterium
GTATAACGACTATGTATGTCTGCATGTGTTCGCAGCGAAATTCCGCAGGTGTGGGACGCAGCGACCGCGGCATGAAACAAAGAAAGGTTTTCGCTAAAAGTGCAACGGAAGTTTGGTGCCAAAGAAACAGTTTAATACGCATGCTTTACAAATACGCAAGAGCAGGGTGGGATCATTTTTTAGAACGTTATTGAAATCTCACGCCCAAGTCCAATTTCAAAAAGGCGGTACAATGTTGATAGTTGAATGTCGCTATGTCCGTTTTCAATTCTGGAAATGAAACTCTTTTTTGTGCCTGTTTTATCTGCTAATTGCTGCTGTGTCATTGATGCTAATCGCCTTTCCTCTCTGATTACTTCTCCAATGGCGAAGGCCTTGGCCTTTATTTCAAATTCAGTTCTCTCGATCGAACCAATTTTGCCGTAACGGCTATCGAGGTGTTCGTCAAACGAGGTAATATTGCTATTTTTTTGATTTTTTGCTTTCATTTTTTTCTTTTTTTTAACTTTTCCTGAAAATACGCTTCCTTAATCTCAATCGCTTTTTTAATTTCTTCCGGTGGTGTTTTTTGTGTTTTTTTCTGAAACCCATTGAATAGAACAACCAAATTTCCCTCATCAAAACAACAAAAAACCCTGTAGATATTGCCCTGAAATTCAACCCGTATTTCATACAATCCATTCGTTCCTGTTATGTGTTCGAAGAATTTTTGGGGGATTCTTTCGGCAACGGTAACTAAAAACAATACAAATTCGATCTTTTCCTTAACTTTTGCAGTTTGACTGTTAAAGAAGTCAAGAAAGTAGTTTTTGAAATAAAGAATTTTTCTGACCTTATTCATACAACCGTGCAAAGTTAACTAATAATGGAACAAGATGAAGAAAATGATTGATTTTAAAAACAATATTGAAGCAATATTCTTCTGGATAAGTCATAAAATAATAGGAACTTATTATCCAACAAAGCTTGTAAATAAACAGATCTACTCGTTCATTAGTCAGGTAACAGGAAAAATGAAACGAAATAGTCTGACTTCATTTGCGCGCAGCGACCGCGCGTGAAACAAAGAAAGGTTTTCGCGAAATGTGTAACGGGACTGTAAGAGTAAAACAACATAGGCTTGCCATTGTTAACGGTATTTGTTGAAAATTTCGAATGGTTTTTTCGTACCTTTGTGTGAAGTAATTATAGCGATGATTTCTCAGAAAATCGATAAGTTAACGAATTCAATTGTAAACCGGATTTCCGGCGATAGTTTTGAAACAGATGTTAATGCGTTTCAAAAAGAGGAATGGAAAAAAATCAAAAAGGGATGGAAATTTAACTGGGAACGCGAATTTAGTCATGGTCATATCTATAAGTTGGTTATTCGTCATTATCCGGTAATTACACAAGGTCTGATTAGTTTGATTAATAAGGAAGATCATATATATATATGAACTTAATTGAAACTGCCCCTCATAATTTTGGAAAAGAAAAGATTTATGAAGGTGTTTTAGGAAATCTAGTCGCTTTTGCATGTAAATTATCCTTTGAGAAAGGGTATGACGGATATGTGGCATTTGAACCTAAATCAAAATTAGTTGAACATTACAAACAGATGTTAAAAGCGCAACAGATCAGTAGTAATCGTATGATTATCAACACAAATACAGCTTTGTTATTGATTAACACTTATTTTAATAAATAGAATTATGGGACATATCAAAGAACCAAAAGATATTGATTTGGTTGTTGTACCACAAACAAAGCCAAATAAAGAAGCTGATAAAATGATCAGTGATTTTATTAAAAAAGATAAACTCCGAAAAAGAAGGAAACCGGCAGACAAGGTTTTGTAAGGGTTTTGCAAATGAACCCAATCTATGAGGAAACCTGAAAATGAAACAACTCAGGATACCAGCAAGCGCCAACAGCGTCCGCATCGAGAAACCATGAAAGGCTTTCGCTAAGAGCGCACTGAATGTTTAAGAACTCGGCTGCAAAAGCAATGACAAAAATCCAAAAACGCTTCACAAAAACGAATCTCCGGAAGCAAATAGTTTCAATTCAAAGCGTTGTGCTTCCGCCATTTTTGGCAACGAAATATTCAAGCCAGCTATGGAAGGCCGGGATCTGACCAATTTGTAAACATTCTAAATTGATACCTTGAGGCGCATTTTTTAAATAAACCTCAAAGAATGCGTATTTTTATATGTCGTTATATAATATTTCAAAACCTGATCTAAATTGTAACACGGTATGAAAATATTTAACCTGGTATTAGTCGATACAATTTACTACGCGATAATCCATTCAATTTTATCAGTTAACTCCACCAATGATGTAAGTTACATCGCCGGATTCCCTTCAATTTTTTTCATTTTTTCCTCATTTGGTATCGGTCACAACATACAGATTAATGCCCTGAAATAGTCAGAAAAATCATGAAAATCGTCTTTAGTCTTGCGCCTGTTTTACTGTTTCTTGTCAGTTTGTACTTACTCGACAGCTTCAAATTGGTAAGCAGGAATATTCTGATTATCTGTTTATTATGGGGAATAATTGCCGCACTTATTTCTTATTTTTTAAATACATGGTTAGTCCGGCACTTTTCGCTCAACTTCAATTTGTTCAGCAGGTACCTGGCTCCAATAACTGAAGAGATTACCAAAGCCATGGTGGTTTTGTACTTGATCAGCCGACAGAAAATTGGATTTGCTATCGATGCAGCGATCTATGGATTTGCCGCCGGAGCCGGTTTCGCCCTTGCCGAAAATGTCGTTTATCTTGTTCTGTTAAAAAATGACCCGACTTTGATAATATGGATATTACGCGGATTTGGTACGGCGTTGATGCATGGGGGTTGCACTGCCCTTGTAGCGATGCTCGTGATTGGAGGGATACAACGCGAAAAACCAATGATTCTCGCCATTTCCTCTGGATTATTGGCTGCATTTCTGCTGCACAGCATATTCAATCATTTTTTCGTGAGTCCATACTTACAAACAGCCCTGATATTCATTGTATTACCCATTGTTTTTGCTATTGTATTCAAACAAAGCACCACTGTTTTGCAAAATTGGCTCGAAATTGAATTTAGTACCGAGATTGAATTACTTCGAATGATTAAACAGGGAAAACTCAGGGGGACGAAAGCAGGCGAGTATCTGGTTAAAATGAAACAACATTTCGCTCCTGAGACGATACTCGACCTCTATTGCTATCTTAGTCTTTATCTGGAACTGTCAATCAAGGCGAAACGGAACCTCATGCTGAAAGAAAACGGCTTTCCGGTAGTCGTTGAGCCTGAAATCATCGATAAACTAAACGAACTGAAACAGTTACGCAGGCAAATCGGTAAGATGGGCGAATTGGCAATTCAGCCTCTTGTAAGAATGAAACATCGCGATCTCTGGGAATTAAACCTTTTAAGAAATATTTGATACTAAAAACCAACTTTATCTAACCAAAAATGTAATTTGTGAAAAGTGATGGAAAAATAGTAAATGATTCGCTGACAAATGAAAAATCAGATCAATCGGTTTCAGAAGAAGACCATAACATCATTAAAAATGTGCTTCATGAATCGGTTAACGAATACGGCAGGCTGATCGATAAATATCAGGTTCCAGTTTACAACCTCTTACTCAGGATGTTGCATGACCGCGATACCGCGAAAGAATTGACACAGCAAGTATTTGTGAAAGCGTATGAAGCCTTGCCAGGTTTTCGCTTCGAGTTTCGGTTTTTCAGTTGGCTTTATAGGATCGCTGTTAATCAGGCATTAAACTATCAAAAGAAACAGCGAAAGTTTGTAGGGATAGATAATATAACAAATCTATCCGATGAATCCAATGATTTTGACACATCCAACGATGTGCAGCTTCAATCAATAATTGACAATATGAAAGACAAATACAAATCGGTGATTATCCTGAAATATTTTCAGCAGTTAACTTACCAGGAAGTTGCTTTTGCCTTGAATATTACAGAAAAGAAAGTCAGATCACGTTTGTATGATGCACGGTTACAATTAAAAGTGATGTTAGAAAAAACTGATTATTTTCATTCAAATTGATACGGTTTTAAAATAAGTATAAGCCATGTGGTTCAAAAAAAGTGAGTTAAATAAGTTGAAAGAAGCCAAAATCACGGGAACGATTACGCCGGAACAGGAGCTGAAACTGAATAAAATTCTCGAAAATTCAGCATCGGACCGTATTGACCTGATACGATTGCAGGAAATTGAAAATCAATTGTTAGCCGTGAAATCAAACAATGAACCCATCAATGTTAAAGACAGGGTTATGTTAAAAATTGCATCAAAGAATAATCTTGCTTCTTCATCAATGAGCGATGCTTCCTTTTTTGACACGCTCTTCAATCCTTTTCCGGTTCGCTTTGCCATCATACTCATTTGCGGTATTATGATCGGTTCGGCCTTCACATGGATGTTTATAACAGACAGAAACACCACCAACAACGAAATGTTAACGGGAAGCATCTCCGCATTTTCAACAACCGGAATTTCCTATTCAACCGAAAAGGTTAGTATCAAAATGATCCCATATCAGATTGGCAATCTGCATTATATGAACTTCTTTACCGACACACGGAACGAAATAAATATTGAATTTAGTTTCAATGAATCTGAATTAACGTTAAAAAAAGCAGAATACATTGCATCTGAAGGAAACCAATCAACTGGTTTTGATATAGGATCAATCATGTTTTCGGCCACAGGTAAAACCACCTTCCAGATCATACTCGAGAAAAATCAGGACCAACAGGTTTCATTTACCATTACAGCAAAGCAAAATCAATCCATCTTAACGACCAAACAATTATTTCTTGATTAAAACCAACTTTTTTCATGCTGAAACATAATTACTAAAACGAAATCATAGAAAAAATCAAATTAATCAACTCAAAACTCAAAAAAAATGAAAAAGTTCACATTACTACAGACTATCCTTCTCGCGGTTGTGGCGCTCATTACCGGATTCTTCTTAGGTACTTCTATCGGAAGCTTCACTCCATCGGGAGAGGATATTGCCGGTTCCATCGGAAAAGTTAATCGTTACCGGAATGTTAAGGTTACCGAAAACGATATTCTCTTACGAAATGAAATGGTCGGGGACAAAAATAAACGCGAACAGTACCAAAGGTATCTGACCTATTATTATTATCAATCGCTGAGAAACATATCTGACCTGGATCAGGTTTTAACCAAAACGGCAACAGTGGCTGATTTCGCTAAACTCAACGAGCCATTCCTGACTCCATTGGCTAATTTCAAGGTGTATCTCGAAAAAGCGCATTCCGATATTTTTGTCGCCCTGAATATGGTAGGTTCATTGACCGAGGACGAAGATGTACCACTTATTCAATATCTGAATCAGGCACAGAATACGATTGCCCGTATCCGTAATAATGACGCCATGTTGATGAGTTATATGGAAACTATGGCAACATTTATGGAAGCAAACCCTGATAAAAAGTATGATGCACTTGAAGATGCCCATGACATTTTAGTCAATAACCTGCTCACCTCGGCTGTGATGTCTCAAAACAAGCCTGTGTTGAAATATCTGGATCAAAAGAAATTGAAAAATGACAAAGAAGGCATGAAAGAATTGGTAGCCGAAGCCAATTTGAACAGCTTCATGAATAATCAGTTTAATATGGACGTTGCAAATCTTGGAGCGATGAATTCAAGATTATTGGACGCCGGTACGATTGGCAATGTTGAGCAACTGAATTTCCTGCTCTGTAACATTGATAATCTCGGCAGTTCAGAACTTGGAAATCAGGCAGTTTTGAATAGTATTCTACTCAATGCAGAAAACCTGGGAGTTGTATATGATGCGCAACAGATAGGCAGCGTAATATTGCTCAATGTTGAAGGTATGGGTAGTGCAACTGACCAATAACCGTTACCTGATAAAATAGGGTCATTGCCATAAAGAAACAACCTTATAAACAGGTATTTGAACAGGATTGACTTTTTGAATAAAGTTGAAGAGTATTATAAAATTTCATTTCTCATAGTATATTTTTAGGAACATTACACCTGAAAACTGATGAAAACTGTACTTAGTCGTCGCTTGTTGTTGCTGCTCCTATGTGTAGGGGCGGCAACCATGCTTTTTGGGCAAAAGATAAACCGTTTGAAAACGAACGAATTGGAGTTGATCTATTTCGGTAACCGGTATTCATTCCTGATGCCGCATGTGGCACGAACTTTTCACAATGCCCTTGAATTTCATAAAAAGCATTGGGATTATTCCCACAAGATGACCTATGTATTGTTAACCGATTTTGAGGATAATGGTCACGGTGGAGCCATCGTTATGCCATTCAGCATGATTGTGCTGGGTATTTCACCATTCGATTTCGCATTCAGTATTACACCTTCCAGCGAACGGTTTCAGTGGTTATTCAGTCACGAACTTACACATATCACGCTGGCCGATAAAGCCAATAAAACGGATTTGCTCTGGCGTAAAGTATTCTTCGGAAAAGTAAAACGTGACGAAAAAATGCCATTATCTGCTTTTTGGAGTTATCTGACTACACCACGATGGTACGCCCCGCGCTGGTATCACGAGGGCATTGCCTGTTATCTGGAAACCTGGATGTCGGGTGGTGTTGGAAGGGCTTTGGGTCCTTACGATGAAATGTATTTCAGAAGCATTGTCAACGAAAAACAACCCATTTATTCGGTCGTTGGATTAGAAACAGAAGGCACAACCGTTGATTTTCAGGTTGGTGCAAATTCATATCTTTATGGCACCCGTTTTGTCACTTATCTGGCTCAGGCTTACGGCGATGAAAAAATCACAGCGCTTTATTCCCGTACCGATGACAGTAAGGCATTTTATGCACGCCAGTTCCGTAAAGTATTCGGTAAACCGGTTCAGAAAGCATGGGACGAATGGATCGATTTTGAGAATACTTTCCAGACAAAAAATATAGAATCTATCAAACAATTTCCGTTGAGCGATTTCAGGCCGATCACTCCCGAACCGCTTGGCAGTTTTTCGACAATCGGATTTGATGCCAAAGAAAATAAAATCTATGCCGCCATCAACCATCCGGGTGACATCTCACACATTGCGGAATTGGATATACGAACAGGAAAAGTTAAAAAGATATGCGTTCTCGACTCTCCCATGCTCTATTCCGTGACTTTTCTGGCTTATGATCCGGTCGGGAAACAGATATTCTTCAGTGAGCAAAATGCAAAATACCGTAGCCTTGTGAAAGTGGATGTGGTATCAGGGAAAAAGAAAACCCTTATCCGGATTTCAAGAACCGGAAACCTGGCATTCAATCCCGTTGACCGTTGTCTCTGGGGCGTAAAACACGACAATGGTTATGCCACCCTCGTCAAAATTCCTGAGCCATATACCGAAACCATCCCGATGTACACGACTGATTTTGGCAAGTCGTTACTCGATCTGGCCATTTCAAACGATGGTAACAGGATGAGCGCCACGCTCACGGGAATCAGGGGCGAACAATCGGTCATTTTGTTCGACCTTAAACAACTCGAGTCCGGCATCAAAGAGTTCGAAACCCTTTACAAATCAGAAGATAATACGCTGACACAGTTCCGGTTTTCGAACGACGACCGTTATCTTATTGGTACATCTTACTATACCGGCGTTTCAAACATTTGGCGTATCTCGTTGGATAACAAGACATTTGAACTGATGTCGAATGACGAAAGCGGTCTTTTCATGCCACAGCAGGTTGGCGAGGATTCGTTGTTTGTGATCAAATTTCACCGGAATGGAATGTTACCCGGTATGATTCCGTTACAGGTAATCACCGAAGCCAATTCGATCGACTATATGGGAAATCTGGTCTATGAAAAAAATCCACAGGTTGCAGATTACTCACTTCCACCAGCTTCAAAAATTAACCTCGACTCGATAACAACTGAAGAAACACCCTATTCTGTCGCAAAAAACATGGCACTAACCGATGCCTATCCCGATATTGCAGGCTATAAAGAAACAGTCGCCCTCGGTTATCGTCTCAACTGGCGCGACAGGATCGGATTATCAAATTTAAGTCTGTTTCTGGCGGGCTCGCCCTGGAGCACCTATCCTGACAAACAAAAGTTTCACGGTCAGATTCAGTGGGATTATTGGTTATGGAGTTTCAACGCTACCTATAACAAAACTGACTTTTACGATCTTTTCGGTCCAACCAAACGAAGCCGGGCCGGATATTCAATTGGTATCGGTTACAATAAACTCAAAACCACCCGATCGCCAATAAAATGGCATTATGGCTTTGGCGTGAACCATTATGGTGATCTCGAAGTATTACCACAGTTCCAGAATGTTGCTTCACCAATACGCAGCTTTCAAAGTCTTTCGGTTGAAACCGGCGTTACAAAACTCCGGCGAACCCTTGGTGGTGTTGAAGATGAAAAGGGCTATACCTGGGAATTAACAGCGTATAGCTATATTGCCAACGGCTCGGTTTATCCGTCAATAATTTCGGAACAACACATAGGCTGGTTGGTACCCGGTATCCGCAATACCAGTTTCTGGATACGTAACAGTGCCGGACAATCATTTGGTAAACGCGGATCATCATTTTCGACCTTTTATTTTGGCGGATTCAGAAATAACTACGTCGATTGGCAGGCTCCCGATCAATATCGTAAGATTCTCGCTTTCCCGGGCGTGGATATTGATGCGATCGACGCCCATAATTTTATCAAAACCATGGGTGAACTAAATCTGAAACCGATCCGGCTGCGTAATGTTGGAACCACATGGCTTTATCCGACCTATCTAAAAACTTCACTCTTTGGAACCCATATTTTACTTGATCCTGATTATACCAAAAGCCGGCGAAACATGTTTAATGCCGGAGCCCAGCTCGACCTTGAACTTGTGTTGTTCTCGTATATGAAAACCATCTGGTCGGCTGGTTATGCCCGGAAATTTGAAGATTCAAAACTACCAACGGAACAGTGGATGTTTTCGGTAAAACTGCTTGGAAATTAAATGTATTATCTAAAATAAAAGACTGCATCTACCTGAATTGGTGAATAATAAAGCGCAAATAATCAAAATCAGCGAAAAATATTTCTAAGAAACCCTAATCCCGGCTTTGAAGAAACCACCATGTTTTGATTAAATACCAAAGGTTTATAGTATTCATTCGCAGTCTTTTTATGCTGATCAAAGAAATCATCCAGGGCTTTGGCAATATGTAAAGTCTGTTCCAGCTGATCCCCATTCTCCTGATACGACGAGCGCAAGGCCTGACTAAAAGGTGTATCCGGAAAATTAAGTTCGATAGTATGCAGAAAGGTTCTGTTCCAGATTTCGGTAAATTGCCTGCCATCACTGATATTCTTTTGCTTTAACAGAAAGAAAGTCAATTCCTTAAAGAAAGTAAAGTTCTCCCTGATAAACTTCTTGTTTTCCATACAAAACTCAAACAAACACCACTTATTCACATAAGGAATGACATGATTGTACCTGTCTTTGGTGAACGAAATATTTGGTATTGAGATATTTGCAGTTATTTTATTGAATTTTGCATAACAATAATTATAAAGTTCAACGTCCAACGGATTACTCTTAATGATCAGGTCTTTCACTTCTTCTGAAACTTCTGTCACTTTCGGCCTGACAAAAGTCATGCGTTTAACTTCAATTTTTTTCTTCCATTGAATTCCTGTTGTTTCAGTATAATACTGAAGCGATTTTTCGAAAGCTTCAAATATCCCAACATGGATAGGAATCTTATCAATGGCAATCAAAATATCATCCAGATCTGACCTTTTGGCTGGTACGACATCGTACATACGTTTCCCTTTCAAGAAACTGACAACACCATTTTGGGTCTGTTTTGAAAGAATATAGTCGTTAAAATCTTTTGGTTTTAATCGTAATAGGTCGATGAATTCTTTTCTCTCGCGAATAAAGTGATACTCCGAAATTAAACGGTCAACCGGATCCCTTAACATCATAAATATCTTATAATCACGATATTTGTATATATTTTTAGGATCAAAAATATCTCCTGCATTCGATTTTTTATTACCGGCTTCGATATGCCTGTAGTTAAAATCGGGCGCTGTTTGCCAATAGGCACCTTGCATGGCCGAGTTAATCGTTGTGCCACCGGTTTTAGGAATATGGATAAAAATCACATCATTCATCATGACAAATAGATTTTCTGTGGGTGATAATTAAAGCATTACAAATATGGTTATAAATTCGATTACGTGCTATATTAATAACTTACCAATTGGATGATAAGAACACATAAGCTTGTCAGGCACCTACTTAATAACACCCACATGCCAAACTTAAGCTGTAATATATTAGTAGTTATGTGCTTTTTTAGCAACCAACTACTGATATTTTAATCGTTGCAAAAATAAATCATTTTTAAAATAACTTGTTAAATATTAATATTTGTACTAATTTTGGATACTTAACTACTAATATTTTAATATTTAAACAAAATGGATAATTGGTTGTTTTTAACAGAACAGGAAATATTAGAAGAGATAGGTAAAAGTCTAAAAAAAATACGGCTCCAACACAACCTCACTCAGAAAGAATTAAGCGAAGAAGTTGGATTAAGTGTTTCGACAATCAGCTTTATCGAACAGGGAAAATCCACAACAGTTGAGAGTCTGATAAGGATTTTGATGAGATTAAACCGAATAAAAGATTTTGAATCAGTGTTCAGGGTTGGCGAAAACCTGGAACTTAAATTAAAATTTGAAAAAGCGAAATTAAAGTCAGACAGAAAACGGGCATCTAAAAAAATAAGATAAAATGATCGTAGAGGTAATGTTGTATGGTCAGGTACTTGGAACAGCGGAATGGAACGACAAAAAGGGGATTTCTACTTTTCAATATAGCGATAAAATAAAGAATACCATCGAACCTTCTCCAATAATAATGCCTACTGAAGAAAGAATTTTTGAAACGAACAGAGATCACATTAACTTTCACAACCTGCCTTATTTATTATCTGATTCAATGCCGGATGATTTTGGCAATGTGATGATGAAAGAATGGCTGAAACAAAGGAAATTGTCGATGGATGATATCAATCCGGTTGACAGATTGACCTATATTGGTAAAAGAGGAATGGGTGCATTGGAGTATATACCTGCCAATCACAGAGAACATGATGACAACATGGTTGTTATCAGTGAAATATATGAAGTTGCCAAAAGTGTTTTAAAAAGCAAAACAGAAACCATCTTTCCTGATCTGGACAAAAATAGTCTTACCGAAATTTTAAGAATTGGTACATCCGCGGGAGGAGCAAGAGCAAAAGCCTTGGTTGCCATTAAAAGAGATGCAAATAATAACATTGAGGAAATAAGATCAGGTGACATTTTACAACCAAAAGGCTATTCATATTGGTTGCTGAAGATTGACGGGGCAAATGAACAAAGTCTGGGAGAAGGCGAAGGCATGGGCAAAATAGAATTTGCTTATTATAAATTGGCCCGGCAAGCAGGTATCGAAATCGCAGAAAGTACGCTGCATGAAGAGAATAACAGATTTCATTTTTTAACAAAACGATTTGACCGCACGGATGATGGTGCGAAAATTCATATGCAGACATTCGGAGCCCTGGCAGGTATTGATTATAAAATTCAGAAGGCCGGCAGTTATGAAACCTTGTTCAGGCTTATGAAAAGGCTTCGGCTTCCATATAAACAATTTGAACAGCAATACAGGCGTATGTTGTTTAATGTTGTTGCCCGAAATCATGACGACCATGTAAAGAACTTCTCATTTTTAATGAATAGAGATGGAAACTGGCAAATCGCCCCGGCTTACGACCTCTGCTTTTCATATAGTCCTGCCGGGACATGGACCAATGTCCACCAAACGTCAATAAATGGCAAATACGATAACTTTACGAAAGATGATTTAATTGACTTTGCTAAAAAAAACGGAATCAAAAAACCCGGTTCAATTTTAGAAGAAGTTGTATCTGCCGTGAATCAATGGCCCCGGATAGCCACTGAGATTGATATCCCTCAGGAAAAAATTAATTATATCAATAAGCATGTAAGAACGAAAGATTTTTATTGAAAATGGCAAATGGCCAGATATATGTATGGCACATAACAAAAGACATAAATGTGCTTAAAATGACGTTGCGAAAAATAGAAAATATTATTAATGTAATTAAAGTTGAAGGCAAGGCAGCTTACATAAGTTAGACAAAAGACCAATACAAACGAATTTACCATGGCTACTCTGACCTCATTGAAGGTTTTGTGAAATGGAAAGGCGAACTGGAGAGTATAATGACATAAGTAGCGCTGCAATTAACGTCGATTTCGCCTTGTATGTGAACTTAAAACTTCAAAAAAACTACTTAGGGTCTGCTGTTTAACAACCAAGTGCTTGTTGGTTAATAAATTATAGCTATATTTGGGTTAATAAATGCACGGGATTATGACAAAGACGCACAGAAAGCATGCATCGACGCCAAAATATGTCAGTCCAAGCCAGCTGACACTCGCCGGATTCGAGACTCCATTTGAGCGCACGCTCAACCCTAAAAATCGCTGGGTTGTATTGGCACATCTGATACCATGGGATGAAATCTGTAATTTGTATCTGAATCATGTTGGGATAAGCCCAACCGGACGTCCATCCTTAAGTCCCCGATTAGTCATCGGTTCCATCATAATCAAGCATCTGTGTAATCTGGATGATCGTGAAGCGGTAGCGCAAATATCGGAAAACATTTACATGCAATACTTTCTCGGCTACTCAAGTTTTAGTGATCAAGCGCCCTTTGATGCATCCTTATTTGTTGATTTTAGGGATCGTCTTGGCAAGGAACTGGTAAATACCATCAACGAAAGAATCGTCGTCCTAAAAGCCAGTTTTGATACACAAAAAGACAAGCAAGCCGATTGTAAAGACGAATCAGAAGTCGACAGACGATGTCAAGTATCGCATTGACGAGGCCAAGTATCGAATTGACGATGCCAAGTATTGCTCTTAAGGTGCCAAGTATCGCTCTTGCGGTGCCAAGTATCGCTCTTGAGGTGCCAAGTATCGGTCTTGCGGTGTCAAGTATTGCACTGACGGTGTCAAGTATCGCATTGACGGTGTCAAGTATCGCATTGACGATGTCAAGTATCGCATTGATGGTCTCAGGTTAGGCATTGATGTTGTCGGGCAATATGAAGTACCCGGAGAATGACAGTTGAAAACCTGCCGTTGTTGATTGTAAAATGATCTGACACAAAAAACAGGGAATGATAGGAAATATGATTGAAGTGATTTACATTTGTTTGGATCAAACGGAAAAAGAACAAACAACGACAAGTCCATGATAGAGAGTAGGATCATTTTCACAAAACAGATCACTGAAATGATTGGGTTTGTGTGGTTTGTGATGGTTGAAACAAATATTTTGTTATCTATATAAACACAATTTAGTTGCCGTGATGGCAATTTGCTAATCTTTTGGCGTAGTAATCTACAAAAGAACCGTTTAACATCGTATTTTTGCAAAATTAAAAAGCACTGATTTCTTGAAAGTAGAACAAAACATATCGAGGTTAAAATATCTGCTGACATTATACAAAATGACAGTGGACGAATTGCTTTTACTCATCAGCGAAGGACTTAAAAATCCGCTGACTAAAGATGATGTTCTGGCAAAGGAAATAAATGTTAGCTATTTAAAACGGATTGACAAAGTTTTCAATAAAGGACTTCATTATTATTTAGACCCAAAATCGCCTGAAGTATCTCTGGACGCAAGTATTTTTTTCAGAAAAACAAGGTTTGGTACAGACCTCAATTATGGAGCAAAAAAAATCGTCAATCAGTTTGAAGAATTCAAAATTTCTCTTTCTGCTATTTCAAAACTTTCAGAATTGAATATTGAAAGGACTTTGCCTGTTTTTACTATTCATCAGGACCCTAAGGCAGTTGCTTCACAAATAAGAAAAGAATTATACCCTGACTTCAATCCAATTCCTAAAGAATTCCTTAGGGCTTTAATTTCAACACTTGGCGAAAAGAATATACTTGTATTTGAGTTTGTTGAGACCTGGAATAAAAAAGAAAAGTCAAATATTGACGGGTTCTTTTTAAACCCAAATGTTATTGTCCTTAAAAGGCAACAATCTTCTTTCCGAAGAGAGATTTTTACTTTAGTCCACGAATTGGGTCATTACCTGATTAACGAAGAAGAAATCGAACAATCAGATATTTCAAATCTTGCAAACACCAAACTTTCGGCAATTGAAAGGTGGTGCAATGATTTTGCATATCATTTTCTTTCGGGAGAATTCGACAAAGCTTTTGAAAAAATTGACAAAACAGATGCCAGTAATGATTATCATCATGATTTAATAGAAATCATATCTAAAGAAACTCACCTTAGTCAAATTGCTTTATATACAAGACTTCTGTTTCAAAAGAAAATAACTCAAAGTAATTATAATACGATTAAGGCTGATTTTGACGAGAAATATCGAATCAGGCAGGAAGAACAAGAAAAGCAAAAGGAACTTGACAAACAAGCAGGCAATAAAAATGAGGGTCGGGCGCCTAAGCCAATGAATTCACCTTTGCTTGTTTCGACCATACAGACAGCATTCTATGAGGGAATAATGAACGAATATGATGTTTGTAAAACATTAAATATTTCGCCCGATAAACTGGATAAGTATTTACAATGAAAGTAGTCATCGACACAAATTCTCTTCTGTCGTTGGTTCGTTACTACTTGCCATTCGACAAAAAAGGAGTTCTTTTTCAGTTCTTCAAAAAGAAAATCGAAACAGGTGAAATCATTATCATTGATAAAGTTCTTCTGGAATGCACCTATAACTCTAAAGGTGTTGTGCTAACAAAACTGGTTTACCTGAATGATAAGACGTTTCTAAAAACAGCGAAAGTACCATTCAGGACCGACTCTTTACTTGCTCCTTCACCAGCAAAGTTTCTTCGACAGGTTGAAAGTCAATTTGTTAACACAGTGGTAAGGCGTCAAAAGAAACTTACTGACACTGAGTTTGATAATCAAAAGAATGCATTTATTAATGATGCAGACATGAAGCAAATTATCCTTTGCCTGAACCTGATGAAAGACGGAGAGAAAGTTGTTTTGGTTACAGAAGAAACAGAAAGCAGCAACGACAACAAACTTTTTAAAAAGATACCTGCAATCTGCAAAGAACTAAATATAGAAACTTTGACTTTGCCAGAACTATTAGCAAAATATGACGGTATTGACATTGACTTCCAATAGAAAACCCACTCCCATCGCAAGCACAAGCAAAAAATCAACTTTAACGATTATTTCCTGCAAAAAGAATGGCAAATCACAAACAACCATCGCAAAAATGGTACATTTGGTTTTCCACGGTTCAGGAATCAACTTTTGCAAACCCCACCAAAGTCATACAAAATAATACATGAAATAAATAGAAAGGTAACTTATAATAGAAGTACAAATATCTAAGACCATGGATTAATAAAAGAAAGTTTATCTATCTTTGTTTAATCACTTGTTACACCTGAACCCCAAAGAAAACTTATCCTTTCTTTTTAAACCTCAAAAATGAATCAAGGTATTTACGAAGAGTTGGTAACAAAGTTAGTTGCAGCTAAACTTAAGGAGGTTGATCAAGATAAATTTGATTTCAGAACTGTCAAAATCGACAAAGAAGAAGCTGCTCAAGTATTTGCAAACCATCTTGCAAAAACGATAAAATATGCATTGAACTTTGTTAAAGGTGATGAGATCATTGAACGCCAAATTGAAATTGCCAATAAAATTGTACTATTCCTTAAAGAAGAGCTTCATAAAGAGGAGTTTAAAGAAGATTTGATTGATACTGAAGGTAAAATTCTCAAAGCAGTATTTACGAAAGTTGATGCTCATTTTACTGATTTAGACTTACATTTAAAAGAAATCACTCCATATACAAGACTTACACATAGCGAATTATTTACCGGTGGCAACGTAGGCTTATCTCTTGAAAGTGAGTTAAAAAAAGAGATTTTGTCATCAGATCGCATTGATCTTTTGGTTTCATTTATTAAGTGGAAAGGAATTATCATCCTTGAACCTGAGTTAAGGACTTTTGTCAAACATGGTGGGCATTTAAGAGTAATTTGCACCACCTACATGGGTGCAACAGATTACAAGGCTATTAAACTGCTCTCATCATTAGAAAATACCGAAGTAAAAATATCCTATAATACTGGCAACGAGCGACTTCATGCTAAAGCATACTTATTTTATCGCAACACAGGTTTTCATACAGCTTATATTGGCTCTTCCAATTTTTCTCGTTCTGCTCTTACAGATGGATTGGAATGGAATCTGAAAATTACCACAAAAGAAGTAAGTCACATTATTGATAAATTTCAAAAGACATTTGAGGCTTATTGGAAGAACAATGAGTTTGAGACATTTAGGGAGGAATACGATGCAGAGAAACTTCAAAAAGCCCTTAAGCAAGGTAAAACCCAAACAGATTCATTAAAATCCACTGTTTTCTTTGATCTCAATCCATTTCCTTATCAAAATGAAATCCTGGAAAAACTTTGGGTTGAGCGAAATATTCATCATAGATTTAAAAATTTGCTTGTAGCAGCAACAGGTACTGGTAAAACCGTTATTTCCGCATTTGATTTTAAAAGATTTAGACGTGAGTTTCCAAATGCTCGCTTACTATATTTAGCACACCGTAAAGAGATTCTTATTCAAGCCATACAAACCTTTCAGGGAGTGCTTAAGGATAATAATTTTGGTTCTTTATGGGTAGATGGACTTGAGCCCACAAATTATGAACATTCATTTGCCTCAGTCCAAACTCTAAACAATCGTATTGAAAGTCTTCCACTCTCTCCAACATATTTTGATTATATCATCGTGGATGAAGTACATCATATAAAGGCACTTAGCTATCGCCCGATAATAAATTATTTCGAACCAAAGTTACTTCTCGGTCTAACTGCAACACCGGAGAGAATGGATGGAGCGGATATATTAGATGATTTCTCGGGTGTAATTGCTGCAGAGATTAGGTTACCAGAAGCATTAAACCGAAAACTATTATGTCCATTCCAGTATTTTGGAATTACAGATAGTGTTGATTTAAGTAAGGTTGGATGGGAAAAGGGTAAGTATTTGACCAGTGAATTGAGTAACATTTATACAAGTAATGATAAACGTGTTGGTGAGATTATTTCCAACATAGATAAATATACAAAAGATTATACAGAAGTAAGAGCATTAAGCTTTTGTGTTTCAATTGCTCATGCGAGATATATGGCTGAAAAATTCCTGCTAGCCGGTCTTAAAGCAGCTTATTTATCATATGAAAACAATCAAGAACGTGAGCGATTGCGTCAAATGCTTGAAAAGAAAGAAATTAACTACCTTTTTGTTGTTGACATCTTCAATGAAGGCATTGACATTCCGGAGATTGATACCGTACTTTTTTTAAGACCAACAGAAAGTTTAACGATTTTCCTTCAACAACTTGGCCGTGGACTTAGACTGGCCGATGGGAAAGAGGTGTTAACAGTGCTTGACTTTGTTGCTAATTCAAGACCAGAATATGATTTTGAGGGTAAATTTAGGGCACTGATTGGAAAAACAAACACTACTATTCAAAAGGAAATCGAGGATAATTTTCCACACTTACCTTTGGGTTGCTCAATTATCTTAGAAAAGAAGTCGAAAGAATTTATACTTGAAAATATTCGTAAAGCAACTTCTTATAATAAGAATCAGCTTATCCAAAAAATTCGAAATTTCGAACATCAAACAAATCTACCTCTTACACTTCATAATTTTATAACTTTCAATCATTTACCTCTTCAATTCATCTATAGAAATTTCAGTTGGAAAAGACTTTGTCAGTTAGCAGGTAAACATCATGATTTTTCTGAAGATAATGAGCGACAATTTGTATCCACCATTCAAAAGAAATGGCTATCAACAAATTCTCTCTCCTATTTTAGCTTTGTCCTTGGTATTGCTCATAAAGGTTTTATTATACAACTTTCTGATTTTACATCTGTTGAACAAACCATGTTCTAATGTTACATTATGATTTTTGGCAGAAAGAAAGTGGCTTTAATTCGCTTGAAGAAAGCATACGATCAATTGGCAAAAACCAAGTTCTAGTTGACGAGATTATTGAAGTGCTTGAGATATTAGTTAATCGTGTTGATTTCAATGAAATAGATATTTATCTACCTTATCACCAACCATTAAAACTTCATTCGCGTTATACAAGAGATCAAATACTTGCATCTTTTGGATTAAAAAGGTTTGGATCAAAGACATCTAATTTTGAAGGAGTTGCATATAGTACCGAATTGAAAACTGAAATTCTGTTTATCGACCTAATTAAGTCTGAAGAAGATTTTTCGCCAACAACCATGTATAATGATTATGCAATCACGAATAATTTGTTTCATTGGCAGTCACAAAACCAAACGAGGAGCGATCATGGAAAAGGATTAACCTATATCAATCACAAAAGTTTAAAGAAGACTATTCTGTTATTTGTACGTGAAAAAGCAAACGATGAATTTGGAAATACAATGGGTTATGTATTCATTGGTGAAGGTGAATATAAAGATCATTACGGGTCAAAACCTATGAGTATCACATGGGAATTATCTGAACCGATGCCAGCTTACTTATGGAAAGATTCAGCGAAATTAGCCATTGGGTAGCAATCCTTATCTTTTGATTTATTGTTAATACTGGTTATAATTTGCTTTGCGATAGCTTCACGCATAACTCATAAAATGTTATTTTATCGAAAATTCAGTAAACCCATGAAACCCAACCCAATCCTCCTCAGCCTTTTACTCCTCCTGAGCTGTTTAACAATCAGTTCCTGCAAAAAAGACAAAGACACGCAGGTAGATGCTTTCTGCAACCTGGTTGAAATCCATGATTATGAAGGCACAGGGCCGATGATTAATGATTTTCTGGCCGGCCTTGGCAATGAGAGTCAGGACAAACAACTGATTAAACTGAAAGAATGGATGGAATCGAAAAGCTGTGTTGACTCTGCCGTGATTGTTTGCAATTCCTGTATTTATACATACCCCGCGCAAAGCGAATTGCGGATTGTTTTCATCACACAGGGTCGCGATACGACGATGACAATGGATATCCTCATGTCGGAGCCGCTGAAATTCAGGACTTTTCATGAATAGAAAATACTTTTAACTCATACCGTATGAAAACTACCTTGGTTTTATTCAGTCTGTTCGTGGGCGCTGCCTCCTTGTTCAGCCAGACTGATTATTCCGGACCAAAGTGAGCCATTTATTCCGGATGAAAGTGAGCCACTATTTTGAGCAGTAGTTGTCTTATTTTGACTTGCATTTGAGTAAAATTTTCACCTAACATTCCGGCATAAACTGAGCCACTTTATAAAATAAATGGCGGTGGATTTGTAATCAAAGAGTTGTTTATTCGAATGGCGGAAATGCATGTGATATAGCGGCTACATGGCTCAGGTTGATCCGGAATAATCACCAAACAACACTTTTTAATTTTTAAGATATTCGGTAGCGGGATATAGTTTTTTAACGTAAATCACTGAATTTTCCTTTATACAAAATTCGCTCAATCCGACTTCTGAAGTGGAATTTGCCCAATCATAGGTATAGCCAAGCCGTGTCCAGGGATAAAGTGTCCAGTCTCCAAAATAGGAATCATAAATATTCTGATTAAACCATTGGACGTATTCGGGATTGGCGTTTGGCGATAAATATAAGCCGGCTGAATGATCATCAATTTCATTATCTCCGGCCGGACGATAAAGATCAGCAGGTCGCACCCACAATTCAACAATATAATTATTGGTATTGGAAGGCGGCATACCCAATAACTGCCTCATACGCAATAGTGTATCATTATTCTGAATTGTCGATGACATTATTCTGCTTCTAAATTGCTTTGGAAGAAAAATCCAGATCACGCCCCACGAGTTAACCAACGAAGAATCGGAATAACTTTCGGGATGCTTGTTGAAATTTCCAGCCAATACATATTGCTCATTGTTCATTGTTCTCCATTCCAGTTTCGTATTACCGGCATTGATCGACCAAAGGGTATCACAAATTTCGGAAGAATCAGCTATAATTGCATCCTCAACAGCTGCCTGATACAGCTCTTCAAGCTGTAATTCCTGATCAATTGCATCAGTGGAGTCATCTTTTGCACATCCTGAACCTAACAGGATTGTCAGAAAAACGACGTAGAAAATCAGTTTCTTTTTCATAATCCATATTATTAGTCACTATTATATTGCTAAAATACGATTTTTAACCGACAGGATTTTGACTAAATCATATTTTGATGTGCTGGCAAGATTCAATGTATATTAATATTGATAAATTGAGGTTGTTGTTTTTAACTTTCATCAATTATTCAGTGGAAAATATTTAAATCTGAAATTTGAAACTTAACATATTAAACTTTTGGTATTTAGCTAAAATAGGTGTAAAATACTTTTTTTAAGTCAGATCATCTTGGTTCTGTAGATCGACATTAAATTGTTTGGACAGCAAAACAAGAAGCTTGTCCATTGACATGGGCCTCACGAGCGACCCCGAAGGAGCTTCGTAATTCGATGTTCCTGAT
>JABFQW010000061.1 GCA_013141455.1 Bacteroidales bacterium
GTCATAAACGCCGATAGGCCAGCCTATAACTTGATAGCCCTTTTTGTATTCAGCCTTGTTCATAACGTTCGGAACACTGGTACGCTCGATAACTCGAAGCGGAATGTATTCGCACCAAAGAGTTTTGGCTCGATCTTCGGACGAAACACGCTCTCTGTCTTGAATACCTCCAACATACTGAAAACCGCTTTCAGCCATAACTTCAACTAAAGTTTTATAGAACTTTTCAGCCATAGAATTATAAACATATTCCATAGACTTCCATTCGGCTGGAAGCGTTCCAGTTACATTTGAAAGCAAGGCTTTAACAACCTTGGGATTATCACAATCGCCCAAGACCCTGGCAATTTCCCGCATACCGACGAAGGAACTGACAAGACGCGACTCGGGCAAATTGATTTCATTGAACGAGTAAGAAAACAAGGGTTCTTCATTACGTTCCTGGGCACACCATACACCGCGCCGGAAGTAATTTGAAATCTTGCCCGTTTGCTCAGCGAGATACAATGAGCCGTGCTTGCCCTTGTGAACCGGAAGCTTTTCTGGATCAATAAAGTATTTGTCCCAATCGCTGAACATGAAATTAATTTCGGGGCAGGACTGGATATAGATAGTCGTGATGCCCGGCAGTCCGTACAGGGAACTGTCGCCCGAAACAGTTTCGATAAAGTTCCGTTCGGCTTCGCCCTCATCCAAAGCGTTGGACCAGAACTCACGAACCGCGTCCATGACTTTCCACTTCGGGCCAGTCTCGGTTGTGATCGAGGTGGCTTCACCATTGATCCAGATAACGCCGAAGGTTTTGGACCGGAACTCGGTGTTACGGACCTCGACCGTGATCTCGGTCTCGCCCGAAAATATTTTGACTGTAAGATTGTTGCGAAGCAAACAGGCCAAAGCGTATTTGTTTCCAGAACCGAAGAAGCCAATGGCCTCTCCGTCACCGCGTTTGTCGGATGCTCCCATGAGGGTCATCGCGCGGTGATCCAACTCGCCGGAATTTGTAATTTTCAAGTAACGCATTTCATTGTTCTCCTTTGATTTCGAATATTTTCTTCTTCAGGTCGCGCAAAGCAAACTTATACTGTTTTTCCGTTTCCCAACGAGTATTAACTGTGGTATGCGGGCTTTCCAGTATTGCAACAAGATCAACTGCACATTCAAGCAATGTCATGTCAGCCATATGACGACTCCGATGCTGACGGCGAAAAAGATAAAGGCAGCTGCATAACCCATGCAGCCGACCAGTTCTTTGTCTTTGTAGTCAATATCAGGCGCTTTCATTCTTGGGCGCTGCCCGTTGCGACGGTCCATTTCAGTTCATTCCTTTTTCTGTTACTGCCATTACACGCACGATCACATCACTGAAACTTTCTTGTTCAAACTTCACCTTACGAAGCCTGTCCATTGTATCAGTGCCTAAAGTTATCAAAAAACTGTCCTTTCCTGTTTTCTGTGCAATCACCTTGTCCGGTGTGCTTGACCGGGCCTTGATTGCGTTAAAAGCTTCGCCCGAAACTTCGAGCCATTCAACATCAGCCTTGAACATTTCGTTCATCCTTGATTTCGGGAACATTCTTGGCAATCCAGTCGTCCATAGCGATGATGGCCATGCCGACTGCATTACGCGAGAACTTAGCGCCAGTGAATTGTTGGACAAGCAAAAGCAAGTCCTTGATACGAGTATGACGATTAACCTTGATCCCGGCTACCCAAAGTTTCAAGGCCGAACGAACGACCTTGGCCTGAAAGTACCGGGTGCCATCTTCACCAGTGTATGAAATGGTTCCGTGGGCAGATACTTCAATTGGCATTGCAATTACTCCTTAAAGGTTGTCCAATAATTCGGTTGAAAGATAACTTGCGTCGAATGGCCCAAGAATCTCTGGACCGGGCCGAAGATAAGCCAAGTTTTCATGACTTTTTACTCCACAAAACGTAATAAAGCGAGTTCTTGGTTATAATCCAGCTCGCTTTCATGCTGGAAGCAAAACCAGGAACTTCCGATTGAATTTCGCTGGTCGTTATGGTTAAGCCATCGGCCCAGCTATCAGAACCATAAATGACACCAGTGACTCGTTCGGTGTCACCAATCCACTTGTGTTTTCGCGCTTGAACGAGCACTCCGTTAAAGTTTTTCATCGCAGTCTCCTTAATTCCAAACCCGGACAAGAAGCTTCCGCTTCCCATCCCGATACAACCACTTGCTTCCGCGCCAGAGGTTAATCCCGCTGGCATGGAACCAAGAGTTATATGTTGCTGCAAATCGCTTTCCATCCCGTGTGACGCCTGTAACCACGTACAGGTCGCCCGGTTGCTGTGTCCAACTAATCACGGGTGAGGTCCTCCAAGGTTGTTTCGGCTTCGGTGACTTCGTAACCCACGCCAAGAGCGCGATGAAGTTCTTCCGCGCCATTCCAGATCATTGCGTCAAACTGGTCCTTACCTTTAAAGATATGAACCTGACCGTTTGCGTATCGGCAAACAAAGAGTTTCATTGCACCCACTCCTGAAACGACATGACGATCGCGGGAAGTCCTGCAAGCAATGTGGCGATAAAGATCAGGCCAATTGCAAGCCAAACGGTTTTGGACTGGCTCATGATTTCACCTTCTGGCTTGCCACATACAAATCGGCCAGCTTGGCCATGCGGAACAACTCGCCTTCGACGGTCTTACGGCCATCTGCATTGCCATTATCAATGATTAGCAGGAATGTCGGGACCATTGCGGCCCAAGTCGGGGTAACGTCAATGTACTCGGCCATCAATGCACCTGTACATTCAAAGGCGCGTAATTGACTGGGTTCATGGGTGGAACCGGCGCGAGGTGAATATCTTCTTTCCGGGGCTGCGGCAAGGCCCAAAGCACTTTCGCCACTGTCATGTTCAATTGCATTTCATTAGTCTCCTTTTGGGGTTGAAAAGAGAGGGCAATACCATACTGCCCTCTCCGTTAGATTATCCGTCAATGAACGCCTTCATAAAGGCACCGATGCGACGATACTTGGCGATGTAATCCGGGCCAAGTGCTTCGGCCACGGCAGCCCAATATAACTTGGCTTCCGGGTCAAATGTTTCGACCTTGGTATCCATCGGCCCCGTGAGCATTTGCATAAGCATTTGCGCCCACAAGGTTGGATTGTTGATTGTCAGCGCCTGACCGTCATAAATACCGTCAAGGTCTGGGTTGTCCAATTGAACCGTGTCAGGGATTTGCCCATTCACAACTTCAATTGCATCGGACAGCGGCTTGATTAAAGCCGCAACCCGTTCAACTTCTCCATTATCGTATGACATATTTTCTTCTCCGTGTTTCCGTCACAGTTTGTGATCGGTTGGAACTTGATTGTTCCGAGATGGGGCAGCGCACTGCCCACACCCGCAGCAATCAAACGTGCTTCATGCCCAAACGGTACTCACGGGCATCATGGCGGTCCTTGATAATGGACAAGAACCATGAAGCAGCTGACATGGTATTGAACGGAATATCGTCTGTCGGTTCCAATTCCGATTTGGCCAGGAATTTACCTTTGACGATTTCGATTGTTCCCTTGAATGGTGTTTGCATGATTACGTCCTCACAAACTTAATGCCGGGCTTCCAGTCACCAAGTACAAAGTCATTCAGTTTCCCCATGACTTCGTTATAGAAACTGTTGTGAATAAGTTTCTTATCAGCTTGAATTATGTCACACGCGACAAATGCCTTGCCATTCACGGCTTTCAACACAGCAAGTACATATTCTTCAGGCGTCATTCGTTGATTATACATCGTCAGTCTCCTTTTAAATCCGAGGCCCAACTCGCCAAATTTTTGACAAATCACCCCAACAACAAATATACCACATTCTCGGATAAAAGACAATCAATATCATGCAGTTCCGATACATATCATTCGGGGCAATCCTGGGATAATCAGGGAACAAAAGAAACACGGGGAAACATTGCAATAACCCTCAAAGGCCCAGAGTTTCCTACTTGCCCCGATACGAAAAACATATGTATGCGTCAATTCCGCCGCAGCCATACCAATCGCACTTCCGCCGCCAGATGTTTCAGTCCAGTTCCAGTCCTTTTCATCGTACTCTCGGTCC
>JABFQW010000100.1 GCA_013141455.1 Bacteroidales bacterium
CGGATACCTTTTATCGTGAATGGATTCAGTGAGAACTCAATCGCCCAAAAAGCCGGCATACAGGTCGGAGATTCTCTTCTTGGAATAAACGGTAACAACACAAGGTATTTTCAGGAATTCAGAGATGATATTCAAAAATATAGAAATCAGGATGTTATCATCGATGTAAAACGAGGTTTGGATACACTTCACCTCGCATTGACAGTTCCGGCTGAAGGTTTGATTGGTGTAACAGCGAAAATGGAGATGGATGATTTTTTCAAACAGAGTCAGAGAAAATATTCCTTTTTTCAGGCAATCCCTGCCGGAGTTGAGAAGGCAATCTTTTCGAACGAAGGCATCGTTGGTTACTGGAAACAACTCAAACTTCTCGTGAATCCTGAAATGAAAGCCTATGAAAGTGTTGGAGGTTTCATCACCATCGGAAAGATTTTTCCCGCTCAGTTTGAATGGCAAAGATTCTGGCAATTAACCGCTTTCTTATCAATTATGTTAGCGGTTTTGAACGTATTACCCATTCCTGCCCTCGACGGCGGACATGTTGTATTCCTTTTCTATGAAATTATTACACGACGTAAACCAAGTGATAAATTCCTCGAAGTAGCGCAGATCATAGGCATGGTATTGCTTTTCGGATTGCTGATTTTTGCAAACGGAAACGATATTGTGAAGCTGTTTAAGTAGCTGGAAGACAGAAGTCGGAAGTCAGAAGACCGAAGACGCCTTCCTTGGCGGCACAACGAGGGAAGTACCAACTTTAGTTCACTCCAAACTTTAGCTCACTCCTCAATCTTCTCGCTTAACGACTTGAATCCTGTTCCCAGAATTTCGTTGGCATCAATCACAGTTAAAAATGCTTTTGGATCGATCTGGTGAATATATTCTTCGAGCGTTGATAATTCTCTGCGATTTAACACCACATAGATCATCTTTTTCTCGTCCCCGGCATACATCCCGTGCCCTTGTATGTAGGTTCCACCACGATGAAGGTCGTTGATAATTTTATTACCGATCAGCTCACATTTATCCGAAATAATCAGCGCAACTTTATCATAGCTTACACCTTGCAGAACCGCGTCAATCACCTTACCCATCACAAATATTGTGATGAGCGAATACATCGGGATGGTCCAATCGCTGAACATAAATGCACCAAACAGCACCACTACTGAATCAACTACCATCATAAGTTGACCTAACTGCATGCCTGTCCATTTACCCAACATCATCGAAACAAGGTCGGTACCACCACAGGTTGCCTTTGCCCTGAATAACAGCCCTACTCCCACCCCGATCACAGCCCCGCCGAAGATTGCCGACACGAGTGGATCGTCTTTTATTAAAGATTCTTCGCCAAACCAAAGTGTTAGTAAATCCATGAAACCCGAGGTGAAAATGAAACCAACAATCGTTTTAGCGCCAAATTTTGGACCCAGAATCTTCACTCCGATTAATGTTAATGGTATGTTGAATACCAATGCCATCAAACCAACCGGCGTACCAAAAGTATGGTGCAGCACGATAGATATACCATAAATTCCACCCGGAACAATTTTATTGGGCGTGATAAACAATACGTAACCCAAAGCAATAATGAATGCACCAATGATGATGAATGCATAGGATTTGAACCATCGTACCGAAAACTGTTTATACCTGATAAAACCCATTTAGTAATTCGATTAATTCGTTTCTCTTACCTGGCATTTTGAACTTTGAACACTTCGACTCAGTGCATCGCTTTGAACTTTGTACTTTGAACTTTGAATTTTGCACTATTCATTTTGTATCATGACGTCATTTTCTCGTGAAGCGAATTAAAGCCTTCACCCAAAATTTCGTTTGCATTAATAACCGTAACAAAAGCATTGGGGTCAATTTCGTGAATATACTCCTGCAGCATCGCCATTTCACGCCTGTTCACTACTGTGAAAATAATAGTTTTGCACGCACCGTTAAACATGCCGGTTCCATGAATATATGTTCCTCCCCTTTCCAGGTCGATAATAATTTTATCACGGATAGCTTCAAAATGATCTGAAATGATGAAAAGGGTTTTATCATACGAAACGCCCTGAAGCACGGTATCAATCACTTTTCCTGTAATAAAAATTACGATAAGTGAATAGAGCGGTATTTTCCAGTCATGGAATATAAGCAATCCGAGTAAAACAATCGCCGAATCAACATAGATAAGTAACTGACCTACCGGTAGTTTTGTGTATTTGCTGATGATCATCGCCACAATATCGGTTCCACCGGAAGTCGCTTTCGCCTTAAAAATAAGTCCTAACCCAAATCCCAGAAACACGCCACCGAATATAGATGATAGCAATGGTTCGTTTTCGACGAGTGGTTCCGAACCATAAAGCAGTGTAAGTCCATCAACAAACAATGCAGTCAGCAGAAAACCAACCACTGTTTTGTAACCAAAACGTGGTCCAAGTATTTTAATACCGAGCAACGTGAGCGGAATATCCATCGATAGCGCCGTCATACCAACCGGCATATCGAACAGATAATGAAGCGCAATGGCAATACCATAAACACCACCCGGCATAATTTTGTAAGGAGTTATAAAAAGTACAAATCCTGTGGCAAGGATGAACGATCCAACGATAATGAGGCTGTAATTTATCAGCCATTTTTTCGAAAACACCTTGTCAGTTTGTAAAAAAGCCATGAACAATCCCTCCTTTTAAAATTCAACTTGCAAAATTAGCGTGTTTCGCCGACCAATCGACTTTCTGCGTCAAAATGAGGTTGTGATCATTGAAAGAACATCACAAAGCCGGACTTAGTTATTTCCGTCCGATCACCAATACACAATAAAAGTCAGAAACACGGGTTTATCGAATTATCAATAACAAAATAAAATGAAGAATAATAAAAAGCATTTTTTCTGACAAAAAATGAAAGGATTAAACAAATATGATTACTTTAGCCGGGCTAAGCAGGAATCGTTCAATCTATCGATGCAATTGAATATCAGAATTTTAACCATATTATTATTTATTTTGGGGACAAATGTTGTAGTAAATGGACAGCAAGTGCCCACTTTCACGCATCATACTTACACCAATATGTTAATCAATCCTGGTTTTGCAGGCTTAGGTGAAGGTATTTGTCTGAATGGAATTGTACGTCAGCAATGGGTTGGATTTGAAGATCCCGAAGGCAATAATGTTGCTCCCGAAACTTTTTTAATTACGGGCGATGCGCCTATTAAGATATTACATGGCGGATTAGGGGCTTCCATCGTTCAGGATAAAATTGCTTTTTATACCGATATTGGTGTAAATCTTGGTTATTCATATCATATTGATGTTGGGGGAGCCAATATGGGGATTGGTGGCTCCATCAATTTATTAAACCGTGCAGCAGATAATTCAAAATTTATTACATCCGGAGTAACGGGAGACGGTGAAACAGAAGGCAATGGAAGTCTTTCAAAAGCTGCAAAGAGCGATATGTTGTTTGATGCCAACCTGGGATTATTCTGGCAAATACCCGATAGTTATTATATCGGAATCTCGGTTACGAATTTATTGGAATCGAAAGGCAAAAAATTAGACGATAACTCAGATGTAAGATTTATCAGTGACCGCAGCTTTTACTTTGTTACAGGTTACCCGTTCCGTATTGCAGGAATTCAGGCATACGAGTTTTTACCTGCCCTGCAAATCATTACCAATACTTCTGCTACAGTATTTAATATTTCAGGAACCGTTTCATACAATAATCGGTTTTGGGGAGGCGTTAATTACAGGGTAACGGAATCTGTCGGACTGATGATCGGAATGTTAATTAAAGATTTCAGGTTAGGATATTCCTACGATATCAATACGTTAGGATATGCGAAGCCAGGATCGCATGAAATATGTTTAGGTTATTGTTTTAAAATAAATACCGATAAAGGCATTAGAACTTACAGAAATATAAGGTATTTATAATAAGAAGTTTCACCAAAAACAAAAAAAAAGATTGTAACACAAACTATTTTTTTAATTTTGGCCGATTTAATTTTTCACAAAAAAGGAAAAGTGAGCTAATAACTCATTCATCAAACGCTTTAAATACATTATCAGGAACAATGAAGAACCTACTTTATTACGCGCTGGCGTTAATGATTCTTGCGAGTTGCAGCAATACAAATCAAGGCGAATTGGTTGGGGTTCGAAAAAAATCGAAGCCCTTCTACCAACCCGATCCCTATGGAATGGTATTTATCCCGCAAGGAAGCTATACTATGGGTATTGGCGGTGAAGACATCACATACGGTCAACTGAACGAACCCAAAATAATATCGGTATCCGCCTTTTTTATGGATGAAACTGAAATTACCAACAACGAATACAGGGAATTCGTTTATTGGGTGCGCGATTCAATTGCCCGCACAATTTTAGGAGATGTTTTACCTGATGAATATCTTATCAGCGAAAACGAAAAAACAGGTGAAGTTTACGACCCGCCTTATTTGAACTGGAAAACAGACATTGACTGGAGCAGTGAAAATCAGGATGTCCGCGACGCCCTCGAAACAGGAATGTATCTTCCTGATTTTGAACGCTATTTCCGTCGAAAAGAGATTGACACCCGTAAACTCAATTATGAATATTATTGGGTCGACCTGCAGTCAGCTGCTAAAAAGGAGTTTAAAGAGGGTGCCGACTTCCGTAACGCAGGTTTGGCCAACCGTCCTCAGGGTTTAACGAACAGATCGGTATATGTGCGTAAAGAAATGATTAATGTATATCCTGATACATTAGCATGGATTCACGATTACACCTATTCGTTTAACGACCCGTTGACTGAAAAATATTTTTGGCATCCTGCCTATGACCATTATCCGGTTGTTGGTGTAAACTGGAGCCAGGCACGCGCCTTCTGCGTGTGGAGAACCGAAAAACTTAATTCATTTATGCGCGCCCAGAAAGGTGAAGTTGCTTTGGCTGAATTCAGGCTTCCCACCGAGGCCGAATGGGAATGGGCTGCCCGCGGTGGTAACCATCTGAACCCTTATCCATGGGGCGGACCATACACACGCAATGAACAAGGTTGTTTCCTTGCAAACTTCAAACCTTTACGCGGTAATTATATCGCCGATGGAGGATTACGCACAGTGATCGTTGGCCACTATCCGCCAAACGACTGGGGATTATACGATATGTCGGGAAATGTTTCAGAGTGGACAAACAGTGCCTTCGACCCGGCTTCCTATAACTTCACCTGGGATATGAACCCAAATTACACCTATACTGCAAAAGAAAGCGATCCACCTGCCATGAAACGCAAAGTTGTACGCGGAGGCTCATGGAAAGATATCGAATATTATTTGCAGGTTACCTCACGTGCCTATGAGTTCCAGGATACTTCCAAATGTTATATCGGATTCAGGACCATTCAGCCTTTCTTAGGTCGCAACAAAGGCGATAACCCATCAAAAGCATCAAGAGTTTACAGATAATCAATATTTTACATTAACCTCAATTTTTTTCAAACAATGGAATTTAGCAAGCTAGTAAGAAGCAAAGGATACAAAAACTTCATGTCGAAGCTCTATGGTATTGGAGCATCAGTTGTTATCGTTGGTGCATTGTTCAAAATAAACCACTATAACTACGCAAATGAAATGTTGATTGTTGGATTAAGTACTGAAGCGCTCATCTTTTTCTTTTCAGCCTTCGAGCCACCACACGTTGAACCAGACTGGAGTTTGGTATATCCACAATTAGGCGGTATGTATCATGAAACAAACATTGAGAAAGAATTGGAAGGAAAGAAAACCGCTACCCAAAAACTTGATCAAATGTTTAAAGAGGCCAATATTGAGTCGAGTACATTAGACAGGTTGAGCAAAGGCTTACAAAAATTGAGTGACAACGCCTCACAAATGGGTGATATCTCGAATGCAGCCGTTGCCACAAACGAATATGTTGACACCATCAAATCTGCATCGAAATCAGCATCTGAACTTGCCGGAAACTACAAAAAAGCTTCTGAGGTTTTAGGTAAAGACGCAACGGCTTCGGTTGAGTATATTGAAAATATGAAATCAGCATCGGCCAGCGCCGGTAAACTGAGCAGTGCCTACGTGCAGGCAGCCGATATTATCAAATCGGATATGAATTCGACCGAAGAATTTGCCGGTACAGTAAAAGCTGCTGCACTTTCAGCAAAACAATTGGCTGAAACCTATGCAAAATCATCTGCATTGATTAGCAAATCAGTTGAAGCGCTCGATTTCGGATCTATTGACGGATTAGCCTATAACAAACAACTTGAACAGATTTCGCAAAACCTCGCAAAACTGAATACGGTTTACGAATTGCAATTGCAGGGCACTACCAAAGCAAGCGACACAAACGAAAGGTTACAGAAATCGATGAACGAATATCTCGAGAAGATGAACCAGACTGCACTGAATGCCGGACAATTAAACGAACAGCTTTCGGAACTATCGGTCCGTATGACTTCGCTGAACAAAGTGTATGGCAATATGTTATCAGCCATGACCGGCAAAGCCTAATCACGCTACTGTAATTCAATTAATGACAAAATTAAAGACAATATAAAATGGCCGGATACAAAGAAACCCCAAGGCAGAAGATGATTGGTATGCTCTATTTGGTGCTTACTGCCTTGTTGGCCCTCAACGTCTCCAAGGATATCCTGAACGCCTTTCTCGTCGTAAATGATAATATGGAAAGCTCTAATCAGAGTTTCAATTCAAAAATCAATAGCGAATACGCGAAATTTGAGAGTCAATATCAGTTAAATCCTGGCAAGACACAGGAATATTGGGACAAAGCATTGCAGGTTAGGGTGAAATCATTCGAAATGATGCAATATATCGAAAACATCAAGCAAGAAGTAGTTGCCCGTTCCGAAAAAGTTTCGATAGAAGAGGCCCGCAAACAGTTTTTTACTGTTCAGCAAAATCCAAATCCTTTGAAGCCGGGTACAACCTATGACAAATACACTGTTAACCTGAACAATGTTGAAACAAAGGATAAGTTCGACGTTCCAACCAATTATATGATTGGCCAGAATAAAAATGGAAAAGCCTTTGAACTCTCAGCCAAACTGAAGGAATACCGGAAGTTCATCCTCGGTGTTATTGGCGAACAATTTGCCGATAAAGTAGGTATGGTTACCGATGGGAAATATGTTGATGCCTCAGGTTCATCGCAGAACTGGGAAACATACAACTTTTATAATACCATCCTCGCTGCAAATGTTACTATTCTTAACAAGATCATCGCTGAAGTACAAACAGCTGAATTTGATGCTATTAACAATCTTTACTCGAACATTTCGGAGAAAGATTACAAGTTTGATAATGTGCAAGCCAAAGTAATTCCAAAATCGCAATATGTGCTGGCCGGAACCAATTATGAAGCTGAGATTATGGTTGCAGCTTTTGATTCGAAAAGTCAGTCAACCGTTAAAATTGTTCGCGGAGTCGATAAAGTTTCTGAAGGAAACCTTTCAGGTGCACAGGTATTGAAAACCGTTGATGGCACAGCCAAACTTGAGTATGCAGCATCGGCACCCGGACTACAGCGCTATGCCGGTGTAATTGAGATGGTCGATCCGTCAACAAACGAACTCGCCCGTTACAGTTTCGCTGCCGATTATATCGTTGTACCCCGCACACTGACTGTTGCCCCGTTGAAAATGAATATTCTGTACAGTGGATTGAAAAACCCTGTATCGATCAATGCACCGGGTGTTCCATCGGAGTTGATAACCCCTTCGATCTCGAAAGGTAAAATGACTAAAAAAGATGACGGAACCTACGATGTTGAAGTGCCAACCGGCGAAAAAACGGTAACAATAACAGCTGTTGCACGCATTGGCGACAACACCATGGATTTGGGCAGTTTCCTTTTCCGTATCAAACGCGTTCCCGATCCGGTTGCCAAAATCGCCAATATGACCGATGGTCAGATCGAAAAGAACAGGCTTATCGGCGCCCGGGCTATCATCCCCGAATTGGTTGATTTTGATTTTGCCGATTTCAATTACGAAATTGTTTCGTATCAGATGTCAACTTACCGTGGTGGTGACCTTCAAACAACCGGAACTATCAAGGGCAATGTATTCAACGAAACTGCCATGAACTTCATCAAAAACGCTGCAAAAGGACAAAAACTTTATTTTGAGCGTATTCAGGCAAAAGGTCCGGATGGAACAATGCGCACCTTGAACCCTATCAACTTAGAGATTAATTAGTATAAAATTCAGGAGGAAATTATGAAAAAATTCATCATCGCACTTTTTGTTTTGGGCTCTGTTATAGGCGCATCACAAAAACTTTCGGCCCAGATACTCGACGAAAGACCTGTGGATGGTTTATTCCCTAGCGATGGCACGATCGATAAAGAACCGATCCCTTTTCCTTATATCCGTCAGGCTGATGTGATGTGGTCGAAAAGAATCTGGCGCGAGATCGATTTTCGTCAGAAAATCAATCAGGCCTTCTACTATCCTATTGAATCGCATAACAACTGGCGCAGTTTCATCAATGTGGTATTAGACGGTTTAAAGGAAAATAAATTCGTGGCCTACGAGATATCCAATACCGATGAATTGCTTGTACCAACATCGTATAAGGATATTATCGCGAAACAATCCGATACTTCTTATATCACGCAGCGGAGATCAAGCCCACCCTATGATGAGTATGATACGGTGATTATCCGCGAATTTGATCCAAGTCAGGTAATGCGCCTGCGTATCAAGGAAGACTGGTATTTCGATAAACAACGCTCACAGATGATGGTTCGTATCATTGCTATCTGTCCGGTGTTGATGGTCGAAAAAGACGGAAAAGAAATTCCTCAGCCATTGTTCTGGATTTCGTATGCCCAGGCACGTAAAGTATTGGCAAAAGCCGAGGTTTTCAACCGTCAGAACTCTGCCGAAAAACGTACCTACGACGAAATTTTCTGGAAACGTATGTTCGACAGTTACATCATCAAGGAAGATAATGTGTATGACCGCAAGATTAACCAATATTCAACCGGTGTTGATGCACTCCTCGAAGCTGAAAGAATCAAAATGGACATTTTCAATTTCGAACACGATTTGTGGGAATATTAAAAATATAATCAGTTCATAAAAAACTCTGCCTTTAAAGCAGGGTTTTTTTTTGCAATCATCCAAAATACCAAACCGACTTGTTACCTTAGCGCGATAAACAGGTTCCATCTTGAACAATCTGCTTGAAAATAAAATTGAGTTCCTTAAAGGAGTTGGCCCCAGGCGGGCTGTAATCCTGAATAAGGAATTGAATATCTTTACCTTTGGCGACCTGCTCAATTATTTCCCTTTCCGACATATTGATAAAAGCCGGATTCATACCATCGCCGAAATTGATAACGATACTGTTTATTACCAGCTTGCCGGTCGCATCGAAAATATGAAATCGTTCGGCAGTCCGCGTATAACAAGGATCACAGCCACGTTAACCGACGAAACCGGAAGCATCGAATTGGTCTGGTTCAAGGGACTCAAATGGATCAGGACGAGATTTTTACCTCAACAGAAATACCTGCTTTTCGGGAAAGCATCCTCGTTCAACAACAAATTCAACTTTGTACATCCCGATATCGAAGACTTCATTCCTGAAGATTTTACCCAGGGCGAAAGTTTACAAGGCGTTTATAACAGCTCGGAGACAATGAAGTCGCAGGGCCTTGGCACCAAACAGATTGCCCGTTTGGTAAAGACCCTGCTTTTTCAGGTAAAAGACATCATCCAGGAGGTTTTTCCACAATATATTCTCGATAATGAAAAACTTATTTCGCGGTCAACGGCCTATTTCAATATCCATCTGCCTTCCGATTCCATGATGCTGCGGTCGGCAGTAAATCGCCTGAAGTTTGAAGAGCATTTTTTCTTTCAGTTACAACTGCTTCACAATAAAAAAAACAGAGAATTATACGTAAAGGGTTTTCCATTCAAATTGATCGGTAATTATTTTAATGATTTCTACAACAATCATTTACCCTTTCCATTGACCAATGCCCAAAAACGGGTGATCAAAGAGATAAGAATTGATCTTGGTTCAGGAACACAGATGAACCGGCTGTTGCAGGGCGATGTTGGAAGCGGTAAAACCATCGTCGCACTGATGGTGATGCTGATCGCTTTAGACAATGGTTATCAGGCCGCCATGATGGCCCCAACCGAGATTTTAGCTGCCCAACATCTCGAAACCATCCAAACTCTTTTAGAGAAAATGCCGGTTGAGATAGCCCTACTAACGGGATCAACAAAGGCGCGACAGCGAAAAATAATGCATGAAGGATTACAAAGTGGCAAACTACAGATATTGATCGGGACCCACGCGTTGATCGAACAGAATGTGCAATTCAAACACCTTGGTATTACCATCATCGATGAACAACACCGGTTCGGCGTTGCACAACGGGCAAGGATGCAGGAAAAGAACGATACACCTCCTCATATGCTGGTTATGACGGCCACTCCTATTCCGCGCACATTGGCGATGACACAATATGGCGACCTCAACAATTCGCGTATTGATGAGATGCCGCCGGGCCGGAAAACGGTTGAGACACGCCATCTTTATCAGAACCAACGCTTGCAGATGATTGGCTTCCTGAAAAAACAAATCGCTGCCGGACGGCAGATTTATATCGTTTATCCTTTGATCCGTGAATCAGAGAAACTCGATCTGATCAACCTTATGGAAGGTTATGAAAGCCTCTTGCGCGACTTTCCGGAACCCGATTACCGCATCTGCATGGTACATGGCCAGATGAAAGCGGCTGACAAGGATTTTGAGATGCAACGATTCGTGAAGGGTCAGGCGCATATTATGGTGGCCACCACGGTGATTGAAGTTGGTGTGAACATCCCGAATGCATCTGTCATGGTAATCGAACATGCCGACCGTTTTGGACTTTCGCAGCTTCACCAGTTGCGTGGAAGGGTTGGGCGCGGTGCCGACCAATCGTATTGCCTGTTGATGACCGATTTTAAACTTACAGCCGAAGCTAAGAAGCGCATGGCTACGTTGGTTCGCACAAACGATGGTTTCGAGATTGCTGAAGTTGACCTGCAACTTCGCGGCCCCGGTGAAACACAGGGAACCCGGCAATCGGGACAGATTGAGTTCAAATTGGGGAATCTTTTACAGGACGAAAAGCTTATTAAACATGTGCGCCAGCTCGTAAATCAACTGTTGGATGATGACCCGCAGTTGCTTTATCAGGAGAATCAGATCATGAAAGAGCATTTCGAAAAGATTTTCAAAAAGACATTCGATTGGAGCAGGATAAGTTAAATCAGAAACTTTATATCAAAACAGAGCTTACTGGTTTCTGGTTGCTTGTTTCTTGTTACTGGTTGCTGGTTTGTAGCTATCTACCTGTCACCAGCTACCAGCTACCAGTCACAAGACACCAGTCACCAGCCACAATTTCTTACTTTCCATCGATAATAAACGGCACATTCTTTTTGGTATCGAGAATGATGAGCTTGGCATTGGGTGAGGTAGCGATCGCTTTGATCATTTCATATTGAAGCTGTTTGTCGCTTAATCCGGTGCTAAGAATCGTTTGATAGTCGGCAATACCCTGCGCCTCAACCCGTTTACGTTCGGCTTCCTGTTTTTCTTTTTGCAGCACGAAAGTCATTTTCTGGGCATCCTGTTCAGCATTGATCTTCGATTCGATGGAGGCTTTCACCGATTCGGGCAAAGTGATGTTTCTCACAAGCAATTGTTCCAGAATCAAACCACGTTCTTTGAAATTGGTTTCAATGGCATTAAATATTTTTGCCTGAAACTCATCGCGTTTCAGAGAATACAATGAAACGGCCTCATAATAAACGGCATTATCTCTGATTTTTGTACGGCAGATAGGCCTCACAATGGTATTGACATAATCGGATCCAATGTTTTTCAAAATGTTAGGTGCTTCTGAAGGTAACACACGAAACAATACAGTGAGGTCGATAATCACTTCCAAACCATCTGCCGAGAGTACCCGAATGGCATCATCACCCAATTTACTGCCTTCATCGGTAACAGCCGACATGGTGTAATTCTGTGTTTTAATGTCGAACATCACCACCTCCTTCAAGGGGTTTATCATATTCAGCCCACTTTCGAGGGTGTTGTTGTCCACCTTACCAAAGAGTTTCTGAACACCAACTTCTCCAGGTTCCACCTGCACAAGCGATGCAATAAAAATTCCACCGGCAACAATGATCGCACCAGTTATCGAGATGGTTTTACTAAATTCTTTTACGGGAGAATCAATCCGGGTAGTAATAAACCCGAACAACAATACGGCTAATCCTACTAAAATTATACTCATAAGACTTTTATATTTAATTGTTTAATTAAATGTAAAGTTACATCTATTCCTCATGGATTTCAATTATCTTTTTTGTTTGTATGAAAACAACATTTAACAATGAGGTGGAACAAAGCCTGACACTTTGACATTTTATCCCTATTTTTGCAGCCTTAATAGCATTGCATTTTATGAAGATTTCGTATAACTGGCTCAAACAATATATCGGTATTGATCTGCCTGCACAAACCATTTCCGAAGCCCTTACCTCCGTTGGACTTGAAGTTGAAGACTTTACACCTTTTGAAACCGTCAAAGGGAGTTTAAAGGGTATTGTTACCGGCAAAGTGATCAGCTGTGAAAAACATCCGAACGCTGATAAACTCAGCCTGACAACCGTGGATGTTGGTAAGCCTGAATTGCTCTCCATCGTTTGCGGCGCACCCAATGTGGCTGCCGGACAAAAAGTGTTGGTCGCCACCATTGGCACCATGATTTATAGCGGCAATGATTCGTTTGAAATTAAAAAAAGCAAGATCAGGGGCGAAGTATCGGAAGGTATGATCTGCGCCGAAGATGAACTCGGACTTGGAACTTCGCATGACGGCATCATGGTTTTGCCTGAATCGACCGAAACAGGAATGCCTGCTTCTCATTATTTTCCGGTGGAAGAAGATATTATCTTCGAAATCGGACTTACGCCGAATCGCTCCGATGCAGCATCGCATATCGGTGTTGCCCGCGACCTGGCTGCCGTGCTTAATTTCCGTGCCGGAAAAACAATTTATACCTTAAAAAAACCATCTGTTGCCGGTTTCAATATCGATACCAATAGCCTGAATATTGAAGTTGAAGTTGACGAACAACAGGCTTGTCCAAGGTATTCAGGGCTTACCATCAGTAATATCAGCGTGGCGCCATCACCAGCCTGGCTGAAAAACAGACTCCTTTCGATTGGCGTGAGGCCAATAAACAATATTGTTGACATCACGAACTATGTTCTGTTTGAAACCGGTCAACCCCTGCATGCTTTTGATGCAAAAGAAATTAAAGGGAATAAAGTGATCGTGAAGAAACTTCCGGCCGACACGCCATTTGTTACCCTCGATGGAACCGAAAGAAAACTCGGTGCTGACGATCTGATGATTTGCAACGAAACCGAAGGCATGTGCATGGCCGGTGTATTTGGCGGGTTACACTCAGGTGTAAGCGACCAAACGACTGCCGTATTTCTCGAAAGTGCCTGTTTCGAAGCCAAAACGATTCGAAAAACATCGAAAAGACATACCTTGCAAACCGATGCCTCGTTCCGTTTCGAACGTGGAAGCGATCCCGATATTACGATATATGCGCTGCAACGCGCAGCCGGCCTGATCAAAGAAATTGCCGGTGGCACCATCTCATCCGATATAAAAGATGTTTATCCTGTTCCGGTTATTCCTGCAAAGGTTGAACTCACTTCAGGCTATCTCGATAAGATCGCTGGTCAGCCCATACCATTCGAACAGGCAAAATCAATTCTTACTGATCTGGATATCAAGATACTGTCATTCGACAATGAAAAAATGGATCTTGAGATTCCTAACTGTAAGGTGGATGTGTATCGTCCGGCCGATGTTGTTGAGGAAATTCTTCGTGTGTATGGATATGACAATATTCAGATTCCCGAAAAACTGAATGCATCTGTTAATGTGAGCGATGGAATCGATAGCGATGTGATGCAACACCTCATATCGGATATGCTTAGTGCAAAAGGATTTTATGAGGTTATGAATAATTCACTCACACGCTCAGCCTACACCGAAGTGCATCCGGCATTTGATCCGGCTAACAATGTGGTGATCATCAATCCACTGAGCAAAGAGCTGGATGTGATGCGCCAGAGTCTGGTTTTTGGTGGCCTCGAAACCATAGCCTATAATCATAACCGTAAAAATTTCGATTTGAAATTGTACGAATTCGGTAAGATTTATAGGTTCGACAAACCAGGCTTGAACAGTAAAAATGACCTGGCCCCATACAATGAATGGGTTTGCCTCGATCTCTTCATGTCCGGGAACAAACAGGAAGAAATCTGGAATATCAATCCGGTTCAGGTCGGTTTCTACGATCTGAAGCATGAATTTGAAGCGATCCTCAAAAGGCTGAATATCGACAGAAAGAAAGTGTCAATCAAAGAAGAATCGGATTCATTGTTCGAAGTTGCACTCAGTTATCACCTCGCTGATCATGAGATCGGGCGCATCGGTAAACTGACGCAAAACACACTGAAACAACTTGATGTTAAAAAACCAGTATTTTACGGCACGATTCACTGGACAAGCCTGCTGAAAGATATACCGGTCAGACCATTACAATACGAAGCCGTTTCGAAATACCCGGCAGTGCGACGCGACCTGGCGCTGGTTCTCGACCGGAATATCCGTTTCGAAGCCTTGAAAGATCTCGCGTTCAGTACCGAGAAAAATCTGCTTCAGGGTGTCAGTATTTTTGATGTGTATGAAGGCGATAAAATCCCTGACACAAAAAAATCTTATGCCCTGGGTTTTGTGCTTCTCGATAAGGAGAAGACCCTCACCGACAATGTGATCGAAAAAACCATGCTGAAACTTCAAAAGGCTTTTGAGCAACAATTTGGCGCTGTTTTACGTTAGTAACCAGTAACTTTACAAAAGAAAAGAACAGGGAATTTTTATTATGGACATTCAGGCGATCAAGCAACGGTTTGGCATCATCGGACATGATATGTATCTCGAACGGGCCATTCAGGTGGCGGTTCAGGTGGCTCCAACCGATCTCACCGTTTTGATTACCGGTGAAAGTGGAACCGGAAAAGAAGTTTTCCCTAAAATTATTCACCAATCAGGAGCCAGAAAACATGGCGCCTATATCGCCGTTAATTGTGGAGCTATCCCTGAAGGTACGATCGATTCGGAGCTTTTCGGGCACGAAAAAGGTAGTTTCACCGGAGCCCATGAAGCCCGCAAAGGTTATTTCGAAGTGGCCGACGGAGGCACCATTTTCTTAGATGAAGTGGCCGAATTGCCCATCTCGACACAGGTGCGCCTGTTACGTGTTCTCGAATCAGGTGAGTTCATCAAGGTAGGTTCGTCAAAAGTGATCAAGACAGATGTCAGGATTGTCGCGGCAACCAATGTAAATATCCCCGAAGCCATCGACAAAGGTAAATTCCGTCAGGATTTATACTACCGGCTTAATACGGTACCGATTATCATTCCACCCCTGCGAAACCGTAAAGCTGATATCTATCTGCTTTTCAAAAAGTTTGCTTCCGATTTCGCCGAGAAATACCGTATGCCTCCGCTTCAGCTGACAAATGACGCCATCGAGGTACTCGAAGATTTTCGCTGGCCTGGCAATATCCGTCAGTTAAAGAATGTAACCGAACAAATCTCAATTATTGAGAAAAACAAGAATGTGACAGGGCAAACGCTCAGTCACTACATACCCCGCGAAACAGGAACAAACCTGCCGATGTTGCTTCGCAAAGAACAGAATGATGAACGCCTTTCGGATCGTGACCTGCTTTACAAGGTGCTTTTCGACATGAAGAAAGACCTGCTCGAACTTCGTGAAACAGTGAAATCGTTGGTCGAAAATGAGATGGATGAACCTTCGGGCCATCTTATTAAAAAACCTGTAATTTATAATATGGGTCCAAAAGATGAATCATATAACGACGAATTCGACAAACAGCCGCGGATACAGGTTCTGACAGAAGAAAATAAGGACAGGATTCATCCTTCGGTAGTGATTGATGAAGTACTTTCGTTACAGAAAAAAGAAATAGATATGATCAAACAGGCGCTGAACAAACATAGCGGAAAACGTAAGAATGCAGCTAAGGAGCTTGGTATCAGCGAACGGACACTCTATCGAAAAATTAATGAATACGGGATCAATTTATAAGGTTATGAAAAGATTACAATTATTATTCGTAGTTATACTGATGCTTTCGCATACTGCCTGTGGTGTATATTCATTCACCGGCGCTTCGATACCGGCAGGCGCAAAAACTGTCTCCATACAATATTTCCCGAATAACGCGATGCTCGTTGAACCAACATTAAGCATTGATTTTACGTCAGCCTTACGTGATAAATTTATGAGCCTGACCAACCTGAACCTGATTGATAAAAATGGAGACCTGTCTTTTGAAGGTGAAATCATCGATTTCAAAACATCGCCGATAGCCATCCAGAAAGACCAGACAGCAGATCAAAACAGGCTGACAATAACGATCAATGTCAGGTTTTTCAATAAACTTGACCCGACTAAGGACTTTGAAACCAAGTTTACACAATACAAGGATTATTCGAGTAACCAGGATTTCAACGCGGCCAAACTCATTGTTATTCCCGAAATTCTTGAATTGCTTGTAGATGATGTTTTTAGTAAATCGGTCGTGAACTGGTGAAAAATCCCTTGTCTGATGCGGGAAAAAGTTTGACAAACGAATGAACAAATGAATAAATCAGAATTTATCAGCTATATCAAAGAGCCCGAAAAACTCTCGAAAGATACCATTGCCGATCTGATGGACATGACAGTTAAATTTCACTATTGCAGTACGATACACGTATTGCTTGCAATGAATTTGTTCAAAGAAAATCATATCATCTATCAAAGTCAGCTTAAACTTGCTGCCGGAATTGCTTCCGACAGGAATATTTTGCGAAAACATATCCAGAATATTCAACTGATTAAAGAACCCGTTGTTTTACCCGATGAATTTGTAAATAAAACAAAACCGGAAACCACCGAATCAACGGTTAGTCAGCCTGAGAAGCCGCTGGCTGAGACTGAACCGGTTGTAAGTGAAACGATTGAGGTTGAAAAACAATCGCATGAACAGCCTGCACAAACAGAAATTGTTTCAAACGAAGATACCAAAAGCCAATTTACTGACGAGGAAGACGATGACACACATGATAATGAACATAAGCGTCATTCGATAGAAGAGTTAAAACGTATTGTGGATGAGCGTATTAAACAATTGGAGACCGAAAAATCAGAGGACCAGGTTATTGATCCATCCAAACCACATTCGAAACAGGAGATCATTGAGCGGTTTATCAAATCGAGTCCGAGTATTTCGAGACCAAAACATGAATTCTATAATCCGCTGACGAATGCACAGCAGAGTGTGGTTGATCAGGAGAACATCGTGAGCGAAACACTGGCGACTATTTATATGAAACAAGGGCATTTCGACAAGGCAATAAGTATTTATGAAAAATTATGTTTGAAATATCCGGAAAAAATTAGTTACTTTGCAACCCTCATTGAAGAGGCTAAGAAGAATAAAAACATTTAAAATTTAAGACGATGTACGTTTTCATTTCAATTTTAATTTTAATTATCAGCATTTTATTAGCGCTTATCGTGTTGGTTCAGAACTCAAAAGGCGGTGGTTTGGCTTCAAATTTCGCAGCATCAAACCAATTCATGGGTGTTCGCCAAACAGCTGATTTTCTTGAAAAAGCAACCTGGACAATGTCGATGGCCTTACTTGTACTCTGTTTGGTAGCCACCATGACAATCCCAAAATACAGCAGCGAAGGTGGTCAGGTAGATACAGAATTGCGTCAGCAAATTGATCAGACTGCAAAACCGGTTGATTTTCAGGCGCCACCTGCAAAAGACGAAAACGCTGAATAACGACTTTGCGACAGTCTCATGTCGGTTAAAATGTCAGAATGTCACTTCATTCTGACATTTTTTTTGTTTAATCTGTTTGGCACAAAATGTGACATAAAGCATTTACCGTCCCGAACGGTTTCATTCTCGCAATTGAATAACTTTAAAAATAAGAATAACATGGGAAATTTAAACATTAAACCATTGGCCGACAGGGTGTTGATTCAACCTGCTGTTGCCGAAAAGAAAACTGCAAGTGGCATCATCATTCCTGATACTGCAAAAGAAAAACCACAAAGAGGAACGGTTGTTGCCGTTGGTCCGGGAACAAAAGACAACCCGATCACACTCGAAGCAGGTAATACCGTTTTATATGGTAAATATGCCGGAACCGAAGTCAACGTTGACGGCACCGATTATTTAATCATGCGCGAGGCAGATGTTATCGCTGTTATCTGAAAATTAATACTATAAATTATAATAAATCATATCACAATGGCTAAAGATATCTTATACAATCTCGAAGCGCGCGACAAACTCAAAAAAGGTGTTGACGCATTGTCGAATGCTGTTAAAGTTACATTGGGACCACGAGGTCGTAATGTTATTATCGAAAAATCATACGGCGGACCACAGATCACCAAAGACGGTGTTACAGTTGCCAAAGAAATTGAACTGACCGACCCTGTTGAAAACATGGGCGCGCAGATGGTGAAGGAAGTTGCATCAAAAACCAATGATCAGGCCGGCGATGGTACCACCACCGCTACTGTTCTGGCTCAGGCCATCATCACTACAGGATTGAAAAATGTTACCGCCGGAGCCAATCCGATGGATCTGAAACGTGGTATCGATAAAGCTGTTACAGCTGTTGTTGCTTCGTTACATGCTCAATCACAAAAAATCGGCGACAGCAACGAAAAAATTAAACAGGTTGCCTCCATCTCGGCCAACAACGATTTCACGATTGGTTCGCTGATTGCCGAAGCTATGGATAAAGTGAAAGCCGAAGGCGTTATCACCGTTGAAGCCGCCAAAGGTATCGAAACCTACGTTGAAGTTGTTGAAGGTATGCAGTTCGACAGAGGGTATATCTCACCTTATTTTGTAACCAGCGCCGAAAAAATGGAAGTTGTTTACGAAAATCCTTTCATCCTGATCTACGACAAAAAGATTTCTATCATGAAAGATTTGCTTCCTGTACTTGAAAAAGCTTTACAGACAGGCAAACCATTGATTCTCATCGCTGAAGATGTTGAAAGTGAAGCATTGGCAACTTTGGTTGTTAACCGTTTACGTGGTTCATTAAAAGTTGCGGCTGTTAAGGCCCCGGGCTTTGGCGACCGTCGTAAGGAAATGCTTGAAGATATCGCCATCCTCACCGGAGGTACCGTTATCTCGGAAGAAAAAGGATACCGTTTGGAAGATGCCACCCTCGATTTGTTGGGCGAAGCCGACAAAGTGACCATCGACAAAGAAAATACTACCATCGTTAGCGGCCACGGCACCAAAGAAAACATTGCTGCCCGTGTTGCCCAGATCAAGAAACAGATCGAAGTAACCACATCGGATTACGACAAGGAAAAATTACAGGAACGTCTGGCTAAGTTAGCCGGTGGTGTTGCCGTAATTTATGTTGGCGCTGCCAGCGAGATGGAGATGAAAGAAAAGAAAGACCGCTTTGAAGATGCCCTGGCTGCCACACGCGCTGCCAACGAAGAAGGCATCATCCCTGGCGGTGGAATCGGTTTCATCCGTGCCATTGAATCCATCAGTAAGCTGAAAGGTGACAATGAAGACGAAAACACAGGTATTGCTATCGTGAAACGCGCATTAGAAGAGCCGCTTCGTCAGATTGTTGAAAACGCTGGTCTGGAAGGCTCAGTTGTTGTAAACAAAGTAAAAGAAGGCAAAGGTGATTATGGTTTCAATGCACGCACCGAAGTGTATGAAAACCTATACGAAGCCGGTGTTATCGACCCGACCAAAGTAGCACGTATTGCGCTTGAAAACGCTGCCTCGGTAGCCGGAATGTTACTCACCACCGAATGTGTGTTGGTTGAGCACAAAGACCCGAATGCACCTGCCCCACAAATGCCTAATATGGGCGGTGGTATGGGTGGAATGATGTAAAATCATTGAACTCCATATATATCGAAAAACCGTTCTGTGCAAACAGAGCGGTTTTTTTTATGGATTGACCAAAAAATTGCCCCCCCGGCCCCCGAATCGGGG
>JABFQW010000144.1 GCA_013141455.1 Bacteroidales bacterium
CCTTGAGTTGGAACTGAACCGTGGTGAAATTAAAGACCCCTTAAACGAAGAAAATCATAGTCCGGTACCAAATTTAGTTCACCGTTATCCTGACAGGGTTTTGTTTCTCGCCACGGGTTTTTGTTCGGCCTATTGCAGGTATTGCACACGTACGCATATGGTTGCAAAAGACAAATGCCATGTCGGAAAAAATGCCTGGGAACCGGCACTTCAATATATTTCGGCGCATACCGAGATCAGAGATGTGATTGTTTCGGGTGGCGACCCGCTGAGCATGACTGACAATCATCTCGATTATCTGTTATCAAGGTTACGTTCGATCGAACATATTGAGATTATTCGTATCGGAACAAAGATTCCGGTGGTGCTTCCCATGCGGATCACACCGGCATTGGTGGCGATATTAAAGAAATATCACCCCTTGTTCATGAGTATCCATTTCACACATCCCGATGAACTCACACCGGAGGTAAAACAGGCTTGTGAACGATTGGCTGATGCCGGAATACCTTTGGGAAGTCAGACAGTTTTGCTGAAAGGTATCAACGATTCGGTTGAAATCATGACTAAACTGATGCAGGGATTACTACGGATTCGCGTTCGTCCGTATTATTTATACCAATGTGATCCGATACCGGGTTCGATGCATTTTCGTACGCCTGTTTCAAAAGGAATCGAGATTATCAAAGGCCTGCGAGGGTTTACTTCGGGATATGCAGTTCCCCAGTTCGTGATTGATGCACCGGGTGGTGGCGGTAAAATACCTTTGTTGCCTGATTATTTTCAGGGTATGGAAGACGGCGATGTGATACTGAAAAATTATGAAGACAGGTACTTCCGTTATCCGGATGTATTATAAATGAGAAAGACAGGTATGAGGATATGAAAATCGGGCTAACTTACGATTTACGCGATGCTTATCTCGCGATGGGATACAATGAAGATGAGACCGCCGAGCTCGACAAAGAAGAAACGGTGGAAGGAATTGAACGTGCGATCAACGAACTTGGTTATGAAACGGAGCGGATTGGTCATTTGAAAGAACTGCAGTTGGCGCTATCGGAAGGTAAACGCTGGGATCTGGTTTTTAATATTTGTGAAGGAATGTTTGGAATAGGGCGCGAAGCACAGGTACCGGCATTGTTGGATGCCTACCAGATACCTTATACTTTTTCAGATCCTTTGGTTTTGTCGCTTACACTTCACAAAGGAATGACAAAAAGGGTGCTACGTGATGCAGGAATAGCGACAGCGGCTTTTACCGTTGTAAAAAACGCCAATGATATTCCTGCCATCGATCTTCCATTTCCACTATTTGTGAAGCCTGTCGCCGAAGGATCAGGCAAGGGAATTGATGGTAAATCAACGGTTTACGATTCGTCGCAATTAGAGGAAGTGTGTAACAGACTGTTAAAAGATTACAATCAGGAAGTGTTGGTAGAGGAGTATCTTCCCGGCAAGGAGTTTACGGTTGGAATTATTGGTACAGGTGAAGATGCCATTTGTGTAGGTGGAATGGAAGTAATCATATTAAAATCAGCTGAGGAAGATTCCTATTCAAGGTTTATCAAGGAGAACTACGAAGGCAGGGTCGATTACAGGCTCATGGAAGGTGAAATTGCTGAACGGTGCGAGGAATTATGTTTGAATGCCTGGCGAACATTGGGTTGCAGGGATGCAGGCAGAATCGATGTCAGGTTGAACGATAAGGGAATTCCCTGTTTCATCGAAGTAAATCCATTGGCAGGCTTAAACTATATCCATTCAGATTTGCCAATTATCATGTATAAAAAGGGTATGACTTTCAATCATTTGATCGATAGAATTTTGAAATCAGCCATTTCGAGAATAAAAATTTGAGTTCATGAAGGTCTTAATTATTCATAATAAGCTGTCTGAAAACGCATTGGCCGATGAAGCGGATGTGTTGGAACAAGTGAAATTGGTTGAGGATGCATTGATTTTGTTAAATCATGAAGTCAGTGTTCTTTCCGTCTCACTTGATCTGTTGAAAGCCGTTAATGAAATAAGACAAATATCACCAGATTTGATCTTTAATCTGGTTGAATCGTTTGAAAACAAAGGGGAGTTGGTCTATTTTGCCCCGGCGGTCATCGATATTTTGAAAATACCGTACACCGGAACACATACTGTTCAGATGTTTCAATCATCAAGCAAAACACTAACAAAAAATATCTTAATCAGAAATGAGATTCCAACACCGGATAGCTTCGAAATCAACGATTTACAAAATATCAGACCCGACAGGAAATATATTTTAAAACCCCGCTGGGAAGAAGGTTCACTTGGACTTGATGAGGATGCAGTTTTTAGGGGTGATGATTCATCTTTTATTCAGCAGTTGAACCGGTTTGCACCGCGTGATTATTTTATAGAAGAGTTTGTTGAAGGCCGCGAATTTAATTGCGCGTTGCTGGCAACAAAAGATGGTCCACGGGTTTTGGCTGTTGCCGAAATTGAATTCATTGATTTTCCGGAAGGTAAACCAAAAATGTTGGGGTTTAAAGCCAAATGGGATGAGGAATCATTTGAATATACAAACACCGTCAGGCGACTTGATTTTGATGAAAATGACAATGATTTGCTATTTCAACTTGGTGATCTTGCCAAAAAATGCTGGGTTTCCTGCGATTTACGTGGATATGCCCGGGTCGATTTCAGGGTAGATTTGCAAGGAAATCCATTTGTTTTGGAGGTGAATTCAAATCCTTGTATTTCGCCGGATAGCGGTTATTTTGCGGCTGCTGCCCATGCCGGATTATCTTTTACTGAAGTTGTAGCCCTGATAGTCGAAGATGCTTTTCGTTTTCACCAAGAATAAAAATATTTCATTATGAATTCTGTTACTTTTCGCACACATATTATTGATTCCGATCCAGATACGATTGAATTTATCATTCGTTCCTCTGGTTTTTTTTATGAAGATGAGATTCCTGTAGCCCGCGAATTAGCCGAAGAAACCATCAAACACGGCTATGCGAGTGGTTATAAATTTGTATTTGCCGAGATTAATGGTGAAACCCTGGGTTATGCTGCCTATGGTTTTATCGATGGAACAGATGGCAGCTACGATTTATATTGGATTGCGGTGGATGACAAATTGCGTGGAAAAGGAATTGGAAAAGCTATTCTTGAAAAGGTGATGACCGTAGTGAAGCTCGAAAATGGCCGGCAATTGATTGCTGAAACATCTTCACTTTCAAAATATCTTCCAACCCGGGAATTTTATCTGCATCAGGGATTCACCATGGTAGCCACCGTTCCTGATTTTTTCAGGGTAGGGGATGATAAGGTGTTTTTTGTGAGGAAGGTATAAAGTTCAAAGTTTAAAGTTTAAAGTTCAAAGTTCAAAGTTTCGTGGTTAAAGGCTAAAGTGTAAAGATAAAAGTGCTTGCCAGGCTGCAAGACAGGAAATGACAAAAGGCTAATTATCAGTATAATTACGTTTGCCAAAAATTCTTGTTCCTACCCTTACCATGGTAGCGCCTTCGGCGATAGCCAGTTCAAAATCACCCGACATGCCCATCGATATTTCGGTAAAATAATCATTGGTTTCGAAATAATCTGCTTTTAATTGGTCGAATATTTGTTTCAGGTGCCGAAATTCTTTGGTGAGTTGTTGTAAATCATCTGTGAAGGTTGCCATTCCCATCACACCACAAATAACGATATTTTTTAAAGGGTTTGTTTTAAGCTGAGTCAGCATCTCGTTGGCCTCTTCCAGATTAAATCCGAATTTCGTTTCTTCTTCGGCAATATGAAACTGTAACAATACTTTTTGTTTTTTATCGAATTTAATTGCCTGTCTGTCAATCTCGTATAAAAGTTTTAAACTGTCAACCGATTCAATCATATCCACGAATGAAGCGATGTATTTCACTTTGTTGGTTTGAAGATGACCGATAAGATGCCATTGAACATCTGCCGGAAACAGTGGCTGTTTTAATAACAGTTCCTGCACTTTGTTTTCTCCGAAAATGCGCTCACCTGTTTCATATGCCTCCTGAAGC
>JABFQW010000128.1 GCA_013141455.1 Bacteroidales bacterium
GTTATTGTCCTTTTCTCTCTGGTAGTTCTGGTATATTATGGTAATTCATATTATCAAACAGGTATCGAAGAGCGCTTTTTTCACGAAAGCCATCAAACTTTGAAACCCAGTGGGGCCATAGGGCATGGGTTGGGGATAGTTGGAACACTATTCATGATTATCGGCGTTTTCTTTTATATGGCCAGAAAACGTATTCGCGCTTTCGCGCATATAGGCATACTGAAATATTGGCTTGAGTTTCATATTTTTTTATGCACTCTTGGTCCTGTGATGGTATTGTTTCATACTGCATTTAAGTTTGGCGGTATTGTCTCCATTAGTTTCTGGAGTATGGTAGCAGTTTTTCTGAGCGGTGTTATCGGCAGGTTTATCTACATACAGATACCACGAACCATTGAAGGTCGTGAACTGAGTTTGAGCGAAATAAGAGACATGAAAACCGATTTGCGGTTATTACTACCGGGCGTGGTTTCAATAAGTGATGAAGATTTCCTCTTTATTGAGGAAGCCACAAAACGAAAAATTGAAAGTAAAACAGGTACAGCCCTGTCACGTTATCTGAAAAGGAACCGCGACGAAAGCAGAATGTTAAAACAGGTGAAAGCGATTTTGGTGAAAAATAAGCTAACCAGGCAGCAACGTAACGATCTGATTAAATTGGTTCAAAATGAAATTGCAATAAACCATCGTATCGACCGTTTGCAACTTATGCAGAATTTATTCAAATATTGGCATGTGGCTCATTTGCCTTTTGCGATCATTATGTTGATAATCATGATAATACATGTTGCGGTAACCTTAACTTTCGGGTTTAAATGGATTTTTTAATATGGAATTGATCTTAGAACAAATATTGGTATATGCAACCGTGATCATACTCACCGTTGGTGTGATATTCATATACTTACGAAAACAGAAACGTAATTCTAATATAGTTGAACAAAAGATTGTTCAGGCAAAATTAGATGGGTTGTATGAACCGGTGTCACTGCACCCGGTTGTTGATGTTAATCAATGTATCAAAAGTGGTGCCTGTATTGTTGCCTGTCCCGAAAAAGATATTCTTGGCATCAGAAATGGAAAAGCCACCACGATCAATGCCTCACATTGTATCGGGCATGGTGCCTGTTTCCATGCCTGTCCAACTCAGGCAATTTCATTATGCATTGGTACAGAAAAACGCGGTGTTGAGCTTCCTCATGTGAGTCAAACTTTCGAGACCAATGTCCCCGGCGTTTTTATTGCCGGTGAACTTGGTGGCATGGGGCTTATCAAAAATGCTGTGGTGCAAGGCCAGCAGGCGGTTGAAAATATAGTAAAAATTTTCAAAAAGAACCATTCAGCCGATTTCGACCTGATAATTATCGGAGCTGGTCCTGCCGGCATCTCAGCCTCTCTCACTGCAAAAAAACTTGGATTACGATTTCTGACACTCGAACAGGATACCCTTGGAGGAACTGTTTTTACTTTTCCACGATCAAAGATTGTAATGACTTCCGCGATGGATTTACCATTGTTTGGAAGGGTGAAATTATTTGAAACCAGCAAAACCGAACTGCTTGATCTTTGGCATACTGTGCTATCGAAAAATGATATTACGATAAAAGAAAATTCGAAGGTGGAAGCCATTCAAAGTGATAACGGCATATTTAAAGTGGATACCTTACACGGTGAGCATTTTACTACCCGTCATATCTTATTGACAATTGGTCGGCGAGGTACACCACGCAAATTAGGCGCTCCGGGCGAAAACCATGAAAAGGTTGCTTATCGGTTGTTGGAACCTGAAGATATTAAAGGAAAAAATATCTTAGTTGTCGGTGGAGGCGATTCGGCAGTTGAATCAGCTTTGTTATTGGCCGATCAAAATGTTGTTACACTTTCGTACCGAAGCGAAGCCTTCAACCGTCTCAAGGTAAAAAACAATCAAAAAATCTCTGAGGCTATCTCCAAAGGTTTGATTGATATGCAATTTAATACGTCGGTCGAACTTATCGAAAAAAACAGTATTACCTTAATGCATAATATTACTACCGAGCGTCAGACTATTGCCAACGATTTGGTATATATTTTTGCCGGAGGTGAGTTACCTACCCAGTTCTTACAAAAGATTGGAATTCAGATTACAAAGAAATTTGGCGAAGCAGTTTTGAAACACAACTAATTTAATCAGGGCATGAAAAAACAGTTAGCTATTTATATTTTATTGGTATTATTTTTTGTTATAGCCTCGAAAAACACTGATGCTCAGATATCTCCTGGCGATTTGTGTGAGCCGCATGCTCATTTGGAAGGAATGACAAATTGCACACTTTGTCATATTTTGGGTGATAAGGTATCGAATGAGAAATGCCTTGATTGCCATAAAGAGCTTAAAAGCCGTATCACGCAAAACAAAGGTTACCATGTTTCAACTGAGGTAAAAGGTAAAGAATGTGTTAGCTGTCATAACGACCATCATGGGCGGAAATTTGAGGTTGTAAGGTTTCAGACTGATAAATTTGACCATAAACTCGCCGGATATGCGCTCGAAGGCGCACACGCCAAAAAGGAATGTAAGGATTGCCATAAGCCTGAAAACATTACAAACGCTGATGTAAAAAAACTGAAATTCACTACTTACCTTGGTTTAACAACGGAATGTTTAAGTTGTCATGTCGATTATCACCAAAAAACACTCTCATCAAGCTGTTTGAATTGTCATGATTACGAAGCGTTCAAACCGGCTCCAAAATTTGATCATAATAAAGCCAAATTTAAACTGGTAGGCAAACATACGGAAGTAGCTTGCATAGATTGTCACAAAAAGGAACAGAAAGCCGGTAAAGATTATCAGGTATTCGCTGGTCTTGAGTTCAACAATTGCACAGCCTGCCACAAAGACGCGCATGAAAACAAATTCGGGCAGGATTGTCGCCAATGCCATACCGAACAATCGTTTCATACCATCAAGGGGATGAAAGATTTTGATCACAGTAAAACAAATTTCAAACTTGAAGGCAAGCATACTACGGTATCGTGTACCTTATGCCATAAAACCAACCTTACTGATGCGTTGAAGCATGAGCGTTGCATCGATTGCCATACCGATTATCATGAAAAGCAATTCGTAAAGGATGGTAAAACACCTGATTGTAACGAATGTCACTCGGTAAAGGGATTTGTTGGATCATCATATACCATTGAAAAACACGCCCTGGGTAATTTTCCATTAAAAGGCGCCCACCTGGCAACACCTTGTTTCGTGTGTCATAAGAAACAAGTAAAATGGAGTTTCAAAAAAATTGGATCTCAATGTGTTGACTGTCACGAAAATATTCATAAAGATTTCATCAGTCAAAAATATTATCCAAATTCAGATTGTAAAATCTGTCATACCGAAAACATGTGGCCTGATGTAAATTTTGATCACAACACAACACCCTATCCGCTCGAAGGTGCTCATAAGGACCAGGGTTGTCGTGAATGTCATTTTAAGGTGGGAACTGATGGTGAAGTACACCAGCAATTCAGCGGATTGTCGCAACAATGCTCAAACTGTCACAAAGATTCACATCAGAATCAATTCGAGAAAAACGGTGTAACTGATTGTAAGGCATGTCATGAAAAGATCAGCTGGGATGTAAAACAGTTTAATCACAACGTAACGAGGTTTAAACTTGAAGGCAAACATGCCGAAATTGCATGTAAGGATTGCCATAAAGAAGCGCAGGATAAAGGATCAAAATTTGTACTTTACAAAATAAATGAATTCAGATGCGAAGACTGTCACCATTAATTGTATTGCTAACTTTATCGATAAGTTTGCTTGCACAGTCGCCTCACGGAGACGAACTGAAGATAAGTTGTGCTGAATGTCATAATCCGAATGGCTGGAAACTGATAGAAGGCACCTATACTTTCAGTCATAAATCAACTGATTTTCCATTAATCGGGCAACACCAATCGGTAAATTGCAAAGCCTGTCATACTGATTTGGTTTTTTCAAGAACCAAGTCCGATTGTATTTCGTGTCACACGGATGTGCATGAACAAACCGTTGGAAATGAGTGCGATCGTTGTCATACACCTAATTCCTGGTTGGTAGCCAACACAACCCGGATGCATGAACAAAGTCGTTTCCCCTTGTTGGGGGCACACGCAACCGCTGATTGTTTTCAATGCCATGAATCTGCTTCTTTGCTTCGGTTCGATCCACTCAGTATCGATTGTTACGATTGCCATAAAATAAATTACGAACAGGCAAAATCTCCAGTTCATACCCCTACTGATTTTCCGCAGGAACGATGCGAAGAATGTCATTCTATCAACGCTTTCGAATGGACAGGTGGCAAGGTTAGCCATATCTTTTTCCCTCTGACAGGTGGTCACGATATAAATGACTGTTTTGCCTGCCACGAACAGGGACAGCCTTACAATAGTATTTCTCAGGAGTGTGTCAGTTGTCATTTACCGGATTATCAATCAACGACAAACCCAAATCACATCACCTTGGATTTCTCAACGGATTGTGCAGAGTGTCATACAACAAGTCCTGATTGGAAACCTGCCCAGATGAGTAATCATGATGCACAGTACTTCCCGATCTATTCAGGCAAACATGAAGGTGAATGGGACAATTGCTCCGATTGCCATACTACACAAAATAATTATGGGTTGTTTAGTTGTATCGATTGTCACGAACACAGTCAGTCCAATACCAACGATGAACATGGTGATGTTAGCGGATATACATATAACAGTAATGCCTGTTTCGAATGCCATCCACAGGGAAACGCGGAAGGTAGTTTTAACCACGCTCAATCAAATTTTCCACTGACGGGCGCACATTTAACAACAGAATGTTCAGGTTGTCATGCAAATGGTTATGCCGGAACAACCACGGTATGTGGAGATTGCCATCTCACCGATTTTAATCAGGCAACCAATCCAAATCACGCTGAGTTGGGTTTGGCAAATACATGCGAAACTTGCCACACAACCGAAGCCGGCTGGTCACCTGCAACCATGGATAACCACAATGAATATTACTTACTTGATGGTGCACATATTGAGGTAGCTTCTGAATGTATCACCTGTCACGAAGGAAATTACATCGATTCTCCAAACACATGTTTTGGTTGTCACAGCGATAATTATAACCAAACAAGCAATCCAAAACATCAGGAAATAGGTATAGCAACGGAATGTGAAAACTGCCATACCACAATTCCTGATTGGAAACCAGCCTCTTTCCCGACGCATAATGATTATTATGTACTCAATGGAGCGCATAATATCATTGCAAGTGATTGTTTTACCTGTCATGAAGGAAATTATATCAATACACCAAACCTTTGTTTTGGGTGTCATGCTGATAATTATAACCAAACCACAAATCCACCACATGCCGCATCTCAGTTTTCAACCGAATGTGAAACCTGCCATTCAGAAACGGCATGGGTGCCATCAACATTCGATCATGACGGTCAATATTTCCCGATTTTTACTGGTAAACATGCAGGTCAATGGGCCAATTGCAATGAATGCCATACGACACCAAATAATTTCACCCAATTCAGCTGTATCGAGTGCCACGAACACAATCAGGTAGATACTGATGCCGACCATGTTGGTGTAAGTGGATATTCCTATAATAGTAATGCTTGTTTTGAGTGTCATCCAACCGGCGATGGTCAGGGATTTAATCATGATCTGTCTAATTTTCCATTAACAGGGGCGCATCTCACAGTCGATTGTATGGAATGTCATGAAAACGGTTTTAGCGGAACCACAACGGTTTGTTCGGAGTGTCATATTACTGCGTATAATCAGGCTACCAATCCGAACCACTTACAGGCCGGAATTCCAAACACCTGTGAAACCTGTCATACAACGGCACCTGGCTGGGCACCTGCCGATTTCCCGATTCACAACGATGCCTATCCGCTTACCGGAGCGCACGCAACCATCCAAAATGATTGCTTCACCTGTCATGAGGGAAACTACAACAATACACCGAATACTTGTGCGGGATGTCATACCGATGATTTTAACCAGTCGATAAACCCGAACCACCTTCAATCGGGAATACCAACTACTTGTGAAACCTGCCATACAACGGTACCTGGCTGGGCTCCTGCAACATTCCCCATCCATAACGATTATTATGCGTTGAATGGAGCCCATACATCAGTTGACTGTTTTAACTGTCATGAAGGCAATTATACAAATACGCCTAATTTATGTTTCGGATGTCATGCTGCTGATTACAATCAGGCAACAAACCCGAACCATATCGATGCACAATTCCCTACTACCTGCGAATCGTGCCACAATGAAACGGCCTGGTCTCCTTCCACTTTTGACCACGATGGACAGTATTTCCCGATATACAGTGGAAGTCATGCCGGTGAATGGACAAACTGTAATGAATGTCATACAACGCCAGGAAATTTTGCTGAATTTAACTGTATTATTTGTCATACACAGAATGAAACGAACAATCAGCATCAGGGTGTAAGTGGTTATCAATGGAACAGTGAAGCATGCTTTGCCTGCCACCCAAATGGTGAGGGAGACGGGTTCAATCACGATCAGTCAAACTTCCCGCTTACCGGAGCACATTTGACGGTTGCCTGTGTTGAATGTCACGAAAACGGTTATTCCGGCACCACGACAGTTTGTTCCGAATGCCATATTGATGCCTATAATCAGAGTACAAACCCTAATCACCCTGAAAATAATATTCCAACAACCTGTGAAACCTGTCATACCACTGCGCCTGGCTGGGCTCCGGCAACCTTCCCGATCCATAATGATTATTATGCCTTAACCGGTGCACATCAAACGATCTCGGCTGATTGTTTTGCCTGTCACGAAGGGAATTACACAAACACACCAAATACCTGTGCAGGTTGTCATACAGATAATTATAACGCTGCAACCAATCCGAACCATATTGCACTCAATCTGCCAACAGATTGTGATATGTGTCATACAACAACTCCGAATTGGGCGCCTGCAACCTTCCCGATACATAATGATTACTATGTTTTGGCCGGAGCGCATATAGCGATTGCAAATGATTGTGCCGAGTGCCATAACGGTGACTATAACAATACGCCCAACACATGCTACGGTTGTCATCAGGATGATTATAACCAGACTACTGATCCGGATCATCAGGTAGCACAATTCCCAACAACCTGTGAAGATTGTCATACGCAGACTTCCTGGACACCATCTACATTTGACCACGATGGGGAATATTTCCCGATTTATTCAGGATCGCATCAGGGTGAATGGGATGCCTGTGTTGATTGTCATACTAATCCGAGCGATTATACTGTATTCACTTGTATTACCTGCCACGGCCAAACAGAAACAAATAATGAACATCAGGGTGTGAGCGGATATCAATGGAATAGCGATGCCTGCTATGCCTGTCATCCGAATGGGGAAGGTGATGGATTTAACCATAATAATTCAAATTTCCCGCTTACCGGTGCACATATTACTGTTGCATGCATCGAATGCCACGAAAACGGTTATTCAGGTACTTCCACGGTTTGTTCAGATTGCCATACCGATGATTACAACCAAAGTACAAATCCAAATCACCTGCAGATCGGTATCCCGAATACCTGTGAAACCTGTCATACCACGGTTGCAGGCTGGGCACCGGCCACGTTCCCGATTCACAATAATTATTACGCACTTACAGGCGCACATCTTACCATTCAGAATGATTGTTTCTCGTGCCACGAAGGCGATTATAATAACACACCCAATACCTGTGTTGGTTGCCATCAAACTGATTACAATCAGGCGACCAACCCGAATCACCTTACGTTAAATCTGCCTACAGATTGTGCATTGTGCCATACGACCAATCCAACCTGGGAACCGGCCACGTTCCCGATTCACAGCAATTATTACGTTTTGGCCGGGGCACACGTTTCGTTAAGTTGTGATGAGTGTCATGCCGGCAATTACAATAACAATACTCCAACTGAATGTTTCGGTTGTCATCAGGATGATTATAATCAGACTTCAGATCCAGATCATCAGGCTGCTCAATTCCCAACGACATGTGAAGATTGTCATACCCAGACGTCCTGGGAACCATCAACGTTTGATCATGATACCCAGTATTTTCCAATCTACTCCGGACAGCATAACGGTGAGTGGAATACCTGTTCCGATTGCCATACAAACCCGAATAACTATGCTATATTCACCTGTATTACCTGTCATGGTCAGGCTGAAACAGCACAGGATCATCAGGGTGTGAGTGGCTATCAATGGAATAGCGCTGCCTGTTTGAATTGTCATCCTGACGGAGATGCCGGTGATAAGGGGTTACAACATATTATTAGAAGCGATAACTAAAACAAAAAGTCATGAGGTACGTTTTTTTATTCATAATTTTCTCTCTCTCATTCCTGATAGTTTCCGCACAGGAATCCGGTGAATTGAAGGAGGGTAAAGTCTCTTACGTTACAGGTCAAAATGTTTATGTGAGATTTGCATCAACACAGGATATGGTCGTTGGTGACACTCTTTTTGTAATGCAACAGAATATCCGGGTGCCTTTGCTTAAGATTATAAGTTTGTCATCTATTTCGGCAGTTTGTGAGCCTTTGACAAGTGAAGTGATTAAAGTTGATACAAAAATTATTGCTAAACCGAATAAAAAACCGGTAACTGTTACACCAGAAGTTTTAAAACAAGCCGAATCACAAGCTGTTGTAGTTGATAAACCGGTGAGTAAGACCGATAGTACGGCAACACCGGCCCGAAAACAGGAGATCAGTGGCAGACTTGGTGTATCATCTTATTTAAATTTTTCGAACACCTCAGCTGGTAGTTCGCAACGGATGCGTTACACTTTTACGTTGAACGCGAAAAACATCAGTGGTTCGAAATTGTCGGCAGAAACGTATATCTCCTTTGTTCATAAAAACAAGGAGTGGAGCGAAATTCAGGCAGATATTTTTAATGGATTGAAAATATACAGTCTGGCATTAAATTATAAGTTTAACGACAATAACCAGATATGGCTTGGGCGTAAAATAAATCCCAAAATATCAAATATCGGGGCTGTTGACGGAATACAATACGAGGCAAAATTAAAATCATTCACACTTGGCGTGGTAGCCGGTTTTCGCCCCGATTATACCAATTACACTTTCAGCACAAAACTTCCACAATTTGGCGCTTTTGTCAGTCATGATAAAAAGGGTAAAAATGGTAATATGCAAAATTCATTCGCTTTGTTTGAACAACGAAACGGGAGCTTTACCGATCGTCGATTTGCTTATTACCAGCACTCCAATTCATTGATAAAAAACCTGTATTTTTTCGGTTCTATTGAAGCTGATCTGTACAAAAAAATTAATGATTCGGTTAATGGCGAGCTGCGCAGTACCGTTGATAACTCACCCCGGCTTTCAAATATGTATTTTTTATTGCGTTATCGAATTGTTAAGCCATTATCTGTTTCATTATCATATAGTTCGCGAACAAATGTTATTTATTATGAAACGTATAAAAATCTCCTTGAACGGCTTCTCGATGAAGAATCGACACAAGGGTTGATGGCACAAATTAATTACCGTCCGGTGAAATATATGACTATTGGTTTAAAATCGAGCTACAGGGTTAGGAAAAATGATGACAACCCAACTGAAAATGCTTATGCTTATGTAACGTATAGCCGGCTTCCGTTAATCGATGCTTCAACAACTATTTCTGCAACCTGGATGCAAACTGCTTACCTGACCGGTAACATTTATAGTATCAATTTTTCAAAGGATTTCATGGCCGGCAGCCTGTACGGAGGGATCGGTTACCGGTATGTTGATTACTCTTTTTACAGCGGCGAGATGACACAAAAACAGCATTTGGCTGAAGTGAATGTAACCATGAGAATCACTAAGAAACTTTACAGTTCGATGAATTATGAAGGAACATTCGAAAAAGGAACCAACTTCCACCATGTTTATATCAATTTAACACAGCGGTTTTAAAACATTTTGGCCATATCTTTAACAAGGCAGACGAAAAGGTTGATTCTATGTGGGGTTTACTTTAATTTTCATGAAATATCCTGTTAATGATTTGACTATGAGTAAGGTGGTCATGATAAAAGGCTCGTATGTTGTACAATACAAATAAGCGGAATTAATGCGAAAACTGTTAATAATTATAACATTCGTCACAATAACATTGGGTTTGTTTGGGCAATCACCGCATGGTGATGCTTTGAAGATTAGTTGTGCTGAGTGTCACAATCCTGATGGATGGAAAATGGTTGAAGGTACCTATTCATTCACTCATAATAAAACTGATTTTCCTTTGATCGGGCAGCATCAATCGGTGAGTTGCAAAGCTTGTCATAGCGATCTGGTATTTTCGAAAGCCCAGACTGATTGTATTTCGTGCCATACCGATGTTCATGAGCAAACATTAGGCAATGAGTGTTCGCGTTGTCATACACCACAAACATGGTTGGTCGAAAACACGAGCCAGTTACATGCACTTAGCCGTTTCCCACTCTTGGGCGCTCATGCTATGGCCGATTGTTTTCAATGCCATGAATCTGCCTCTTTGCTTCGGTTCGATCCGCATGGCATTGATTGCTTCGATTGTCATAAAAATGATTATGAGCAGGCAAAATCTCCGATTCATACGCTTACTGATTTTGATCCGGAACGATGCATGGAATGTCATTCGATCAGCGCCTTCGAATGGAAAGGGGGCAATGTTGCACATTTCTTTTTCCCACTTGAAGGTGGCCATGGATCGATTAGTTGTTTCGATTGTCACGAACAAGGGAAACCTTATAACAGCATTTCACCCGATTGTGTTAGTTGTCATTTAACTGATTACCAGGCTACAACAAGTCCAAACCATCAGGCAAGTGGTTTTTCTGACGAATGTAAGGATTGTCATACAACCGATCCAGATTGGAAACCTGCCCAAATGGGCAATCATGATGCGGAGTTTTTTCCGATTTATTCAGGAAAACACAAAGGGGAATGGACCAATTGTGTTGAATGCCATACCAATCCGTCAGATTACAGTTCGTTCAGTTGCATCGATTGCCACGAGCATTCTCAATCTGAAATGGACAATAAACACAATGGCATTGGCGGTTATTCGTATAATAATTCAGCTTGTTTCGAATGTCATCCACAAGGTAGTTCGGAGGGTAGTTTTAACCACAACGCATCAAATTTCCCGCTGACAGGTGCGCATATAACAACGGAATGTTCACAATGTCATTCGAACGGCTATATCGGAACTACTACAGTTTGCAGCGACTGCCATCTCTCTGATTTTAATCAGACAATAAATCCAAACCATATTGGCATGGGACTGGCAAACACTTGTGAAACCTGTCATACTACTGAACCGGGCTGGACACCTGCTACCCTGGATAATCATAACGATTTTTATCAACTGAATGGGGCACATACCGAAATTGATTGTTTCTCATGTCATGAAGGCGATTACGTCGAAACGCCAAACCTCTGTTTTGGTTGTCATGCTGATAATTATAACCAGACAACAAATCCACCCCATATTGCTTCACAGTTTTCAACAGAATGTGAGACCTGTCATACCGAAATTGCATGGACACCGGCAACCTTTAATCATGATGCTGACTTTTTTCCGATATACAGCGGCAGCCATGCCGGCGAATGGACGAATTGTAATGAGTGCCATACCACGCCAAATAATTTAACTCTTTTCAGTTGTATCGATTGCCACGAACACAATCAGGCAAATACCAACAGTGAGCACAATGGGATCACCGGTTACGTTTATAATAGCAATGCCTGTTTTGAATGCCATCCGAATGGAGAAGGTGAAGGTTTTAATCACGCCTTATCTGATTTCCCTTTGACCGGAGCACATCTCACAGTAGAGTGCATTGGTTGTCATGAAAACGGCTATTCGGGGACAACCACGATTTGCTCGGGATGTCATACCGATAATTATAATCAGACAACCAACCCGAATCATCAGCAAAATGGAATCCCGAATACTTGTGAGACTTGTCATACAACGGTTGCAGGCTGGACACCGGCAACTTTCGCAATGCACAGCACCATTTATCCACTTACAGGTGCACATGCTACGATACAGAATGATTGTTTCAATTGTCATGAAGGAAATTATAACAATACACCAAATTCCTGTATTGGATGTCATACCCCTGATTTTAATCAGGCAACCAACCCGAACCATCAACAGTTGGGGATTCTGACTACCTGTGATGATTGCCATACAACCTTGCCAGATTGGGCACCGGCGACTTTTTCGATCCATAATAATTACTATACCTTAGCCGGGGCACATATATCCATTCAGACCCAATGTTTTGAATGTCATGCCGGTAACTATAACAATACGCCAAACACCTGCTTTGGTTGCCATCAGGATGATTATAACCAGACAAATAATCCGGATCACCAAACCGCTCAATTTCCTACCACCTGCGAAGATTGCCATACACAGTCAGCATGGGAACCTTCAACTTTTAATCACGATAATGAGTATTTCCCAATTTATTCAGGACAACACGACGGAGAATGGAATACCTGTGCCGAGTGTCATACCAACCCGAATAATTATGCCATATTCAGTTGTATTGATTGCCACGAACATAACCAATCTTCTATGAACAGTGAACATCAGGGAGTACCCGGTTACCAGTGGAACAGTGTTGCCTGTTTAAATTGCCACCCGGACGGAAATGGTGATAAGGGACATTTACATAATTTTTCCGGTTCAAATTAATTTGGTGAATTAAGTGGCAATTGTGAAAGGATTTCAAACGTGGGAGATTAAAATAGTATTTTTTGGTTGGTGGCACTTTCTGGATATTTTGTGCAGGTAAAAAAGTGGAAAGTAGAATTTCCGGTTTAAAAAAAATGATTCATGAATGTCCGCATTGATTATAAAATGAAAATCAGCAATGTACTTAGTAAAATAAGGTGAGCTGATTTTCATCAGTTTATACCAGTTCGGATTTATATAATATGGCCTGGTTAATTATTACAGGGTTTATTGAAAAATTGTATTAATCCAAATTAAAAAATGGTAAAGCGTTTTGCTCTTTATGTTTACCTGGTAATTTCGTTTATAATATTGCATAGCAGTTGTTTAGCGCAGATTTCACCCGGTGATTTGTGCGAGGCTCATGCTAATCTGGAAGGCATGTCCAATTGTACCTTATGTCATGTTTTGGGTGATAAAGTGTCGAACGATAAATGTCTGGATTGCCATAAAGAGCTTAAAATCCGCATCGAACGGCAGAAAGGGTATCACGTTTCGACCGATGTTTTTGGTTTGGAATGTGTGAGTTGCCACAACGATCATCATGGCCGGAAATTTGAAGTGGTCAGGTTTCAGTCGGACCAGTTTGATCATCGGAAAACCGGATATATGCTCGAAGGTGCCCACTCGAAAAAGGCATGCAACGATTGCCACAAAACTGAATTTATCACCAATCCTGAAATCAAAAAGAAGAAATACACTTACCTTGGTTTATCTGCAGATTGCCTTAGCTGTCATGAAGATTATCATCAAAAAACACTTTCAACTGATTGTTTGCATTGTCATGACTTTGAGGCATTTAAACCAGCTCCTGCATTTGATCACCAAAAGACTAAGTTTAAATTGATAGGCAAACATACTGAAGTCGATTGTCTGAAATGTCACAAAAAAGAACTAAAGTCAGGAAAAGATTTTCAGGTGTTTACTGGCTTAAAATCCGATAATTGTACTGCCTGCCATGTCGATGTTCATAAAAACAAGTTCGGACAAGATTGTCGCCAGTGCCATAGTGAGCAATCATTTCATAACATAAAGGAAATGAAGGGTTTCGATCATGATAAGACTGATTTTAAACTGGAAGGCAAACACGAAACCGTTTCATGCATTTTGTGTCATAGAGCGAATTTAACCGGTCCGTTAGCCCATAACTTATGCATGGATTGCCACACCGACTACCACGAAAAACAGTTTGTGAAAGATGGAATTTCACCTGATTGTATCGATTGTCATACCCTTACCGGATTTGCCGGTTCAACCTATACTGTTGAAAGACATGCCAAGAGCAACTTTGTTTTGAAAGAGGCACATCTTACTACCCCTTGTAACGCTTGTCACAAAAAACAGGATAAATGGAACTTCCGGCAAATAGGGACTAACTGTTCAGATTGCCATACCGATTATCATGAGAAACAATTTGTAAAGGATGGTAAACCAATAGATTGTAAAGCGTGTCATACCGAAAAAAGTTTTGTTGGTTCATTGTATTCCATCGAAAATCATGCATTAAGCAAATTCCCCCTCAAAGGTGCACATTTGGCTACACCCTGCTTTGTTTGTCACAAGAAGCAGGAGAAATGGAGTTTCAGGCAACTTGGATCACAATGCGCCGATTGTCATGAGAATATTCACAGGGAATTTATCAGTGAAAAATACTACCCTGATGCTGATTGTAAGATTTGTCACACCGAAAACAGTTGGCCTGATATACGTTTTGATCATACTAAGACAAATTATATTCTTCAGGGAGCCCACAAAAATCAGTTATGTAAAGATTGTCATTATAAAACCGGTGCTGATGGTGACCGACATCAACAATTTGCCGGACTTTCACAACATTGTTCAAGTTGCCATAAGGATAATCATCGCCAACAATTTGAAAAATATGGTGTGACAGATTGCAATGCTTGTCATGATTTTGAAAACTGGAAAGTTAATACCTTTGATCATGATAAAACCAAATTCAAACTTGATGGGAAACATGCTGTGGTAGCCTGCAAAGAGTGTCATAAGGAAATACAGGCCGAAGGTTCAAATTTTGTGCTTTATAAACTTAAAAGATTCAAATGCGAAGACTGTCATCATTAATATATCTGCTGGTATTAGCAATAAGTTTGCCGGCTCAATCGCCTCATGGTGACGATTTGAAAATTAGTTGCTCAGATTGTCATAACCCAAATGGCTGGAAAATGATTGAAGGCACATTCACCTTTAGTCATGGCAACACCGATTTCCCATTGACCGGTCAGCACCAATCGGTTAACTGTAAGACGTGTCATACTGGTTTGGTGTTTTCAAAAGCACAATCCGATTGTATTACGTGTCATACAGATATGCACCGGCAAACCCTCGGGAACGAGTGTGAACGTTGTCATACAGCGAAGTCGTGGTTGGTCGAAAATACCACACAATTGCACGAACAAAGTCGTTTTCCTTTGCTCGGAGCCCATGCTACGACCGATTGTTTTCAATGTCACGAATCAGCCTCCTTGCTGCGATATGATCCACTTGGCATCGATTGTTACGATTGTCACAAAACAGATTTTCAGCTGGCAAAATCCCCGGATCACTTTGAAGGTGACTTTTCGACAGATTGCTTAATCTGTCATTCAATAAATGCATTTGAATGGAGAGGAGCGGGGATTAACCATTCATTTTTTCCGTTGACGGCTGGCCATGATTTGCCAGATTGTAAGGCTTGCCACTTACCGGGTCAGGATTATAATAACTTATCCTCAGCTTGTGTTTCGTGTCATTTAACCGATTACAATCAAACAACAAGTCCCAACCACAGCGGGGCAGGATTTTCAAATGAATGTGAAACCTGTCATACAACTTCACCGGGATGGTCGCCAGCTATCATGGGGAATCATGATAATTTTTTTGTGCTTAACGGCGCCCACAAAACGATAGCCAATGAATGTACCAAATGCCACGAAGGAAACTATGCCGATGCCCCGACAGATTGTTTTGGTTGCCATGCCGATGCCTATAATCAAACCACAAATCCTCCTCACAGTACATCACAATTCTCAACGGAATGTTTGACCTGTCATACCGAAATTTCATGGAAGCCGGCAAACTATAATCATGACGCGCAGTATTTCCCTATTTACTCCGGAAAACACAACAATGAATGGAATTCATGCACCGATTGTCACACCAATGCGAATAATTACGCAGTTTTTAGCTGTATTGATTGTCATGAACATTCGCAATCAGCAATGTCGGGTGAACATGATGAGGTTTCAAATTATAGCTGGAATAGCAATGCATGTCTTAATTGCCATCCCGATGGAAGAGCCGAAGATTAAGCTGTGATAATCAGAATTTAGTATTACAACTGCCTGATTTGGTGTTAATTGGTTTTCGTCATTGTCAAGGGTACTGCAACCACGAAATCAGCAACACCTTTTGTTTCGTCAGTTAGTTTGCCAATGTTTTCCTGTTCGATGGTTGTAATGGTCAATATACTGAGTTCAGGACGGTAGCGTTTCAGATACCAAATGATGCCTTCAAAATTATCGGAATGGCCACTGCCGTTGTAATGAACAAATATTGAACCTTTTATGAAATTCTTTTGTATGAACCATGCCATGGTAGCATCTTTAATTGCCTGAGCTTTTGGCAGGTTATCATTCATGTGTCCGGCAGCATCGGGACCCATCATGGCCATGATGTTTTTATAGCAGGCCACTTCACCATCATATTCCATAGGTAGCGGAACCATCCAGCCTTTTATCTCAGGCGTTAGTGTATCCAATGATTCTAATCCTTTTTTATAAACCTGTGAGGCATATTTCCGTGGAATATTTGTTGCGATGAAGCCTAATTTTTTTTCTTTGGCAAAATCCACAAGCGGCTTATAATCTGTTTCATAATTTGGCCATAAACGCGCCCTTTTTGCAAGGGTGTCGGCGTTGATGCTGTCGATAAGATATTCATTCAGAACGAATTGGTTATCTGCTTCAAGCATCTCGGCGCCTAAAACCATCTTACCGTTTCTTACATCATATAAATCTTTTGTTAATTCGTATTGTAGCCAGTGTGCAATTGGATTGGTATGTAATTCTCCAAAAAAAACTACATCGACTTTGCCGGCAGCTTCCAATAAGGTCTTGTATTTTACATTCCTGCCTTTCTTGTTAAAAAGATTGTAAGCTGGTTTATCGCTAACGAAAGCAAAAGTGGAAAGAATGATCAGGGATAGAAGTAAATATTTTTTTATCATTTCGATTGAATTAGCGTTGGAGACGATTATCTGGAAATATATTTTAGTAATATGTCATCAGCAAATGAGAATGGAAGCAACATTTTCATACTGTTGGTTATCAATACCGGTCCTTTTTGACCTTGCATGATGACTTTCAGGTTGTTACCACCTTTTTTCTCAAATTCTGCCATCACCTGCCGGCATGCACCACAGGGGGTGATTGGTTCATCAATAGGCACATTATCACTTATTGCAGTAATGGCGATGGCTACCGGGGCAACATCAGGGTAGATGGAATTTGCATAAAACAAGGCTACCCTTTCGGCGCACAATCCTGAAGGATAGGCTGCATTTTCCTGATTATTCCCCACAACAATTTTGCCATTGGCTAATCGAACCGCGGCACCAACTTTAAAAGTTGAATAAGGTGCATAAGCCTTCAATGCTGCTGCTTTAGCCTGAGTGAGTAATTCATTGTCGTTTTGGTCAAGTTCCGATTCAGAATTATAGGTTGAAAATTCGACTTGATAAAACTCTTTGCTCATAACTTATTTGTTGAATGAACAAAGATAATAATTATTCAATCAAATCATTTCGTTGGACTGATTGTCCTTTATGGGATATGAAAGGGTGAATAATGCTGAAAAATAGGCGAATAGTGTTGCCCCATCCTGGGTTTCGATCGTGTCCTCGGTAAGCATCGATAACATCAAAATCATAAAAAAGACAACAAGCAGGTAATTTCGATAATTATGATGTATCACTAACGGATATACCAATGTAAAAAGAAACCATAATGCTCCAAATATACCAAAGGCAATCCAGATGGATAGGAACTGGTTATGGGAACGCCACCGCCATTGCTCTTTTAATGGGGAGTCAATTCGCTCATAGGTCTCTTTAAATATTGATGGCAGATCACCTGTGCCAACCCCTAACCAAAAGTTTTCCTTTATGATAAGTACCGATGCTTTCCAATGTTCAACACGTTGCATAACCGAACTACCGTTTGGATCATGTAATTCGGAATAACGTTGATAACCAAGTAATATCTTCGAGATACGGGTATTGATACTTGGATTCTCAACATAATTAATGTTCGCGATGCCTTTCTCAACCAAACGAATATCTTTGGCAGTAAGGCTATTAACGCCTTCGGCATCTTTTCGGAGGTTTTTTGAAGTCAGGTACCGGATCAAGGTATATTGAATCAATTGTTCGGCCTCGTCATAACCCGAAAAATCAAACTTACTCCTTGTGTTCCAGGCTTTCGCCATCTCTGATGTTGCCAAATAAACGCCAATATACTTCCCATCTTCAACACCGAAATTGATGGTGTCGTGCTTATACTTGTTTCCTGATTTTGTGTATTGATCCAGCTTCGAAAAATCAATTTTCGGTGCTACTGTCATTATCGTAACTTGCTTAATTATATAAACATACGCAATAACAGGCGCAGAAATGAACAATATTCCCATCAGTATCCTGATTTGTAATGAACGGGCCGAAAACATCTTGTAAAAGAATAATCCAAGCCCGATAATGAAAATACTGACAACACCAATGGCTGATTCGAGGATGATCAGAAACGAAATAAACCAAACCATAAAGAGCAGAATTACAAGCTGTTGCCACAATTTATGGATTGATCTGAGTGTTAGAAAATAGATAAGGATAAAAATCGAAAATACAATATTCAAACTGAAGCGTATAGGACTGATGAAAATCGAAATTTGCCGTATATCTTCAAATTCTTGTTTAAGAAATTCATTCAAACAAATGATTGTTCCTCCAAATACAGCCAACAGGTAAAAAAGCAGTAATATATGAATCTGTTTCAGGCTCAGTTTTGGCATGGAAGCCAGCATCAACGGAAGAAGCAGCAAGGGGATTTTCGTCCGAAGATCCTTTATTGCATAGTCAAAATCGCTGGTAAAGAGTAATCCAATCAGGTGTAAACCAAATATAGACGCGAGTACCAGGGCCGTTTTGTTTTGCCAAAAAAGCTTTGTTTTATCGATAATATTCGTGATTATCAGATCAATCAAATACTTTATAGTGTGGTATGATGCCTGAAAAATATTGCATTTTCTAAAAAAACGACTCAATACACTTGGCGCCAATCCATCGAGTAACCAGATAAAAAATAATAGAAATTGAAACGAACTCATGGCAAACCGCGATAACGGGATGCTCATGCCAAGCATGACTAACATGATGAAAAACGATTGTCTCCAAAAATATTGGTTCGCGTTAATCATTCTTTTGAATCTTGTTTAGATGCTGTAACACTAATTCAATTTCGTTGATAGTAACGAGTGGTAGTGCTTTTGATCGAGTAAAATCTCAAATGCGTTTTTTAGTTCAGGATCGTTCTGTAAAGCGGCTACAATCTTGCCTTTTTGGTAAAAATAACGTGTAACTATTTCAATTTTAAGTAGTTCCTCAATTTCATCCCGATGTTTAATCAGGTCTTTTTGTTTGTTTTCGACCAACTCACATTCAAGTTGCGTAATATGTGATTGTACGGCCTCCAGATAGGATTCGCTTTTAGCTATCTCTTTAAGTTTCAGAATCATACGCTCGCTTTCTGTGGTGTAGGTGAAATTCTCATTTTCAACAAAATCAATAAATTGCTGATAGGTTGAATCA
>JABFQW010000131.1 GCA_013141455.1 Bacteroidales bacterium
CAAGTATTGATTTTATTTTCATTCTAAAAGTGTTTTATTTCCGGCTTTAGTAAATCAATAGGCGATTCTCAAAATAATGCTGTTTAATCTCAAAATCAAATCGGTAAGCTCAAAATTTAACCAGGTTCTTTAAATTTCCTCAGTCATCACTCTATCTGTTGACCACTTGAAAGTATCAAAATGGTTTTTACTATTACAACCAAAGGCATAATTTCAAGGGCACAAAGGTATAAAAATAAATGGAAAACAGAAAAGGGAGGATGTAATAATCCGCTTGAAAAGATTCTTACTATCTTGATTATTAGAAGGATAATAATTATTCCAACACTAAAAAAAACAATATAAACCGATGGATTATAGATCAAAACGAGCAATATTGGCAGCAAGATCAAACCTGTAACAGCAAAAAAACCAAGGTGGTTTGACAGGTACTTTGCCGAATCTTCATGTGTTTTGAATAGAAATGAAAGAAATCTGACAATAGCGAGCTTGAAAAGAAACAGTATGGATAGGGCACCAAATATCTGAATAAACAGCAACATTTGGGCTGAAGTACTGCCCTGACCCGAAGACATGATTCCGATGGCGTTTTGTAATAACAACGATAATCCTGTGAAATAAACAAATATCACAACGAACGACATGAATGACTTCATTGGATTCCATTCGCGCAACATCAGGTTTAACCTTGTGTTGCCCGATAAACACATCAAAAGCTGGTTATACTTTCGTGCAGTCAAACGTTTCAGCAACAAAACCAATATGAGGATCGACAACAACAACATGCCATTCCAGCCACTCGCAACTGCTTCATTTTTACGTTGTAACGGAACAATTTGCACCGCGGTACGGCTATTGACAAAATGTTCACCAACAAATTTACCCTTCAGTTTGCTTCGTTTATCAACAAAAATTTTTGTTGAAGGCTCTACATAAAACTTCCACAAAAATCCTGGTTCAGTAACAACTGAAGAGGATCGGTTATTATAAAAAATTGTTTGTGTTAACTGTACCGTTTGAGTCATTACCTGTTTCACTGAAGCAACCAAATCGAAAATTCAGGCAAAATTAATAATTTATAATGGATTTAAAGAAGAGTTAATCCCCAATAAACCGTTTGATTGCAAGGCACAGCCTCAAAAAACATCTGTTAATTAATAAACAATAGCCATTGGACTCTGCAATAAATTGGTAAATTTGCTTCCTCAAATGATAAACACACGAAACAAACATGGACTTAATCCAACACATCCGGCAACGTGCAATAGGAACGAACAAAAGAATCGTATTACCGGAGGCTGAAGAAGAACGTACACTGCGCGCCGCAGATGATATTATAGGTGAAAATATCGCCAGTCTGATACTTATCGGAGATGAGAAGGTGATCGTTGAAAATGCGCACCACTGGGATTTGAAGAATATTTCAAAAGCCACAATAATCGACCCGATCAATAATCCGAGAAAACAATATTTTGCAGAGAAACTTTACGAAATACGTAAAGAAAAAGGTTTGAGTATGGAACAGGCGCTGAAACTCGTTGAAGACCCCTTATATTTAGCCGTACTGTTGATTAAAACAGGGGAAGCAGACGGTGAAGTGGCCGGGGCAAACAATGCCACGGGCGATGTTTTACGTCCGGCCTTTCAGATTGTGAAAACCCAGCCAGGCATGAGCGCTGTTTCGGGTGCTTTCATCATGGTATTGAAAAACGAATCATTCGGACAAAACGGCATTCTTGTTTTTGCCGATTGCGCCGTTAATCCCGATCCAACGGCCAAAGAGCTTGCCGAAATTGCCGTTGCCTCGGCCCAGACAGCCAGGTCTATCGCAGGTATCGAACCAAGGGTGGCCATGTTAAGTTTCTCGACCAAAGGCAGTGCCAAACATGCCAAAGTTAACAGGGTTGTTGAAGCAACGGCGCTTGCAAAACTGCTCGATCCCGGTTTATTAATCGATGGCGAACTTCAGGCCGATGCAGCCATTATTGAAGCAATCGGTCGGAAAAAAGCGCCAGGTTCAACGGTGGCCGGTACTGCCAATGTATTGGTATTCCCATCCCTCGAATCGGGCAACATCGCATACAAATTGGTTCAACGGATGGCGGATGCCCAGGCCATCGGTCCCGTATTGCAGGGCCTGGCAGCCCCGATCAACGATTTATCGCGCGGCTGTTCGGTAGATGATATCGTTAATCTGGTTGCGATTACGGTGAATCAGGCGAATGGTTTTTAACAGCTAATTTTGCAATAAACTACAGGATAACAATAACATATACAATATATTACTATGAGTGAGACATTAGCAGATTTTACCCTGGGGAAACGTAAGCAACCCAAAGGTATTATTCAGAAAATCGGCGTGATTGGTTGTGGTGCCGTGGGACAGGAAATCACCATGGCCATTTCAGGAAATGGTCTTGACGTAATTTTTCTCGATCTTGATGAGGGACGGATAAAAGAGATATTTGACCAGATCAGCACCCAGCTTGATGATGTAATCAACCATTGGGGCCTGACGACAAGCGAAAAACGTGCCATCATGAGCCGTATCAAAGGCACTTCCAACTACGATGACCTCGCCGAATGTGATATTGTGATCGAAACAATTGCTTCGCGTAAACGGGGTACAAGCATCGAAATCAGGAAAGAGATTTTCAGGAGGGTTGAACAGGTCATCCGGCCCGATGCAATCATCTCATCAAATATCACAACCCTGATGATCTCCGATCTTGCAGCAGTACTCAAACATCCTGAACGTGCCATCGGGATGCATTTTGCCCTGCCGATCCAAAAGACGCATCTCATCGAAGTGGTAAGGGGAATCAACTCGAGTGATGAAGCCCTTGCTCAGGTAGTGAAATTTGCCGGGATGATCGACAAAAAGATCATCTGTCTGAACGAATCGCCGGGTAATATTGTCACCCGTATGATGGTTTCAACAATCAACGAAGCTTGTGAAATCCTGATGGAAGGTGTGGCATCGGTTAAAGATATCGATTTCGCCATGCGTGAATCATCGGGTCATTTATTCGGTCCGTTTGAGTTGGCCGACCGCATCGGCCTTGATAAAATTCTGAAATATATGGATAACCTGTATCAGGAATATGGCGACCGGAAATATAAACCCTCACCCATCATCAAACGCCTGGTACGTGCCAATTATTTAGGAAAAATTACGGGTCGCGGTTTTTATAATTATCAATCAGGGAAGGCTGTTGATCAATCAGTTACTTACGCAGTAATTAAATAATAACGTAAAAAAGGAAGTATAGAAATGAAGATAATCGTGTTAAACTGCGGAAGTTCTTCCATCAAATACCAGCTATTTGAAATGCCATCCAGGAAGGTGTTGGCCAAAGGACTTGTTGATAAAATCGGGTTGAAAGGCGCTTCAATCAAACACAAAAGAGATGACGGTGTAGAGGTAAAACTTGAAGGTGAAATCATTGATCATCAAGGTGGTATCGAGCATTTGCTTGCCATTTTAATCAGCGAAAAATATGGCAGTATCCAATCTATAGATGAGATTGAGGCCGTTGGTCATCGCGTGGTTCATGCCGGCGAAAAATTCAGCGGTAGTGTTTTTATCACCGATGAGGTAATCGAAGCCTTAGAGGAATGTATCGATCTGGCGCCCTTGCATAATCCACCCAATTTGAAAGGTATTTATGCCATGAAAGAACTGTTGCCGGAGGTGCTTCAGGTTGGCGTATTTGATACGGCCTTTCACCAGACAATGCCTCCAAAGGCTTTTCTGTATGGTATCCCCTATGCACTTTACGAAAAATATAAAATCCGTCGTTACGGTTTTCATGGTACAAGCCACAAATATGTGTCGCAACGTGCCTGTGATATACTCGGTCTTGATATCAGCACACAGAAAATTATTACCTGTCATCTCGGAAACGGAGCCTCCATGGCGGCTATCATGAACGGAAAATCGGTTGACACAAGCATGGGAATGACGCCCACCGAAGGACTGATCATGGGAACCCGTTGTGGCGACCTCGATGTGGGAGCCTTACTCTATATTGCCGACAAGGAAGAAATCAGCATTCCTTATACCAATACCCTGATAAACAAATTTTCGGGAATGGTAGGCATTTCGGGCGTTTCTTCGGATATGCGCGACATTGAAACCGCGGCAGGCGAAGGCAACGACCGTGCCAAAATATCGCTCGAAATGTATCAGTACCGGGTTAAAAAATATATCGGGGCATACGCAGCCGCCATGGGAGGCGTTGATGTGATCGTGTTCACCGGTGGTATTGGTGAAAATGACACCTTCACCCGTACAAAAATTGTGGATGGCCTCGAATTTTTCGGTATCGAAATTGACAACGAAAAATCGATGAAATCGAGGGGGAAAGAAGAGCTGATCAGTTTGCCACAAAGCAAGGTGAAGGTAATTGTTGTGCCGACTGATGAAGAATTGATGATCGCCGCCGACACTTACGAGATACACGAGAAGATACTTGAGGAAACGGGGTATTAAAAAACCTGACAGATTTTAAAACCTGTAAGGTTTAAAAATATTAAATTTTAATTTGGGATTTTCTATTAAATAACTGTCTAAATTTAGCTTAATGATAAATTTAAGAACAAGAAACAAGGATTTACGATTTACGAAGTGGGTATAAACCCTGTAGATTGGGATACTTCATAAATCAAAAATCGTTAACTAAGCAAAGCGATCTCACGAACGTAGAGAGTAATCCTTATTCGATATTCAAAAGAACTAACAGTTTTTGAATTAAAATAAGAATTTTAGACAGTCTCTTAATATTCTTAGTTTTCTTTCACAAAATACAGTTGCATTCATTTTAACAATTCCATTATAATCAAAACTATTCCGCCAATAATAAATAAGATCGAACCAGTATAAACTTTAAGGTTTGCACCTAATTGATCATTTAATTTGTTGTTCTCACTTGTTATGTTAAGGTACAAAATAAAAAACCCAACAATCAAAAAAACTAACCCTATAATAATATTCAATAATTCCATTTTCATTTGTCCTCTTCATTAAATACGTTTTCTTTAATAAAAGTACTAATACCTCCTGCAGTTTCGTTAAGAAATCCAAGTATTCCTTTATCAACCTTTGTTAGCTTGCCTACACTTTCCATTTTTTCAATTCCTTTTGCAGTTGTACCAAAAAGTACTTTTGTTCCAGCAGTAGTAGCTGCTTCCCCTACTTTTCCTTCACTTAAATCTAGAAAAAAATTAATCCCTGACCCTATATCCTCAACTACTTCTCCCATTGGAACTAGTGCCATAGACGCACCTTCGGTAGGTATAGCAGCCAAATAACCTACCCCCTTAACAGTAGCTCCTGTTGTTTCGAGCACATCAGCAGATTCTCTAGCAACCTCCTTGGTAACTTGCGCAATACCATCAGAAACTGTTTGAACATCATTTGCAATTCCAATAGCTTTTGAAGCTTGTCTGGTACTTTCAGGCACTTGAATGTTTACAGGTGTATTAATTTCACCAGACTTCCCTGATATTAATCTTAAAAATGCGTCCACAATTCCAGGTGGGTCATCTGGCTTTCTCCCATCCGGGTCAATAAACCTTATAGGATTATCATAAGCATATTGGTATGGACTCCATCTTCGTGCCACTTCTGCCATAGGATCAATGGAGTGCCACCTCCCCAACTGTGTATCATAAAACCTTGCCCCATAATCCAACCATTTACCCGGCATTTCCTGTTCTTCCTTGCCGTTGTATTTGTATTTGTTGGGTACAAGCGGGTTAAGTAGCGAACTGACACTTTTGGAGTATGTCATCCCAAAAGGATAATATTCATTGGTTTGGTTTATCACTGTGGTATTGTTGGCGCCGGGTGATACTACAGCACGAACATTGCCAAGGTGGTCTTTCAGGTGGTAGTAATAGGTGGGTTGCATACGGCTATCAAGTTCGATAACCCCATCGGCATGAAGGATTCGAACAGGCACATTAAAATTAAGTACCAGGTCACTGTAATATTTTTCATTTAAGGTTACACGTTCATTGGCATCATATACGATTTTACTCATTTTAATACCATCGTACCGATAAGCATTCACAATATGTCCACCGGTAAAACTGATATTCACCGGTAAATTTAAGCGGTTATACTGAATGGTCATATTGCGGTCAACATCTGATATCAGGGATTCTAGTGACATAAAGGAAAAACACTAACACTATTATTCTTTTTTTTAATAATAATATCCAAATAATTGGCATTCTTTATTATTGAATCTCCTTCCTCTAGATAATCCCATAATTCGTTATTTCTTTCTTCAATTATTAATGTGTTAAACTTTCCTCTATCTTCAATAACTAATTTCTTTAAATAGTGATTTCTCTTATCTATATATTTCAAGGAAATTTTCCCCTGTATTTGCTTTGGCTTTAAATAATCATTGCAATAATCACCACATGATACAAGCAACACTATTATGAAAAACAACATTAGGGATCTCATATATAATCAGTTTTTATTTACAAAAAGAAAATGGGAATGTATAGGAAACTCCTGTTGTACCTGTTGGTTTTATATTGAATAAGTCAGAACCTTTAGAATAGCCAGTAGAAATAGTTGTCCAAGGCCTACCAAGATATTGAAATCCATAATCAGGAACATAATCTACTGATGCACTTAAATCGATAACTTTCCCACTTTTCTCTATATAGAAACTTCTTCCTTTGAGACTTTCGACTGTTGGTGAACCATCTCCTTTATACCAGCCTAATGTAATACTTCCACCTATACTAACGTCTGTGCCTGCACCTCCTTTAACTGTAATAAAAGTTCCAAATCCATCACTTTTAACATATACTAAACCAGCTTCTACACCCGCTCGGCGTAGTCTCCAGACTACGTCGTCCAAAACTAACGGTCTCCTGACCGATATTATAATCAATTTGTTTTCCATTGCAAACCGAATAAAATTATTTCAGTGAATCAAAAAATGCTTTATTAAATCTTCAGGATAATTAACAATTCTCAGCAGAACCAACAATGCGATTTCTTTCACCATGATAGAACATATAATTACGACTCATGCAACAAATTTAATCAAAATATTGCACCTTGGGCCTGGAGTCGTGCAGCGACATGGGTTTTTAAAACAATAAACCTGACAGGTTTTAAAACCTGTCAGGTTTAATACATTTTACAAAAACGCCTGAAAATCAGGCGTTTTTGCTTAGTTTCACCAACCAGCCAGACAAATACCGGCAGCGAAGGGATATACCTCGGGTCCTTTATCTTTCACCCAGAGCGAGAAGAGGGAATAATTGGCATAAATACTCACTTTGCCCCAACCCGCGCGAACACTTGCATCAAGCTTCAGCGGACGCATATTGAAACTATCGAAATTTTTCGTGATATTCCGGTTGGACGCATTCGGACTCGTGAAACGATATGGAAGTTCGGTATCTGTAGCAGGATCACGCAGTGTAAAATTTTTGTTAGCCTCGTTAAAATAAATTTTCGTGTGCGAAACGATACGCCAGCCTCCTACAACACCTAAGGCAAAATGCAGACGATCCGATTTCTTTTCACTATTCGTCTGAAACTCGAGAAACAAGGGTACCGTGAGATACATATTTGTCAGTTTACTTTTTTTAACAGAAACTCCATCCATAAAAAACGCCTTAAACGTGGATGAATCAGAAGAGACATATACATCATTCGCAAAACGATAGTTGTTCCACGAAACACCAAGACCGCTCACCAGACCGATTGTTTTTGCACTGTTCAGCGTGATGTTTTGTTCATATACATTCAAATTAACATTCAGGCTTTTCTCCATCCGTAAGTCTAAATAACTTTGTCCGGCCGGATAACTCATGTTAAAATCAGGGGTAAGCAGACCATTCACTCCGATTTCAACACCAGCCCAATGTCCATTGAACTTATTCTTTTTCTTATCTTTCGACATCTTCACATTGCCATCTTCGTCAACGATAAGGGAGTGGTTCCCGATTTTCACTTTGGTCGAATCACCATCAATCACTTCGATATTGAGGTTGCCAATGTCAACCCTCACTGTATCGCCTGAAGAGCCTTCATGAATATTTACCCCGCCAATATCACCGGTCTCATCATCTAATTCCAGATCACCGCTGTTTTGTTTGTGGTTCACTTTGGCAGCGCCGCTTGTTTCAATCTCCAGATTTTCAGTTGCGTTTACGAAGGCATTGCTTGCACCACTCGCTTCCACGCTGGCATTTATGGTTTCGAACTCTTCGGCAAGCAGCTTAGATGCCCCGCTCAAACTGGCATCAAGCATACTTGATTTGCCATTCAGTTTTATTTTTCCGGCACCGGAGAGATCGGTCACAACCTTATCGTATGATCCATCGAAAGTGATAAATGCCGCACCACTCGTCTCCAGATATAGTTCGGTGCCGGTAAACTGGTTGGTCGTAGTAATAAAAGTGGCGCCTGAAGCCTCGATACCTGAAAGTGATGGAAGGCTTATTTCAGCTTTCAGCACCGTTGCTTTACGAAACGATCCTGTCGATAATTTCAGTTCACCATCGACAACTTTTAAGTCCATATCTTCAAGTAAATTTCTATCGAGTTCAAGTACGACTTTTTGTTCAGGTGCTTGTGTCAAAATGACTTTCAGGGCGCCGCCAACCGAAATACGATCAAATGCTGCCAGGTCAATTTCCTTTTTTATCACATTACCGTCACCGGTTTTTTGCGCTGATAATTGAATTGCGAAACAGTTAAACACTGCGAGCAATAAAAAGGTTTTTAAAATATACATGGTTTTCATGATTTTAACGATTTAATGTTTTATTGTTTACTATTATGTTTATAAAAATTCTAATGACGTATGTTATGAATATCCGATGCACCACTTTCTTCACCGTCAAGTGTTCCTGTCACATTCAGGGCGGCCTCGCTGGCGCCGCTGGCCTCCACCGAAGCATTCACCACTTCGAAATCAACGGCTTTCAACCCGGAGGCTCCGCTTATTTCGGCGTTTAGCATCTTCCCCTTTCCCGTAAGTATCAGATCACTTGAACCCGAAAGATCAACTTCAATAGTTTCACAATCACCCTTGTAGTTTCCCTCAGATGCACCGCTTATTTCGGCAGTCATGGTATTGATAAGTCCCGTGAAATTTAATTCACTTGCACCCGTAAGCTCGATATTCAGTTTTGTAAAGTCTCCGGTAAAATTAACTTCTGATGCACCACTTACCTCAACTTCAAATGCTGAACCGGTGAATTTGTTGGTTGTTTTGACTGATGTGGCACCCGAAGCATCAATGGATGTAAGCGATGGAACGCTGATTTCGGCATGCAGCTTTGTTGGATTCTGCATCATTCGTGTCGAAAGTTGCAACTCACCGCCAACAACTTTTACTTCGATGCGATCCATCAGATTTTCGTCAACAGTGATGACTACCTTCTGTTCTGTTGATTGCGTCAGCGTTACTTCAAATGATCCGCCTACTGAAATCTCATTAAAGGCAGAAAGATCGAAGGTTTTACTAATTACATGTCCGTTACCCCTCATTTGTGCCATCAAACTGACAGATGTGAAGCTGATAAACAGCAGAATGAACAGTTTTTTTAAAATTACGTTTGTTTTCATGCGATTCGATTTTTTAGTTAATTGAATCTATGACGGCACCATGCAAATAAAAGTTACAGGAATCTTTATTTTTTATTTGGGATAAGAATTCATAGTGCATTTTCGTTACATGCATTACCACCATCGAAAGTGGCTTTTGAAATAATACCTTCAACTATTTGACGTAAATTTGCCCATTGAAAACCTTTTCAACTTGAAGAAGATATACCTGTTTATTTTAAAATCGTACCTCGGTCCGTTCGGGATGACATTTTTCATTGCACTTTTTATTCTATTGATGCAGTTTTTATGGAAATATATCGACGATTTGGTTGGAAAAGGTCTTGATACCTATACGATCAGCCAACTGCTTTTTTACGCCAGCGCCACATTCGTGCCCATGGCGCTTCCCCTTGCGGTATTGCTTTCGTCATTAATGACCTTTGGTAACCTGGGTGAACATTACGAATTGGTTGCCTTAAAAGCAGCCGGAATATCTGTTTGGAAAATCATGCGGCCACTAATTTATCTTTCATTCCTGCTTAGTATCCTGGCTTTTATTTTTTCGAACAATGTGCTGCCGGTAGCCAATTTAAAATTTCAGTCGCTACTATATGACGTACGACAGCAAAAACTTGCCTTCAATATCAATGAAGGTGTATTCTATAACGGGATAAATAATTATATCATACGTGTTGGCGAAAAAGCCAGGGATGGCCGGACCATTTATGATGTTAAAATTTATGATCACACCGACAGACAGGGTAATATCAGCGTTACAACTGCCAAATCAGGTGTGATGGAAATGAGCCCCGATCAGAAAAGTTTGATTTTCACCCTGTTCGATGGCTTCTCGTACAACGACATTGTGAATACGAGAAACTATAAAGACGACCGGCCCTTCGAACGTACCGAATTTTCGGAACAGCGGATCAAATTCGATCTCTCCGATTTCGATCTGGCACGTACACAGGAGGATCTTTTCAAAAGCCATTATACCATGTTAAATATCGGGCAGTTAAATACCTTCATCGATTCGCTTGAATTAAAATTCGATGATCGGAAAGAACGCTATAACCAAAACTTTTTGAAACGATTTCAATATCTGACAACGATTGATACCGCATATACGGGTAAAAAAAACACCAAACCAGCAGTAACATTAGCAAAAACCGACACGACGTATGCAGTCACTAAACCGACCAAAAAGAAGCTGAAAAAGGAAATGCTGACATCACCTTTAAAGGTAGAAAAATCAGGGGATACGATACCGACAAAATGGCCGATACTCGAAAACTTTACGAAATCGGATCAATCAGATATTGTGAACCTGGCATTGGCCGCCGGACGGACTACACGTGATAATATCGTATTTAATAAAAATGACTTTATTTTTCAGGCCGAAAATATCCGCAAACACGAGTGGGTCTGGCACAAGAAGTTTACCCTTTCGTTTGCCTGTCTCATTTTATTTTTTGTAGGCGCCCCCATGGGAGCTATCATCCGCAAAGGCGGGCTCGGACTGCCGGTAGTGATATCCGTGTTATTCTTTGTCATTTATCACGTTACAAGTATTTTCGGCGAGAAATCAGCCAAAGTGGGTGATCTTGACATGTTTTTCGGGGTTTGGCTTTCATCGATTATTTTACTCCCCATAGGCTTTTTCCTCACTTTCAAGGCTACCACCGATGCTCCCTTGCTCGATGCCGATAGCTGGAGGAAAATGTTCAGACGAATTGTAAAAAGGGGGAACCCCATAGCAGGAAAATGATGAAATTTTTATTTTTATGCAACAAATCGCCCTGGCCGGCACACGAAGGTGGCCCGATTGCGATGAACAGTATCATTCAGGGCTTATTGAATGCCGGGCACCAGGTTAAAATACTCGCGGTAAATTCGGATAAATACAAGGTAAAGCAAAAAGATATCCCGACTGAATATCAGAATAAAACCGGTATCGAACTCATTCATATAAATTTATCCGTCAATCCTTTACATGCTTTCCTTAATCTTTTCACCAATACGTCGTATCATGTTCAGCGGTTTATTTCGAAACAATTCGATGAACATCTGACGCATATACTTCAACACGAAACCTTCGATGTGGTGCAATTCGAAACTGTTTTCATGGCGCCGTATATCAGCACCGTGCAAAAATATTCGAAGGCTAAACTGATCCTGCGTGCCCATAATATCGAACATTTGATTTGGGAACGACTTGCCGCGAGTGAGGCTAATCCATTGAAAAAATGGTATTTACAACATTTGAGCCGGACGCTCAAAGAATATGAATTGCAAATCCTTGACAAGTTCGACGGTATTGCCGCCATCACTCCGGCCGACGCCGGATTCTTTAAAAAAAACACAAGTAAACCAACCATTGATATTCCGTTTGGTATCGATTCGGCCAAATACAAACCATGTAACCTCATCGGAGATTTTCCTTCGTTATTTCATCTCGGATCGATGAACTGGATACCGAATGAAGAGGGGATAAAATGGTTTCTCGAAAAAGTCTGGCCAATAGTTAACGAACGTCATCCAACGTTAAAATTATATCTCGCGGGAAGATTTATGCCCGAATGGCTGCTGAAAATACAACGTAGAAATGTTGAAGTGGTGGGCGAAGTGGATGATGCACAGCAATTTATCTGTTCAAAATCCATTGCCATTGTACCCTTACTATCAGGGAGCGGCATTCGTATCAAAATCATTGAAGCCATGGCGCTTGGTAAAGCAGTAGTTTCGACAAGCATTGGTGCCGAAGGTATTTCTGTCAAAAGCGGCACTGATCTACTCTTAGCCGATGATCCGATTGACTTTGCTTCCGCGATTGATTCGTTGGTCAACAACCAGAAACTAACTTCAGAATTAGGTGCCAATGCGAGATTAAGGATTGAGGAAAATTATGATAACAGGAAGATTATTAGGAAGTATTGCGATTGGTTAGGCAAAGTATAAATTATTGCCAAAAAAAAACGGGGAAGAAAAGAAAAACATTCATTGTTACTGCATTATATAGAACCAAGGTATTTCCGAAGGGCCCCTGTTTTCTGGAGTTTGGGGGCAAGACAGATAATCTTGTAAAACAAGCTATCAACAAATTTTTGTAATGGTTTATAACCTACAATGCAAATCAAATCAGGAGACCTTGATTTGATTTTTAAGCATTTCCCACACCAAACCCACCTTCCAGGGACAATTTAGACTGGACTCACTCATTATAGATTACGAATAAATTTGTATTAATTTTGTGCCAACCCGAAAATAATATATCATGAATATCCAGTTCCAAAAAGCAATGATCATTGAACAGTTTAAAAAAGTGGATGATATCAATCTGATCAATGCCATTAAAAGTATGCTCGATTTCGCCATTAAAAAAGAAAAAGAGGTGTACGACATCCCTGAATCTCATCAGCAATTGGTAATGGAAAGGTTTGAAAGGATAATAAAAGATCCCGAAAGGGTAATGGATTGGGATGAAGCGAAAAAAAAGCTGAAACCTTGATGAAAAAATATAAGTTAAAAATTGAACCTGATGCACTCTCAGATATTCAGGAGATTGCTAATTGGTACAATTTGGCTCAGGTAAATCTGGGCAGACGCTTTCAAAATGCAGTTATTCGCCAGATAAACGGCTTAAAACAAAATCCACAACTTTTCACAATACGCTATCAGGAAATCAGGTGCATGCTTGTGAAACGATTCCCATATATGGTACACTTTCATATTGATGAGCAGGCAAATACTGTTATAATATTAGCCGTGATAAGCACCAGCCGTAATCCGAAAATATGGATTGAAAAAGGTGGATTGTAGATTCAATTCCCACCACCCCCCCGAATCGGGTGGCCATATTGCTACTTCTCCTTTTCTTTAAAATATTGATATTTAAGTAGTTCATTCTTTCAATACTTTAAAATAAATATTTATTAGTAATAATAGTGCTATTTAAAAAGTCCTCACATGTGGGGATTTAGGGCAAATTCTTGAAATATTCAAGAAAAAAACCTGAAATAAATACCCTTTAAATAAACTTGTATTTAGACAAAGAAAAAACTAAATTTACACCTTAAATTCAGATGTCATTTATGTATCGGGAATTTCAAATCGCCATATCAGAACAGTTGACCTCACAACGAATAATTTATTCCAGTTTTTCATTTATTCAGTATTAACCAATTAATTCTAATTACAATGAATTATTTTACAAAAAAATCATTCGCCATCCTCATTGCAGTTGTAACGATCATGGGTTTAACACAATGTAAATCAACAAAGAAAGCGGCTCCAAATGTTACCGGTGAAACATTAGTTGAAACGTATTGCTCAGGACCTGAATTCCAGTCTAACAAAGACTTTTTCAGATCCAATGCCATTGCCGAAAGTATGGATCAACAGGTTTCCCGTCAAAAAGCACTCACACAGGCACGCGCGCTGTTAGCCCAACAACTTGAGATTACCCTTAAAAATGTAACTGATGCCTATGTAAATTCAACTTCGGGCAACAATGTTGAAAACTTGGAGCAGCGTTACGAAGGCCTCACACGCGAGGTTACCAATCAGAAGCTTTCCGGAACACGAACCATCTGTGAGAAAACCACAAAAACACAGGCTGGTAACTTTAAAACCTATGTGGCTGTTGAATTATCCGGTGAGGAGATTCTTGGTGCCATGAAGGCCAAACTAAGTGGTGACGAGAAACTTCGTATTGATTATGATTACGAAAAATTCAAAAAAACATTTGAAGAAGAAATGAGTAAAATGGAATAAACTATTTTTCAGTCGGACGCTTTTCTCCGGCTGAGCCGTTTATTCTTCAGGAAGGACCGTGTTGTGGGCATAATTCAATAGTTTCATAACACGGTCTTTTTGCTTCTATGCTATTATGGTATTCAGGTTGAATGTTTTGCTATGATATTCAAAATCAATATACTATATATATTATCCTGTTTGCTGATTTTTTTGCCGGCATGCACAACTATGCAACCTGCCGTTTCTACACCGGCCATTCAAACCGACACCATCATTCCCGAAACAATCCATAAACCCGATCGCCTGACCACTGTATTTGATCTGCCTAAATGGATAACTTTAACCGAAACCACCCCATTACAAAACGAATTGCTGACCATCGGGATTTCAGACCCCGGTCTCGATCAGGTAACAGCTTTCAAACAGGCCGAGATGCGGGCTAAAATACTTGCCACAATCCTTTCTTCTTCGAAAATAAGTGATTGTAAAGAAATTTACACAAACGAAATCGAAGGTAAGGACAATAGTGAAAACGCATCTAAATTCACTAGTTTTCAAATGATTAAGGCTTCCTTAGCCTATAATGAATCTCAGTTTCAACTCATCGACAGCGCCACCACTTTGTATGGTGAAAAAATTGTAATGATGAAATTTATACCCACCCTTTCAAACGCCATAAATAATGAAAAAACTGAAGTTGACATCCATGTGATACTATCCGAATATAACCTTAGGTCCAAATTTCAGGAAAATAAATTCTTTCAACTCTCAAACAAAATAACCACGCCGTCAGTCATTGATGAAGCCACTTACCGGCTCTATAAAGTGGATGAACAAGCCGAAATTGAATCGTCAATGAACAACAAAACATTCATTTTCAAACAGGATTACTTCAAATACCTTCTCAACGAATCGCTTGATGTTCCTGAATATCCGGTCAAAACAAAACTTTATTATGGTCTTTGGAGTGCCTTATTTGAATCAATTGTTACCCAATTTTCAAACTTTTATTCTTCAGCGGGTTTTGCCGCTTATTCGCTGGGTGATGATTACAGCAACACCAATGGAACAAAAAACCAAACTATTGATCAACAATTACATACCATAGAATTTTCGGGTAAGATGACCCGATTATTCATCAGCGAAAACGAATTGACGCTTCAAATTGAAAAAACGAAACCATGAAAAAATCAGTTCTCATCCTTGTATTCCTTTGTTTCGCAGGCTTGCAGTTTGGCAACGCCCAAACGTATGAAGAATATGTGAAGCAGCAAAACAAACAATTAAATGAGTTTAAACAACAGCGCGATGAGGGCCTCAAGGCGCTTCAACAGCAGTTCGAAAACTTCGTGAAGGAACGAAATGCCGAATATGCAGCCTTCCTCAAACAAAACTGGGAAAGTTATGAGGCATTTAAAGGCAATACCAGGCCTGTACAACCCAAACCTACAATCATCCCGGCCTTTACTCCGCCAAAAGCTATTCCTGATAAGCCAAAAATGGATACGCTTCGTAAACCAAAAAAAGAAGATATACTTCCGGGTAAACCTGTGAGAGAAAAAGAGATCAAACCTGTTGAAATCATCAAAGCCAAGGGACTTTCATCGGCAGATGCACCCATGCCACTGATACCACGAAGTTTAACAATCCCAGCAAATATACAGGCATCGAACAATACACAAATCGAATTTTATGGCCTCAACCTTGGATTTGAAGTTGATGCCTCTTTCCGTCAGATAAAACTGACAAGCCCGAGTGAAACAGGTGTATCTAACTGGTTCAAAAAGGCTTGTGAAACTGATTATCAGGTACTCACCTCCCAGCTACTCAATTACAAAAATAAGTTTGGTCTGAATGATTGGGGAACCTTTCTATTGGCAAAAAACATTGGCGAAAAGTTGTATTTGGGCGACAACAACAACAGCCGGTTGTTCAGTTGGTTTGTGATGTTACAGTCAGGATTTGATTTGAGGCCCGGTCTGCAGGAAGAAAAAATTATCGTGTTGATTGCCATAACAAATGAAGTGTATGAGATGCCATTCACTTATTTCAATAACAGGAAATACTACATCCATCAGGGAACACCCGGTGGAAAACTGAAAGCATTCAATGGCAGTTTCCCCGATGCAGAAAAAGCACTTGATCTGAATTTCTATAAGACGCCGGTTTTTGCTACAAAACAAACCATTAAACAGCTAAAGTTCACTTATAATGACAAACCATACGATTTGGAGTTTGCTTATGATGCAGGTATTGTATCGTTTCTGAACGATTCGCCGCTTGCCGAAATACAGGTTTATTTTGATGCCGCCGTTTCAGGCTATCTGAAAGAATCGGCCGAGGCTGCCCTTGCGCCCATACTTTCAAAATTTGAAGAACCCGAAAAAGTGAATTTCCTGCTTAATTTTGTTCAAAATGCATTTGAATACCAAACTGACGACCAACAGTTTAAGAAAGAAAAATTCATGCTTCCCGATCAGGTGATCCATTATCCGGCCTGTGATTGTGAAGACAGAGCTGTTCTGTTTGCATATCTGGTTCGTTCGTTGGTTGGACTAGATGTAATTGGCCTCGAATATCCGGGTCATATTTCAACAGCGGTGCATTTCAACAAGGACCAGCATGGTGATTTTCTGATGTATAAGAACAAAAAATTTGTTGTTGCCGATCCAACTTATATCAATGCGCCTTATGGAATGACCATGCCCGATTACGCCGCTTCACTTCCGAAAATGATTGCAGTAAATAACAGCAATGTATTGAATACCAACGCTATTGATTTTTGGATACAAATGAATCAATATGGCGCTTTCAGAGGGAACAACCTTAACGATTTTCTCGTTGACGAAAAGGGTAATTACTATTTGACGGGTTATTTTACCGATAGTTTCAAAGCAGGTCAGGTTGCATTTACAGGTAAGACGGGCAAAAGAACTGCCCTGATCGCAAAATTCGGACCCGATAAAAATCTTCTTTGGGCGAAGGCAGGCCAAACGGGTGAGAATACTACCGGAATGGCCATTCAAATTGACAAACAGGGATATCCGGTAATCGCGGGCAGTTTCACCGGTGAACTTGGTTTTGAAGGAAAAAAAATTAGTGCCGAAGAAAATAAAAACGATGTGTTTATCGCCCGTTTCAATCCGGAAGGAAATATCCAATGGTTAACAAAAGCCGGTCTCGATACAGTAAATCAACAATTGTTTTTAACCTACCTCACCCAGTTTAATCAAAAAGGCGAACATATTCGTACAGGTGTTTTCAACGAAACCAATTCAAGTCTGAATGGCTTGTATCTGAATGATAACCAGGAATATGTGTTCGGTGGTAGTTTTCAGAATACCACCGGTTTGGGTTTGACTACCAAATCATTTGCTGCCGGAAACGGATTGAATATCGCCGAATTATTACAAGTCGAGAATAAACGTCTGATAGGGAACGATTACGAATCGGCCATTGCCGGTCTGTTTGCCGCAATAAAACTCATCAAGAGTGATGGCATTGTTTTTCCGGGAAGCGAAGCCCAGAAAGCACTCGACAATGCGAATCCGAAATTCAAAACTACAAGTCCGAATGTGTATGCCAATATCGGTAAAATCAGCATGGTGAAAAATGCCGGTAACATCATCGAAATACGCACATCCAATGGTGCTCCGGTGATGTTCGACAAACTGAAAGTGGAGGATAAATCGCAGGTAAAAATCACAACCTTAGCCAATGAAAACGAACAAATCGATGTCCTGTCACGTGTAAAAGTTGGCAAAATGGTTGTTTGGTACGACCTCAATTATATTCGTCTCGATAAAAAAACCGGAAACCTGATCTTTGATTATGATTCAGATCATACCCAGGCGACATTGAATCTTAAAAAAGATATTCTGGAATAAGGAAAGAAAAGTTTGAGGTGGAGATTGCAAAATAGGTTGAAGTGAAAATTGAATGTTATTCCGATAGAATAAATTTGAATTGTCAAAACAATTACTACAAAAATGAAAAAGCAAATAATGATACCGGTTTTACTGATAATCAGTTTTCTATTAGCCATTACACCACTCTCGGCTCAAATCGACAAGATGAAAGATTTGATGGAGGATGAAATGACTGCGGAAGAAGAGGGCATTTCAACCTTGCGTTTTATTGATGCCCTGAATGGTCAGCCTGTTGATGATGCTACCATTTTAATTGATAAGATTGGTGCATTTACATCTGATGGATTGGGTCGTATCCGGTTCGAATCACCTACTGAAGATGCTGTTTACGCATTTAAATTTTCGAAAAATGGCTATATCACAGCCAATTATAGTTTCGAAGTTATTGTGGGAACGATTTTTTATAACCGTTTTACAGTTTCACCAATCATTGATGTAGGTAGTATCAGAATTGTCTTAGAGTGGGATCACCGCCCCGATGATCTTGATTTGCACTTGCAAAAAACCGGTAGTTACCATATTTCGTATCGTGATCTGGTAGCCAGTAACGATGGTGTTGCCCGACTCGATCGTGATGCAATGAAAGGCTACGGACCAGAAACCATCACGATCAATAATGTGGATGATAACGCTGAATATCTGTGCTTTGTACACGATTTCAGTAATAAAAATGATCCAAAAAGCAAAGTCCTTTCAAAAGCAAAAGCAAGAATTCTGGTTTATGGTGAAGGCCAGTTACTGCACGTCTATGAAATAAATGAAGTTCAGAAAGGGAATACCTGGAATGTATTTCGGATAGCGAAAGGATGGTTTGTGACTGAGAATGAGGTGAAAAAGGTGAGGTAGGTGAGTCGGAAGTTGGAAGTTGGAAGTTGGAAGTCCAATATTACTTTTTGGAAAATAAAATATTTTGAAGCCCGGCTTTAGATTTTAAAAGAACAAAATAGCAAGCATGTAATTTTAATAATCCTATCTTTGATACGGGACGAAATTTTCGTTCCTTTATATGTATTGTATGAATGACATTATTTTTCAATTGCAGGAATATCAATCGGATAACACGCCTTTTACTTTATGTGTTATTACCGAAACATCAGGATCGACACCTCGTAAAGCAGGAGCAAAAATGCTGGTATTTGCAGATGGCAGCAGCAAAGGAACCATTGGTGGTGGTGCAGTAGAACGGAAAGCCATTGAAGATGCAAGACTTTGTTTGAAAAACGGAAATCCAGTAAAAATTCGGTATCAATTAGAAAAAGACCTCGCGATGCAATGTGGAGGCAATGTCGAAATCTATTTTGAACCATTTCTTTGCAAACCCGATCTGTATATTTTTTGGCGCAGGTCATGTGGGACGAGAAGTAGGTTTTTATGCTGAAA
>JABFQW010000146.1 GCA_013141455.1 Bacteroidales bacterium
TAATTTGGGAGCAATACAATAATAATTCTATCAAAATCAGCTTGTTCCAGAATGCTGCTTCAGGGTTTGGTGTTAATTTAGTATTAACTGATTGATTAGTAAATGAGTATGAATAAAAAGTACGTTGAAGTATGGGAAAATTGTTTATCTGTTATCAAAGATAACGTTCATAGTCAAAGTTTTAAGACATGGTTTGAACCCATTACTCCGATTAAACTTGAAAACAATGTATTGACAATACAGGTCCCCAGCCAGTTTTTTTATGAATGGCTGGAGGAACATTTTATTAATCTGCTTAAGAAAACGATTAAAAAAGAATTGGGATCCGATGGCAGACTTGAATATAGTATCATCGTCGATAGTTCATACGAGTCGAACAGTCCGTATTCAGTGCTCTATCCAACAAGTAATGTCAGGGCTACGCGAAATCCAATGATGTCAATGCCACTCGATCTGAACAGAGGAACCACAAAAGACATCCCAAATCCATTCATTATCCCTGGTCTTAAAAAGATTAAGGTTGAATCACAGCTTGTTGAGAGTTATTCTTTCGAAAATTTTGTTGAAGGTGAATGTAACAGGCTCGCGCGTTCGGCAGGTTATGCAGTTGCCGAAAACCCGGGTAAAACGTCATTTAACCCTTTACTTCTTTATAGCGCCACGGGTCTTGGTAAAACGCATCTTGCCCATGCAATCGGTTTGCAGGTTAAGTATAATTTTCCTGATAAAACCGTGTTGTATGTTCAAACTGAGCAGTTTATCAACCAGTATATCGAGAGTGTAAGGAACAATAACCAAAATGATTTCGTTCATTTTTATCAGATGATTGATGTTCTGATTATCGATGATGTTCAGTTTTTGGCTGGTAAAGAAAAAACACAGGATACTTTTTTCCATATTTTCAACCACCTGCATCAAAACAGTAAACAGTTGATAATCACCAGCGACAAGCCACCTGTCGAACTGAAAGGTATGGAACCTCGTTTGCTCTCACGGTTCAAATGGGGACTTTCGGCCGATTTGCAAATGCCTGATCTGGAAACTCGTATCGCCATTTTGAAGCGTAAATTGTATAAAGATGGCATTGAAATTCCACAGGAAGTAATTGAATATCTGGCATATAGCATTACTACAAATGTGCGTGAAATGGAAGGCGCCCTCATCTCACTTATCGCGCAATCTTCTTTAAATAAAAAGTCGATTACAATCGAACTCGCACGTCAGATGATCGATAAATTTGTGAAAAACACAACACACGAGATATCAATCGATTTTATTCAGAAGATTGTCTGCGATTATTTTGGTCTTCCGGTAGATCAGATCAATACAAAAACCAGAAGAAGAGAAATAGTACAGGCGCGTCAGCTGGCTATGTATTTCTCAAAAAAGCATACAAAATCGTCGCTTGCAACTATCGGTCTCCATTGTGGCAATAAAGATCACGCAACAGTATTACATGCTTGTAAAACGGTTACAAACCTGATAGAAACTGACAAGAATTTCAGAAACTTTGTGAATGAGATTAACAAAAAAATTCAACATTAACAGGATCGTATAGCCGGTTACTGTGTCTTCTTGATTCTTGTTTGCCTTGATTTGAAACCCTGGTTGATCTTTAGCTGAAACGACAGTCTTACATTTTAATATTCTAAATTTGTTTCCTGTCAAATCCTAATAAATATTTTATGCATGATTTAGTGCATCCTTCATTGGACGATATACGATCAGCGGCATCAAGGATAAAGAATTACATTCATGAAACTCCTGTTCTGCAATCGGAATTTATTAATGAATTAAGCCAATCGGAGCTTTTTTTTAAGTGTGAAAATTTCCAGAAGGCCGGTGCCTTTAAATCACGCGGCGCCATGAATGCCATACTAACACTGGGTAAGGAGGAACTTAAACAGGGTGTGGCAACCCATTCGAGTGGAAATCATGCGCAGGCATTAGCCCGTGCCGCCAAAATAGCGGGTACCAAAGCCTTCATCGTGATGCCTGATAATGCACCAAAAGTAAAGGTGGCCGCCGTTGAACAGTATCACGGCGAAATTTTCTTTTGTGAACCAACGCTTGAAGCGCGTGAAAGTAAACTGCAACAGGTGATCGAACAAACCGGGGCAACACTTATTCATCCCTACAACGATTACCGGGTTATCACAGGACAAGCAACGGCTTGTCTCGAATTGAACAGGCAAACTCCCAAACTCGATCTGGTACTTTGTCCGGTTGGCGGAGGAGGATTACTCAGCGGAACAGCGCTTGCCCTGCATTATCTTTCGCCAAAAACGAAATTGGTTGCCTGTGAACCGCAGGGTGCTGACGATGCGCAACGATCATTCAGAAGCGGAATACTCGTTCCATCAATTAACCCGCATACCATCGCTGATGGATTGCTCACCTCGTTGGGCAGTCTGACTTTCCCAATCATCATGAAATATGTTCATGACATCATTACGGTTGATGATGAGGCGATTAAAACAGCGATGAAATACGTTTGGGAACGGATGAAAATTATTATTGAACCCAGTGCCGCAGTGCCACTTGCTGTTGCACTTTCAGGTAAGATTGATCTGAAAGGTTTAAAAGTAGGTATCATTATTTCGGGCGGTAATGTCGATATAACCAATCTTCCATGGAAAAAAATCTGACAACTTCTAAAAAGGGAAATCTTTATTTAATACCAACGCTGTTAGGCGATTCGGCGCCTGAAATGGTGTTGCCTGCCGGTACGATCAGAATTTTACAATCGCTTGATATATTGATTGTTGAACAGGTTCGGACAGCACGTCGTTTATTGAGTAAAATTCAAATTCCACGAAAGATTGATGATATTCAGTTTTTCGAATTGAATAAACATACGTTAGCCTCTGAAATAAGATCATTTCTGAAACCTGCCATTGAAGGAAAATCAATCGGTCTATTATCAGAAGCCGGTACCCCATGTGTGGCCGATCCGGGTGCCGTAGTCGTTGAGCTGGCACATCAAACTGGTATCAAAGTTATACCATTGACGGGACCGAGCTCCATCATTCTTGCCCTGATGGGCTCTGGTTTTAATGGGCAATCGTTCGCTTTTCACGGGTATCTGCCTATTCAGGCAAATGAAAGGGAACATGCCATCAAGTCACTTGAAAAAATTACAATCAGTACCTCACAAACCCAACTATTTATTGAAACACCGTTTCGAAATATGCAGTTGTTCGAAGCCCTTGTAAAACATTGCCGCCCCGATACAATGTTATGTATCGCAGCAAACCTTAGCATGCCTGATGAATTTATTCGCAGTCAGACCATCGAAAGTTGGCGAAAATCGCAGCCTCAAATTCATAAAATTCCAACTGTATTTTTAATCTGGTCACAACAAAAAAGGCTGTAATTCATCCAATTACAGCCTCTTTTCAACGATTTTCAGCATTTATCAGTGATGATGACCATGCGCACCATGAACATGACCATGTTGTAATTCTTCATCAGTAGCCTCGCGCACTTCAAGAATTTCACCCGAAAAGTGAAGGTCTAAACCGGCGAGTGGGTGGTTGAAATCCATTTTAACATCTTTATCAGTAACCTCAAGTACGATGCCATCCATCGGATTTCCATGATTATCTTCCATGGTAATTTGATTTCCTAAAGTTAACAGGCCTTCTTCAATTTTGCCATCAACTTCAAACACTGATTTTGGCAACGAAATGATGGCATTTTCATCAAAGTTTCCATACGCTTCGTCAGGGGTTAAACTGAACTTAAAAACATTTCCTGTTTTTAATCCGGCAAGGCTGTTTTCAAACTTTGGCAGTAAACCGCCAATACCAAATAAATAAACAAAAGGCATGTCTTTTTCAACCTTTTGGATTAGTTCGCCGTTTGCATCGTTTTCTCTCAGCTCATACGTCAGTGAAACTACTTTTTTGTTACCTATTTCCATGAATAAGGGTTTAAATTTACTTC
>JABFQW010000013.1 GCA_013141455.1 Bacteroidales bacterium
TATCGGTAGAAACTGCCTGATTGGCGCCCACGCGGCAATTGCCGGTGTTACACGTATCGAAGATGATGTTATACTTTGGGGACGTGTAGCTGTTAATAAAGACCTTGTTATTGGAAAAGGAGCAGTTATCTTAGCAACTTCATCGGTTGGTAATTCACTCGAAGGTGGTAAAACCTATTTTGGAACTCCTGCTGTTGAAGCTTTCAAGACCTGGCGCGAGATGGCTTGTGTTCGCCAATTACCTGAACTTTTGCCTGAATTAAGAAGACGAAAATCATAAGCATCCTCTTTTAAAGAATCGGATCACCTAAGAAGTTAAAGGATTTATTCTGAAATCGTTTTAGGGTCAGTCTCCTTATCGAGTGATTCTTTATCAGCAAAATACAAATCCATTACGACCAATATTGCTGCGCAACCCCACACCGGTATCGAAAGCTTATCTGTATCAAGGAAATTATTCAATAATCCGTGAACAAAATAACTGATTAGGGCAAGTGTTGTTGTCATTGTAATCACTTTTACTTCTTTGGTTTTCGCCCTTTTATAGGTATTAATTCCGGTATAAATCAAAGTTCCAACAAGGAATAGGACGATTAACATGCCTGGTAAACCCATCTCACTCAGTGGCCCGATATATTCGCTATGCGCATTGCCTTTGTCACCGGAGTTGGTACTTATGATCGTTTTTTCTTTCGAGCGTTGAAGCGGTCCATAAACAAACTGATAGGTACCAGGTCCCCAACCAAATATTGGTCGTTCATCAAAAAGCCTGAAGGCTGCCTGCCAACGATTTATACGTTCGAGGTTGGAGGCGTCAGACGAAATATTCGAGATGGATTGAACGTGTTCGACCAGATCGGTGGATGAATCCTGCTTATTTTTCTCAAGTAAATCGATGATTTCATTCTGAAAAGTAATGAAGATAAACAGCAGGGTAAGAAAGGATAAAACTACCCAACGCAACTTTATCTTTAAGATAACGATTGCTAATACTAATAATGCTGCGGCAAAACTGATCCATGCGGCACGGCTTAAGGAGAGTACAATGGCTAAAATTAATATACCTGTTATTACCAATACCATGAGCCGTTTGCCTAATTTCAATCCCGGGTAAAATAAATACCCGATTGCTAAAATCAGATACATGGCAAGTGCAGCACCATAGGCTGTATGATCGTTATAGAGAGGCGACATCACCCAGTGTGCTGATTCATCACTGAAACCAAAACCGGCATGACGAACGATGGTGTATCCAATTACTATCAGCAAAGAGCTGATATACAGCCAGATGAACCAGTGAATATTTGCCAATTTTTTAAAAACCAATGCTGCCACAAAAAAGAAGGGTACCACAAACCATAACCTGGAAACTAAGTACTTTATTGAAACTAACGGCAATTCAGATGTGAAGGTTGTAATGAGCATCCAGGCTAGCATGATATAAATAGCAATTGAAATACGGTGTTTTGCAATCTTATTGTCATAGTTTCTTTCGTACAACAATTTTGAAACAAAAAGTAATAAAACACCAAATAGTAATGGCTCGGAAGGCAGTGAGATACTTAATCCGGCATCAATATTTTCAAGGTTTATTGATAGTGGAACCAGGAAACTTATGAGTAAGACAACCTTGTCAAGCGAGAATAAATACAATAAAAGAATCCCGAGAACAATGGGGAAAGTGAATATAAGGTAGTCGTCTTTACGAATGACAAGGTATAAGCTGACTGCAACAAATAATGCTGCAACCAGATAAAGCCAGGCTATTTTAGTTCGTTCCGACAATGGATTGCTTTACTAATTAGTTGGAAGAATCATTATTAACGATCATCTGCTTGTTCTCGATGATAAAGATGACCATAAAAGCGAGCAGAAGTGCACCGAGAGATGATAAAGCCACGATCACCCACCGAACAGGGAATGCCTTTTTGTCGGAAGGAAATGGTTTTGAGATAATATTTGAATAGGAAAGGTTTGATTTATAGAATCGCATTTCCTGCTCATATAAAACTTTGATATCCACATAAGTACGTGACTCATTCTGGAGCATCGAAACCAAAATAAGCAATTCACCACCCATTGATTCGATGTTTTTCTTTAACTCGGCAACACCTTTTATATTGACATTTCCACTGTTACTACCATCCATGGTGCGGAGGTAGCCGCGCATTACTTCGGATGATTGAACCGAATAATCGATCAAACCGTATTTGGTTCCCAGATCGAATAAGCGATTTTTAAGCGAATCAATGGTTTCACGTTTTTTAGCAAGTTGATTTTCATACATCAACACAACCTCATATCGTTTTGAACGATGCAGATTAGAAATTTTATTATTATAAAGGTTAAGCATCTCCTGCGCCATATTTGAAGCTGTTTCAGGATTTTGATCCCTCACGGTAATGGAGATTGCTTCATACGGAGTCTTGCTGATTTTCACATTTTCGTGAAAACGTTGTAAAAGTGCAGTTTTAAAAAATTCGTATGTAGGACTGATCTTATAGTGCTCAACTAAATTGAATTTCGTGATCATCGAATCAACAATGTCTTGTGACTGAAGTATTTGCAACATTTGTTCGGTCTCACTTTCATCAGAATAACTATTGATATTTGCCGGATAGGCGATTGCCTCCGATTTGTAAAGTGGTGTAATAAAAGTGGGTCCTGAGAAGATTGCACCTAGTATTGCTGCCACAATCGTGATAATACCTAAGTGAATTTTCCACTTGATTATCAGACCGATAAATGATGAATTGTTAAAGTAATTTTCCATGTTGATTCGGTTATGATGTTTTTGTGGTACTACGAGTTTTGCAATAATCTCTTGTTTAATTTCAATCTGTGGAACAATTGTCTCTGTTTTGATCATTTTTGGCAGCTCAAACAAGTGTAGGTTTTCGAGTATAATCAAACCAATCACCAACAAAACAAAGGTCGAGAAAACTGCAATGAGTAAGATAAGCCAACGTAATGGGTAAGAGCTTTTTTCGGCTTCAAAGGCCTCTGATACAACAAATTTATGCGGAAGGTTTTGTGTTGCATCTACTTTGGCTTCCTCATATTTGGCTTTAATCGCTGATAATTGTTTACGTTCGTGTTCAAGGTTATCGCGGATTGAAACGTATTGACCACCATATTTAGCCAATATTTCGAGTTTCGATTCTAATGCTTTAATACCGTTTTTGTTATTTTTTGCGAGCTCAATGGCTAATTGCTGGTTGATCATCTCCGCCTGACTTTCATAGTCGTGAATCCCTAACCTGCGCAACGAATCGAGCGAATCTTCCATTGCTTTTACTTCGGAGCGTAGTGTAGTATATTCATTTTCAACGATTCTGAATGCCTTGATCGCGACTTCTTTTTGCATCATATTCATCGTTGAGTCAAAAAGTTCGGCAACATCATTTGCCATTTTGGCGGCAAAAACAGGATCCTGATCCGAAACAGTTATCTTAACTGCCATATACTCGGTTTTGCGGAATTTGAATTTACTTTCGTATTCATCAAATAAATTTGTCAGCCTGAATTTCGCATCCCTGTTAACACTGTAATGCTCCATCAGATTGTACTTATCAATGATGCGGTTTCTGATTTTTGTCGAATTCAAAATCTGAAGCATCCGCTCCGTTTGTTCATCTTCTCCAAATTCGAGGATATCCTTGTTTGTTGTAAAATTCGTGCTTAACAATACTTTGGAAATGGAATTGGAGGCCGTAGGATACAGGATAACGGTCGATTTATACAGTGGGGTAATAAACCTTGGTCCGGTGAAAATAAATGTAAGCAAAGCTGTTAACAGGAGAATAATAAAAAACGGTTTTCTGTGATTGTTTATTAATTTCAGTAAATTCAGCGAATCAATTTCCCCTTGCTCCGTTTTTATC
>JABFQW010000140.1 GCA_013141455.1 Bacteroidales bacterium
GATGGCGTTGGTGTACATATAATTCGGACTTTTCCAGCCTAACACATGCTTTGCACCTTCGGTCAGCATCACCCTGAATCCCATATTGGCAACCATTTCACCAATTTTATCAGAATAGATCAACTCTGTGTTTCTGAAACTGGTTGGTGTGACACCAAATAACTCCTGAACCTTTTTCGAATGCAACTCAACCTGGTATCTGAATTCATCCGGACTTTTTAATGATGAAAGTGAATGACCATAGGTTTCGGCCAAAATCTCAACATTTCCGGTTGCAACGAGTTTTCTGAAACTCTCCAACACCTCCGGCGCATACATTTCCATTTGCTCCATAGCGATTCCGGAAATGGAGAAGCTCACTTTAAACTGCACTCCGTATTCTTTAATCTGGGCCAACAGCAATTCATTCATTGGCAGGTAACATTTCTCGGCTACCCTTCGCATAATCATCCTGTTGATGTATTCATCATAATAGTAATGATTTTTCCCGATATCGAAAAAACGATATGTACGGAGGCGAAACGGCTGGTGAACCTGAAAATAAAAGCAAATTGATTTCATACGGTTATTATTTTGTTACCAAGTTTTTTCTGAATAATATCTGGTTGTTCTTTTTACCTATTGTTTTATCGTAATATTAATTATTTAACCAACACTGAATCATATACTTCCTTTATACTCTTCGCAGCATTTTCCCATTTCAGACTATCCACCTCCTCTTTGCCATATTTAATAAAGGTTTTCGACAATGCCTCGTAATGGCATAATCCGTAAATAGCATCGGCCAGGCCATCGATATCCCAAAAATCGACTTTGATGGCATGTTTGAGAACTTCGGCAACACCAGATTGTTTTGAAATGACAACCGGCACATTCGACCTCATAGCCTCGAGCGGGACGATACCAAATGGTTCGGAAATGGATGGCATAACAAACACATCCGACATGGCAAACATTTTTTCGACATCATCGCCTTTTAAGAAGCCGGTAAAGTGAAATTTATCGCCAATCCGTAACTGGGCAACCCTCAAAATCATCTTATTCAGAAGATCACCCGAGCCGGCCATGACAAAACGAACATTGTTATCGCGTTTTAAAATCTTACGCGCTGCCTCAACAAAATATTCCGGTCCTTTCTGAAAAGTGATCCTGCCAAGAAATGTGACTACCTTTTCTTTGACCTGTTTTTCGTATTGGCTCTCCTCCGGCTTTTCGACCGGCTCAACTGCATTGTGCACCGTAATAACTTTTTGAGGGTCGATCCCGTATTTTTCAATCACGATATTACGCGTGAGGTTACTCACGGTAATTACCCTGTCGGCTTTCATCATACCATTGCGTTCAATTTCATACACATCGGTATTTATATTTTCGCCCGACCGATCGAATTCGGTGGCGTGCATGTGAACAACCAAAGGTTTGCCGGTTGTTTCCTTAGCGGCAACGCCGGCCGAATAGGTAAGCCAATCGTGTGCGTGAATAATATCAAAATCGTAGCGGGTAGCAATTGAAGAACCAATCAATGCATAACGGGCAACTTCTTCCATAAGGTTCGAACCGTATTTCCCTGAAAACTCGTATTTCTTTGAAAAAACATCGCTTTTAAAATTATCAGAGGCATGTTCCTGATGTTCTGTCAGTATGGTAAAATTCTCAGGCCCAACATAAGGGATAATATTTGAACCGATCTCCATATATTGAACCCTGTCCCAGTAATGTTTGCTTTCTTCTTTCGACAGATCAATGCTAACATCGCTGGCATTGACTAATCGTACAGCTTCCTCACTTTCGTCACCATAGGCTTTTGGCACCACAAAAATAATTTCAACATCATGTTTCACCAGGCCTTTTGTTAAACCAAAGCAAGCCGTACCCAGGCCGCCGGTGATGTGTGGTGGAAACTCCCAACCGAACATTAAAACCTTCATAGGACGAATTATTTAATACTGTTATTTGTATTTTCACTCATATCATCAAGCATTTTTCTTACTGTAAGTAAGGCGGCCACATTCCATGCCTGAGAAATACCGCCACGCGGATCATGCGGAGGGTTGCCATCATAGACTTCTGAAATATTTCCAATTCCAGCTTCAAGCAAGGTTGGTTCGAATCCATGATAAATTTCATCGACTAACGAAATACCACTTTTACCATGCAACTTAAGCCAAGCTTCGCAAAAAGGACCAATCAACCACGGAAACACAGTGCCTTGATGATAAGCCTGATCGCGTTCCTGTTGATTACCGGTCAAAACACCTATGTAATTCTCATCTTTCGGAGTCAGACTTCTTAATCCCCTCTCGGTTAGCAATTCCGACTTTACCATATTCAACACCTGTATCTGCATGTCATCGTTGAGCGGACTATAGGGCAGTGAAACGGCGAAAAGCATATTGGGTCGTACTGTCCAATCAACCTCATCACCATCAACACAATCAGCCAAATAACCTTTACTATCATCCCAAAATGTTGCAATAAATGTTGATTTTATTTTCTCAGGCCAGCTTTTCCATTCGTTTACGAAGGCTTTGTCGCCAGCTTTGGTAGCCAATTCAATGGCAAAACAAACAGCATTATACCACAAGGCATTTATTTCGACTGCAAACCCGGTGCGCGGGGTAACAGGTTTTCCGTTACTCACAACATCCATCCATGTAAGAGCCAAACCGGTACTGCCTGCATAAATGAGACCGTTGTCGTTCATTTTTATATTGAAATCAGTGCCCTGCTTATATCCGTTTAAAATGAGTTGAAATTTCTTCTTATAGGTTTTCCATATTTCAGCATGGTTGCCTTTCAGTAATGTATATTGCTGCATGCTCCAGAAGAACCAGAGTGGTGCATCAACTGACGAAAAATCAGGTTTGTTGTTATGTCCGATATTAGGAAACAAAGGTCCCTGCATATTGGAGAGTGCGGTATCGATCACGGCTTTGAAGTCAGCTTCAGCACCTCTGAGCAAAGTCAGTCCGGGAAGGGCAATGAAAGTATCGCGTCCCCAGGTTCCGAACCAGGGAAATCCAGCCATGATCTCAGCCTTTTTCTTATCCCTGACGATGAACTGCTCGGCGGAATTGATCAGACAATTCTCGAAATTATTTCGTGGTGTACGTTTGTTCGACTCAGTGCTAAACTGACGATTGAAGGTAGCTGGCTGCTTCTCTTCGAGACCCGCCGAAACGATTACACTTTCACCCTTTTTGAGTTCTACCTCGAAAAAACCAGGAACAAACAAATCTTCATGTGAAGGGAATCCCCGTTCTTTTTCACGGATATATTCAACATTATAATACCAATCAGGGATATGCGTGTATTCACATTCTTTCGAAAGCTGAAAATACAGGCGCGAATAACCGCTGTAAAGTTGCCAGCTTTTTCCGTTCTGGGCATCTTCGAACTTGTTATTCAGGTTGATATTGGCTTTTGAAAGCTGATGAACATTTCTGAAAGCAAGAAATGGTTTCAATCGCAAGGTCGTCCTCGAATGGGCATCGAGCAGGGTATATTTGATCAGTATCCTCGATTCATTTTCAGCAAAAATCATTTCTTTTGAAAGTACCACGCCGCCAACACGATAGATAAGCCGTGGTATTGGTTCAGCATAAAATTCGCGCAGATACTTATGTCCACGTGGATCGAACACACCATTTGGATACATCCGAACACCAAAATTGAACTGTTCATCATGCTGGATGATGGTCTCATCGATTGATGAAAGCAGCACATGGTTATCATGATCGAACCAGGGTTGGGGCACAACCAGCAAACCATGATATTTTCGGGTGTTGCAACCGGCAATGGTGGTACTTGAATATCCGCCTGAGCGGTTCGACCTTACTAATTCGCGACCCAACGAGAATTCAAGATTTATAAGCTGGCCTTTTACAAATGAAATGTAACTCATGAGAAAATGCTTAGATTGTTCTGTTTTTCGGATAATTTCTACAAATGTAATCAATAATGCCAAAATAGCAATTCAGGCCAATGGGAAATTATTAAAAACAAGACATTAACTTACTTATTTCGTGTAGTTTACATTTTTAAAGCCGATACAGTCTTTCTTGAATTAAATTATCTGAAACGATTGCATTATTGTAAATGGAGAAAATGGGCCAACGTAAAATTTAGCTTTGCTTAAAACTGGTGGGCGACTGATATATCCGTAAATAAAACAGTGGTATAACAGAAATAATATGATCAAAAATATCACTCTGAAGATTTTCGTAAAAAGCGTTTTCGAGGCGATTGCTAAACAGATACAGTTCAACCGGGATACCAAATTCAGTTGATTGCAGTTGCCGGACCAATACGGGCATCTCCTTATGTATATCAGGAAGACTGTTAAGGTAGGCCGTAAGATAAACCCTGAATACGCCTAAGTTTGTGAGTTGATTCCCATTTGCAAGCATTACCGGATTTAATGTTGTTGAACTGGCCGTTGTTTCCAACTCCTTCTCTTTCAGATCGATAAAGTCAGTAATTAATTGAAACTGCTTGAAATACTTAAGCATATCCGGTGTACAGAACTGCACACTCTCCATATCAATCGAAATATTCCGTTTGATTCTTCGTCCGCCCGATTCGGTCATGCCACGCCAGTTTGTAAAATAGTCGGATACCATCGCGTACGTAGGGATAGTAGTAATGGTTTTGTCAAAATTCTGAACCTTAACGGTGGTGAGTGTGATATCGAGTACCACACCATCCGCACCAAATTTTGGCATACTTATCCAATCGCCAAGACGAACCATATCGTTTAGCGAAAGCTGAATACCGCCGACAAAACCCAGAATGGCATCTTTAAACACAAGCATTAACACCGCCGAAAGTGTTCCCAGACCTAAGAAGAGTGTTCCAAGGCTGCGATCGAGAATTGAAGCGATAACCATCAGCGATCCAATGATATAAACCACAATTTTTACAACTTGTACCAAACCCTTGACCGGTTTATTTTTCGAAACTTCAAAGGAGTTATATATCTCGAAACCCGAATTTATCAGGGCAATCAGGATCAGGATTACCATGACGATGACATAAACTTCAATCGACTCCTGAATAAAATCGCCTACATTCGGAAAGTCGGGAAGTGTCAACAGCACTAAGCTATTGATGATATAAGCGGGAACCAAATAGGAAGCACGTGAGATGACTTTATTCTTAATCAGTATATCGTCATAATCATTCTCACTGCGTTGAATCAGCGCGATTATTGTTCGGTTGATGACAAACCACGCGATGAAATAAAATATCATGGAGCCGATGACCACGCTCAAAAAAGCAGTTCCCTGAGTCAACATTTTAAAATAATACTCGGTGAGGTTCAACGTTTGGAATACTGATTCTAAAAATTGAATATAGGGTGTTAACATGAAAATAAATTTATCTGTTAATTAATAATCAGGGTTTTGCGTGTGAAACAGGAAATACTTCCCGAATCAGGCTGCAAATTTCGTAAAAATACATTTGACTTACCCTTATAAAGTTTGAGAAGTAGTATCCGAAATAAAATGTCTGAATTCAATAAATTCAATGGTTGACCAATAGCGATTCTAAAAAATGAAGGTCAGATCAACCACCCGAAAGCTTTGCCTTATAACCCTTTTGCAACAGCAAAGCCATAATTCGCTCACGAAAATCACCCTGAATGATGATTTCACCATCTTTAACACTTCCACCGACACCACAACTTGTTTTCAGTAATTTACCGAGTTCGTTTAAATCTTCGTTAGCACCAACAAATCCTTTGACTAAGGTGACTTTTTTTCCGGCTCTTTGTTTTTTATCTAACATAACACGTAAATCCTGCATTTTTGCTGCAGGTGTTAACGGTTTTGTTTCATTATCATCGTAAACAAATGAAGGATTTGTTGAATAAACGATTCCTTCGCGTTTATTTTTACTCATGAATTATGGAATTATTATATTCAAACTCAATGGATTAACTTCTATTCTTAAATCTTTTTCTAATTTTATTGGCTCACCATCAATATTAACAACCTTGTTTTTCGTCCTTTTTATCTCGAGGTTTTTCACTTTATAAATCTGAACAAACTTTGATTTATGAATTATTTTCAAAAGCATCAAATTGATAATCAATGGCATATCGAAAATATTCGGTTTCTCGATGATACAAACATCAAGCAAGCCATCGTTGAGTTCCGCTTCCGGGGCTATCGTTGTATTGTAACCAAATTGATTTGAATTTGCCAACGAAATAAACAAGGCCGTGGTTTTTATTATTTGTTGGTTATCGAGGACAATGGTATAATTTTCAGGCTTATATCGTTGGTAATGCGTAGCGACAATTTTAAAATACGTCAGAAAACCACGGTTTGGTTCTTTGGCGAACAAATCAGCAACAAGGGCATCAAAACCAACACCAGCGATGCTTACAAATGTTTGACCATTAATTATTCCTGTGTCAATTTTTGATTTCTTACCGCTGTTTATGAGTTGCAATGCCCCTTCAAAATTAAGCGGAATATTCAGGTGACGGGCCAGTCCGTTTCCCGATCCGCTTGGTATAATGCCCAGCGTGGTTTCAGAATTTATCAATCCACGTGCAACTTCGTTTATTGTCCCATCACCACCAACGGCAACAACCATATCGAGTCCTTCGTTGGCGGCATCAATACCAAGCAAAATAGCGTGTCCGGCATATTGGGTAAACTCAATCCGGTAATTAAACTGATCGTGGTCAAGCATCCTTTTTACAAAATCGGGAAACTCCTCTTTTTGTGAGTGGCCTGCAATGGGATTTACAACAAACAGTATGTTCTTTTTGAATTTATTGTCTCTCATTCAATTGTTAACTTGTTGTGATTCATTCTATTATTATACTGTTGTATAATACCTTGCAGCTTGTTCCGACTTAAAATTACTTCATGTTGATACTGTTCAATAGCATTTTGCCCTAAGAGCGAATCATTGATGAAATTGTAAAAAGCGAGTGCATGATTTCCATCATGTTTCATCACAAATTTTCCATCAGAATACTGATAAACACCATTGATATAATTAATTGTAAATGGCTCACTAACAGAGTCGAAAACATTTCTCCCGAACGAAAAAACAGTATCGTCAGCATTGCCTGTCAACGCCATACAACTTGGTAATATATCAATATGTTGGGCTATCTCACCTGTTGCCTGTCTGATATTTTTGCCGGGAACATAAAACGCAACCGGTACGGCAAAAATCCCCATTGAACTCTGGAAATAGGCCGAACGCGCATGTTCGGGGGTGTGGTCGGCAGTGATGATGAAAATGGTATTTTTATACCATTCCATCTTTTCGGAGGTAATGAAAAACTCACGCAGGCTTCGATCGGTGTAACGGATTGATGCTTCAGAGGAATTTTCAGAAATTTTTAATAAATCCTTGTCTTCCAATGGAATAGTATAAGGATGGTGCGACGAAAGAGTAAAAATGGCACTGATAAATGGTTGATCGAAAGTAGCAAACTTTTTGGCTGCAAATTGTAAAAATGGTTTATCAAAAATACCCCATTTCCCGTCAAAATCATCCTCGTTATTGTATTCGTCGCGGCCATAGTAATGCATAAACCCGGCCGATCGGGCGAACACATCGAAACTCATGGTACCATTGTTACCTCCATGAAAAAATGAAGTATGATAATCTTTTTTTAACAACAGTGTCCCCAACCCATCTATTTTGTTGTTCACATAAGGCGAACTGGGAAAATCAATATCCATGAGCGAAGGAATCCCACTCAAAATACCAGGTAATGCCTCGATCGATCTCCGGCCATTTGCAAATCCCTCAAACGTAAGGCTTTGCCCGAGCAAGGAATCAAGAAAAGGCGTGCAGCTGGGTTGCGAATTGTTGTAATAACCTATATAATCGCGGCCAAAACTCTCGAGAATCAAAATAACAACATTGGCATTTTTAAAGCCTGAATCAAGTCCAAACCGATTCACCCTGAGTTTTTCATGAACCGGTGAATAAATTTTTTCAATCGAATCATCCTCGTAGAAATGGAAATCGGGTATCGACTTATTTTTGAGTGTCTTGATGATGGAAAACGGCGAATTGATTAATAAAGGTATATTTTGTGAGGAAGTGTAATTGGCAGCGGTAATCAAACTGATTGGTTTCAGTTGTAATCCGCCACGAAATAAAACGACTGACATGGCAATGCCGACGATAAAAAACAATGAATGTAACAGATACCAATTGTGTTTCTTTAAAACTGAAGGCTCAACTGCTTTAAAAAATGAAAAAGCTTTAAACAGTAATACGCACAATATCAAAAATATGACCAACATATACCAAAAATCGATCAAAAACTGAATGAGCAACCCATCAATATTTTCATTTTTGTTGCCAAAGAACTGAAATAACTCAAAAGTCGTTCGTTTCGAGATGTAACGAAAGTAAATTGTATCGATAAGGTTAAGTAAAATAGCCAAACAATTCACAATCATGGCGATGATGATCACCGTTTTCAGATAATATTTATTGTATTTAACCCTGATGGGAACCAACATCAAAAGAACAACGGGTAAATTGAGAAGCGCCAGGGCGGAGAGGTCGAAACGGATGCCGATAAATAGTAATCTGACTAATTCGAATAAGCTAAGGTTTGAATAGGCCGAAAGATTCATCAGGTAAAAAATCAAACGGCTTGTCCCCATGAAAAACAACGAAACGGTTAAAATCCAAACCAGATACATCGTCAAACGTAACCGTCTCGAAGCAACCTGTTCAAAAAAAATAGTTTTACGGAATCTCAATCTCATCAATTATTAGAAATTGGAAGAGCCTGACGCTTTTCACAAGCTGGCAAAATTACATCAAAATGAAGTACGGAATATAGATTTGAACGAAATAGGATAACAGGTATTTCATATTTTTGCCAAAATTTAAATCAATGATAAAAGCGCTTATTTTTGACTGGGGTGATACCATCATGCGCGATTTTAAACTCGGTGGCACTATGTCATCCTGGGAAAAAGTGGCATGGATAGAAGGTGCACAGGAAGTATTAAGCTGTTTTAACAAAAAATACAGTTGTATTATCGCGACAAGCGCCGATCATTCTGACACCAGGGATATGATCGCCGCATTGCAACGGGTTGGTGCCGATGTCTGTTTCCATCATTTTTTTTCGCAAAAGGAACTCGGTTTCAAAAAACCGGATATACGTTTCTTTGAAGAAGTGACCCGGCAATCGCAGTTTGCTGCCAATGAATGTGTTATGATCGGAAATAGTTATGAAATGGACATCGTAGGCGCAAAAAAAGCCGGGATAACTACAGTTTTCTTTAACGAAAACAATCTTCAGGGTAATTTTCAGGATGCTGATTTCGTTATCAATAAGATGATCGACTTACTTAGAATTTTTTAAAATGAGAAAATGCTTGTCATTCCTGATTATTTCCATATCAATTATACAAATAGTAGTTGGTCAAAACAAACCATCAACTCCGGTTTACCGCGCTCCGATCGACATTCCCATTTCCCTTTCGGGTACATTCGGCGAATTACGTTCGAATCACTTTCATTCGGGCATTGATATACGAACGGCCAACAAAACCGGACATAAAGTATTTGCGATTGAAGATGGATATGTGAGCAGAATAGCCGTTTCACCCGGTGGATTCGGTAAAGCATTATATATCGATCATCCCGATGGTCATACGAGCGTGTATGCGCATTTGCAACAGTTTGCGACTGAAATTGCAACGTATGTCAAACAACAACAATACAAATCGGAGAGTTTTGAGGTGAACCTATATCTTGAAAAAGATGCCATTCAGGTAAAAAAGGGCCAAATAGTGGCATTTTCAGGCAATTCGGGATCATCTGAAGGGCCGCACCTGCATTTCGAAATACGCGATACAAAAAGTCAGGAAATCATGAATCCGCTTCAATTTGGGTTTACGGTGAAGGATAAAATCAGGCCGGTTATCAGCAGGCTTGTGTTGTATCCTATTGGAGATAATTCATTTGCAAATAATTCAAATAAACGATCGATAATTGGTGTTTCAGGAACCGGAGAGAAAGAAAAACCAATGCAGCCAACGGTCATTGAGGCCTCGGGTGAAATAGCATTTGGAATAAGCACTTCGGACCAACTCGATGGTGTACCGAATACAAATGGTGTTTACACGATAAGTCTTCGTGTTGACAATCAGGAAGTTTATACGTTTGAAGCCGACAGGTTTTCGTTTGACGAAACGCGTTACATCAACAGTTTGATTGATTACGATTTTTTTATGGCTTACAAAAGCCGGGTTATCCGCACCGAAATCGACCCGTTGAACGAACTATCAATGTATCAAAAAGTGATTAACAAGGGAATCCTGAAAGTGGAGACAGGAAAAACCTACCAGGCCGAATTCGTGGTAAAGGATTATCAGGGCAATACCTGCCACCTGCCTTTCACGGTGAAAGGGGTGAAATCAAAAGTTGTGAATGAAACCAAAACCGATACAACACGCACAAAAATCATTACCGAAAAGGCATTCGAAATCAAACAGAATAACTATTTTGTCCAATTCGGGCCTGGGTGCTTTTATCGCGATCAGCTATTGTCGTTCGGGTCAAAACCCGGAAAAGGATTTCTTTCACAAATCATCCATGTCGGTCAGGATAATATACCGGTTCATCAACGATATAAAATTGGTATTAAACCCGGCAACGAAAAAATCTCAAAAAATAAACTGTTGATTGTCAATATCGAAAAAGGCAAAAATCCGACTGCCATGGGTGGTAATTGGGAAAATGGATTCGTAGTGGCTTCGGTACGAAACCTGGGTGATTTCGCCTTGTTGGCCGACACAATCAAGCCTCAGATAAAACCGATGAACTTCGTCAAAGGCGGTCAGGTCAATGCATTGAAACGGTTACAGTTAGAAATCAAGGATGAATTGTCAGGCATTTCAACGTATCGTGGCACGCTGAATGGACAATGGATCTTGATGGATTTCGATGCGAAAAACAATTTGCTCACCTATGATTTTGATGAACGATTGAAAAAAGGAATAAACAAATTGGTTGTAAAGGTGACCGACAAATGTGAAAACAGTGCCGTTTTCAGTACAGAACTCAAGAATTAGTAAATGTCACTTATGCTAAACATACTTATATCAGTTAGTTATTCATCATGTTTGGGCGACATCGGAGATTCAAACTGACAACAAAAAATAATAAAAAATGCCGACCACTATAACACGACTTTTAAAGACAACGGGACTACCCTTTAGTGGGCAAGTTCGATGGGGGGAATTTATAAATTCAAAAGCTTGTGGTTTCTATATTGTAGCTTTGACAGACAACATTGACAAATTAGTTTGCATCGACAAACCTGATTTTAGCGACATTGCAATCCAGAAGTGGATAGAATTAATAAAAACAAGTGGAAAACAAATACAACTTGACAACAAGGTTGCAGACTTATTGGGTATTAAGAAACGACTTGAACATTTTTGGTTTCCTGACGAAACCATTGTTTATATTGGCAAAGCAGGTCCAAATAAAAAGCGGACAATTAGAAAACGAGTTAAAGAATATTATGAAACTAAATTGGGGTGTGACGGAAAACATGCTGGTGGACATTGGGTAAATACATTACAAAATGTTTCATCACTTAATGTTTTCTTTTCCGAGTATTCAGGACTTGACTTTGAAGAAAAAGAAGAGCAATTGATTTTATACTTTATGCAAAATGTTTCTGAAAAAACAAAAAATAATCTCTTTGACAAAGTTAACTGCTATCCATTTGCTAACAAAGAACTATATCGTAAATCCTTACGAACAAAAATTAGAAAAGACCATAGATTAACTAATCAAACAATTGATTGCGATAAGTTATGAGACAAATCAAAATTCCACCTTATAATGGGCAGATTTACGAACCCTTGGTGGATGAAATTCATACAGGAAGTAGCACGAACGCATAATAACAAAATACCCGCAAGACTTCGGCGTGAGTTCAGTAGAACGTTGAGTTTCAGAACTTAGTTGACAAGAAATTGAAATTTTGGACACAAATCTTAGGAGGAAGTTCATCAGGAAACCCTCGCCATAAGTGTATTTGCGAGACAATATTCACTAAATATTTACACTACTGTCCGGTAAAAATTAATGTATATCCGCTACGCGGAATCCTGTAATCGTATTCTACTGTTCTACAATACTTTTTCCGCTACGCGGAAAGTTCTCCGTAGGAGATTTGGTACTGTAAAGAAAACAAGCTATAGAAAAGATTTACCTCGTAGAGGTTAAGCTATTTACACTGTTCAAGAGTTTTGCCAAATTTTAATCGGACAGTAGTGAAATATTTATTCAAAACACATGAACCATCCGATATATTTCAAATTAGTCACCTCACCCCCATTCTTCATAAAAATTTTCTAAAAAAGTCAGCAAACGGGCATGTCGTTTTTCAGCAATCTCTTTTGCCTGGCTTGTATTCATCTGATCTTTCAACAGGAGCAGTTTTTCGTAGAAATGATTGATTGTAGGTGCTTTACTATTCTTATATTGCGTAGTGTCAGTAAAATGTTGCGATTTGATCGCAGGATCGTAAAACGGGCGACCTTTGAATCCACCATAACTGAATGCCCGGGCTATTCCAATTGCTCCAATGGCATCGAGACGGTCAGCATCCTGAACAACCTGAAACTCAATTGATTTTGGACTATCAAAACCGAATGAGCTTTTAAATGAAAGGTGTTTCACGATAAATAAAACTTCTTCAATCACCTCCTTGTCCACGGCATTTTCTATTAGAAATCGTTTTGCTGTTTCAACGCCTATATTTTCGTCACCATCATGAAATTTTGAGTCAGCGATGTCGTGAAGAAGCGCAGCCAGTTCAATAACCAACTTATTCAGATTTAATCCGTCAGCAAGTTTTAATGCTGTCCTTCGAACACGTTCAACATGCCACCAGTCGTGTCCGGCTTCTGCATTTTGCAGGCTCAACTTTACAAATGCTGTTGTTTTTTCGATCAATATATTGTTCAATTCGTGGTTCATCTCTTCAGATATGATAGTAATTCGTTGTCATGAACTTTCAGTGTTCCATCCAATGTCAGATAGTTTTTTGCATTCGCTAACCGGCCAAATTTAAGGTAACTATCCCAGATATGATTTATATACCATTCCGGCTCATGACCCCACCGATTATCGTTCGCTTTCCTTTGTTTAAAGGTTTCATAATCTATCGTAACAAAAATCTTTTTATCGAACAATTCATCAATTTCCTTGTGATAAAATATCATTAAACCTTCCGCAATCACAATATCGTTGACTTGTTTCTCTGCCAAAATTGTATTGAATAATTTCGAATGATCAACCGAGTCTGGATGCTCCCAATCGACCCTTTCACCGATGAATGGAATCTCATTAACCGGTTTCACAAAATCGTCCTGACAGATTATACTTACCCTTAGCCCATCGAAAAGTTTTCTGATTCTGTTGGCTGTTGTTGTTTTTCCGGCAGTACTCACGCCACCAATTCCGATAATCATCAGCAAATGAAGGTATTGATTAATTTATTTTGGGAACAAACTGATAAGCGCCTAAATCGGGAAGTGGCAATCGCGAAACGCCATCGAGATCATTGGGAACGATATTTGAATAATCGATCTTTCCTTTTCCGATAACGGGGGATAAGGTATCAGGATGGTAATCGAAAGCTTCATAATCCTTGAACAACGGATCCTGGTTCTTAAAACAATCGGCAAACCCTGGAAACGAAGATAGTTTACGTTCGGTTTTTACCAGACAATGATCAAACAGATAGGTTGAATCGGCTCCTCCAACAAAATCTGTTTCAATTTCTTCGCTGTTCGATCCATAAATAATTGAGTTTCCCATCACAAGATTAAATGGGACTGGAATCGCAACATCCAGCGAATCAAACGTATAATTATTAAGCAAAATCGATGGATTGTTTCTTGTTGACAAGCTCCAGTTATTTGCCACTGTCGTGTGCATGAAGCGATAGTCGCCTCCAATAGAAAGCGCCATACTATAATTACCGCAATTTGCAACGACAAGGTTTGATGCGTCAATAGCAAACAAACGGGTAAAGATTCCCATCCCTGTCTGGTTTTCGATAATTGTATTCCGTAGTATCAAATTATTTGCAGTTGCTTTCAGGAATGATTCGGCCTGAATACCGATAAACCCGTTACGAATGATGGCGTAATCAATTTCATGATCGAAACCCTGTCTTCCATCCATGAGCCAGATACGATCCCATTGACCGGGTATATCGCGATACTCCTGTTCGAGCCGGTCGCCCTGAAAAATTACCGGATTTTCTAAGGTTCCCCGAACTTTAAGTACGCCATCAGAAAAAGCCCAGAGCCCCGATTTATCATGGAAATAGACCCTTGCTCCTTCATCGATGATCAGTTCACCATACGAATCGATCAGGGCGTAACCATAAACAACATAGGGTTTACCTGCTGTCCAATGCACCGTCTGCAAGCTATCTGCCACTATTTTGAATTTTGGAAATTTTTTAACAATTTGATCGGCGATAATATAATTTGCATCCTGACCCCAGGCAATCAATTTCACTTTTTGAATATTTCCATTGATTAAAAAAACAAGATCGTCTTCCACAACAAATGGATTATCAACATTTAACGGATCGATTGTAGCCCGTACGAAAACAAACAAACTATCGTTTGCCGCGATTTCGATGTTCTCAAAAGCTAGACCAGGAGTCCCGTCAACATTCAGCCTAAAAACAGATCCGCCATTTTCGCCCACTTGAATTGACGATATATTGAGCCGTTTATTGCTTGTATTATAAATCATTAACCGGCGTGTAGAAGTGCCGATAGAAGTGAAAACCGTATCAAAAACTACCGAATCGGTTGAGAATGTTAATTTTAAAGCACTGTCGTTGCTGATAAGATCCTGTTTGCGGCATGCATCGAACAACAACAATGCAATGGGAATGATGAGTAACAGTAATGAAGAATTTTTTTTCATTTTAGGGTATTGTTCAACCGAAAAGACCGGCAAAGATAATTAACTAAACCAATACGGAAAATCTTCACGATTATTGTATTTTCGCTGATGAAACTAAACAATGTGAAATATGAAACGGTATTTTTTCAAGACAGTACTGATTTGTTCTTCCTTATTCATCATCCAATCGATGGCCTATTCTCAAGGCATTGATTATCAAAACCGGGGAGATAACCGTTGGGTCTTAGGCGGTGATTTCGGACTTGGTTTTTCGACTTACAGCACTAATATTACCGTATCGCCGCAAATCGGATACAGGATTACCACGCGTTGGGAGTTCGGAACCCGACTCACTTATAATTATTTCAAATACAAGGATCTTGGTGTAGAAGCATCTACCCATAATTATGGTGGTGGATTATACACCATCTTCGACGTTTACCGTGGACTATTTTTACAGGCCGAAAATGAAATTCTTAGTTATGAAAAGGTATTCTGGGGAAGTCCCGATCAACTTGACCGTGAACGTATTCTGGTTCACAGCATCTTCGTTGGCGGAGGTTACAGGCAATTGTTAAGTGAAAACTCTTTTGTAAGTATCACTATATTATACAACCTAAATGAAACACTTGATTCGCCATACGATAACCCATTGATCAGAATTGGATTCGGATTCGGTTTGTAAATACTGTATCAAGCTCGTGCCAAATGAAAAAAAATCCGGTAAGCTGTTGGCTTACCGGATTTTTTCATTTTAAATATTCAGTAATGTTTTATTGTTGCGGGATCACATAAATATTCTCCTGATTGCGAAAACCGGTATTATCCATATACCAATTGGGATAATCGATGCCAGAGGATTGGGCCCAATCAGCAAATTTCAAATGTGTGACCAAAATATCGACAACTTCCTTTGGATAGTCGAAATTAACCGGTATTTCAACTGCCCACGGCAATCCGTTTGATGACCGGTAATATAATCCGCTTTCAGGTACAGAGGCATCGCTCCATGTTCCAAAAAATTCAGGATTTACAAGGTCAGTCGGTGCCTGATCTTTCAGATGCACTTCACGGCCACGTTCCTGATCAACAAAAATAAATGGATTATACGGTGGTTGACCAATCGAAGCCTGAGGGGTCGCAAAGTTAATTGTGACTGTGTTAACCGTTGTCTGAATGTATTTTCCATCAGGAATGGTATTTGCCATACCACCATCCATGATCGGATTGATGGCGTCGAAAGGGATGATGACGGTTTGATTCGTATGCCCTAATTCAAATCCGATCGGATCCATAACTACCGCATTTCCAAACCTTATACAACCTGTCACGCTTTGAACATTGGACGAAGCTGTGTTGAAAATGATACCGAAACCATTATCCATCGAAGCGCCATCGGCCATAATCTGGTATTTGGCAACAACATCTACTACTTCATTCTGGGCATTTGAGACAATCTTATAGTTGAAGTTCACGACAAAGTCATTGAAATCATAGTCACCGTAACCGGGCCACAAATCTTCAAAAGCAAGGCTTCCAAAATCAGTTTCGTTTGGATAGTACGAATTGAATGCGCGATCAGGATCGGACGGGTATTCATCAAGATTATCAGGTACTTCGTCACCATCAGCATCGCTCGAACTTCCTGCAGCGACAACAAGAACAAGTGTTTCTGTGTCGGTACCGGCGCTATTTGTGGCTGAGATAGGGATATTAAATGTTCCTTCTACTATCGGGATTCCGCTGATCGTATTTCCACTGAATTCTAAGCCTGCCGGCAGGTTAGTTGCATTAAATTCCAATGGAACTGATCCATCAGCCGTAATGCTGTATGTAAATGGATAATTCTTTTGTGCGTTGGCGGTTAATGAACTCGTTATTACAGGTGGCTGAACACCAACGTTTATCGTAATAACAAGGGTTTCAACATCGATCCCATAACTGTTTGTTGCCGTCAGCAACACATCATAAACCCCCGAAAAAGTAGGTGTTCCGTTTATCGTTTGTAAATCGGCATCGAACGATAATCCCTGAGGGAGGTTTGTAGCCTGGTAACTGATTACCGGCGAACCTGTTGCAGTAAGTGTGTAGGTGTCGAACTGAACATCGGCGGTACCTTCGGCTGTAAGCGCACTCGTGATTGTTGGTGGTGTCCCGACAGTTAAAACGAGGGTCTCAGTTGTTGTTCCGCCTTCATTCGTGGCGAATAAATTTATATTGTAGGTTCCGGCTTCCGAAGGGCTTCCGGAAATCAACTGGCTATCAGGGTCGAAACTTAAACCATCGGGCAGATTGGTGACGTTATAAGTGATTGGGCCAGCTCCACTGGCTGTTAAAGTATAGTTAAAGGTTTCATCAACCGTAGCTTCAGCAGTAAGCACGCTTGTTATAACCGGTGCAGCAGCAGGCTGAGTGATTACGATAACGAGGGTTTCGGTATCAGACCCCATGAAATTGGTAGCCGTAAGTTCAACCTCAAAAGTACCGGCTGACGCAGGTGTGCCGCTGATGGTATGTGAAGACGAATTATAAGTCAGGCCTGAAGGAAGACCCGTAGCAGTATAACTAATCGTTTCTGTTCCGGTTGCGGTAATCACATAAGGTGTAATCGCCTGATTAACAAGTCCGCCAATCTGGAGTGAACTCGTGATACTTGGCGCCTCATTTTCATCACATTCAAATTCGTCAATTTCATAATCGCAGAAGGTAACATGTTCACCATACGTTGCATTATCAGGGCTAAAATCATTTTCCACACATAAATCAACATAGCCACTTACTGTAACACCAGCCGAGGATTGTCCATCATCATTGGCAGTGATCTGGCTTCCCTGGCTTGCAGGTCCCGAAATATTACCCATAATCTTGAAATCTTCAGTTTCGATCAAACTACCTACTCCCAGGAAAGTTATTTTATTTCCTGAACCTGAAAACTCGGCAGTGCCGTCAACGCTCACATAACCATTATTTCTGAATTCACCATTTTGTTTAAGTGCATTGGATGATTCATCGGTAATGAAAAACTGGCAATTGTTTACAAAAACAGCATCCGGGTTATTCGTAAATTCTTTTGAACAGGTAAACGTACCATCGTTGGTGATCGTACCCTGATTTATCATCTTACAAGCGGATGAAACCTCTCCCCAGTTATGGATATTCCGGTTTGTTTGAACGGTTCCATTTCCCGAAAAATTCAGATTACCATAATTTTCAATGGTAAAATCAATGCTGTATTTAGGCAGGTTTATTGAACCATCAGGCGAAACAATGATCGTGCCTGAGCCACCGCCACTTTTATAGTTATTCACGAAAACCGACCCGCAAACACGTAAGGTACCACCTGTTTCAATCTTCAATTTACTAAATGTGGCACTTGTGCCTTCATCCACACAAACTACTTGTCCTGATGTGATTATAAAATCACCACTATATGAACCTTGTGCAGTAATATCACAATCCTCACCACACGGCGTGATTGTGGCAACCGACTTATCAGTAGCGAAGTTGAACTGAATGGCTGAACCTTTAACCTGAACAGCAACAAATTCGTTTACACCGGTTGACGATAATTTACCAACATATACCTCTTTTAAGCGTGAAGCGATACGCAATGGTAATTTAAATTCACCATTCTGATCAACTGAACCGGTCAAAATTATTCTTCCGCCTTTCGCCGGATGTGCATCGTAAATCTGGATGATTTCGACACCCGCGGCCTTGGTATTGGCTATTTTGATTGAAGTTTCAAGATTAGAGAAACTCTCAAACTTAAAAGCCTTGTCAACCTTCAAATCGAGGAATTCAGTAGGTTTTTCCTGAACCGGATTGTCGTGATTTCGACAGGCTACAAAAGAAAAAACCAAGAAAACTGTAATGGCGACTTGTAATGTAATGCGTTTCATAATCTTATATATTTAATAGCTCACTATAATACCTATATTTATTCAAAAATCAATCCAAAATTAATAATAATCTGTTTAATAGCTATTTAAACTTAATCTACTGTTTAATTATTTCCCAGGTTAAGATGAAATTTTTCTTTCATGAATCTGACTTTTTAAAGTATTTTTCTAAGTTACAACTTTTAGGTCAAAACATCAAAATAATTGTTACCAAGTCTATTTCTCAGGCTTCAATATCAACCAAATAATTGGGCT